>CABUSH010000021.1 GCA_902494195.1 uncultured Collinsella sp. | reverse complement strand
TGGAGTCGAGTTCTGCCTCGAGCTTGGCACGGCGTCTTTTCGCCGTGAAAAACGTTGCGCACAGGACAGCAAACGTGGCCGCGAAAATCGTCGCGCCGCAGAACACGCCCGTGGCCAAGTTCGCCAACCAAAAAACGCTTTCGAGCGGTACGATCTGCGCCTCAGCGATACAGCGCATTGCGGCAATAACAAGCGCGAACGCGGCGCCGCTAAGACCGCTGACAAGCAGGAAATATCCAACAGGAAGATGCTCGGTTTGCCCAAAACGATTGGTATCGACATAGCCCTTCCGCGTTTGCAGTCCTGCGCAAATCAACATCACGAGAACGAGCCACAAATACATGGCGGCCTCGAACGGCGTTGCAAAGCCATGCGGCATTTCACTGGCGTCGCTGTGAACCCACGCAACCTGTCGAGCTATAAACTGGTAGAAAAAGATCATCAACATGCCAAACGAAAGCAGCACGAAACCAATCTTGTAGATCTTCGCGTTCTCAACCTCCAGGCGTTCATCCTTTGGGCCGGCATATTCACGCCACTTTTGCACGATTTTCAGATCTTCATATTTCATAGTGAACTCCTAAAGAGCATTAGGGTCGGCGTCGGTTTCGTCTTCCCAAAACAAGTCGTTCAACGTAACGCGCAGCGCCTTACAGATTGCCACGCACAGATTGAGCGTGGGGTTGTAGCCGCCCGCCTCGATAAGGCCGATGGTTTGGCGCGTAACGCCCACGGCTTGGGCTAAGTCAGCTTGCGAAAGGCCAGCCGCCGCGCGTGCCGCCTTCATGCGTAGGTTCTTTTTGCCCGGCATGGAGTTCCTTTCGTAAATGTGGACAGATATCTGTTGCAACATGACAGAGATATATTGCATAAATCAAAAGATGTCAACTATATCTGTCATTATGAAAACCATGTTCGTCATCGCCATGCGGACATAACAACTTCGATTCGCTATTCAAACTTACTCGGACAGAACCGAGTCGGAAGGACCCGAGTAAGTGGGACTTATCAGCATGGCCAACGCGCACGCCAATAACCGGATTTGCCGGAACCATGCGTGCCCCATCGTATAATAGCTCCGTTATTGTTCGATGGTCTTCTTGACGACCGCGGGAACGCCTGCCGCCATCACGTTGTCCGGAAGATCTTCCGTCACAACACTTCCCGCAGCGATAACGCAGCCGCTGCCGATGGTAACCCCCTGGAGTACGGACACGTTCGCGCCAAACCAGCAGTTATCGCCAACAACAATGGGCAGAGCCCTCTCGAGACCCAAGTTGCGCTCTTTTGCCCCAAGGGGATGCGAAGCGGTATAGAAGCCGCAAAACGGCCCAATAAACACGTTGTCACCAAAGGTAATAGAACCACCGTCCATAAAGTAGCAGCCATGGTTCACAAAGCAGCCGTCGCCAAAGGTTGTCTTGTCCCCGTAGTCAAAGTAGGTAGGCGAAAGGACCGTCAGCCCCGCCGGAAGATCGGTATCGAGCAAGGTTTTTAGGGCGTCAAGCTGCGCGTTGCTTCCGGGTTTTCCCATATTGAAGTCATAGCAGAGCTCCTCTGCCCTCGCCCGTTTTGCCAGAAGCTCCTCGTCAAAGTTGGCATCATGCCACTCCCCGCGCTCCATCTTCTCTTTCTCGGTCACTGTGAGCCCCCTTAATAAAAACATTTGTGGCGGCAATTCTATCATTTGATAAGCCGTCAGTTTCCATACCGATAACGAACGCGCGTTCGATGGATTTCGTGTTGGTTGGAATCGCCTATGGGCTGGGCTATGCTACCTTGACTATCTATATGACTAAAACGCAGCAAAGGAGCACCGAGAGAGCGAGTATGGCAAAAAACACCGCAAACTATGGTAACGACAGTATCCGCCAGCTCAAGGACGAGGAACGCGTACGTCTACGCCCCGCCGTCATCTTTGGCTCGGACGGACTCGATGGCTGCGCGCATGCTGCCTTCGAGATCCTGTCCAACGCCGTTGACGAGGCACGCCAGGGCTACGGCAAACTTATCACCCTTACCGCCTTTCGCGATGGCTCCATTCAGGTAGAGGATAACGGCCGTGGCTGCCCGCTCGACTGGAACCCTTCCGAGAAGCGCTTTAACTGGGAGCTCGTCTTTTGCGAGCTCTACGCCGGCGGCAAGTACAACAACAACCAGGGCGGCGACTACGACTTCTCGCTCGGCACCAACGGCCTAGGCTCGTGCGCGACCCAGTACGCCTCCGAGTACATGGACGTCACCGTCTGGCGTGACGGTAACAAGTACTCCCTGCACTTTAAGAAGGGCAAGGTTGTCGGCGCCAAGAAGAAGGCACTCGAGATTGAGCCCAGCGACGAGAACCGCACCGGCACCACCATCAAGTGGCGCCCCGATCTTGAGGTCTTTACCTCCATCAGCATTCCCTACGATTGGTATCGCGAGACCATGCGCCGCCAGGCCGTGGTCAACGCCAACGTGACCTTCCGCCTGCGCATCGAGGGCGACGATGGCAAATTTACCGAAGAGGATTTTTGCTACCCCAAGGGCATCGAGGACTATGTGCTCGAGAAGGTCGGTGCCGACTACCTCACCGAGCCCTTCTTTATCGAGGCCGACCGTCGCGGTCGCGATCGCGAGGACCTGCCCGACTACAACGTCAAGATCACCGCGTGCATGTGCTTCTCACGCACTTTCATGATGCAGGAGTACTACCACAACTCATCGTGGCTCGAGAACGGCGGTTCGCCCGAGAAGGCCGCCCGTAGCGCTCTGACCAGTGCCATCGATGCCTACATTAAGCAACAGGGCAAATACAACAAAAACGAGAGCGGCATTAAGTGGCAGGACGTCCAGGACTGTCTGGTGCTGGTAACCAACTGCTTCTCCACCCAGACGTCCTACGAGAACCAGACCAAGAAGGCCATCAATAACCGCTTTATCCAGCAGGCCATGACGGCATTCTTTAAGGAGCGCCTCTCGACCTACCTGATCGAGAACAAAGACGCCGCCAATAAGATCATGGAGCAGGTGCTCATCAACAAGCGCTCGCGCGAGAACGCAGAGAAAACGCGCCAGAGCATCAAGACCAACCTGCAGCAGAAGACCGACATGGCCAACCGCGTGCAGAAGTTCATCGACTGCCGTTCCAAAGACAAGAGCCGCCGCGAGATCTACATCGTAGAGGGCGACTCGGCAGCAGGCGCCATTCGCACCTCGCGCGATGCCGAGTTCCAGGGTGTTATGCCCGTCCGCGGCAAAATCCTCAACTGCCTAAAGGAGGACTATCCGCGCATCTTTAAGTCCGACATCATCATGGACCTCATGCGCGTGCTGGGCTGCGGCGTGGAGATCAAGGACAAGCGCATCAAGAACCTGGGCGCCTTTGACCTGGACAACCTCAACTGGAACAAGGTCATCATCTGTACGGACGCCGACGTCGACGGTTACCACATCCGCACGCTCGTGCTCACCATGCTCTACCGCCTGGTACCCACGCTTATCGACGAGGGTTACGTGTATATCGCCGAGTCGCCGCTCTACGAGATCAACTGCAGAGAAAAGACCTACTTTGCCTACACCGAGCTCGAGAAGAACGGCATCCTCAAAGAGATCGGCGACCAAAAGTGCTCGATCAACCGCTCCAAGGGTCTTGGTGAAAACGACCCGGACATGATGTGGCTCACTACCATGAACCCCGAGACGCGTCGTCTGATCAAGGTGGAGCCCGAGGACGTCACCAAGATGGAAACCATGTTCAACCTGTTGCTGGGCAACGACGAGGCGGGCCGCAAGCGCCATATCTCGGAGCACGGCAAGGAATACCTGGACCAGTTGGACCTGCAGTAGCAGCAAATCGATAACGACGGCCCTTAAGAAGTTCAAGAGGATATCGTGGCAAAGAAGAAGACGAAGAACCAGCCGAAGAAAAAGCAGGTCAACGCCGAGAACGTCATCGGCCTGCACTCCGAAGTCACCGACCAGCCGATCACGCAGACGCTCGAGGTCAACTACATGCCCTACGCCATGAGTGTCAACGTCTCGCGTGCGTTCCCCGAGATCGACGGCTTTAAGCCCTCGCACCGCAAGCTGCTCTACACCATGTACAAGATGGGCCTGCTCAAGGGCGAGCGCCAGAAGAGCGCCAACATCGTGGGCCAGACCATGAAGCTCAACCCGCACGGCGATGCCGCGATCTACGAAACGATGGTACGTCTGGCCACCGGCAATGAGGCACTGCTCGCCCCCTTCGTTGAGTCGAAGGGCAACTTTGGCAAGTACTATTCGGGCGACCTGAGCTACGCCGCCTCGCGTTATACCGAGGCCAAGCTCTCCCCCATCAGCGCCGAGATCTTCAAGGACATCGACAAGGACCCGGTCGACTTCGTTGACAGCTACGACGGCGCCATGAAGGAGCCGCGCCTGCTGCCCACCACGTTCCCCAATATCCTCGTCTCGGCCAACAAGGGCATCGGCGTCGCCATGGCATCCGACATCTGCGGTTTCAACCTCAACGAGGTCTGTACCGCAACGATGCACTACCTCAAGGATCCCGACTGCGACCTGCTCGAGTACATGCCCATGCCCGACTTCTCGACCGGCGGCGAGATCATCTACCGCCGCGAGGAGATGGAGAAGATCATCGAGACCGGCCTCGGCAGCTTCCAGATCCGCTCCCGCTGGCGCTGGATTCCCGAAGAGCGCATCATCGAGGTCTACGAGATCCCCTACACCACCAAGACCGATGCCATCATCGAGCGCATCGTCAAGCTCTCCAAGGAGGGCAAGGTCAAGGAGATTGCCGACATCCGCGACGAGACCGACCTTTCGGGTCTGCGCATCGCCATCGACCTTAAGCGCGGCGTCGACCCCGACAAGCTCATGGCCAAACTCTACCGCTCGACCACGCTGCAGGATTCGTTCTCGTGCAACTTCAACGTGCTGGTCGACGGTTACCCTCGCGTTATGGGCGTGCGCCAGATCCTGCACGAGTGGGTCAAGTGGCGTATCCAGTCTACGCGACGCCGCATTAACTTTGACCTGGGCAAAAAGTCCGAGCGACTGCATCTGCTGCACGGCCTCGAGGCGATTCTGCTCGACATCGACAAGGCTATCGCCATCATCCGCGGCACTAAGCTCGAGGCCGAGGTCGTGCCCAACCTTATGAAGGGTTTCGATATCGACGAAACCCAGGCAGAGTTTGTTGCCGAGCTCAAGCTCCGCAACATTAACGAAGAGTACATTCTCAACCGCACCAAGGACATTGCCAAGCTCGAGGGAGAGATCGCCGAGCTTGAGGAGATCCTCTCCAGCGAGGAGAACATCAAGAAGGTCATCAGCGATGAGCTGGCCGCGGTCAACAAGAAGTACGTGATGCCGCGCCGCACGGGCAGGATCGAGCCCCATGAGGTTATCGAGGTAAGCTTGGAGCCCGAGGTCGACGAGTACCCGGTCACCATCATGCTCTCGCGCGATGGCTACCTTAAGAAGATGACGGATCGCGTACTCAAGAAGGCGACCACGCTCAAGTACAAGGACGGCGACAAACCCTTTATCGAATTCCCATCCTCCAACACCCACGAGCTGCTGGTCTTTACCAACAAGAGCCAGGTGTACAAGTGCAAGGTTGCGGCGTTTGAGGACACCAAGTCGGCCCAGCTGGGCTCGTACCTGCCGGCCGATCTTGAGATGGAGCCCGACGAGAGTGTCATCTGGGTCATCGACCCCGAGGACTACAAGGCCGACGTGCTGTTCGTCTTTGAGAACGGCCGCGTGGTCCGCGTCGCGCTTTCCGGATACGTCACCAAGACCAACCGCAAGCGCCTCAAGAACGCCATCTACGGTGGCAGCAAGCTGCTGTATGCCCAGGTGCTCAAGGAAGATCGCGACATCGCGCTGGTCTCGAGCGACTATCGTTTGATGAACTTCAACACGTCGCTGCTCAAGACCAAGACGACCACCAACACGCAGGGCGTCCAGGCCTTTACCGCCAAGAAGGGCCGCTCGGTCACCACTGTCGGCACAACCGAAGAGATCCTTGGCGCCGGCGTCTCGGCCGAGAAGTTCACCGCGCAGAGCCTGCCTTCTGCCGGCGCCCTCATGAAGGAAAATGACATGCCGAGCTTGTTTGACTAAAACAACGGTGGCCAAACCGTCATGGGTTTACAAAGCAGCGGGGGCCGGAGCGCAGCAACATCGCGCTTCGGCCCCGCTCGCTGCAACGTAGCCGGAATAATAGGAATCCCCGTTTTTCACTCCTGCAATCCCACGGAACAAGACATGTTAAGCCGTTAGCAAAACTTGCAAAAGTTAGCAAAAGTTGCAAAAATTAGCAAAACCTGCAAAGGGGCCACCATGGATTGCAGCAAATGTCTCCGCCATGCCAGGCATGCTCGAAGATATTATCGAGCGAACCAAAGAAGCCGCAGATAGCTACCTCTCACAGCCTCACGCGCGCATAAACGGTGTTCAAATTGGCCCAATGGGCATCGATTGGACATATGCTCAAGAGGCCCGGGGCAACTGGCGCACGCGCATGAATGGCGTCTTCAGGCAACTCGAGAAGCATGACATCGGGCTTCTCTCGAAACGACCTATCGGGAGCTTTCCGATAAAGACATTGAGTTTTTGCTCGCGATGCTGCCCGATTCTGGCCCCAGCAGGGTCTCGGAGATAGCCAAACGCATGGGCGTCGCCAGCAACTACGCAAGCCAATACAAACGCCGCCTCCTGGAGGACGGCGTCATTGGAGAGCGCGGGCGTGGTCTCGTTGGCTTTGACATTCCCGCGTTCAGGGAATTCTTGAACGAGAAGGCATTTTAGCACGCCGGAATTGTCCGCGGAAGCATCAACGCATGGCAATCAGCATTCCTCTTGGTAAGGATAGCAAACATTTTCCACCAACACCGATTGCCATGCGTTCTTCTTGCCCTTAGGCGAGCTTGCGAGCGAGCTCTCGCACCTCTTCCAACTTGGGCGACGATGCCATGCTATCGCGCTCGGTCATACCGCTGATGGTGATAATGCCTTGGTCCTCCCACTTGCAGTACGCGCAGGTTGACTTGTACATAGCGATCGCCGCATCATAGACGCCCTCGCTGTGGCTATCGAGCAAAAGGGCCGTCTTGGTGAACGGGAAGCCCGTGGCACCGAAGGCGTACAGGCGGTCGATGGCGGCTTTCTCCTGCGCAGTAATATCAAACCAGTAGATAGGCGAAGCGAAGACAACCATATCGGCGTCTTTCAGCGACTCGATCACGTTGGCCATGTCGTCCTTCTGCACGCAAGTGCCCTCGTGGGCGAAGCAATACTGACACCCCAGGCAACCAGCGATTTTCTTGCTGGCAACGCGGACGACCTCGACCGTATTGCCGCCCTCACGCGCGGTCTCGGCAAACGCCTCGACCATGGTGTCGGTATTGGCTCCCTTGCGCGGGCTACCACTCAATACAACGATATTCATAGAAATCTCCCTCCTTCATGCCGCAGGCGCGCGGCACACATTTCGTTGTAACCAAAACAGATGGAGCTATTCAGTCGTCTGCAGATCGCATCTCTTGTTCGTGCTCTCTAGACACAATCTCATTGCCTGACAACTCGTTAACTGTCTTGATTCTCTCTCCGAGAATTGAACAGTAAATCGTTGGCCGCAAAGTGTCGACTGTGGGAAAATTAACTAGAGCTTTCTCCTGCTCGCGTGAGCGTTCGCGTGTATGAGCCTGGCCGAATCGGGCAGGCGCAATATAGATCCACGGAAACCGGCCTACGAACAAGGAGCGCCTTATGTATGGACAGCATGTTGCACCGCAAACCCATAACAAACGCACTGACCTGTCTATCCGCAACGTCAAGCTTCATGCAGGCGCCAGAGTCGTCGCCTTCGGAGTAAGCATTCTTATGGCAGGGCAGCTTTTGCTACCCTGCGCAGCACTGGCGACCGAAATACCCGAACCCGATGTCGCAGCACCCATCACCTGCGACGAAGTCAACGCGGAAGGCAGCCTCACAGCAACCACCCCCATCGATCATTACTACGATTTGGAGCTACCCCCTGCTTTCGAGTTGGTCCAGAACGAGGCTCTTGTATACGATTTTCCCGACAAATCCGAGGACTTCATCTACGGGCTTAACGACACCGTCCATCTCTTCAAGATCGACACCGATACCGAAAGCCTTATAAAAACCGAGAACCCCAAAGAGGCCAGCGTCTCTATTGCCCTGACCATGATTGACAATCACGTTAGAGCAACCGTAGTCTTTACAGGCAGTTACGCCGACGACCAAATCCCTTACAGGCTGGACCTCAACAGCTCAACCTACCTTGGCACACACGTTGACCGTGACTTCGACAGCGGGCAGGGGATTATGCACGAAAGGCGGCACGATTACTACATCCGTTACGTCTTCGACAGCGACGTGCACTTGATTGCAACCGATACGAGCGGTTCCAAACCCGATCCAAGTGTTAAGCCGATCCCAGAGGTCAAACCCGAACCGGAAACCAAGCCCGAGCCCACACCGCAGCCCAAGACAGAAAAGCCCGCGGCAAATCCCGTTTCCACCAAGGCAGTAACGGCAGTTAAACCAGCCGAGACCACCCTACCCGCGACGGGCGACAACAGCGCGATAGCGGCAGCCCTGAATGTTGCCGGTGGTGTAGTCGCGGCAGTTGGCATTTCCGCAACAAGGCGTCGCAACCACTAGCCAGCATTTCGTACCCCGCAGACAAAGCTCTATCCCCGCTCCGATGAGCTTTACTCACCGAGAAGTTTCTTCCCCACGGAAATGAGTTTCTTTCCAACGGCCGCCTTCACGCCATCAACGCCCCGCGAAACCGTCGAAACAGACTGTGCCGAACCGCCATCGAGCTCTACCCCATCGCAAACAGTGTCGACGGCGTCTTCTGGCAACATTTTTGGTCGCCATAGCTCCGATTCGGCAGGGCCCAGTCTCCGCTCGATCTCGAGCAAGACTTGTAAGGAGTCCACAGTCAAGATCAACTACGGGAATCGTGACGAGCCGATACCGCCCGCATGCCCCCTTCGGAATAGGCGCTGAGCAGCTCCTGGGCGTGGGCGAACTCGGGCCCTCGCCTCCAACCGAGCAAGCGGTTGACCGCGAGATTTCCCTGGACGTTGTGGACGAAGAGCAGAGAGGCGTCTGCCAGCCCCAGCTCCCGGGTCGCCCGGTGAAGGCGAGGAAAAAGGGCACGAAGGGAGCGAAGAGCGTTCCGTCGGAAAGTCGGAACGCTCTGTTTGCATTTTTGGGATCGTCCCAAATCCTTGCCAGCTCTGTGGCGGATGCCGAAAGCTGTAGATCGATTGTCTGCAGATTGTATCAATCCATGCCTGAATATCTTTCTCAGAAGTACGGAGCATGGATTCATCGAACTGCACATCGAGGCCCGGTTTCACGATTGCGCCCTTGCAGGCTTCCTCAAAGTCCTTCAGCGCGTGTCCCAGCCAGCCGCCATTGGTGGCAAACGGATACACGATCTTCCCGGTCAGGTCAGCCCGCTCCAGGAAACTGCGCATGGCGGGCGCAAAGGTGTACCACCAGACAGGAGAACCCAGGATGATGGTGTCGTAATCTCTCCAGCCAATGTGCAGCGGCTTCAGTTCCGGGCAATAACCCTCGGCAATCTCACGCTGCCCCTGATTGACGACTTCATCATAATCGCCATCGTAGGGAACAACCGTATCCATACGAGCAATATCCCCGCCGATTTCCCTCTGGATCATCTCGGCGATGCGCTTCGTGTTGCCTCCGTAGGAGTAGTACAGAATCAAGGTTTTCATTTCACGCTTGCTCCTCATGCAAGAGGCTTCCCGCTGAACACGGGAAATGCGCTGAAGTCACCATAGTTGGCGATGCGCTCCATGTTCTTGAGAGTTTCCATGTCTTCCTCGGAGATCGCGAAATCCACGTCCGCGTTGCTTTCCATGTGGGCGGGATCTGCCGTCTTGGGAAGCGCGACGGCTCCAAGCTGAAGGACATAGCGGATGCAGAGCTGGGCGGCAGATACGCCGTACTTCTCTGCCATCTTAACGATCGCCGGATTCTTCAGCGCCTCACCGTGGGCAATGGGAGAGTATGCCTCCACCTGGATGCCCTGCGCCTTGCAGAAGTCCACCAATGCCGAATCGGTGTTGGTGATGTGCAGGAGGATCTGATTGACCATGGGCATCACGCGGCAAGAGCCCAGGAGGTTCTCAAGGTCATCTTGCAGGAAGTTGGACACGCCGATTACCTTGACCTTGCCCGCCGCCCGCGCATCCTCCAACGCACGCCAGACCTCCTTGTTCTCCTCGAAATAGCGCTTCTCCACACGGAACTCGCTCCACGGCTGGGGAGAGTGGATGATCATCTGGTCGAGGTAGCCGAGCCCCATCCTCTCCAGCGTCTCATCGATGGACTTCGCCGCATCCTCGTAGGTCTTCAGCTCTGCCGCGATCTTGCTGGCGACGAAAAGCTCTTCCCGGCGAACGCCGCAGGTGCGCACGCCCTCGCCGACGCCGCGTTCGTTTCCGTAGGCCTGCGCGGTGTCGATCAGGCGATAGCCCAGCTTTACCGCCTCGCGAACGGCTTCCGCCGCCTCGGCATCGTCGATGAACCAGGTGCCCAGTCCCAGCTTGGGAACCTGAACTCCGTTTGCCAACGGGTAGGTTTCATTCAAGATCATCGTTCTACTCCTCGCCCCAGATATCCTTTGCCATGCGGAAAACCGCCCACGCCTTGGGCCAGCCGCAGTAGAAGGCTGCATGGGTCACGACCTCCGCGATTTCTTCTTTTGTAATACCGTTCTTCTTTGCCTCCGTCAGGTGATAGCGGAAGCTCTCATCGGTAAGCCCCTGAGCCATCAGCGCGACGACGGTCACGAGGGAGCGGTCGCGGAGGCTGAGCTGCCCCTCTCGGCTCCAAACCTCTCCGAAGAGCACGTCATCGTTCAGTTCCGCGAATTTCGGGGCGAATTCGCCCAGGGCATCTCTGCCTGCCGTCTGCTTGACTGCCATGTTTCGCTCCTCCCTACAGCCTTGCGTACTCTTCGTGGGATACCGGCTCGCACCACTCGTTCTCGCAATTCTCGCCGGGAACCTCCACGGCGATATGGCTGAACCAGCTGTCCTTCTTCGCTCCGTGCCAGTGCTTGACGTTGGCGGGGATCATCACAACGCTGCCCTCGTGCAGGCTGACGGCGGCCTTGCCTTCCTCCTGGTACCAGCCCTCGCCAGCCGTGCAGAGCAGGAGCTGACCGCCTCCTTTGTCCGCATGGTGGATATGCCAGTTGTTGCGGCATCCCGGCTCGAAAGTCACGTTGGCGGCGAACAGGCCGCCTTCCGGATCGGTCAGCGGATTCAGGAACGAATCGCCGGTGAAGTACTGGGCATAGGCGGTGTTCGCCGTTCCTGTGCCGAATGCGTTGACCTTCTCGAACTGCTCTTTTCGTTCATACCTCATAATTGAAACCTCCTGTTAATGATTATCGATTCACGCCATAGCGCAGCCAAACCGCCCCGCCGTCCATGGCCTTCGCCTCTTTCAGCGTGAAGCCAAGGGCCTTGCTCTCCGAAATGCCTTCTGCGGCTCTGAAAACCGGCGGCGTATCCGAGCTCCCGTCTGCCGCCGCCGCCAACACAATGCTGATTTCATCGCACATCCCCGCTTGCAGGAACGACCAGTTCAGCACGCCGCCACCGCCCAGCATCAGGGTCTCGATGTTGAATTCTTCTTTCAGCTTGGAAAGGGCCAGACCGTGATCCAGCTCCGTTTCTCCCGCGATGATGTACGAGATTCCCAGCTTTCTCAAAAATGCCCTGTAGGCGTTGCCGACCTGCTCTGTCAGCACCTCGACGACATGGGCGGTGGTGTCCACATAGCGCAGGGTGCTGCTTTTCCACCCCAGCTTGCCGTGGGGGTCCACGGAGACATAGAACATTCCGAAGTCCGGCTGCGCGATGAAATCACCTGCCGGAACGGCCGGCGCATCTTCGTCCAGGTCCGGCTTCCTGTAGAAGGTGAAGTTGTCGTCCGTCGTCACTCTGCCGGACAGCCAGCCCTGGTGATGGTAAAAGGGCTCTTTCCCGAAGGCGATGTCGTAGAACGCATCGCCCGCCGCTCTGCCCTGCGGCGTTCCCATGTAACTGCCCATGATCTTTCCGTCCAAAGCGCACATCATGTGGCAGAAAACATACGGCCTGTTCACGTTCGATTCCCCTCCTTATGATTGACAAACATTCTGTTTGGAAGCATGCTTCCTTTGAACTTCATGTGCATCCTAGAACTTGAAGTTAACTTTAAGTCAAGGGGATTCTGGAATAATTCGGAGGGGTTTTCAGATGGTCTATACGGTGGGAGAGATGGCGAAGCTGCTGGGAGTTGCGGCGTCCACCTTGCGCTACTACGACAAGGAGGGGCTGCTGCCCTTCGTGGAGCGCTCCTCCGGTGGCATTCGCATGTTCCGGGAATCGGATATCGAATGGCTGCAGGTGATCGGCTGCATGAAGAAAGCCGGGATGTCCATCAAGGACATCCGGCAGTACATCGAGATGGCGCTGCAAGGAGACGACACCATCGATTTGCGCCTTGCCATGTTCCGGCACCAACAAGAAGTTCTGAAACAGCAGATGGAGGAATTACTGCACACCATGGAGATGGTGGATTACAAGTGCTGGTATTACGAAACGGCGAAGGAAGCGGGTACGGTCGATGCCCCGCAGAAGATGGAGCTTGCCGAAGTCCCGGAACGCTTTCGGAAGATTCGGCAGGAGCTGCGCACTGCGCCGGGGACTGCGGCAACGATATGACAAGACTGCTTAGGCAACGGCAGTCAACCGCCTTGCTCGCCTTGGGGTAGACGCCGCAACCGAGCGTGGTGACCTTGACGTACAGGTACATGCCCTTCTTGAACGGCACCACGCTCACCTCTGTCGTCAGATGAGAACCTTCAGGAACGCATCCCTGACGGACAGGAGCGGCGCGAGCTCCCTCTCGAGCGTCGATTCGGAGCTGATGTCGTCGCTCGCTTAAACTCTCCTTTTCGGTTTCGAAACTCAAGATCTTTTAAAGTTTCGAAACCGAGAAGGTAATGTGCACAAGGATGCATCGAGGAGCGAATCCCAGTAGCGCCATGTCAGCAGCGATGCCGGGCGCATTCGCACGTGCTACAATCCAACCACCAGAGATGAAAACACAGTCCCCGTCGGGTAGTCGTGGGCGTGCGGGAGTCCGCATCAGTAACCTGCCTCCTTGGTTGTCCCTTCTCTGCATGGTCATCTACATAAAGGAGGAACCAACCATGCAGATCAGCGTGTCGTCCACCCTGACCGTATATCACGACGGCCAATTCTGGGTCGGGCTGGCGGAGCACGTTGAGGGCGGCAGATACGGCGTCGCCCGCATCGTCTTCGGCGCGGAGCCGTCCGATGAGGAGATCCTGCGATTCGTTGCAAGCGAATGGGAGAAGCTCTCGTTTTTCGGCGACGATCCCGCCAAGGCGAACGAGCCCGCGAAGGACCCCAAGCGGCGCGCCCGCGAGGCGGCGAAAGCACTTAAGTAGCCGGCGATGAGCACCAAAGGTTCAAATGCTGGTACTACGAGCAGGCGATTCAGGATGGCAACGAGGATAGAGTGAAGGCGCTGATTCCCGACGATTTGCCGGAAGAGATCAAAGATACCTACGATAACGCCCACGCTCAATAATGCCGTCCGATGCTCAAGGGACTTTGGCAAGGAGTCGTTTTAGACAGACATGCAAAAAGGAAGCCTCCGAACCAGACGGTTCGGAGGCTGTTATTCCCGTTATTTCGCTGATGGCTTTGCTCTATGGCGACGCCGAAACAGCATCAGGCGGTACTCGACGGTATCAAAACGCAAGATCAGAAGCCAGTTCCCGTTGTCCCCATAGGCATAAGCGCATCTGCTCGCGATTGCCTATCGATGCTTTGCCTCGAGCGCGGCAGACACCGCATCGAGGAACTCCCGCACATGGTCTGCGGGGTGCGACGAATGAAGCAGACCGTAAGACACGAGACAGCCCCAATCGGTAGGGACGGTTTTGAGCATGGGGTGAACGTTGGCCCACAACGGCAGCGTCGCAAGCGCGAGGTCCTCGTTCGCGCCGCGATTGAACACCTCCGCCCGATATTGCGGGAAGTCTACGAGCGCGATTTGAGGATGATGCAAGAGTATCTCGTCGCGCACGCGGTCGATTTCGGCGTTCCAGCCCCGGCGTATAAGCATAAGACTGTGATTGTGGAGGTCGTCGAATGTGACGATGTCGCGTTTGGCGAGTTCGTTGTCGACGGGAACGGCGCACCAGAGCGGCTCGCGCGAAAGCTCGAGGCCCAGGCACCCGCGCTCTTTAAGAAAGGCATCGTCGAAAATCCCCGCCACGATATCCATGTCTTGCCCGAGGTTCGCCAAACCGCGCGCCGCCGAGGGTGTGTTTTCAAACGTGACCACCTGAAGGCTCATGCCAGGGCAACGTTCCTTCACCTTCGGCCACAGCTTCGTGAGCGGCGTGCTGGGCGTCATGAGCGACACTCCCACGCGGATGATGCGCTTCTCTCCACGCTCGGCGACGCGGGCGCGTGCGATTGATTCTTGAGAGTACTGCACGATATGGCGGGCGTCGGCGAGCAGCGACCTGCCTGCTCGCGTAAGCGAAAGCCCCTGATGCGATCGGTGGAACAGCGTAAGGCCTAGCCGCGACTCCAGCAGGTTCATCTGCTTGATGACGGCCGTGGGCGTGATGAAGGACTCTTGTGCCGCTTTGGAGAAGCTGCCCGCCTCCGCCACGCGGATGAAAGTGTCAAGCTGTGGGTTGTACATCGATCCTCCTGTCACGCATTATGTGCCGTATATACCCCATGGTTATATCCATCATTCCAACGTGAACTTCTCGCACGTCAGTAAACGCCGTAGCCTTGTATTCGAAAAGTCACCATTAAGGAGGAGACCATGGAGTATCTGAAGCTCAACAACGACGTAGAGATGCCCATCGAGGGTTTGGGCACCTTCCTCATGACCCCGACCGAGGCCGAGGCGGCCGCAACCGCCGCGCTCACGACTGGCTACGAGCACATCGACACCGCCAACGCCTACATGAACGAGCGCGCCGTGGGCCGTGCCATCGCCAAAAGCGGCATCGCGCGCGACAAGATCTTCGTCTCCACCAAGCTCTGGCCGAGTGTCTACGACGCGGGCATGCCGGCGGTGGACGCCACGCTCCAGCGCCTGGGGCTCGACTACGTCGACATGCTCATCCTGCACCAGCCGGTAGGCGACTACCTGGCCGCGTGGCGCACGATGGAGGAGGCGTACCGCGCGGGCAAGGTGCGCGCCCTCGGCCTCTCCAACTTCCCGCAAGACAAGATCGCCGAGGTCATCGAGGTCGCCGACATCAAGCCGCAGCTCGTGACCGTTGAGTGCCACCCCTACCACGCCCAGCGCGACCTGCGCGCCTACCTTGTGCCGTACGGAACGGTGATCGAGGCGTGGTACCCGCTCGGCCACGGCGACAAAGGTCTTCTGGAGGAGCCCGTCTTCGTCGCTCTCGCCGAGAAGTACGGCAAGACCCCGGCCCAAGTGATCCTGCGCTGGCACGTACAAATGGGCACCTCCATCATCCCCGGCTCCAAGAACCCCGCCCACATCGCCGACAACGCGAACATCTTCGACTTCTCCCTCACCGAAGACGAGATGGCTGAGATTGCCAAGCTCGACGGGGCCATGACCTACTACACCGCCACTGAGGAAGCACTCGCAGGCTACCTGGCCATACGCCCCGATTTCGACGCGCAGGAGTAGCGCTCAGACGATAACGGACCAACCAAGCAGCCGCCGAGGACCAGTCGACTGTCGAGGACGAGCCCGCCGCAGTGCCCGCTGCAGACGGCAACGTCCTCGTGGCCTACTACTCGGCACAGGGCCACACCGCTGTCGTAGCTCAGGCCATCGCCGACGATCTCGGTGCCGATCTCTTTGAGGTGACCTAGAACCCGCGGGTTATAACACCGTGCGCACCCCAGCGTTATAGAACCCTCACCAACGGAAACTTCCGCCGGCGCGGCGCCCCTCGTATGGTGGATACGTCAAGTTGCGAGAAAGGAAGGCACCATGGACTACATCACCTTGAACAACGGCGTCAGGATGCCGCAGCTCGGCTTCGGCGTGTACCAGATCCCGGACGCCGCGGAATGCCAGCGCGCCGTGGAGGACGCGCTCTCGGTCGGCTACCGGCTGCTCGACACGGCCGCGAGCTACGGCAACGAAGAGGCGGTCGGGGCCGCCATTCGTGCGAGCGGCCTGCCGCGCGACGAGGTGTTCGTGACGACCAAGCTGTGGATGTCGGATGTGAGCTACGAGGGGGCCAAGCGCGGCTTCGACGCGTCGCTCAAGCGGCTGGGGCTCGACTACGTTGACCTCTACCTCATCCACCAGCCGTTCGGCGACGTCTTCGGCGCGTGGCGCGCCATGGAGGAGCTCTACGAGCAGGGCGTTATCCGCGCCATAGGTACAGCTAACTTCTACCCCGATCACCTCGCAAACCTCATCTCGTTCAACCGCATCGCCCCCGCCGTGAACCAAGTCGAGTGCAACGTGTTCTTCCAGCAGCGCGAGGCGCAGGAGTACATGGCCGGCAAGGAGGTGGCCGTGGAGGGCTGGGCGCCCTTTGCGGAGGGCAGAAACGACCTCTTCCGCAACGAGGTCCTCGCTCGCATCGGCGAGGCGCACGGCAAGACGGTCGCCCAGGTCGTGTTGCGCTGGCTGCTGCAGCGCGGTGTGGTCTGCATCCCTAAGAGCACGCACCGCGATCGCATGGAGCAGAACTTCGACGTCTTCGACTTCGCGCTGGGCGACGACGAGATGGTCGCCATCGCCGCGCTCGACACCGGGCGCAGCGCGTTCTTCGACCACCACGATCCCGCCACCATCGAATGGATGTCCGGGCTCGTGCGCAACGTGTAGACGAGCGGTCAGACCGCACTGATAACTTACTAGGAGGAATTGCCATGAACTCATTCACGTACGACTACCCGGTCAGGAACTATTTCGGCGAGGGGGCCATGGACCAGGCGCTCGACGCCGAGATGGGTGCCATGGGCAAGACAGTGATGCTCGCCTACGGCGGAGGCTCGGTCAAACGAACCGGCGTCTACGGCCACGTGGTCGATAAGCTCACGAGCGCGGGCAAGCGCGTGGTGGACTTCGGCGGCATCATGCCCAATCCGACCTACGAGAAGTGCCAGGAAGGCGCCGCGCTCGCACGCAAGGAACAGGTCGACTTCATTCTCTCCGTCGGCGGCGGGTCGGTCTTCGACTGCTGCAAGGTGGTCTCCGCGCAGGCGATGCTTGACGAGGACATCGAGACGTTCGAGCACGTCGACGGCAAGATGCCGAGCTCGTTCATCCCCATGGGCTGCATCGTGACACTCTCCGGCACGGGCGCCGAGCAGAACAACGGCGCCGTCATCACCAACGAGGAGACACACGTGAAGGGCGCCTATCTGGGGGCGATGCCCATGTGGGCGGCGCTCGACCCGGCGCTCACGCTCACCGTACCGCACGCGCAGTTCATGAGCGGCGCGTTCGACACGCTCTCGCACTGCATGGAGAGCTATTTCGGAAGCCCGCGCGGGCGCAATGTCACCGACGACATCAACCTCGCCATCCAGCGTAACGTCATCCGCAACATGCGGATCATCGCGGACGACGACCAGAACCTCGATGCCAGAAGCGAGCTCGTATACGACTCCGCCATGGCCGAGAACGGCGTGCTCAAGATCGGCAAGTCAACGGACTTCCAGGCGCACATGATCCAGCACCAGTACGGCGCGTACACCCACACCAACCACGGAATGGGCCTCGCGGTCATCCACCCTGCGCTCTACCGCCACCTGGCCCCCGAGGCGCCCGCGCAGTTCGCCCGCTGGGCACGCGAGGTGTGGGACGTCGACGCCAAGGGCAAAGACGACCTTACGGTGGCGCTCAAAGGCATCGACCACCTGCAGACGTTCATCGGCGAGATGGGGCTTCCCACGAGCTTCGCCGAGATGGGCTCCGACGCGTCCGACGAGACGCTGCACAAGGTTGCGGACACCTGCGTACTCACCAGCGGCTGCGCCAAGAAACTGGAGCGCAGCGAAGTGTTCCAGATTCTGACCGAATGCCTCTAGATCGGCGCTCGGTCCCGATCCGCCCGCGCCGAAGGAAACCGTACGACTCCGAGATGCCATCGTAATCGTAGGACCCGGCGAGCCCGCCGCGCCTGATGAATCCGTCGAAGTCGTCGTCGACGGCCCCCTGCTCATCAAAGTAGGAGCGGTATTCGCTGAAGGGGAGGATGTGTACCTCCCCATGGCGCCCTGTGAACAGGGTCGTCAGGTCCGCACTCAGGAGGAACGCGTTCGATCCCGTGAGGTAGATATCCCATCCGCCACGTGCGTGAATGCTGTTAATTGCTTTCTCGAAACCCCCGCCACAGCCGCACCTCGTCGATGAAGAGACAGTTGCGGGCGCCCTCTTTGTGCCGCTCTATGATTTCGTGATGCAGCGCGTGGTACTCGAGCGACGGCTCGCTGTCGAGGTCCAGCAGATCGACGTAAACGTTGTTGGAGGATGGGTCCCTCCGAGCAACGGAGGCGGAGAACGCCTTCATGAGCTAGGACTTGCTGGAGCGGCGCATCCCCGTGATCACCTTGATGTCCCAGGTGCCCTACTTCTCGCCCTCCAACAGCCCCACGATGCGGTCGATGTCGACGGCAAAACGAGACCTTCCCTCGCGCTCGTAGCGGTCAAGGTACGCCTGGCACTCGGAGACAATGCGCTTGGTGTTGCCGTCGATGATGCGCTGGAGTGTCTCGTAGTAGGTCGAGCCCTCGGTCCTGAAGCGGCGCTGGTAGGCCTTGGTTATGGGAAACATCTTGATGTAGTGGATGCCGTGGCGGCAGCCGGGGCGCGTCGTGGGGCGGGGTGGCAACGCAAAGTACTGGTCTTTGGGCACGTTAGGGGCGATGTTGGAACGCAGCGGCACGGCGAAGTCCCTGCGCTTCCCGCGGAAACGCAGCCTCACCACCACGATGCAGGGGCGATTGTGCTTAAGCATGAGCTCGCGGTCGCCCTCGACGAGGTCGAAGAAGTCCTGGGAGATGGATACGATCTTCATCGGTTACGCCCCCTTCATACGAAGCGGGGCCCGCATCGCTGCAGGCCCCTACAGGTGGACGATATTCTACGCCTTGCGGCACCCCGTCGCCCACGGAGGTTAAACGTACACGTAAGCCGTACTCTGAAAGCCGCGGCTTCCGGCAAGTAGTTTATACCACGAAAGGTCGCTTTCAATGCGCATAGCTCGCAAAATAACACTCGCCGGGCCGTCACCCCTGGCCGTTACCCTCCAATCTTCATTGGAGTCAGCAGGTCAATTCATGTAGTCATGGGGGTTTATCCTAAAGGGAATCAAATTTATACCCCCATAACTAAAGAAATCCCTATTCCCACTCAATGGCTAGAGCCCTGGTGTAATTGGCTGGACCACCGTTCCGGGAACCGGAATCGACCTACCTGTCCGCCAAGCCCCTTCTTCAGCTCCAGCCTAGCATCTGGCTCGCGCCGCTATAGGCGAAAGCCGGAGAGATGCGTCTTTGCCAAGAAAATAAGGCTAGCCTTATCTTGCTGCACGATTCGCGTGTTATAGTTAGATGGCTCTAACTGTTTGGGGGCGATAGCCATGCACGGACGCAAGGGCTTCTGGGACAAGAATGCCGGTCGGTACGACCGTTTCATGCGAAACGACCGGGCGGCGTACGAGAAGATGTATGGGCTGATCCGGCCGGTGGTGAAAGCAAAAACCGTGCTGGAGGTTGCTACCGGCACGGGGCTTATCGCAAAGAGCATCGTGAATGCGGCGGCGCACATCGAGGCTACGGACGCTTCTGCAAAGATGATCCTTGAAGCAAAGCGGGACCATCAATCCGCAAAGCTGCACTTTTCCGTACAAGATATGTTCCGCCTGCCCTATGCACAGAAGTCCTTCGAAGTGGTGATCGCGTCCAACGCGCTTCACATAGTGCCGCATCCAGAAAAGGCCCTGCAAGAAATCAGGCGGGTGCTGAAGGACGACGGCGTGCTCATCGCGCCAACCTTCACCCACGCGGGAAACTCGGTTTCCGGCAAGGTAAAAGCCTTTTTCATGAGTATGGCAGGATTCCCCCTCCACAGCAGGTGGACAAGCGAGGAATACCTGTGTTTCCTGCGTCAAAACGGCTGGGCGGTGCAGAAAAGCGCGGTGCTGAAGGCTTCGTTCCCGTTGACCTATGCGGAATGCACGAAATCGGAGGGACCAGATGTCGTTCTTTGAAAACACCCGCAAGCCCGTGGGCCTCGGCGGAAAACTTATGGTTGCCATGATGAATCTGGGCCACAGCCCTGTGGCGCAGTGGGGACTTCAATTTCTACGACTTGCGCCAAATGCCAAGGTGCTGGATTGCGGCTGCGGCGGCGGGGCAAACATAAAACGGCTGCTGAAAAAATGCCCGCATGGCGTCGTCAAGGGCATCGACTATTCGCCCGTCAGCGTGGAGAAGGCTAGAAAGCTCAACCGAACTGCAATTCAGGAGGGGCGTTGCGCCGTTCTGCAAGGCAGTGTGGCGGATATGGCGTTTGAGGACGTCATGCGGGCATTTTTGCATCCATCCTGCACATGGCGATAGGCATGACGGTCATAGCGGCTGTGCTGGCGGCAATTATGACAGTTTTTATTCACTGAGGAAGAAACCTATGAAATGTAAAATTGAGAAAAACACCGTGCAGGAGACACTGATCCTCCCACTGTATTCCCGAAAGCTGTGTACGGAGCTGTACCCGAACCTTTACAGGGATGAAACAGCGGTTCGCCTGCTCGACCAGATCGACTACGACTTTTCAGAGGCAGAGAAAAACTCCCGCAGCCTGATGCAGCGCTTTGGTGCGCTGGAGGTGGCCACACGGCAGAGTGATCTTGCTTTCGAGGTGCGGGATTACCTGAAAGGCCACCCCAATGCGGCGGTGGTCAATCTGGGCTGCGGGCTGGACAACACCGGCAGAACCTGCGACAACGGTAGATGCAAGATCTACAATCTGGACTTCCCGGATGTGATTGCCTTGCGGCAGCAGCTACTGCCCGCCGGGGATCGAGAACATATTATCCCCTGCGACCTGAAAGACACCGCATGGTTTAGCAAAATCGATGCCTCCGGCGGGGCGGTGTTCTTTGCCTCCGGGGTGTTCTATTACTTTCTGACCCAGCAGGTCCGGGAACTGGTACGGGGGATGGCAGACGCTTTCCCCGGCGGTGTGCTGGTCTTTGATGCTGCCAATCGGACGGCAGTAAAGATGATCGCAAAAACATGGCTTAAGACTGCAAAAATCAAGGATGTGGGGGCATATTTTGCGGTTTCGGATGCCGCCAAGGAAATCGGCACGTGGGACAGCCGTCTGCAGGTCACAAGTCGCGGCTATATGCTGGGCTACAACGATTTGAGAGACCCTTCTGTCAGCGGCTTTTTCCGGTTTCTCGCAAGGGTCGGTGACAACGGGATGAAAATGCAAATCGTAAAAATAAGATTTTAAAAGGCAAAAATGAAGCCCATTCACTTTGGCGTTGAAGAAGACGGCTTTTACGGCGCATATTGGGCGTGCAAGGGCACGGTCAATGCGTGCGCACCCAAATACCCGCGGGATTGTTTTATTCATGGACTTTAGTCCGTGCCGCGCGGCATAGAAAGCCACCCGCTCAGCGGGTGGAGGCCAATTTCCGCTACGCGACAAAACCTTCCCCCTAGCATGAGGATTGTTCAGGTCATCATGCTAGGGGGAAGGTGATTGCTGTGGCCCAGAAAGCCAACAGCCTCGCGCACACGAAATGGCTGTGCAAGTACCGCATCGCACCGAGGTCAAGCTCATCGCCGCCATCGTCGAGAAGCACCCCAAGGTGCGCTTTGCCGTGAGCCGCACCTCACCCTACGCCGGCCTCTATGACCGCATGGAGCAGGCCCTGCGCGAGCGCGTGGCCAACGCGGTGGAGGTCGTCCGCTCCGACATCAGCCCCGCGCTTCTTGTCCACACCGGTCCAAACCTCGTGGGTGTGGCGGTCCAGAGACTCTAGCGGAGGCGGGGCATCCTGCCCCAAAAACAAATGCAAAAGATGAGCGCTTCTTGCCGCCCAATTGGCAAGAAGCGCTCGTCTTTTCTTAACGCGTTGTATGGCGGAGAGAGCGCAAGTTACGCGAGCGTCCTTCTTGCCAGCTCGGCCGCGCCAAGGATTCCTTGGTCGCCGCCGCAGCCCGGGGCGCAGATGTAGCTCTCCATGTCCTTAAGCTCGGCAGTCTGGATGTAGCCGCCCAGATATTCGAGGGTCTTCTTGCGGACGATGCCGTAGAGCTGCTCCTGGTGCATCACGCCGCCGCCGAGGACGATACGGCAAGGCGAGTACATGAGCACGAGGTTCGCGCACATCTGCCCCAGATAATCCCCCTCGAGCGCCCACACCTCAGCGTTGTCCGCGAGCTCGGCCGCGGGCTTTCCCCAGCGCGCGGCGATGGCGGGGCCGGAGGCGAGGCCCTCGAGACAGCTCGCGTGGCTCGGGCAGACGCAGCGTCCCTCCTCGGTGGGACGGGTCCTTACCAGCATGTGGCCGGCCTCGGGGTGCAGCATGCCGTGAAGGAGCCTGCCCGCGCACATGACGCCCGCGCCCACGCCGGTGCCGATGGTCACGTAGACGGCGTCCTCGAGCCCCTTGCAGCAGCCGAAGACTACTTCGCCGAGGCAGGCAACGTTCACGTCCGTGTCGTAGGCCACCGGAATCCCGAGGGCGTCGGCGAACGCGGCGCGAAGACCATAGCCTCGCCACGCGAGCTTGGGCGTCTGGAGGATGGAACCGTAGCGCTCATCGTTGGGGTCGACGCAGGTCGGGCCGAAGGCGCCGATGCCCAACGCGTCCACATCGCGGGCGGTGAACCACTCGACCATTTGCGGGACGGTCTCGGCGGGCATAAGCGTCGGGGTCTCCATACGGTCGAGGACCTCGCCGTCGCCGGACACCACGGCACAGACCATCTTGGTCCCGCCGGCTTCGAGGGCGCCGAGCCTCATTTGCTTTTCGCTCATGTGATCCTCCTTACAAAGGGACGCCCGCAGTCATGGTCAACCGCGGGCGCCCATAACGTTGGCTTGTTTCGAGGCGACCCTACCTGGGCACGCGGTCCTGCCTTGCGGCAAACGGGGCGAGCACGGCGTGCGGCTCGCTTTGGTACCAGTAGGCGACGGTGGAGATGTCGTCCTCGCGCTCGTAGAGCTTGATGTCGTCGTTGCCGAGGTCCTGGAACGTCACGCGCAGGTCCTCCTTGAACGAGATCGGGTCGGGAAGGTGCCACCTGTAGAGGCCGTGCCTGGGCAGCGCGTCGTCGTTGGTCGCGAGCATCGGGTTCGGGTTCGGCTTGCCCGCGCTGAAGCGGTCGCGCGTGGCGTCGCGCGTCGAGCGGTACGGGTAGCCGGCGAACAGCGTGTTGAAGCACTGCGCCTCGGGCAGCGCGTGGGGCGGCCTGTCGAGGAAGGCCCAGGCACCGCCGAAGTAGTCCTCGGCTCCCGTCGAGGTGACCGTGGGAAACTCCTCGTCGCCGTCGAGGAAAAACTTCATCTCGCCCTCGCCCCACCAATAGCGCTCCAGGGCGCACAGGGCCATGTAGGTGCCGACGTAGTAGCCCTTACCGCGCACGCCGTCGAGCACGGTGTAGTCGACGCCCCTGCGGGTGCTGCGCTCGCGGTTAAAACGGGCGTGGAAGTACATGGCGTCGTCCGGCACGTCGGTGAGCGCGTAGTTGAACGTGTAGAAGATGTACTTAATGAACCCGGGGTGCTCGCTCGTAAGCGTGACCTTGGCGTGCTTCCTGAAAGGCATCTCGAAGTAGCAGTTCATGCCGCCCGTCGGGTTCACGCAGATGGGCATCGAGTTGACGATGGCGCGCTCACCGAAGCCGTTGCAGAAGAAGTCGCCGACAGGGCACTCGACCGAGGGGGTCTCCTCGTCGTCCCAGTAGAAGCGCAGCACGAGGTCGCGCATGACGAAGCTGCCGGCGGCGGTCTTGTCGGGGACGGTCATCCAGATGTGGCGGATGATGCCGGGGCCCTCGATGTCCGCGAGCGTGATGGTCTCGCCGGACTCAAGGGGCACGCAGCACGAGCCCTTGCGGCCGACGCCGAGGTGGCTGGCCGACATGGCGGCACGGCCCTTCTCGCCCGTGATGTTCTCGGGGGTGATGGCGCGGCTTTCCTCACCGCCGTGCATCCACACGTCCTTAAGGAACTCTCTCATCGTCGACCTCCTCTATTCGTCGTCTTCGCACTCGGCGGAACTGGCACCGTTCACGTAGACGATCTGCTGGCGCGCCTCGTCGACGAGGGCGTCGAAGTCGAGTTTCTCGTCGGGGCGCGCGAGCGCGACCGTCATGGCGAGCGGGAGGTTGACACCCGCGATCACGTGGATCCGGTCGGAGGCGAAGCGGGAGAAGCGCTGGTTCACGCTGCCGCCGAGCGCGTCGGTGAGGACGACGACCTCGTCAGTGCCCGAAAGAGCCGCCTCGACCGCCGCGTCGAGCCCCTCGCCGTTGTCGTTCACGTAGGCGCACACGGCGTTGACGGCGTCACTCTTACCCGTAAGGAACTCGAGGGTGTCCTTGAAGCCCTGGGCGAGAAGGGAATGGCTCGCCACAACTATCTTTCTCATTGATTCACCAATCTCTTGGGTCGAAGCTAGGCAAGGATGCCGGCGGCGGAGGCGACCATCGCGAGGACGATCACCACGAGGATGAGGGCCGTCATGCTCGCGTTCTTCTTGGTAAGAAGGTAATACGCGCTTCCCGTGATGGCGGCGGGGATCATGGCAGGCAGGATCTTGTCGAGCAGCGGCTGAATCTCCATCGAGACGTCGCCGAAGCTGAAGCTAATCGGGCAGGTGACGCCGATGACCGAGGCGATGAGGCAGCCGACCACGGTGAGGCCGAGCACGGAGGCGGCGGCAGTGAGGTTGGGAAGCTTCTCGCTGAAGTCGGTGACGAGCTTCACGCCCTGCTTGTAGCCGAACTCGAGGGCGTGCATGCGGACCCAGAAGATGGCCAGGATGAGCGCGAACCAGATGCCGGCTCCCACGGGGTTGCCCTCGATGGCCATGTAGGCGGCGATGGAGCCCATGATGGTCGGGATCATGGTCATGAGCAGGGAGTCGCCGACGCCGGCGAGCGGTCCCATGGTGCCGATCTTCAGGTCTTGGACGGCGTCCGCCGCCGCTAGGCCGTCGCGTTCCTCCATGGCCACGCAGGCGCCAAGGATGATGGCGGCGAGCCAAGGCTGGGTATTGTAGTAGCGGAAGTGGTTGTTGAGCGCTTGCTTATAGTCCTCGTCGTTCGTGTAGATCTTCCTCAGGACCGGCGAGAGGGCGTAGGCGACTGAGGCGCCCTGCTGGGTCTGGTAGTTGAAGGTGCACACGCTCATGAGCCAGCGCCAGTTCGCGTTGCGCAGATCCTTCTTGGTGACCTTGTAGCCGGAGGGCTTGCCCTCGGCGACGGCGGTGATGTTCTCGTTTTCCATGGTTACTCATCCTCTCCGATGAAGGCGTCTGCGGAAGCGTGGGCGGCGAGCTCGGTGTCCCTCTCGGCACGCTGGTAGAACGCGATCGCGAGGGCAACGCCGACGATGGCGGCGCCGATGATGGGCACGTTCAGGAAGGCCGAGAGGAAGAAGCCGACGAGCAGGTACTGGAAGTACTTGCCGGTGGGCATGTAGCGGAGCAGCATGGCGATACCGATGGCCGGGAGCATCTTGCCGGCGAGGGTGAGGCCGGAGAGGAACCACTGAGGCATGACCTCGAGGAGCCAGTTGACGGCGGGCTGGCCGAGCGTCACGGAGACAAAGACGGGCAGGGCGGCGCACAGGCCGAAGAGCGCGGGGCAGACCCACAGGATGGCGTTCATCTGATTGAACTTACCCTCGTTGCAGAACTTCTGGGACTTCTCGACAACGAAGCCGTTGAGGATCTTGACGATGACGTCGAGCTGGATGCCGAGCATGCCGACCGGCAGGCCGATGGCGAGGCCCGTGTCCGCGCCCAGGGTCACGCCGTAGGCGGTGGCGATGATGGCCATCGTGCCGTAGTCGGGAATCGACGAGCCGCCGAAGCCCGCGACGCCGAGCTGCATGAGCTGGATGGTGCCGCCGATGACGAGGCCGGTCTGCCAGTCGCCCATGACGACGCCGGTGATAAGGCCCCAGAAGACGGCATAGTTGACGAAGATCATCGGGATGCCGTAGTAGTCCACGTGCTTGATGAAGGCCAGCAGGGTCAAAAGGACGACCTGCAGGATAGTGAAGTTGACCATGATCCCTCCTTAGATGAGGTCGGCGACGGAGACGGGCTTGTCGGCGGGCACGAACTGTGCCGTCACCTTGACGCCGCGGGCGATGAGCGCCTTGTAGCTCTGGACGTTCTCGGCGGAGGCATAGGCGCGCTGGGTGAGCTGGACGCCGCCCTCCTTGACGAGCGAGCCGCCGACGATCAGCGACGGGAGCTCGATGCCCGACTCGACCAGGTGAAGGATCGTCTCGGGCTCCTTGGCGATGACAAAGACCTTCTCGCGGTCGTACTTGCCCGCCGCGAAGTTCTTGAGCGCGGTCTGCTCGGAGATGATCGAGACGGCCATGCCCGCGGGGCGCGCCATCCTCATAGTGGACTTCAGGACCTCGTCGCCGGCGACCTTGTCGTCGATGACCATGACTCGGGTCGCGCCCGACACCGGGGCCCACTGCGTCACGATGATGCCGTGAAGCAGGCGATTGTCGATTCGTGCCATAACAACACTCATGTTTGCTCCTATCAAATGAAGTTTTACGTTCGGTACTGCCTCGGCGCTATCCGGATTCGCGCCGGGCAAGGGGTTATCGGATTATTGAGGACGCGCAGTCAGCTTGCGGCGGCGCGGGGAAGGTCACTCGTCGAGCAGGAGGTCCGAGGAGCCGAGGCGCTCTTCTCGCGCCGGGGCGGCGCTCACGCTTATGTAGTCGAAGACATATGCGATCTCGCTTACGGGAACCTCTACGCGATAGCGCGTCGAGATGCTCGAGAAGCTCTGCCTGAAGGACTCGATGAAATCGGCACGCTCCTCCTCGAAGCGGTCCTGGCCAACGTAGGTCTCAATGGGGTTTCTGGTAACAAGGCGCTCGACGAGACAGCAGAGGTGGACGTAGAGCCCAATGATGGCGTTGCTGCCGATCTTCTCGCCTGTCCTGCGCTGAAGCTCGTGCACGGCGCTCTCGATCTCATGGAATAGCCGCTCCGGGTCGAGGATGGTGATGGAGCGGATGACGTTCTGCAGCGTCATGTTCGAGAGCAGCTTCTCGTGGAAAGAAGAGAGCTCGGAAGCGTCAAGCCACCTGCCGAACACGGCATCGACCTTAGAGGCGGACGCCGTCGACATGATGTCCTCGAGGGCGACGAAGGGGATGGAGGCGACCCCGGGGTCTCCCGTGCCGATGACGGCGCAGACGCGGTGCTCGGAGAAAACGGCGTCGTTCGACCCGTTCGCGACAAGCTGCTTGAAGGGCCTCGTGAGCAGGCGCGCGCCTATGGTGCGCGGGAGGCTCTGCGAGACGAGCTGGCGTATCCTCTCCGCGGCGTCGACCCCGGACTCGGAGCAGAAGACGATGGCGTCCTCACGGTTGATGCGCTCGATCACCTTGCAGTGCGTCACGCACGCGGCGGTCGCATCGCCAAGAACCTCGGCGATGGACTTGCCGCCGAGCAGCCCGACCCCGATCTCGAGCGCAAGACCGGTAGAGACGTTGTTCACCACGCCGATAGTGGAGTCGGTAACGTTCTCGAGGGCCTTATAGGCCTCCTCCAAGGAGCCCATGTCGACGAGGAACACGACCCCGGTGCAGTAGGAATGGCGGTCGACGAGGCGCTGGAGCGGACCGACGATGTCCTTCAGCTGCTGGTCGTAGGGCATGTCGACCGCCTCGTACACATGCATGCCGAGCATACGGTTCGCCGCGTCGGCGATGCTCGTCGCCGTTGAGTAGCCGTGGGACAAGATGACGCAGAGCGTCCGAAGGGCCTTCGCGTCGCGAGACTCCGATGCGACGCACAGCGTCAGAAGCGTCTTCGTGAAGTGATCGAGCGAGATTCCCAGCGCCCCTTCCACGTCTGCGGCGACCTGATCGGAGACGCTCGAGGCAAACGGTAATTCGGAGGTCACGGCACCGAGGAGATGGGAGATTTGCTCCGCACGGGCAGACTTTCGCTTAGCCAGGCCGATGCCCGGCCACAACTGCAGGCAAATCTCCTGGGCCAGCAGAAAAGCGACCTTCCTCGAAAGCTCGATGCCATAAGAAGAGCCTGCGTCGGCAAGGACCGCGCCCACGATGCGTTCGAAGGCGCGCGACCTCGAGGAGGTAACGCCGCGGCCGAAGATCAAGTGATCCTCAACGCCGCGCACAGCGGAGACAGCTTGCGAGACGAGCTCGGAGACAGAGAGCTCCCCGGCGCAGAATCGCTCATCGAGAGAGCACAGGGCATCGAGCGCCTGCTCGACCGGCCCTGTGCTCTCGGCGGCATCCAGGGACGCGTCGATCAGAACGCCATCGTCGGGCTGTTGATCGATCTGCGCGGAGGAGAGGAGCCCGCTGGGAAGAAGATACGGGCGAACGACGACGTAGTCGCCCTCGCGATTGAGGAACGCTTTGGCGCAGCAGTTCGTCACGCAGGCGCGCAAGCCGGCGATGTTATCGGAAAAGTCCGCGTTCACGAGGCAACGGTATGCGCCGCGGCTGATCTTCACATCAGAACCGATTCGGCACCCCTCGCTGCGCAGGAAGCTCAAGATGAGATCCTCGCGCTCCTCGGGGGTCCGCTCCTTGAGTGAGGGGACACGGGCACAGATGGGCATTTTGCTGTAGGCCGAGGAAACCTTCAGATCATCGGCGGAAAGCGTCGTCGAAAGAACGAGGCGAGCGCGCGGCGCATCCTGGGAGGCATCGAGCCCGAGGGCCGTCGCAAGGCAGTGCTCCATCGCAGAGGGAGAGAGTGCCTCGATGCCGTTGACAAAAACCACACCCCCGCGCGATTTCGCGATCGACTCGTCAAGAAGCCCGTTGAACGAGGCGGCGTCCGGGACCCCGGCGCAGTCGATGCGCACATAGGAGGAGTCGCGGGACAGCAAGCCCTGGTTCTTGCCGTACTCGTACACAAGACGAGAAAGGAAAGACTTGCCGACACCCACGCCGCCGCTCAAGAGGATGGGCAGGCCAAACGGAGGGTACTGAACCGCAGCCTTGCACTGCTCGACAACGGAGCTGAGGCTCAGGTCAAAGCCCACGGCACGCGCGAAGTCACGGTGATCGGCGATTCCCGTCGCCTGGATGAGGTCGGCGAGCGAGGCGTACTCGCTTGCAGAGAGCTTTACCTGAAAACGCTTCTGGAACGCGCGGCGATGAAAATAACGGACAGGCCTGCCCGCCACCTTAACCACAAGGCCGGCGCGAACAAGGTCGTTGAGGTACTGGCTCGCCAGGCTCCTGGAGATGATGAGCGTCTCGGCGATGTCGGAGGTGGACAGACGGGCAAGGTCGTCGAGCGAGACGGCAGAGGTGAGGGCCTCGAGATGCTCGAGAATCCTGTCCCTCATGTCGACGGGCTTCTTTGCCAAGCTGTCCTGTGCGGTCTTGTCCATGACTTCTTACCTCCTCGTACAAGGAGTATAAGGGGAGAACAGAGAACGGAAGGGGGCGCGTGGGGGAATCAACAGCCCCGAGGAAAAGTCCACCACTTGAGGGGCAGAAAACAACGGCCATTGAACATTCAGGGCCGACGCTCAACACTTCGGCTCGACACTTCGCTTTGGAAAGGGCCCTGCACGATGGTGCAGCCCTCCATCTCGCAGCACAGGTCGCCGAAGGTCGCGAGGATGCGCTCCTTCTGTTCCGTGGGCGAGACGGCTCGGTGGGCAAGGTCCTCTCAAAAGGGGTCGTCCGACGCCGCAAGACCTCGATGACCGACTACCGCCTCGAGCAAGTGGCGGATTACCTCTGCACTATCGAACTTGCCTTGATCAAGTACGAAGCCAAGGAGAACGGTGAGACGTACAACAAGTTCTTCGGAGGTATAGGCCCTTTCAAGAGGAACTGGCTCAAGCAAGCCCGCAGCAAGCGGATATAGCTGGTCTCGTGGTTTCGCAAGGAACGGTCAGCTCTCCTCTGGCGGGGAACTCCGGGCGACGTGCTTCGAGCGGCGGAAGCTGAAGCTGAAGCGCAAGCAGAAGCAGCGCGGGCAATGATCGGTGCCAACATCGGCCCAGATGTGAACAGTGCTACGCTCCCTGTTCACGGGGCGCGAAACCGCAAAGGTTGCACAGAGGTTGCAAAATAAGAAGCCCCCGACCTGTTTTCGCAGTTCGGAGGCTTGAAATCAACGAATATCGCTCACGCCCACTCGATGGTTAAAAAACTGCCTCCAGTTTGTTGCAGTTTGTCCCATTTGCATCCAGTCTCAAAAATGGTCGCGAGTCCATGGGGTCAAATTTGGGTCACAGATTTCGGGGCGGGGCAGGACGGTTTCGTGGGCCACGGTGGGTCACGATTTGCTCCTGGATCAAACGGCGAACGCATTATGAAGCGAAAGTTTATCGCGCGAAGAATGGCTTACTGGATTAGTTAGAAGTCCATCTTGTTGAGATCAATGGAGTATCCCATCGATCTCAACTCTTTCAGGAGTCTGAATTCCCAATTATCTGTTCCGGTATATACGACGCCTTGAAGATCGGAGGGGATTTCGATTCCTTTATCTACGAGGATGGTGACGTTCTCTCGGCCCAGCCGACCGATAAAGTATCCTGCTTCAAAGACGACATTCTGTCGTGCCCTGGGCCTTGCTAATTGTTCAACACGTGATTTTCCCTCATCGTCTGCGGTAAAGAGACATACGGCACCAGCGGCGTTTCCTTCTGTCTCTAATTTCTCAATGATTGTCTGACCGTGGTTTGATTGCTCGTTTAGAATTACCGCTTTCAAGCCCTGCCTTTCGATGATTCTTGCAACTCTCTCTCGAAGTTCTCCGTCATGACCATGAACAATGAATACTTTCGAGAAGTCACCTATGTTTGTTATCGATGCAGACTCCTCCTGGTCCGAAAATTCATCGAGGTATGTTTCAAGTACGGCCTTCGCCTTTCGCAGGCCGCTTGTGCAAGCTTCAACGAACGCTGAGTCAGGTGTGCTGATAGTGAAGAGAGACAGAGAATAACTGATTTTATTAAAGCTCTTGAATTCGTAGCTGTCTTCGCCGAATCGCCTTATCAAAAGCCTGTCGGCTTTCGTCTTCCATGCTTTGAAGTCAGGCGAGCTGGCGCTGGTATACCTATTGGACAACTGATCGGCTGTGTTACATAACTGCTGCAAAGCTTCGAAATCGGTCATCAAGCCTTCTTTCCGTGAATAATACAAACTCTAATAACTTGTTATTCCAGCGAACAACCAAATCTCTTTATCGTTTCCTCTGTGCTTCTGTCGGAGATAGATTTGCCCATAGCGAGCTCAATCGCATCAAGCAAGGCAATAGCACGAGCTTTGAAATAAGCGTCGAAATCATCCACAATAAAGGCGTCCCATGCGATGAGGTTCGACTCGATTCGATTACGAAGCTCATCTTGTTCGATATCAGCCTTCTTGAGGATTTTCACTGAATAGACGCTAGGAGCCGCACCTCCGATTTCTCTATTCGATTCAGGAAGTAGGGGCGTCTTATTAATGACAGAATTCCATTTCTGCCTGTCGTACCCCATCTTTTCGCAGTAACTCTGCGGAAAGATGTGATGGATATCAGGAGCCGTTTCCATGCTGTTCACGATATCGATGGATATACCACGCATGAAATCTAGACCCTTACCCTTATAGAGAAGAGCCATGATTCCCTTATATGCTGCCGATTGCCTCGACTGGAGTCCCAAAAGTCGGGTGGATTGGAAGTGGGCATTGTTCACGGTGCGTATCTCGGATTCAGCGCCTTCAATTTCAGCGACTACATCCTCGATGTCATAGCAGTAGCGAGTTTCGTTCGAGCCGCCATACATCTCACCGAAGATTCCGCACCAGAACCAGCGCGCAACAATTTTCTGACTCTTAGGGTCTTTGAACAGCTTGGAGCCCACGTAGCCTGCAATTGCAGCCAATGGAATGATCTGGGTTGTGTATGGAAGATCGCGCTTCCTAAATACGGACTGCGATAGCAAAAACTCGCGAGCAAGCTCATAGCCCTCGATGACGACTTCCTTGTTTGCCTGATAATCCTCGAATCGCAGGTCCAGCACGTCTTTCTTTTTGCAGCTAACGGCTCCACTCAAACCATCGCGTTTGCGCTTGTAGTTCGTGAACAGTGTCACTGTGGTCAGGAACGCGGTTTCGTCCACGCTTTCCGTAACGTCGGTGCGAATGTCCTTGTCGAGCGCATGGATTCGGCGCTTGTTGGCTTCCCAATCGCCCCGGAGGTCAAACTCGTATGTGGCAAAAGTGGCAGTAACGAGCTCGAATACGGTGAGGGATACGCCTCCGGTATTGACGTTCTCGAATACCTTGCAAACAGCCTCGCGCGGCGTGCTTTTATCCATGGTTATTACAGGAAGTCTATATGAGGTGATTGTCTCGATGACATCTTGCTGGAACTTGTTGAACTTGGCCATAGCATCCGGAGATGATTGATGGAAAGCCATGTATCCAAGAAGCCATTGCGTTGCAGCGCTGGAGTCAAAAAGGATGTTTGCAGGGTACATCTCATGTTCATATTCGAGTTCACGGGTAGATAAGTCGAGCTTGACGTCTCGATCGAAATTCTCCTTAATTCTCCTGTCCTCGGGAACGGAAACAATGGCGTCATACCTATCAGCTTCCGGATCAAGGCAAGTGTTCATGTCCAGATAATAGAGACGTGAGATGGCGACGCGTTTGTCGTTGGTTGTAGCAACTGCATCCTTCCCGTACAGGGATCGATACATCGAAGTCAAACGCTGCTGACCGTCCATAACTAAATAACGAGGTGTTGCTTCTGAGGAAGGAGCTCCTTCGATGGTGCGATATTTGAATTTAACCTCCGAGCCACCATATTCAAGTTGCATCAATGCGCCCATTGGATAACCTTGCGAAAGACTTGCGAGCAAGCTTCTAATTCGATTATCGTCCCAGGTCCATTTGCGTTGGAAGTCGGGAAGCTGTGTCTCTCCCTTATGTATGCTGAACAGCAAATCGGAAAGATTCGTGTCATTTGATTTTGGTGCTGATATTGCCATCTTTGCCTCTGTGAGTCTTTTCGATACTTATTGGATAAGGAGACTATTCTGCTCAGAGTAGACGCCTTTTCTGGGGTGTTTTCCAAACTCGTCGGCAGGATTGCACATTTCGGGTGTTAGCCCAAGTCGATTAACAAGGATTTCGGAATCAACACAGTCCAAAACAACCCCATAACAAAAGCCAGAGTTCCATCATTACGAAGCATATCGGTACAAGCGACTACAAATCCAACCCAAGCATTAACTAGCTTGTTTGACCAGCTTGTTTGCTTTCATGTTGTGCGAGGTCAATATCGAGGATAGGGAGAGCGCTGGGTACTTTCGCGATACTGATACCTAATGTACGGAGGATTGCCAATTATGAGATCAAACTGCGAAGACTCATTCTTCCTGTAAAAGTCGAAAAAATCTTCATTTAGCACGGTCATGTTCTGGTGCTGAGAGTATCGATCTTCTTGGACATGCTCTGGATGATTCCGGCGTCCTTTAGCGCGGCCACTGGAAACAAAACACGGTCTCCGTCGGGTAGTGGCGGGCATGCAGGAGTTTGCATCAGCAACCCGTCTCCTCGGTTGCCCCTTGCCTGCATGGTCGTCTACATAAAGGGGGAATCAACCATGCAGATCAGCTTGTCGTCAACCCTGACTGTATATTACGATGGCCAATTTTGTGTTGGGTTGGCGAAGCGCGCCGAGGAGGGAAGGTACGATGCCGCGCGGAAGAGGTGGAGGAGCGTTTCGGGCAACGAACGCTGAGGCGCAATCAGAAGCATCGCGGGCATTGATGCCGACATTGACCCATATGCAGTAGCATGTGCAGCTTCAATTGAAACTGCACATGCTACCTGGTACTATAAAATAACAGAACGTCTGTTCTACTCCCACTCGGTGGTTATAGTTTTGCCGTCTCGTCACTCCAGTTGCACCCAGTTTTCGGCGGCATCTCGAAGTGAGTGCCGCTGAATGACGCGACGTCGCGTTTCATCGGCTTCGGGGACAAAAGCTGGGACAACTTCAAAAACCATTTTCAAACTCAGAGTATTGAGTTTTTATTTTTGTCCCAAGGGGCACGGAGAGCCGCCTTTGGAGGCTCGATATCGCCGAAAAACGCCCGTTTTGAAACTCAACCGCCTTTGAGCCTGCAAACCACCAGCTTCAACAGTAAGTGAGTCGACGCGGGTGGCTTACGAGCCGTTCACAAAACCGCAGGCCACAGGTCTTTGTCAACGATAAGCAAAGTGAATAGTCTCAGGTGGCTTGCCCATGAGTTGGCGTAAGCCTGTTTAGCAAAAGGCTAATCGGACACGACAGGCCGCCCGCATGGCGACGGCGTTTCCCGTGCGGGCACAAACAGCCCTGCGTGCCCTGTCGCGCGATATCCCAATGCGACGTTCAGAACCCTACCCGCCAAGCAGCCACCTCGCGAAATTCAGCACGAGCACGCCCTCCCGGGTATGGGGCTCATGCCTCGTGCGAGTGATGAGAATCTTCGGGAATGCATCCCCGATGGATAGAATCGGCGCAATCTCCCTCTCGAGCGTCGAATCGGCGCCGATATCGTCGCTCACATACACTTTCCTTCCCGGTTTCGAAACTTGGAAGGCAGTATGCGCAAGGATGCGTCGAGGTGCGATCCCAGTCGTACCATGCCAGCAGAGATGTCGAGGCACATTCGTTCATGCTGCAATGCGGGCATCGGAGATGAAAAACAGCCCGTCGGGTAGTCATGGGCGTGCGGGAGCCCGCATCAGTAACCTGCCTCCTCGGTTGTCCCTTCTTTGCATGGTCGTCTACATAAAGGAGGAACCAGCCATGCAGATCAGCATGCTTGCCCTTCTTGGGTCACGGACCGGGGAGGCGAGGGCCTCCGTCGGGACCGCCCCGAGCAACCGGCATATCCAAGGAATGACAAGGCTCGATCGCTGTGCTGGTCAGGATGCCGAAGCGGGCCGTCCGCCAATCGGAATGCGGGTCAGGATGCTGCAACGTGATTCCAGCTGCAGGATACGGCTCCTTTGCGGTTGCCGCAAAACCTGCTGGCAACATTCTTACTATCCGAATGATGTACGCATCCCTTGGGATCGTTTCGCCTGACCAGGGCCATCTTCAGCGCCTCATCGGCCAGCTCGGCAGGCGCCTCTTCCACGCGTAATAGCCCTGGCGGGTCACCTATGCAACCAAAGATACAAAAGGAATCGAATGGCCAGAGAGGATTGCCCTTTCCGATGGTCGATTCTTGACAGGCAAACTCAAGCCTCGTTAATATTACATGGTTTGCCAGACCGAATTAACAAAGGAGGGGTGTCGTGGTTGGTCTTTTCCGCACGTGGATGAGCGCCTAGAAAGCGGCGCTGTTGTGGCGTCGCGCTGTTTTTCTGCACGCCATTTCACGATTGGACATAACCATGATATTTGAAACCTCTCGGGGCAGGTCTGCTCTGCTGTGCCATTCATGGCAATTCAAGCTTTGTTTCGTATGGGGCGGGGAGCTCGTTTCGACATTGACGAGTTCGATTCTCCAGATGGGTCTTATTTGGCATCTCGCCCTCACGACAGGGTCGTCTTCTCTCCTCTCCTTAGCATCGCTGGCAGGCTTTCTGCCGATTGCTTTGTTCGGAATCCTTGCGGGCGCCGTTGTCGACAGACTGCCTTTGAAACGTGTCCTCATCGGCGCCGACCTCTTCATTGCCGCGGTGGGTGCCGCCTTGGCGATTGCCTCGTTGGCCGGCAGCTTACCTGCATGGCTAATTCTCATCGCCTTGTTTCTCCGTGCAGTTGGTACTTCGTTCTACACGCCAGCCTCCCAATCTCTCACGCCCCATCTCGCCCCACCGGAGCATCTCGTTCGCCTATCGGGAGTGATGCAGGCGATTCAGTCCGGCGGATACATTCTTGGCGCCGCGCTTGCAGCAGTGATTTATCCCGTGGCGGGCATTACCGCTATGATTGTCCTCGACGTGCTGGGAGCGCTTTTCGCTTCTTTAGCCGTCCTCGCCGCACAGATAGACGCAGGGGGCCTCGACGAAGCCGACCGCAGCTTGTCCTTTTCCAATAAGGTTCGAGAGCTCTTCTCTGAGATTTCGGACGGCTACAAGCTGATCAGGGGATACAGGGGGCTGTTCGCCCTTCTTTGGTGCGGGTTCGTCTTCGCTTTCGCGTTCTCTCCGCTCGCGGCATTGTTCCCAATAATGACCTTGGGGCATTTTGGCGGTAGCACGGGGGATGCCGCTTTGGTGGAAATCCTTTTTTCTGCAGGCATGCTGGCTGGGTCCGGTATCTTGGCGGTTACGGGAGGGTTCCGCAATAGGTCGTTCACCATGGTCGCCGCGATTGCCGGCTTCGGCATTGCCGCAATCGTATCCGGATCGCTCGGCCCGTCATTGTTCGCTGCTTTCCTGCCGGTGAGCTTTCTTATGGGCGCATGCTCCCCGTTGTACGCGGGAACCCAGACTGCCCTTATGCAGGAGCAGATACCTCCTGAGTACCTAGGCCGCGTTTTCGGCCTCTACGGAACCATCATGGCTTGGGCCATGCCCATGGGCCTCGCAGCTCCCTCCGTTTTTGCGGATCTGCTTGGAGCTCCGTTATGGTTCGTCGGCTCTGGAGCGACCATGGTACTGCTTGCGATGGCTATGCTGCTTGCTCCGAGCGTCCGAAGCGCGGGGAAAAGAGATACCGGGCAGATTCAATAGCCCAAGTATTCGAAAAAAAGAGGCAGCAGCCATCGGTTCAAGCGTCAGCCTTCAAGCCCTTGCGACGACGAGGTATTGCACTGACATCCCACATCGCGCTCCTTATTCGTCGCCAACTATCATTTTCGGATTTGCCGGCTTGCGCAAGGTCAAAACGCTCGCGCCGGCAATTGGGCAAAGGCGAAAAATCGACGTGAGCAATCTTTTTTGGCATGGCTGCGTTTCCAGTAAAACGCTAATACACAAAAGGCGGTTCAACCTATGGAACTCATAGTCAAAGCTAAAGACATCTTTTTGGAATATGCCGGCCGCGATATCCTAGATATCGAAGAGTTGGAAATCTACTCCTACGATCGCATCGGCTTGGTGGGAGACAATGGCGCAGGCAAAACCAGCCTGCTTAAAATTCTGAGCGGCAATCTTACCATTGCGGACGCCGACGTCAGGCGTTTCGGCAGCATTGCCCTCATCGGCCAACTCGATGAACTCGACCTTGATGCGGCTCAGGGCAGTGGTGAGATGCTCTCCCGTCTCAACGTCGCCGGAGTGGCGCAGGAGACGATGAGCGGCGGAGAGGAGACACGCGCCAAGATTGCCTCTGCGCTCTCCCAGCATGCAAGCGCGATCTTTGCTGATGAGCCTACGAGCCACCTCGACCAAGACGGCATCAGCCTTCTCGTCGGACAACTCAAGGCATTTGATGGAGCCCTGCTCATTGTGAGCCATGACCGTTATTTTCTCGATCAGGTAGTGGACAAGATCTGGGAGCTCAAAGACGGCGGTATTTCCGAATTCTGGGGTGACTACTCCGACTATCTGCGACAGAAAGAAGAAGAGCGCAAAGCTCAGGCGACTCGATACGAAGAGGCGATGCGCGAGCGCGATCGCCTCGAAGCCGCCATCGAAAAACAACGGAAAAAAGCACGGCAGGTCGACGCCAAGCGGAAGGCTGCGAAAAAAAGCAACGAGTATGCAGGTCGATTGGGGCATCAGAAAGCAACCGGCACCAAACAGAAGAGGATGTACCAGGCGGCTAAGGACATGGAGAAGCGCCTCGAAGCGCTCGAAGGGATTGAGGCCCCAGATAGCATTCGCGCCGTGCGGTTCCGCCAGAGCAAGGCCCTGGAACTGCATAGTAAATTTCCCATCTCGGCAGACGATTTCAGCTTGAGCTTCGGCAACTGCATGCTCTATGACCACGCGAAATTCGAGATACCGCTCGGTGCCAAAGTGGCCATCACCGGTGGCAACGGTACAGGAAAGACCAGCCTGCTGAAGGCAATCGCTCGACGCGCCGACGGTATCAACATCTCTCCCAAGGCAGAGATCGGTTACTTCGAGCAAACAGGCTACAAGTTCGACGCCCGTCAGTCTGCGATCTCGTTCATGCAGGATGGTTGCGAGTACAGCATGACCGAAATTCGAGGCATCCTCGCCTCTATGGGAATCGGACCGCGCGACCTGACAAAGGACGTTGGCGTTCTCTCGGGAGGCGAAGTCATCAAGCTGCTACTCGCGAAGATGCTGCTGGGCAGATACAACATCTTGCTCATGGACGAGCCTGGAAATTACCTGGACATCAAGAGCGCCGAAGCCCTCGAGCAGATGATGAGCGCCTATGCCGGAACGATAGTGTTCGTCTCCCACGATAAGAGGCTGGTCGAGAACGTCGCAGACATTGTCTACGAAATAAAGGACACCAAGCTAGTCAAAATCTTTCAGCGCGAATAGCCCTAAATGAGCAAGAAATAATCCCCGAACGGAGACAAGGGAGTAAAACGGCAAAGAAAGAGCCTCCGTCCCAACGCAGGGAACGGAGGCTCTTTAATCGCTTTTACTCATCTCCGTCGCTGGTGGCTTTGTCATGACTCTCGTACGAAACGAAACTCAGCGGCATAGTGCGGCACTCAAAATCGCAGGTCAGAACCCTGTCGTCCTACTCCCACTCGATGGCGTCGGTTCTGCCGTCCCGTCACTCCAGTTACACCCAGTTTTCGGCATCGACACGGAACGCGTGCCGCCGAATGACGCGATGTCGCGTTTCGTCGGCTTCGGGGACAAAAGCTGGGACAACCTCAAAAACTTTTTTCAAACTCAGGGCTTTGAGTTTTTGTTTTTGTCCCAAAGTGCGCGGCGGGTGGGGGTGCGGACAATTCCTTGGACCAGCCTAAGCGACCAATCCCTTGCTCGACCGATACTGCCTAGGACTCATCCAGCCGAGCGATTGCTTCTTGCGGCGCTCGTTGTAGAAAACGATGT
>CABUSH010000020.1 GCA_902494195.1 uncultured Collinsella sp. | reverse complement strand
CGTTGCTTTTCAGAACATCCCGCAGGACGTAAGAAACCCCCGCCGCACGAAGTGCGCAGCGGGGGTTTCTTGCATGTCCGAGGACGTTCTGAAAAGTAACACCAGGGCGGGCCCGGACGATAACAACCGACTACAGGTCGATGTGCGATTCCTTGATCGGGAACGGCTCCGCGAAGTGGCACGCGCAGCAGTGACCCGGTGCGACTTCCTTAAACTCGGGAAGCTTCTCAGAGCAAATACCCTGCGCGATCGGGCAGCGGGTGTGGAAACGGCAACCGGTCGGCGGATCCAACGGTGACGGCGGATCGCCGGCGAGGATGATGCGCTTACGGGTCTTCTGGATATCCGGATCGGGAACCGGCACGGCAGACAGCAGCGACTGCGTGTACGGATGGTGAGGCTCGCTATAGAGCGTCTTCCAGTCCGAAACCTCAACCATCTTACCCAGATACATAACGGCAACGCGATCGGAAATGTGCTGCACGACGGACAGGTCGTGAGCGATAAACAGATACGCGGTACCGAACTTGTCCTGGAGTTCCTTGAGCAGGTTCAGAACCTGGGCCTGAATGGACACATCCAAAGCGGAAACCGGCTCGTCGCAGATGATCAGCTTGGGCTTCAAAGCGAACGCGCGGGCGATGCCGACACGCTGACGCTGACCGCCGGAAAACTCATGAGGATAACGGTTGATGTGCTCGGGGTTCAGTCCGACAACGTCGAGAAGCTCGCGGACGCGCTCAATGCGCTCCTCCTTGGTGCCCACGCCGTGAATGGTCATGGGCTCGGAGACGATCTCACCGATGGTCATACGAGGGTTGAGCGAAGCATAAGGATCTTGGAAGATAAACTGCATCTCGCGACGCATGTCCTTGATCTCATGCTTGCTCATCTCGGCAACATCTTTGCCCTGGAAGAACACTTTGCCGGCCGTCGGCTTGGTGAGGCGCATGATGGTACGGCCCGTGGTGGACTTACCGCAACCGGACTCGCCGACCAGACCAAAGGTCTCGCCAGGATAGATCTCGAACGAAATGTCGTTCACAGCAGAGACGACACGCTTGGAGAAGCGCTTGGCGAACATGCCGGACTCAGCGGGAAACTCCTTAGAGAGGTGCTCGACCTTCAGCAGCGGAGTACGCTCGTTGGTATCTGCCATTACGCCTCGCCTCCCTTCTTGGAATCCTTGCGCGTACGGGACGTCTCAGGAGCGTTCTTGAGGAACTCGGGGTCACCGGAGTAGTGGCACGCAGAGTAGTGACCAGACTCGGTGACAACGCGCTCGGGGCGCTGCTTGCGGCACTTATCGGTCGCATAGGGGCAACGAGGCGAGAACACGCAGCCCTCGGGCAGGTTCATGAGCGAAGGCGGGTTGCCATGAATCGGCGTAAGCGGTTTCTTCTCATCGATGGCCTGCTCCGGGATGGAGCGGATAAGGCCCCAGGTGTAGGGGTGGCGGCTCTCGTAGAAGATTTCCTCAGCAGTACCGAACTCGACGGGACGGCCGGCGTACATAACCATGATCTTGTCGGCCATATCAGCGACAACGCCCAGGTCATGGGTGATCATGATGATGGCGTTGCCGTTCTTCTCCTGCATTTCCTGCATAAGCTCAATAATCTGAGCCTGAATGGTAACGTCCAGAGCCGTCGTGGGCTCGTCGGCAATCAGGATATCGGGGTCGCAGGCAAGAGCCATAGCGATCATGACACGCTGACGCATACCGCCGGAGAACTGGTGCGGATACTCATTGACGCGCTTCTCGGGCTCGGGGATACCCACGAGGTCCAAAAGCTCGGTAGCGCGCTTGAGCGCCTCCTGCTTGGAGTAGCCACGGTGCAGACGAAGGCCCTCGCCCACCTGCTTGCCGATCTTATAGACCGGGTTCAAGGAGGTCATAGGATCCTGGAAGATCATCGCGATGTCGTTACCGCGAATGTGCTGCATCTCTTCCTCGGTCATCTCGAGGATAGAACGACCGCGATAGCGAACGTCGCCGCCCTCGATCTTTCCCGGAGGCATCGAGATAAGACCCATGATGGTCATGGCGGTCACGGACTTACCGGAGCCGGACTCACCGACGACGCCCAGGGTCTCGCCGCGATCGAGCGTGTAGGAGACACCGTCGACAGCGCGAACAACGCCATCCTCGGTGTGGAAATACATCTTAAGGTCATCGACCTCGAGCAGATGCTGGCCCTCGGGAACCGGCTGGTCCTTCAGGTCCACATAGTTCTTGTTCTTCTTCATCCTTATGCGTCCTTCATCTTGACGTCGAGGGCGTCGCGCAGACCGTCACCCAGCAGGGTGAAGGCGAGCACCGTCGAAAGAATTGCCAGACCGGGCATGATCATCATCCAGGGGGCAGTCAGAAGATACTGCTGACCGTCCTGAATCATGGAGCCCCACGAAGGCGTAGGCGGAATAACGCCCATGCCGAGGAAGGACAGAGCGGACTCGGTCAGAATGGCGCCACCAATGTTCATGGTCGCGTAGACCACGATGGAGGCGACGGAGTTCGGGAAGATGTGACGCACGACGATACGAGCATCAGATGCACCCATCGCGCGCGCAGCGTCAACATAATCGTTTTCCTTGACCGTCAAGATTGCAGAGCGGAAGACGCGCGCAATCGAAGGCCAGCCGAGAATGCCGATGGCAAAAAAGACGTTCTGAAGACCACGGCCGATAACGGCGATCATGGCGACAACGAAAAGCACGTACGGGAATGCCAGGAAGATATCCGCGCAGCGCATGATGATCGTATCCCAGATGCCGCCGTAGAAACCGGCTAGGGCACCCATGACCAGACCAATCACCGTGGAGATCGCAGTGGCCATAATACCGACGGAAAGCGAAACACGTGCACCGTAGATAACGCGGACGAGAATGTCACGACCAAGGGCGTCGGTGCCAAACGGGTGCTCTGCACACGGAGCCATCAGCGACGTCTGGGCCATGGTGGTTGAGTCGGAAGCCGTCGGCGAACCGAGCCAGGGCTTAGCCCACAGATCTGCGGTCAGGGCAACCACAACGACGATGATGATCCAGCAGACACCGATAACGGCGAGCTTGTTCTTACGAAGACGCTTAAAAGCGTCGCCCCACAGCGTGCGGGACTTGGCGGGAGCAGATACGGCCTTGGTGGCGGTAGCCTGCTCCTGAGACTGAGAATCAGTTTCCTGCATGAGACGTACCTCCCTTAGGCCTTATCCGACGGACCGCCAAGGCGGATGCGCGGGTCGAGGAATGCATAGCTAATGTCGACGAGCAGGTTGATCACCATGACGACGACGACGATGAGCGTAACGCCGCCCATAACGATGGGCCAGTCACGCATGCTAATGGCGCGATAGACCTCATAGCCGATACCGGGCCAGTTGAAGACCGTCTCGGTCAGGATGGCGCCCGAAAGCATGCCGCCAAAGTCGACACCAATATAGGTAACGACGGGGATGAGTGCATTCTTAAGCGCATGCTTGATGATGATCGCGCGATTGGAGAGACCCTTGGCTTTTGCCGTACGAATGTAATCCTGGTTCATGACGTCAAGCAGCTGCGAGCGCATAATGCGGGCAGCATAAGCGGTCGAAACCGAAGCCAGCGTAATGGTCGGAAGCACATAGTGCATCCAATCCTGATACTGAGAGCTGGCACCGCCGGCACCCGAGATCGGCATGGAGAATGCACCGCCCGTGGCGTCCTTGAGAATGACGCCAAAGAACAGTTGCAGCAACATACCGAGCCAGAAGGCCGGGACGGCAACGAGGATCGACGTGGTGAGCGTTACCAAAATATCCCAGAAGGAATAACGCTTTACCGCCGAAATGATACCCGCACCGATACCCATGATTGCCTCGAGCACGATGGCGCACGCGGCAAGTTTGACCGTATACGGATACTTCTGGGCAAAGATTTCCGTAACCGGCAGCTTGCGCTGATACGAATTGCCCAGATCGCCATGAAGCAGGCCGTTCATGTAATACAAGTAACGGTCCACGAGCGACGTTTGAACGGGGTCGCCGTTCTCGTCAAGGATCGCGTTGCCGTCCTCGTCCGACTGGACCAGGTGATAGCGGATGCGAAGCTGAAGCTCCACCTCGGGGGACAGAGCCTTGTCTCCACCGATCAGCTTGATCGGATCTCCCGGCACGATATTCTGGAGGGCGAACAAAATCAGCGTAACGCCCAAAAACACCGGGATGAACTGAAGCACACGTTTAACGATGTACTTACCCATACCACTCCCCTATCTAGGGATTAACCTAAATGGGATGCCGATCGCCAGACCGGCATCCCAAAATTACCATCAGCCAGTTTACCCCAGGTTAGGGAGAACTGTATGTTTCCCATGAGGTCTACGTAAATACTTGACCCTCACGGAAGCTGCAAACTCTTAGGCGAGCTCAGCGGTACCCAGATCGGCGTGCTTCTGCGGATCGACATAGAGGTGCTTGATGCGATCAGAGCCGGCGATGGTGTGCGTGTAGAACATCACCGGGATGACCGGGCAGTCGGCAGCGACCATTGCATCGGCCTCCTGCATCTTAGCGACGCGCTCTTCGTCGTCAACCGTGGTACGGGCCTCGTCGACCTTGGCGTCGAACTCGGGGTTGTTGTAACCAGAGCGGTTGTCGCCACCGAGGGAGTCGGAGTGGAACAGCGGATACAGGAAGTTATCCATGATCGGGTAGTCAGCAATCCAACCCAGACGACCGAACTGATAGTTAAAGTTCTGATACTGCTCGAGCAGGGCAGACCACTCGGGGGTATCGGAGACAGCGGTAACGCCAACCTTGGCGAGGTCGCCGATGATGGACTCCATGATCTCCTTGTGGCCACCGTCCTGGTTGTAGGACAGAGTCACGTTAATGCCACGATCGCCGTTAGCACCAGCGGGAGCAACCTTGTCGAGGTACTCGTTAGCCTTGTCGACGTCGTAGGCGCAGAACTCCCATGCGCCCTCCTTGTAGCCATCGATGCCCGGAGGAACAATGCCGTCGGCAGGGGTACGGGTACCCTTGAAGATGGTCTTGCAGATGGCCTCACGGTTGATGGCCAGGGAGATACCCCTGCGCAGGTCGGCGTTGTTGAACGGCTCGGCCGTGTTGTTGCAGGTCAGGTAGTAGGTGGAAGGCTCGGCGCCGAGCAGCATGCGCTCGCCGTCACCCATGGTGTAGCCGTCCTTGGACACGCCGCGATCCTTCTTGGCAGCGTCGATCTGAGCAACGGGAACGTCGCAGACATCGAGGTTACCGGCCTGGAACTCCTTGTAAGCGGTCTCCATGTCCTTGATGACCTGGAAGTGGATGCCATCGATCTTGGCCTTGTCGCCATAGTAATCGTCGAACTTCTTGAGGTTGATCTCCTGACCATCCTCCCACTTGCCGTCCATCATGAACGGGCCGTTACCGACCGGTGCAAGGTAGAAGCTCTTGACATCGGACTCGGCGCACTCGGGAACCGGGGCCAGAGCCGGGTGAGAGGCGACGAAGGGGAAGTCGGCGTAAGCGGAAGACAGCTTGACGACGAGGGTCTCATCGTCGGGGCAAGTAACACCGCTGAGCTCGGTAGCGTTACCGGCAAGCAGGTCGTCATAGCCCTCGACCATGGAAAGGTGATAGGAGACCTCGGAAGGGCCGTACTCGGTAGCGATGGCCGACTTGGTGTTGACCAGACGCTCCCAACCGAGCTTGAAGGACTTGGAGGTAACGTCGTCACCGTTGTGGAACTTGGCCTTCTTGATCTTGAAGGTAAACTCGGTGGCGTCGTCGTTGGCCTCAAAGGACTCGCAAGCCAGCGGAACGATCTCGCCCTTCTCGGCGTCATAAGAGGTCAGAGCGTCAAAGAGCTGGTACTCGACCTGAGTGCCCTGGTCCTCCTGGACATTGTAGGGGTCGATGCAGACCGGGTTGTTGATGTAGAAGTTCAGCGTCGAACCGGACTCAGAACCGGAAGCGTCGCCGCCCTTCTTGCCGCATGCGGCAAGAAAAGCCATGGAGCTCGCAGCGAGGGTGCCGCCAACAAAGGCGCGACGACCCATAACGGGCTGGTGGAACATAGAATCAGCCATGCCATCCTCCTTATGAGATAGGACAAAGAAATGTTCAGTCGGACATATGTCGAGACAATCCGATCCGAACCATCAAAACGCCGCCCGCTGCTATGGCTGGTTATGCACAACGGACCAACGTTTCGCAATACAGTAGCGCATTTTATGCACGATTTGGGGCTAATTCCGGTTAACGGTCGAGAATTTCTTTAGTTGGGCGAAGTATGTGGGGATATTTTGACTCTGTTACAAATATGTAAACAAAAAGGGTCCCGCACCTGCGAGACCCATTGCAAACGTATATACGCCGATGCTTAGTAGCCGACGATGCCCTGCGGGAAGAAGAACATGCACAGGACGACGCACACGGCAAAAACAACGGCCATAATTACCGTCAGGCGATCGAGGTTCTGCTCCATGACGCCCGTGGCAGAGCTGGAGTTATACAGCGAGCTAGCGATCATATCCGAAACGCCGGTGCCCTTACCGGAATGCATCAGGACGAGAATCGTCAGCGCCACGGCAGAGACAGCCCAAACGACAAACAGAAGAATCTGGAACGGACCCATAGATAAGCTCCTTAATAGAACAGTTCAAACTCTAGTACTATACCACAATCCCCCGCTCTCCCCTACCTGCCACTCAAGGACGGGGTGGAAATGGCAGAAATACCAAAAAGGGGGTTGTCCGGTTGTGGACAACCCCCTTACTAGAAAACGGTATTTGTTTTCTATTAGGCCTCGGTGGCGAGCACGCGGCCCGTCATCTCGGCGGAAGGCTCAATACCAGCCATGGTGAGCATGGTCGGAGCGATATCGGAAAGACGGCCGTCCTCGATACCGGTGAGCTGTGCCTTCTCATCAACGATGATGAACGGCACGCGGTTGGTGGTGTGAGCCGTAAACGGATGCTTGGAACCGTCGGAAGCAACGTCAAACATGTGATCGGCGTTGCCGTGGTCGGCGGTAATCAGTGCAAAGCCGCCCTTGGCGAGAATCGCCGGGACAACCTTGGACAGGGCATCGTCAACAGCCTCGACAGCCTTAACGGCAGCGTCGAAGACGCCGGTGTGACCAACCATGTCGCAGTTCGCGAAGTTCACGATGTAGAAATCAGCGCGATCCTCGTTGATGGCGGCGACGAGCTTCTCGGTCACCTCGGGAGCGCTCATCTCGGGCTGCAGATCGTAGGTAGCAACCTTGGGGGAAGCGACGAGCACGCGCTCCTCGCCCTCCTTGGGCTCCTCGATGCCGCCGTTGAGGAAGAACGTCACGTGGGCGTACTTCTCGGTCTCGGCGGTGTGCAGCTGCTTCAGGCCATTGGCGGCGATAACGTCGGCCAGAACGTTCTCAGGGAACGTCTTGGGGAAGGCGACCTCGACGTCAAACGTCGGATCGTACTCGGTCATCGTCACAAAGTGAGAAAGCTTGATCTGCTCGCGCTCAAAGCCGTCGAACTCCTTGTCCGTGAACACGCGGGTCATCTGACGAGCGCGGTCGGGACGGAAGTTGAAGAAGATGGCCGCGTCGCCCTCGTGGATGCCCTCGTTGTGGGCAGCGAAGGGCTCGACGAACTCGTCGCCGCGCGGATCCTTCTCGTAGTAGGCCTTGATACCGGCAACGGGGTCGGTATCAGCATCGGACGCGTTGACCATGACGTCGTAGGCGCGCTGGATGCGCTCCCAACGATTATCGCGGTCCATGGCCCAATAACGGCCCGAGACGGTGGCAACGCGAGCGTCGCAACCGGTCTCCTCGGAGATCTTAGCCAGGAAGGCGCAGAACTCACTCATGTAACCGGCACCGGACTGCGGGTCAACGTCGCGACCATCCATGAAGGCGTGGACGCGAACGGTCTTGACACCGTGCTCGGCAGCCATCTTGACCAGAGCCTCGACGTGGTTCATGTGAGAATGAACACCGCCAGGGCTCATAAGGCCCATGAGGTGGAGAGTCTTACCGTCAGCCTTGACGTCGTCCATAGCCTTGACAAAAACCTCGTTCTTGGCGATGGAGCCGTCCTTGATGGCGTTGTTGATGCGCGAAAGCTCCTGAAACACGATGCGTCCGGCACCGATGTTGAGGTGACCCACCTCGGAGTTGCCCATCTGGCCGTCGGGAAGGCCCACGTCCTCGCCCGAAGCGCCGAGCGTGGTGTGGGGGTACTTCTCGTACAGGCTATCAAGGAAGGGCGTCTTGGCAGCGGCGACGGCGTTCTCGCCATCGGCCGGAGCAAGGCCGCAACCATCCATGATGATCAGGAGTGCAGGAAGATGACGTTGTGCCATATGTCCTACTCGCCTGCCTTGACGACCATAGAGGCGAAGTCGGCAGCCTTGAGCGAAGCGCCGCCCACGAGGGCGCCGTCAACGTCGGGCTTGGCGACGAGCTCGGCGATGTTGCCGGGCTTGGCGGAACCGCCATACAGCACGCGGATGCCGTTGGCGAGCTCCTCGCCGAACATCTCCTTGAGGGTCTCACGGATAGCGCCGCAGACCTCCTGAGCGTCCTCGGCGGTAGCGGTCTTGCCTGTGCCGATGGCCCAGATGGGCTCGTAGGCGACGACGACCTGCTTGGGGCAGGTGATCTCAAGGCCAGCAAGGCCAGCCTTGACCTGGTTCACGACGTGCTCGACATAGGTGCCAGCCTCGCGGACCTCGAGGGACTCGCCGCAGCAGAAGACGGGAACAAGACCGGCGGAAACGAGAGCCTTAGCCTTCTTGTTCTGATCCTCGTCGGTCTCGTGGAAGTAGTCGCGACGCTCGGAGTGACCGATGATGCAGTAGGTGCAGCCAGCGGACTTGAGCATGTCGCAAGAAGACTCACCGGTGAAGGCACCCTTGGCCTCCCAGTACACGTTCTGTGCACCGAGGGCGATGGGGGCAGCCTGAATGCGGTCATGAACCGTGGTGATGTCGATGGTCGGAGGGCAGACGAGCACCTCGACGCCAGCCGGAACCTCGGGCAGAGCCTGAGCCAGCTCGTCGGCGAGCTTGGCGGCCTCGGCGACGTCGTTGTTCATCTTCCAGTTACCAGCGATAAGAAGGGTGCGATTAGGCATCGAGAAGCGCCTCCACTCCGGGCAGGGCCTTACCCTCGACGAGCTCCATGGAAGCGCCACCACCGGTGGAGATCCAGCTCATCTTGTCGGCCAGGTTGAACTTGTTGACAGCTGCGACGGAGTCGCCACCGCCGATGATCGAGGTGCAGTCAGCCTCGGCGAGAGCCTCGGCGATAGCCTGGGTGCCGTGAGCAAAGTTGTCAAACTCGAAGACGCCCATGGGGCCGTTCCAGAACACGGTCTTGGCGCCCTTGACAGCCTCGGCATAGAGCTCCTCGGTCTTGGGACCGATGTCCATACCCTCACGATCGTCGGGGATAGCGTCGGAAGCAACAACCTCGGGGACAGCGTCCTCGCCAAAGTGATCGGCAACACGGTTGTCGATGGGGAGTAGGATCTTGACACCCTTCTCCTCGGCCTTCTTGAGCATCTCGCCGGCGCGCTCGACCCAGTCCTCTTCCTTGAGGGACTGACCAACGGACAGGCCCTGAGCCAGGAAGAAGGTGTAGGCCATGCCGCCACCGATGATCAGGGTGTCAGCGGAGTCGATGAGGTGATCGAGAACGCCGATCTTGGAGGAAACCTTGGAACCGCCGACGATGGCGACGAAGGGGCGCTCGGGCTCGGCGAAGATGCCGGTCAGCGTGTCGACCTCCTTCTCGAGCAAGAAGCCGGCGACGGCAGGCAGGTAAGCGGCGGGGCCCACGACGGAACCCTGGGCGCGGTGAGCGGTGCCAAAGGCATCGAGAACGAAGACGTCACCATAGGAAGCGAGCTTCTTGGCGATCTCGGGATCGTTCTTCTTCTCACGCTTGTCAAAACGGACGTTCTCGAGAACGAGGACCTTACCCGGCTCGACGGCGGCGACAGCCTCAGCAGCCTTCTCGCCGTAGGTGTCAGCGACAAAGGCAACGTCGAGACCAGAGAGCTCAGCGAGCTTCTTGGCGACGGGCTCGAGGGACAGCTCGGGCTGGAAGCCGGTGCCCTCGGGACGGCCGAGGTGGCTCATGAGGATGACACGAGCGTTGTGCTCAACGAGGTAGTTGATGGTGGGCAGGGCAGCCTTGATACGGGTGGTGTCGCCAACGACGCCATCCTTGATAGGCACGTTAAAGTCAACGCGGACGAGAACGCGCTTTCCGTCGACATCGATGTCGCGGACGGTCTTCTTGGTAAAGGCCATGTTTGCTTCTACCTTTCGTACGTGTCTGCCTCCCATTACGGCAGACGATTTCTTATAAAAAGGGCGCGACCCTAGGGTGTAAGCCCTATAAGGCCGCGCCCTTCTTTAGACGCTCAACGAGCTATTCGCTAAAAGCTAAATTAAGCAACGAACTTCTCGAAGTACTTGATGGTGCGGACCATCTGAGAGGTGTAGGAGTTCTCGTTGTCGTACCAAGAGGTGACCTGAACGAGGGTCTGGCCGTTGCCGAGGTCAGAGCACATGGTCTGAGTGGCGTCGAAGATGGAGCCGTGAGTCTCGCCGACGATGTCGCGGGAGACGATCTGGTCCTCGTTGTAGGCGAAGGTCTCGGGGATGGTCTCGGCGTAGGCCTTCATGGCAGCGTTGACCTCGTCGACGGTGACCTTCTTGTCAACGACGGCGTAGAGGTTGGTCAGCGAGCCGGTCGGCGTCGGGACGCGCTGGGCGGCACCGATGAGCTTGCCGTTGAGCTCGGGGAGAACCAGGCCGATGGCCTTGGCAGCGCCCGTGGTGTTCGGGACGATGTTCTCGGAGCAGGCGCGAGAGCGACGGAAGTTGCCCTTGCGCTGCGGGCCGTCGAGCGGCATCTGGTCGCCGGTGAAGGCGTGGATGGTGGTCATGATGCCGGACACGATGGGAGCGAAGTCGTTCAGACCCTTGGCCATCGGGGCGAGGCAGTTGGTGGTGCAAGAAGCAGCGGAGATGATGTTGTCCTCAGCGGTCAGCGTCTCATGGTTGACGTTGTACACGATGGTGGGCAGATCGCTGCCGGCCGGAGCGGAGATGACGACCTTCTTGGCGCCAGCGTTGATGTGGGCCTGAGCCTTAGCCTTGCTGGTGTAGAAGCCGGTGCACTCGAGAACGACGTCGACGTCAAGGTCGCCCCAAGGCAGGTTGTTAGCGTCGGCCTCCTTGTAGATCTTGATCTCCTTGCCGTCAACGGTGATGGAATCCTCGCCAGCAACGACCTCGTGATCGCGAGCGTAGTTGCCCTGCGTGGAGTCGTACTTCAGCAGGTAAGCGAGCATATCGGGAGAGGTGAGGTCGTTGATAGCGACGATCTCGGAGCCCTCATGACCGAACATCTGACGGAAAGCCAGACGACCGATGCGACCGAAGCCGTTAATAGCAACCTTTACTGCCATTGTGTCTCCTTTCGTAAGGCCCCCGCGAGCTACAGCGCCCGCCGTTGAGGCCCACAAACTAACCACTCGCCTAATATACCTTTTTTTTGACTTGAATTTCACGAGAATGCTCGAAATTGAAAATCAAATTTACGTTAAAACGTTTTAAATACTAAAATAGCAGCTAAATCCATATATAAGTCGTTACTTCAAACTACCTGTTTGCTTCAATGAGCTTTTCAAGCCGTAAAACACGATGGTAGAGGGCTGACTTCGACAAGGGAGGGTCAGCCATCTCCCCCAAATCACGCAACGACAGATCAGGATAGCGCTCGCGCAGGTCGCAAAAGACCGCCAAGGCATCCGGAAGCGCATCGCGAAGGCCACGCTGCTCGAGCTCCTCGATAAGCGCAAGCTGATGTTGGGCAGCACCGGCGCTTCTGGTCTGGTTGGCGAGCTCGGCATTCACGCGACGGTTCACATCGTTCTTAACCAACTTGACCGCGCGCGCCTCCTCAATCTCGGCAACGCTGCGCTTGGCACCAATCAGCTTTAATAGATGCTCGATTTCCTCGGCGCTCTTAATGTACACGGCATATGACCCCCGCCGTGCATTAACACGAGCATGGACCCCAATCTGCTCCAACAGATCGCAAAGTCCCTTGGCATATTGCTCGCCCTGCACAGCGATCTCCAAATGAAAATCGCCGCGTGGATCGGCCACGAAGCCGCCCGCGATGAGCGCGCCGCGGATATAGGCAAGTCTACAGCAAGGACGGGCAACGATATGTCGGGGTACGCCGGCGACAAGTCCTCCCCTACGGTCGAGGATACCCAGCAGAACCAAGGCCTTATCCAGGTCTGGCTGATCAGGCAAGGTGATGAGGTAGTTTCGAACCTTATGCAAGACAGATTTGCGGACGGTGAACTCCGTTTTGAGCTTAAGGATACGATGCGTCAGCGTGATCATCGTGCGCGCGACGGCTCCCGTCTCAGTCGCAACCGTCAAACGATACCGCCCAGAGCCGGCAAGCGAGAGCGTACCGCTCACGCGCGTGAGGGCGGCAAGCGTCGACAAGTCGCAGTATTCACATTCGGGTTCGCAGCGCGCAAGCTCGTCGCGCACCTCAGCGGTAAACGACATGCAGGCCTATGCCTTCGTGTTGGCGCGCGACAGGTCGCGGTGGGAAATGCTCACATGATACTGAGCGCCTTCCAGGTAACGGGCCGTGGCCTCGGCAATGGCAACGCTGCGGTGCTGGCCGCCCGTGCAGCCGATGGCGATAGAAAGCTGCGGCTTACCCTCCGCGATATAGCCCGGCATCACCGTATCGAGCAGCTGTGTCCAAGCCTTCCAAAACTCCTGCGTCTTGGGATGGTCCAGAACAAAATCGGAGACCTTTTTATCGAGACCGGTCATCGTGCGCATCTCGGGATCGTAGAACGGATTGGGCAGGAAGCGGACGTCGATCATAATGTCCGCCTCGACGGGCATGCCGTGCTTAAAGCCAAACGAGAACACGTGGACGTCCATGAGCTGCTGGTCGGACAGCTCGGAAAATGCCATACGTAGCTTGTTGCGCAGCGCAGAGGTGCGCAGACGGCTCGTGTCGATAATCATATCGGCTCGGTCGCGCACGCCCTGAAGCTGAAGGCGCTCGCGCTGAATGGCATCGGCCGTAGTCTCCCCCGGCTTGGCAATGGGATGACGGCGGCGATTTTCGCTGTAGCGACGAATCAGCACCTCGTCAGAAGCCTCCAGGAACACGATGTCGCAGCTCATCTCGCGCTCTTCGAGCGCGGCGACCGCATCGAGCAGCTCGTCAAACAGTCCCTGGCTACGCAAATCGCAGGTGACGGCGAGATGCCTGCCCACGCCCGTATTGATGCCGACGAGCTCGGCAAGCTGGGCGATGAGACGCGGAGGCAGGTTATCGATGCAAAAATAGCCCATGTCCTCGAACACGTGCATGGCCTGTGTGCGGCCTGATCCGGACATTCCGGTGATGATGACGATATCGGGGATGCGCTCCGAGCGCTCCGCCGCATCCATGGCATCTCCCTTTTGCATGTGTTGCCTCCCGAAAACAAGCGCGGGACCCAGCAACCCGGATCCCGCGCGGTCAATTGCCTATATTGAGTATACCGCCCCGAGCGGATACGAGGCCTGTCTTACGCCTCAAGCGCAGCCTTGAACCAACTCGTAATACTCGTGGGGTGCGTGATGGCGGTGCCGACGACAACGGCCCAGGCGCCAGCATCGATCGCGGCGCGAGCCTCCTCGGGCGTATGCACGCGACCCTCGCAAATGATGGGAAGGCCGGGGAATTCCTCGGTCGCCTGACGCAGGAGCGGCAGATCGGGGCCATCGGCCATGGTGCAGTCGATGGCGGCGACACCGTGAGAAAGCGTGGTGGATACAAGGTCGAAGCCCATATCAACCGCACGGCGAATGTCCTCGATGGTGGCACAATCCGCCATCAGGAGCACACCCTCCTCGTGCAGCGGGCGGAAGGTATCCTCGACCGACTTGCCGTCGGGACGCGGGCGATCGGTGGCGTCGATCGCCACGATATCGGCACCGGCAGCAACGCAGGCGCGAGCGTGACGCAGCGTCGGCGTGATGTAAACGCCCTCGTGCCCATCCTTCCACAGGCCGATAACAGGAACCTCACAGCGACCCTTAATGGCGGCAATGTCGGCAAGGCCCTGGCAGCGAATGGCGGCGGCGCCACCGAGCTCGCAAGCGCGAGACATTTGAGCCATGGTCTCGGGCGTACGAAGCGGCTCGCCCATATACGCCTGAACGCTCACGACGAGCTTGCCCTTCAGGGACTGGATCAAAGGATCAACGGTCATGTTCGACTCAACCTTTCTCAAAACAGCCTTCTGAGACACCGCACCTTGACGTTCAAACCGTCGCTCGCGTACCGAAGTACGCTTCGCTCCTCTTTCACGTCAATCTGCGGCACCTCAGAAGGCGCACTTGGTAGTTATGTTTACTTCAACGATGCGAGAAGGTGTTCGGCGGCACCGATGAGCGGAGCATCGCCCTCCAGAGAACCGATGAGGATCGGTGTGTTCTGAAGCGGATCGAGCGCCTGGCTGGCATAGCCCTCGTGCACCGAATCCTTCCACGTCTGCGAACGCCAATCGGGACCTTGGTGAATCACGCCACCCGAAAGCACGATGACCTCGGGGTCCAGGATGTTAGCGAGCGAGCCCAAGCTGGCACCCAGCGCAAAGCCGGCGTCATGGATGACCTCGGTCGCCTTTACATCGCCCGCACGGCACAGGTCGTTCACATCGCGACCGACCGAAGGACGGCTGGGGTCGACGCGACCAAAGCGCTCATCGTACATACGACCAATGGAAGTGCCCGAAGCAACCGACTCAAGATGGCCGGAACGCCCGCAGGCGCAGGGAATGCCGGCGGCAGCCGAGCACTCGATGTGGCCCATATGGCCGGCAGCACCATGGAAGCCCTGCATCACGCGGCCGTTCTCGACATATGCGCCGCCGATGCCCGTGCCGATGCCCAGGCACAAGACGGAGAACTTGCCCTTGCCGACGCCCCAGTGGGCCTCGCCCAGAGCATGAGCCTGCACGTCGCCCACAACGGCAACGGGGAGACCAAGGTCCTCGCGCAGACGCGGCCCCAACTGAACGCCGGACCAGCCGGGCATGATCTCGTTGGCATACGCGATGGCGCCCGTCTTGGGATCGACGACGCCGGCGGCACCAATGCCGACGCCAAGGACCTCGACATCGGGATTCGCCTCGAGAGCAGCCTTGATGGACGCCTCGATACGCTGGAAGACGGCCTCGCCGCCCTCTTGGGCCTCGGTGGGAACCTCGGCCTCAAAAACGGGATGGGGCACACTACCGTCAGCCGGGTACTCCATGATGGCAGTCGCGATCTTAGTTCCGCCGATATCAACGGAGCAAATGTACTTGTTCTCCATGTCGCTCTCCTTAGGAGATAAAAACAACTACAGGAAATGCGCCGTCAGGCTAGCCGTCACAGCGCGGTAAAGGTTTTCCAGGCGCCCGAGATCGCCGAGAAACCGTGTGGCCATTGACCTAATGGGTCATGGCCGCACGGTTGAACGGCGAGGTCGGGTGCCCGGGAAAGCTTTACAGGAGACCGTTGTCCTGAAGGACCTTCTTAATCGCCTCGACGTTCTCGCCGGTCATGGCCTTCACCGGGCGCGGCATGGTCGGGCTGTCGAAGATGCCCATGAGGTTCATAGCGGTCTTGAAGGCACCGACGCCACCGGCATAGCCCTGGACGCCCGAGGTGACATCCCAGATGTGCGAAATCTCATTGAGGCGGTCCTGCTCGGCCTTGACGGTAGCCCAGTCACCAGCCTGAGCGGCCTTCCACTGACGCACGTAGCCCTCGGGCTCAACGTTGGCGAGACCCGGGACGGAACCGTCGGCGCCACCGAGGTAGGCGCCGTCGACAACAACCTCGTGACCGGTGAGAATGCTCATCGGATGGCCGTTCTTCTCGTTCTCCTGAACGAGGTAGCGGAACGAGATGTCATCACCCGAGGAATCCTTGACGCCGGCCAGAACGCCCTCGGCGCCGAGCTTGGCAAGGAGCTTCCAGGGGAGCTTGGTGTGAACGCAGACGGGAATGTCATAGGCAAAGATGGGCAGGTCGAGCTCCTCGTGCAGGATGCGGAAGTGCTCCTCAACCTCGGTCATGCCCTGCAGGGCATAGAACGGGCAGGTGGCGACAAGCGCATCGGCGCCCAGCTCCTGAGCGACCTTGCCGTGCTCGATCATGCGCTCGGTCTCGGTGTCGATGATGCCGACCAGAACGGGAACACGGTGGTCGACGATACGAACGGCCTCGGCGATAATCTGGCGACGGCGCTCGTCGGTGGAGAAGACGACCTCGCCCGAGGATCCCAAGAAGAACAGGCCATCGACGCCGGCATCGATCATGCGGTTGATGCTGCGCTCAAAGGAGACAACATCGAGCTGGTGGTCTTCGGTATCGGGAACAACGACGGGAGGGATAACGCCGGTGAATTTCTGAGTTGCCACAAGAATCTCCTTAGTTGTCTGGCGGGCAGCCCTATGCCGCCCACTCTTGTTGGCAGTGTCCAGGCCGTCTAGGCCAAAGAACACGGGTAGAACGTTTGGTTAAAGAAGTCGACGACTTCGTTTTCGAACGCATTGATGCGCTCGTGAGCGTATTTTGCATAGATGATATGCCTCCGGTCACACTCAAGACCGTTGAATACGGCAAACTGATCCTTGGGATCGCTCACGGTATCCATAAGCGATGTGCCCATGAGCACCGATCCGCGCACCCGAGGCGACAGCGCCTCGAGGCCGCCAGGAAGCGGATTGGCAACCGCCGTGCAGGCGAGGCCCCGCTCGTCCAGAGCAGAAACCGCCAGCGCGACTCCGCCGCCAAGACCCTCGCCCCATGCAAAGATGCGGTCGGGGTCCATGCCATCAAGATTGCGCGCCACCTTCGCCAGCGCGCAACCCCAACGGACGCGCTCGACAAAAGCGGGCGAAGAAATCCCCCGCTGCAGGTCGTCCGCACCAGCAACATCGTCATCCAGCGCAAGGACGGCATACCCCATGGCGGCAAATCTCGTCATGTGATGCCAGCCGCGCACAGGCCGATCGATGTCGTGGAACATCAGACACAACGGCACGCGCTCAGATACTCGGGCACGACCGACAGGCTCGATCAAACGAGCGTGAATCGCATCGTCACCGAGCTCAAAGGAGACCTCCGAGTAACGGGCACAGGGGTTAACAAAGTCAATCGCCGTAATGGCCAGGCCTTGAATCTCAAGATTCGAAGCGCATGTCTCTAAATCGGAAACATCTGCTTGGACATCACCGCGCCAGCCTCGATATTCTGCGAGCCTTGACGAAACCGTTCCAGGAATTCCCACGAGCCCGGGGACAATCAGCTCATTGACATTGCTCTCGCACTTAGACATGAGCCTCCCCTCCCTTGCAGAAAAACGGAATGATCAGATCGTCAAAATCCTGAATCTCCTCGTGGCCAAAGCCTTCAAAGAACTCATGACGCTTTTCACAGGTCAGGTTGTTATAGACCGCAAACTGCGTAGCTGGCGGACAGACGATATCGGCTGTGCCGGTGCCAAACAGCACGGGGCATTTGACCATAGGGGCAAAGTTCTTGGAATCGAAGTACTCCAGCTTGGCATAGGCTTCGTCAATACGAGTCGAGTCCTCGTCAAACCAGCGAGACCAATAGCGCAGGCCCTCGTAGGCAATGTCGTCGGCATCCAAATCCCAGACCAGGCGGAAATCTGACAGGAAGGGATAGAGGATGGCGGCACGATTGATAAGCTCGCTGTTAAGCGCACAGGTCGCAATGCCCAAACCGCCGCCCTGCGACGCGCCGTTCACAAACACACGCGCAAGATCGATGCCCTCGAGCTCGCGAACGATGCGGCACAGGATGCGAATATCTTGGTGCAAGCGGACATAGTAGAGGTTGGCCGGGTCGCCGTCGATACCGGCGACGATATGACCGGCAACCGTTGTGCCCTCAAATCCACCAATGTCCTCGGAGGGACCTCCTTGGCCGGGGCAGTCGAGGGCGATGAGTGCCATGCCCATGCCCGCAAACGACGCCTGCTCAAACCAGCTGCGGCTTGCACCCGGATACCCATGGAACTGAAGCACCAATGGCACGGGCTCGTCCGAGACAGGTTTAAGGTACTTGGCATGCAGGCGCGCGCCACACATGCCGGTATACCAGAGGTCGAAAAGCTGGCAGGTCGCGGCATCGGCGACCGATGCCGTCTCGATCGCATAGTCAAGCCCGACGGCGTCGGCCTCGGCCATGCGATCCTTCCAAAAGAGATCGAAATCTGATGGACGGGGCATGGCGCCTCGGTATTCACCAAATTGATGTTGTAGCTCCTGAGCACTTGGCATGGCTCGTGAACCCAACCTTTCGAAATCGCAACGGAGGTGCGCCCGGCAAGGGAACCGGGCGCACGGGAGGGAAAGCGAGGCTACTCGCCGAGCTTGGGATGCAGCAGCGACGGCGCAGCGCCGAGCAGCATCTTGGTGTAGGGGTCCTGGGGGTGCTGGAAGACCTGCTTGGCCTCGCCCTGCTCGACGATCCTGCCACCATTCATAACGATGATGTCGTCAGAGATATAGCGGACCGTCTGGATGTCATGGCTGATGAACACCATGGCCAGGCCGAGCTCCTTCTTAAGGTCGGTCAGCAGGTTCAGAATCTGCGCGCGGACCGAAACGTCCAGAGCCGAGGTGGGCTCGTCGGCGATGATGGCATCGGGGTTCAGCGACAGGGCACGGGCAATTGCGACGCGCTGGCGCTGGCCGCCCGAAAGCTGGCCGGGAAGAACCTCGGCAGCGGAGCTGGGCAGACCGGTGAGCTCCAAGAGTTCCTTGACGCGCTTCTCCTGCTCGGCCTCGGTACCCAGGTTGTGGACGCGCATGGGGTCGAGCAGCTGCTCGCGAACGACCATGCGGGGGTTGAGCGCCGTGGCCGGGTTCTGGAACACGACCGAGATGACGCGACCCATGTGGCGACGGTCCTCTGCGGTACGTTTGGTAACGTCCTTGCCCTTAAAGTAGACCTTGCCGCTCGTGGGGGCCTGCAGGCCGCACATGACGTTGGCGGTGGTGGACTTACCGCAACCGGACTCGCCGACGATGCCGATCGTCTGACCGGGCATGAGCTTAATCGTTACACCCTGGACGGCGTGAACCAGGTTGGGGTGCAGAATCGAGCCGGTACGGGTCCTAAAGGTGACGTGGACGTCATCAAGGAAGATGATCGGCTCGACGCCGTTGACTGCGGTCTCGCTCATCTACATCACCTCCGCGTGAGGGGTCAAACCATTTGCCTTGAGCACCTCGTCGGGGAGCTCGGAATAGAAGTGCTCGGTGCCGGGCACGCGCTTGAAGACCGGACGGGTGTCCAGGCCAATACGCGGATGGCTCGAGCGGGGCGCGAAGCGATCGCCCTTGGGGAAATCGCGCGGACTCGGAACGGCGCCGGGCACCTGGTGCAGGCGGCCCGAACCGCTCTCGATGGACAGAACGGAACCCAGAAGACCGCGGGTGTACTCGTGGATCGGGTTAGTGAGCAGCTCCTTGGTGGGTGCCTGCTCGATAACCTGGCCAGCGTACATAACCGTGATGTTGTGGGCGACCTCGGCGACCAGCGCCAGGTCGTGCGAAACGAAGATCATGGCAAAGCCGAGCTTGGCCTGAAGATCGTTGAGCAGCTTGATGACCTGCTTCTGGACGGTAACGTCCAGAGCGGTCGTGGGTTCGTCGCAGATGACCAGCTTGGGGTCGCGGGTAAGGGCCATAGCGATCAGGACACGCTGACGCTGGCCGCCGGAAAGCTCGTGCGGATAGCTCTCGAGCGTGCGCTTGGGATCGAGGCCGACGAGCTCCAGGAGCTCCTCGGCGCTGCGGGTTCCACCGCGCTTGGTGAGCTGCTTCATCTGGGCAGAGATGAGCATGGAGGGGTTGAGCGAGGACAGGGCGTCCTGATAGACCATAGCGATATCGGTACCGCGCAGGCCGAACCACTCCTTCTTGCTCATCTTGAGCAGGTCACGGCCCTCCCAGAGGACCTCGCCGGAAAGGTGCTCGTCATCGTCGGTCAGGCCCATGATGGCCAGCGTGGTGATGGACTTACCGCAACCGGACTCGCCCACCAGGCCCATGGTCTGACCAGGACGGACGTCAAAGTTGACATGGTCGACGACGTTGATATCACCGTGATGCTCAAACTGGATGCAGAAGTCACGGACCGAGAGAATCGGTTCAACAGACTCGTCAGGCACATGGCGATCGTCACGCTTGAGCTCGACATCGCGCAGGGCGCCAAGGCGAGCGGAGAGGGACTGGGCCTGCTCCTTGTAGGCTCGAACGGGGTCGGAGACCAGCAGGTCGGCCTCGCGACGCTTGGAGGAATCGGTGGGATCCAGGGCGGCGGAGGGAGCAGCGGCCATGGCGTCGGTAATGCCCTCGGAGAGGATGTTGAGCGCCAGGCAGGTGATCATGATGGCCAGGCCCGGGAACAGTGCCTGCCACCAACGGCCGGCGAGCACGCCGCCGCGGGCGTCGGCGAGGATGTTGCCCCAGGTAGCGGTGGGCTCCTGGATACCAGCGCCGATGAAGGTCAGCGAGGCCTCGAAGATGATGGCGTCGGCGACCAGGGTAACGGTGAAGACCATGATCGGGGCGATGCAGTTACGCAGAACATGCTTGATCAAAATCCACGGAGCCTTGGCGCCGGAAACGATGACCGCGCGGACATAGTCCTCGCCGTACTCGGACACGATGTTGGCGCGCACGATACGGGCAATCTGCGGAGTGTACATAAAGCCGATGGCGAAGATGATCGACGGCACGGAGTTGCCCAGGATGGAGACAAAGACGGCCGCGAGGGCGATGCCCGGGATGGACATGATGATGTCCAGGATACGCATGATCGTCTCGGAGACGGCCTTGCGCGAAACCGCTGCAAGGGCGCCCACGACCGAGCCGCAGACCAGAGCCATGGCGGTGGCGCCAAAGCCGATAATCAGCGAGTAACGACCACCGTAGAGCATACGCGACAGAATGTCGCGACCCTTATCGTCGGTACCGAAGATAAATCCGTTGCCGGGAGCCTGGCGAGCCGTAAAGATCTCGACCGGGCTATAGGGGGCAAGAAGGGGCGCCAGAATCGCAGTCAGGGCGACCAGCACCAGCACGACGGCGGCAATCTTAGAAGACAACGTCATCTTCTTCCAGCCACCGAGCTTGAGCCCCTTGGAGGTAGCCTTCTCGAGCTGCTCGGTTTGCTTCTCTCGAATCTTTACCATAATCTACACCGTCCTGATGCGCGGGTTGATGAGCAGGTAGAGCATGTCAACCACGATGTTGATGATGATGAAGGCAAGAGCAACGACGATAACGACGCCCTGAACCAGGTTCGCCTCGTTGCCCTGAACGCCCTGCAGAATCGCGGTGCCCATGCCGGGGAGGTTGAAGATAACCTCGATGACGACAGCGCCGCCCATGAGGTAACCGATCTTAAGACCGAGGGTGGTGACCGGGGTGATCAGCGCATTGCGAAGAACGTTGATGCCGACGACGACCTTCTCGGGAACGCCGGCGCCGCGAGCCATACGGACATAATCCTTGTCGAGCTCCTCGACCATGGCGGTACGCACGATACGAGTCATCTGGCCCGTCAGCGGAAATGCCAAGGCGATGGCGGGCATGATCATACGTCCCAGATAGCCAACCGGATTCGTGGTGAAGTGAGGCAGAGCGCCCGATGCCGGGAGCACCTTAAGGTAGGAAGAGAACAGCAGGATCAACAGAACGGCAAGCCAGAACGACGGGGTTGCCAAGCCGGCGATGGAAAAGACGCGGATCACTTGGTCCGGCCATTTGTCGCGATACAGTGCCGCGATGACGCCGAGCAAAAACGAAACGACCGCACCGATGGCAAGACCGATGAAGGTCAGCTGCATCGTGACGGGCAGGGCCGTGGAGATGCGCTTGGCAACGGAGTTGCGAGCAGCACCATAGGTGCCCATGTCGCCATGGATCAAATCGCCCATATAGCGCACGTAGCGCACGGGCCAGGGGTCGTCCAGACCATACTTCTCATGGTACTCGGCAACCGCCTCGGGCGAGGCACCGTCACCCAACGCCGTGTAGGCGGGGTCGGTCTTGGAGAACGACATAAGGAAGAACACCAGGACGGTGACGCCCAATGCCATGATCGGCAGCGCCACAAGACGCCTTCCAATCAAACGTAGCAAGTTGTTCACGTTCTCTCCCCTTTCTTTTGTCGGTAGGACCAACTGGTATATGAGTACGGATACTCATTACAAGACCCGAGCGACATCGTTGCCGCCCGGGTCTTTGTTTCAACTATGAGGATACGGTCCCAACGACCGACATCCTGCATACAGACTCAAGCGAGTCTTACGCCTTGACGGTCGCAACGCCCCTGAAGGACATGCTCGTCGTGCCGATGCCCTTGAAGCCATCGAGGGCCTCGCCGTTGGGCGCAGAGGACGGATCGTCCCAGGAAGCGGAGACGGTCTTGACGTGGACAACGGGGTACAGAACGGCGTTGTCGGCAATGATGTCGAAGCACTCGTTCCACTTCTTCTGCTGCTCGTCGCCCTCGGCGGCAAGAGCCTCGTCCATGAGACCGTGGAGCTTCTGCCACTCAGCGGACTCCTTCCACGGGCAACGGGTCTGCATCCAGACGTTGTCGCCGTACCACCAGTTGAGCAGCAGGTCGGGATCAGCGCCGAAGCAGGAAGGATCGCCAGGGGCAAGGAGGATATCGTAGGCCTCGCCGCCGTCGATGGCAGCGTAGGTGGCCGGCGAGGTATCGGTCTGGATGGTCACATCGAAGCCGAGAGCGTCGAGGTCGTTCTTGACCTGGGCGGCCATGCCCTTAATCTGCTCGTTGTCGGTGGTGCGCAGGGTGATGGCACCCGGGGTGATGCCAGACTCCTCGATGAGCTTCTTAGCCTTCTTGGCGTCGGTCTTGTACACCGTGGAAGCCTCATGATAGTTGGTGAAGCTCTTGGGCAGGTAGCAGCTGGCAGCGGTGGCAAGGCCGGCGAAGGTGTTGCTGACCATCTTCTCGGTGTCGAGCGCATACATGACAGCCTGACGGACCTTGACGTTGTTCCAAGGCTCCTTGGCGACGTTGAACATGATGAAGCGGGTGCCGAAACCCTGAACGTTATCGATCTTGCAGCCGGCGCTCTCAAGCTGGTCGACGGCGTCAGCGGTAACGAGCTCCATAACGAGCGTGGAGCCCTCCTGCTGAGCGGTAACGCGAGCGGTGGGGTCGGTCAGGATGCTGTACTGGATCTTCTTATCCTCGGCAGCATACTCACCGTTGTACTCAGGATTGGGAACCAGGGTAATCTCGGTATCGGAGATAGAGTCGTACATCCAGGGGCCGGAGCCGATCGGCTGCTTGGCGCGATCCTCCTCGGTCTGAGTGGCCGGGGTAACGCGGACGATGGCCAGACGATCCTTGAGCAGGGAGAAGTTGGGGACCTTGGTCTTGACCGTCACGGTGCTGGCGTCCTTGGCCTCGATGGACTCGAAGGGCTGGAAGAACGGAGCATAGGTAGCGGAAGCGGCGCAAGCGGTGTAGGAGGCAACGACATCGTCAGCGGTGACCTCGGTGCCATCGGAGAACTTGGCGCCCTTGCGGATGGTGACCTCGAAAGTGGTGTCGTCCACGGACTTAGGATCGTCGGTGGCGAGCTCGTTGAAGGTGCTGTAGTCGTGGTAATCGATGCCGTAGAGGCCCTCGACGACGTGCCAGTTAGCACCCAGGCCCACAGCGGAGCCGGTGCTGGCGGGATCGAAGCTGGACGGAGCGTAAGCGGAACCAGCGGTGATCACGCCGCCGCCACGGTTGGCGGAATCGGTGGAACCGGAAGCGGAACCCTCGTCGCTAGAGCTGCCACCGCAGCCGGTGAGACCAAGCCCTGCGACAGCAGCGACGCTGCCGGTGAGGCCGAGGAACGAACGCCTGGACATACCCTTGTTGATGATGGCCATGTCTTCTCCTATCAATAGAGAATCTTACTCGGGAGCACCTAGACTTGCCCCCGCGCAACTTGCGGACGATATATACCTTACCTACCGACGAGCCCAACTGAGGTGCCGCGCTCGGCGACCGATACATACATCCGCTTGAACGGTATTTACTACCGTTCACCGAATTCGTTGACAAACGATTCGCCAGACAGTATGTATCGGCGAGGTGAGATATCAGTCTTCGTCAACCCGCAGGATAGCAGGGTTGTTCACCATGACTAGTCAAACGTTTTAGCGTTAATAAAACCCGAAACCAGCAGGCAATCATGGCGAAATAAATGGTTGAAAATCACGCAATCATGTATATCAGTAGTTTAGGCTCGTGTTTAGCTATCGGAATGGCCAGCCGCCGCCTCGGCGCGCTCGGCATTCCATGCAACGAGCGCCTCGTGGACCGCCTTGGCAACATCGGCAGGTATGCCGCGAACTTCCGCGATCTCTTGCTCGCTCGCCGCGCGCAAACGCTTCATCGAGCCAAAATGGCGCATAAGGGCACGTTTTCTGGTGGGTCCCACGCCTGGAACGTCATCGAGTACCGAAACCGTCATGGCTTTATCGCGCAACTCGCGATGGAACGTGATGGCAAAACGGTGCGATTCATCGCGAACCTGTTTAATTAGATAGAGCGAAGCAGACCCGGTCGGCAGCACGACGGGAGTCTCGTCCCAAGGCACGAAAACTTCCTCATCGGCCTTCGCCAAGCCGCAAACCGGTATATCGAGCCCAAGAGCCTCAAGTTGCTTGATCGCAGCGGTCAATTGCGGCTTACCGCCATCGACAACGAGCAAATCGGGGCGCGAGCCAAAGCGCTCGTCGACCATGCGCTCGGGAGCATAGCGTCGTCCCAAAACCTCGGACATCGACACGAAGTCGTTTGCCTCGTCCAATTCGGCCTGAATTTTAAAACGACGGTACTGGCTCTTGTCGGCGCGTCCGTTGGTAAACACCACCATCGAGGCGACGGTAAAGGTTCCATGCAGCGTCGAGATATCGAAGCACTCGATACGCATCGGCGGCGCCGGCAGCGCCAGCGCGCTTTCGAGCTCCAGGAGCGCTTGATTGGTGCGGTCGTAAGCGTACCCCGTTCGCATCATGTAGCGCATGAGGGCATGGCGCGCATTTTTGGATGCCATATCGAGCAAACGGTGCTTTTCGCCACGCTGCGGCCTATGGAGATGGCAGGAACGCTCGCGCTTGCCTGCAAGCCACTCCCCCAGCGCCTCCGCATCCTCAAGCTCGACAGAGAGGTTTATCTCAGCTGGAATATCAGCCGTCTCGTCGTAATAGCGCTTAAGAAAGCCCGATTGAAGTTCCTCTTCGTCGACATCCAAACCCTTATCGAGAATAAACTCGCAGGTTCGAACCGTTCGACCCTCACGCACGACAAAGACGCAAGCGGCGGAGATGGTCTCCTCGCGATAGAAACCGATGACATCGATATCGACACTGGAGGGAAAAACGACTTGCTGACGGTCGTCCAGACCCCTGATGACCTCCAAACGACGTTTGACGCGTGCCGCGCGCTCAAAGTCGAGCGCCTCGGCGGCATCCGTCATCTCGGAGGTCAGCTCATCGACGACATCCTTGCGATGGCCCGACAAAAAGCGCTCGACACGCTTGACGTTCTTGGCATAGTCTGCCGGGGAAATCGCGCCGACACACGCACCCGGCCCGCGCCCGACATGGTAGTCGAAGCAGGGACGCCCGTTTTGTGCGCAAATCATATTGACGATGTCTTCCTCGCCCCTGTGGGACTCGATGATACGGCGACAACGACGCCACTCCGCACAGGATGCAGAGCAGATGGGGATAACCTTGCGCAGCGTATCTATCGTCTCACGTGCCGCACGGCTATCGGTATAGGGTCCAAAATAGCGCGTTCCCGGCTTATGACGCTCACGCGTGTATTTGATAGCGGGATACAGGTCGCCCTTTGTAATGGCGATAAAGGGGTAGCTCTTGTCATCCTTGAGGTCGACGTTAAAGTACGGATGGTACTGGCCGATCAGGTTGCGCTCGAGTACAAGCGCCTCATGCTCGGTTTCGACAACGATGTAGTCAAAGCTCGCCACCAGCTGCATCATCAGCGGGATCTTTTGACGCTCATCCTGCAGCGTCACGTACTGGCGCATACGGGAACGCAGGTTTTTCGCCTTGCCAACGTAGATGACATCGCCCCTGGCATCTTTCCAAAGGTAACATCCGGGCTGCGTGGGAACGAGCGAAACCTGCTCGGCGAGTGTTGGAATGTTGTCGTGACCGGCCACACGCACCTACTTGCGACGAAGCAGCGCCGAGACCTCGGGCATCTTAAGGACGACGGCAAGGCCAAAGGTAACAGCAAGCGAGACGACACCCGCAACGCAAACGTAGCCAAGAGTAATCAGAATCGAGCCGCCAAGTGCCCCGACAAAGTGCTCAAGCGCCCACATGACGCCGGCGCCTGCGGCAGCACCCAGGCCACCGAGCAAAAGGCCAAAGAAACCGCCATGCAGGATAGATTTGACCTGAAGGCCACGCAGACGACGACGCAGCCACCATAGCGAACATCCGACCAAGATCACGTAGTCGACGACATACGAAAGCGCGATTGCCGGCATACCGAAGCCCAGCACAACGCCAAACAGCAGAACCGAGCCGGCCTGGCCGATGGCGGAATACAGGCAATAGCGGCTATAGGGCTTCATGTCGAGCAAGGCAGAGAAGCTCTTCTGCATCAACACGACCACGCCGTAGAGCGGCAGCGAGAACGCCAGGTAGACAAGGAACTCGGACACCAGCGCCACGCCGGACTCATCAAACTTGCCGGCACAGTAAATCATGTTGAGCGGACGCGCGAAGACAATCAGGTACAGCGCGAACGGAATCAGGAAGAACAGCATCTGGGCGACGCCACGCGAAATGCCCGTGCGAACGCTGCCGTAATCCTTCTCCTGTGCGTCGTGAGAGAGCTCGGTATAGAGCGCCGTCGAAAGCGAGGCGGCAATCAGCGCGTAGGGCAGCGTGTACCACAGGCGCGCATAGGCGATGACGGAAGGACCAGTCTCGGGCTGGACCACCAGCGCGGCAGCGTTGGTGATAGAAGTCGAGACAAACATGCACACCGTGGCGAGCAGCGTCGGGATACCGAGCGCAATCGTCTGGCGCAGCGCGGGGTCCTTAAAGTCGATATGGATATGGGGATGCACGCCGTGCTTGCCAAGCGCGGGAATCTGACATGCCATCTGAACAAAGACACCGAGGGTCGTACCGGCCGCAATCAAGATGATGCCGGCACGTTCGCCAAACTGTGCGGACACGGGCACAAAACCCATAAAGCTCGCAATGACGATCACATTGTTGAGGACCGGGGCAAACGTCGACCAGAAGTAGTCGCGGTGTGCGTTGAGAACGCCCGAAAACACCGAGCCCAAACCATAAAACAGAATCTGGATGGCAAAGAAACGGAACATGAACGCAGCGGTATCCATGCTGCCGCCGTCACCCGAAAGGAACGATTGCGTCCAGATAAAGCCCGGGGCGAACACGGTCCCCAGCAACGAAATGCCACCCAGCACCAAAAGCAGAATACCAAGCAGGTTGCCCACGTACTCGTTCGAGGCCTCGCGACCCTGCTCACGCCTCACACCCATGTACACGGGCAAAAACGCCGTCACGAGCATGCCGCCCATCACGAGTTCGTAGAGCATATTGGGCAGGTTGTTGGCGACCTGATAGGAGGACGAGAGTAGCGACATGCCGATAGCGGCCGCCATTGCCCACGTGCGGATAAAACCGGTAACGCGAGACACGATGGTCAGGATGGTCATAAGCCCAGCGGAACGACCAACCGTGGAGTAGTCCGACGAGCCCATGTCGTCAGTGTCATCTCGCGACGAAGAAATTTCGGATGAGGGTGTCTGAGGCGCAGATTCTTTTGCAAAATGAGCTCCGCACTTCAATTCTTCCTGCGGCATCGCTCAGTCCTCTCTCGTAATCGCGGCAACCGTCGCCCCGCAAAATGCAATTAAATCATCGGGTGCAAGCTCGAGCTGATAACCACGCTTGCCGCCCGAAATAAAAATGGTATCCCAAAGGACACACGTCTCATCAATGAGCGTCCGGTAGCGTTTTTTCATACCGACCGGGCTGCAGCCGCCGCGAACGTAGCCAGTCGCCGCAAGCAAATCCTTCACATGCATCATGACCAAGGACTTCTCCCCCGCGGCACGCGCGGCGGACTTTAGATCGAGCTCATCGGCAACAGGGATGCAGCACACGACATGGTCGTTGGACGGCGTCACGCAGACCAAGGTCTTAAATCCTTGACCGGGCTCCTCGCCAAGCTGCTCCGAAATCGCGACCCCCAGGCCCACTGACTCATCACCATCGTCTTCGTACGTATGTAGAACATAGGAAATGCCGGCGCTTTCCAGCTCGCGCATCGCATTGGTTTTTGGCGTCTTTACAGCCTTTGCCATGACATATCCTTTCCCTCGCATTCGGACGCAAAGATTAAGTATATGTCCAATTCGGCTGCATACGTCACTTCGACACAGCAAGCGCCATCGAATCACGAGGAGTCGATGGCGCCCATAAACTGAATCGCCTATTTATTGAGCATCAAGTTGAGCCTGACGCTCCCGGTCACGCCTGAGCAACGGCGCCAAAAACTTGCCCGTATAACTCTGCGGACAGTCCGCAACCTGCTCCGGTGTGCCCGAAACCACGACGGTTCCGCCGCCGTTACCGCCCTCGGGACCCATATCGATCAGGCGGTCGGCAACCTTGATGACATCAAGGTTGTGTTCAATCACCAGCACCGTGTTGCCCGCATCGACCAAGCGCTGCAGCACATCGAGCAGCTGGCGGACGTCCTCAAAATGAAGGCCGGTCGTCGGCTCGTCCAAAATATAGAACGTCTTGCCCGTCTGGCGTCGATGAAGCTCCTTGGCGAGCTTCACACGCTGCGCCTCGCCGCCCGAGAGCGTCGTGGCGGGCTGGCCTAGGCTCACGTAGCCCAAGCCTACATCGTACAGCGTCTGGAGTTTGCGCTTAATCTGCGGGATATTCCCAAAGAAGGCCAGCGCCTCGGTGACGCTCATGTCTAGCACGTCCGAGATGGTCTTGCCACGGTAGGTGACCTCGAGTGTCTCGCGGTTGTAGCGTTTACCGCCGCAAACTTCGCAAGGAACGTAGATATCGGGAAGGAAGTGCATCTCGATCTTGATCTGTCCGTCGCCCTTGCACGCCTCACAGCGCCCGCCACTCACATTAAAGGAGAAACGACCCGGCGAGTAGCCGCGCGCCTTCGACTCCGGCGTACTCGCAAACAGTGCGCGAAGATCATCCCACAGGCCGATATAGGTAGCAGGGTTGGAACGCGGCGTGCGGCCAATCGGCGACTGGTCAATATCGATAACCTTATCGATACACTCGATGCCCTCGATTTTCTTATACGGACCCACAGGGCGCGTCGAACGGTGAATGGCATTCGTAAGGGCAGGCGCAATGGTGTCGGTAACCAGGGAGCTCTTGCCCGATCCCGACACGCCGGTAACAACCGTAAGCGTACCAAACTCGATCTTGGCGGTAACGTTTTTGAGGTTGTTGGCTCGAGCGCCCGTAATTTTAAGGCAGCCGCGACCGGGCTTGCGCCGTTCATCAGGCACCCGGATCATTCGTTTGCCGGTCAGATAAGCGCCCGTCATCGACTCAGGACACGCCATGATATCGGCAGGCGTTCCCGCCGCGACTACGTGTCCGCCGTTGACGCCGGCGCCGGGACCCATGTCGATCACGTAATCGGCGGCACGGATTGTATCCTCGTCGTGTTCGACGACGATAACGGTATTGCCGATATCGCGCAGGCGCTCGAGCGTCTTGATCAGGCGCTCGTTGTCACGCTGATGAAGACCGATCGAGGGCTCATCCAGAATATAGAGCACGCCCATGAGACCCGCGCCGATCTGCGTTGCCAGGCGAATACGCTGCGCCTCGCCACCAGAAAGCGTCGCCGAGGCACGATCGAGCGTCAGATAGTCGAGTCCAACATCGACCAGAAAACGCAAGCGCTCCGCGATTTCCTTGACGATGCGCCCGCCGATAAACTGTTGGCGCTCGGTGAGCTCCAGACCCTCAAAAAACTCGAGCGACTCACGGCACGACAGGCAGCAGACCTCGTAAATGGACTTGCCGCCCACGGTGACGGCGAGCATCTCAGGGCGCAAACGAGCGCCGTGGCAGCTCGAGCACGGTTCCTCGCGAATGTACTTCTCCAAGCGCGCCTTGGTGTTCTCGTTCGTCGTCTCGGTATAGCGTTCGTACAGGATGTTGCGAACGCCCGAAAACTTGGTATCCCACTGGCTACGACGTCCGTCGAGCTTTTGGTAGTCAACCGAGATCTTCGTATCGCCCAGGCCATCCAAGAATGCACGACGTACGCGAGGGGGCAAGTCCTCCCACGGCGTATCGGTGCCCACCTTAAAGTGTTTACAGACCGCAGCAAAAATCTGCGGGTAGTAGTTCGAATTGCCAAACAGGCTACCAAAGACTCCGTCGGCAATGGACTTCGAGGGGTCCTCGATCAGCGCCTCGGCATCAACGGTTTTCTTAAAGCCCAGGCCGTCGCACTCAGGACATGCGCCATAGGGAGCGTTGAACGAAAAATCACGCGGCTGAAGATCGTCAATGGAGTGACCATGCTCCGGGCATGCCAAGGCCAACGAATACTCCAGCAGCTCGCCCTCGGTCCCCTCGGGAGCATCACGATCGGGCAGCATGTACACGTTTACATTGCCGTGAGCCAGCGCGGTCGCCTGCTCAACAGACTCGGCGATACGGCCCAGAGAGTTCTCACGGATTACGATGCGATCGACCACGACCTCGATATCGTGCTTGAACTTCTTGTCCAGATCGATCGGATCGTCGAGCGAGCGCACTTCACCGTCGACACGCACGCGGCTAAAGCCCTCGGCACGAAGGTCCTCAAACAGTTTGGTGAACTCGCCTTTTCGCCCGCGCACCACCGGTGCCAGCACAAACGCGCGGCGGCCCTCCCCCGCCGCCAAGACCTTGTCGGCAACCTGGTCGGTCGTCTGGCGCTCAATGACGCGGCCGCATTCGGGACAGTGCGGGGTGCCCACACGGGCGAACAGCAGGCGCAGATAGTCATAAATCTCGGTTACGGTGCCAACCGTCGAGCGAGGGTTTTTAGACGTCGTCTTTTGGTCGATCGACACCGCCGGCGAAAGGCCGTCGATTGAATCCAAGTCGGGTTTGTCCATCTGGCCCAAGAACTGGCGCGCATAGCTCGAAAGGCTCTCGACGTATCGACGCTGGCCCTCGGCATAGATAGTGTCAAATGCCAGCGAGCTCTTGCCCGAGCCAGAAAGACCGGTAATGACCACGAGTTGGTCACGCGGAATGGAAACATCGATATCACGGAGGTTGTGCTCACGAGCGCCGCGAATAACGATAGAAGAATCAGACATGGAAGCTCCTTGCCTCCTATTGCATCGAATCATACTGCCGATGAGTTTAGCGCACTCGACGCGCACAGATGTTCGTAATACAAGATTCGCAGACCTTTAGCTTTGCGTATCGGGTGCTTCGTTTCTCGAAATGCCGTGGAAAGGTTACAGTAACCTAATACTGAACTTAATTTGCTGTAACAGAGGAACGTCCATGACCGAAGATATCCCCCTTGAAATCACTTCGAGCGACATGGCCAATCTGCCTATATTCATCGCCGTCCTTATCGTGGCCACCGTCGTCGTGCGCGTGTATTTTTCAATCAAACACAATGAAAAGCCTCCCATTGCCCGCGTCTTTTGGTGCGCGACGCTCCTCATCCCGCTCGGCATGGTAGCTGCATGGATTACGAATCAATTGCTCGTAAATGAGGACAATTCCCTATGGGTCCTTTCTTATTCGGCGCTCGGTGCTGCCGCCGTCATACTTCTTGTCGAGCCCTTGGTTTCGGGACTTATCGACCAAACCGATCTTGCGACGGGAACGGTTGCCTGTATTTGCCGTGACATCCTTGTCATCGCCGCTGTTTCAGCGCTCTCGTTCGTTTCACTCGAAATTGCCTGCAACGAAACGTTCTATCGCATTCCCGCCAACTCATTCGGGTTTTCCGTCGGGTTGCTCGCGACGGTTCTGCTCTCCCTTTATTTGCTGGGACAGCGTCATGGAGGCGTCATGGCCCTCGTGCCCGTCGTCTGTTGCATCCTTGGCATTGCCGAGCACTTCGTCATAACGTTTAAAGGCGAAGCCATCCTGCCAAGCGATATCTTGGCCCTTGGCACCGCAATGGAAGTGAGCGAGGGATACGAGTTTACCTTTACCGCCGGAATCGTAACCTCTCTCGCCCTGCTGGAGATTTCCCTGGGGCTTCTTTCGCTTATCCGACCGCGAAAGCTCCGTACGCCCACCCATGTCTTCCCCGCAATCGCCGCTAACCTCTGCGCTTTTCTGCTAGTGACCGTTGTGGGACTCTCGGGCTTTTCCAGCATCGACTTGGAGCAGGCGCTGAATTTTGGATTTGACCGTTGGCAGCCCATCACCACGTATGCGTCTCAGGGTTTTATCACTTCGTTCACCGAAATGGTCAACGAGTTGCCCATTGAGAAGCCCGAAGACTATACGCCCGATGAGGCGCAGAGCATCGAGCAGGAGCTCGCCGCCGCCTACGACAGCACGTATGGCTCGAGCGAGCAGCGCGCGGCGGCCGTTGCCCAGTTCAATGAAATCAAGCCGACGATTGTTGCCGTCATGAACGAGAGTTTTAGCGACCTTTCGTGCTTTGAGCAGCTCCAGGCGGCCGGGTACACCGGTCCCGCATTCTACAACTCACTTCCCGACACACTTGTTCGCGGCACCATGCTCGCTTCGGTCGCCGGTGGCGGAACGGCGAACTCCGAATTCGAATTTTTGACCGGAGCGACAACGGCCTTTGTCGGATTAGGCAAAATCCCCTATCAGCTATATCAGATGAATGGCGTCAACAGCCTGGCAAAGGACCTTAAGGGGCTTGGGTATACCGCTACCGCTATGCACCCGCAAAACCCCGTCAACTACCATCGAGATAAAATCTATCAGCAGCTGGGCTTTGGAGACTTTCTTTCAATCGGCGATTTCGAAGGTGCGCCCTGTTACCATGCCGGCGTATGCGACTACGCCACCTACGACAAGATACTCGACCTGCTTAGAACCGACGAAGCGCCGCAGTTCATCTTTGACGTCACGATGCAAAATCACGGCGGCTACGACTATGACACCGTTCCCGCCGAAGAGCTGACAAACTATTGGGTCGAGGGAGCCAGCGAGGGCGCCAATAGCGCGCTCAACACCTATCTCACCTGCATCAACGCATCCGACCGGGACCTCGAGTACTTTATCAACGAGCTCCGCAATATCGGCAGACCGGTTGTTCTTGTCTTTTTTGGCGACCATCAGCCGAGCGCCGCAACGACTCTCAACGACGAGCTGTACCCTCAGGAAGATACGGCAAGCCACGCTTTCCGTGTCTATCAGTCGACCTATTTCGTCTGGGCTAACTATGAAATCGCCGGCAATACCGAGCTCAACGTCTACGACACCGTCGGGGCAAACGAGATTGCAGCCATTACCCTTAATAAGATCGGCGCCCCGCTCACCGACTATCAAAAGGCCCTGCTTGCAACAAGGTCAGATGTGCCCACCATCAATGTCGCCGGCTATCTCGGTGCCGACGGGCTGCGCTACGACTTGGAATCTGAAGACAGCCCATACACCTCGACGATCGACAAGCTGCAGCGCATGCAATACCTCGAGTTCGCCAGCAAAGTTCAGTAAGCCCGCCCATTCGCTTGGGCCCATCGTATTGCAAGCACGCTCGGCCCAATTGCATCGCAAATGACTCCCGCTCGCAAACGAGGGTACAATGACGCTCGTGTCACATCGCGGGGCCCCGGCCCCAACATATACAAAGGAGTCATACATGGGTTGCGAGCACGCACAGGCCGCCGGCGGACAAACGTCGCCGTCGCAATTTGAGGAGAATACGCTGTCCGAGGTCAAGCGCGTCATCGCCGTGCTTTCCGGCAAGGGCGGTGTCGGCAAGTCGTTTGTCACCGGTGCCATCGCCACCGAGCTTGCCCGCCACGGCCACAAGGTCGGCGTCCTCGATGCCGACATCACCGGTCCCTCCATCCCCAAGATGTTCGGTATGAGCGGACGCCACGTCCATGCCCTTGGCAACCTTATGCTGCCTGAAATCTCCGAGCACGGCGTCAAGGTCATGAGCTCCAACCTTCTGCTCCAAAACGAGACCGACCCCGTCCTTTGGCGCGGTCCGGTCATCGCAGGCGCCATTAGGCAGTTCTGGAGCGAGACCTCATGGGGCCCCATCGACTACCTGCTGGTCGACATGCCTCCGGGAACAGGCGACGTCGCTCTCACCGTCTTCCAGTCACTGCCCGTCGACGGCATCGTCATCGTCACGAGCCCGCAGGATCTGGTCTCGATGATCGTCGCCAAGGCGGTCAACATGGCCGAGAAGATGAACGTCCCCATTCTGGGCATTGTCGAGAACATGAGCTATATCGAGTGCCCCGACTGCGGCAAGAAGATCGAGGTCTTTGGCAAGAGCAAGCTCCCCGAGGTCGCAGAGCGCTATAACCTCGACATCTTGGGCCAGCTTCCCATTAATCCGGCACTCGCCGAGGCCTGCGATAAGGGCGAGGTCGAGACCGCGCTGCCCGATGGCATGTTGCCCAAGGCAGTCTCTGCCGTCGAGGCTATTACCCCGCACGAGACCGACGAGGCCTAAGTGAACACGAGCGCCTTCTATGACGTCCTGGTAATCGGCGGCGGGGCTTCAGGCCTCGCCGCCGCCATTACGGCCGCACGCGCTGGCAAAAGCGTCTGCATCGTTGAGCGCGATGTCGCCTGCGGCCTTAAGCTCCTTGCGACCGGTAACGGCCGCTGCAACCTCTCCAACGAATCGATTGATCCTCAGCGGTATAACCACCCCGCATTCGTCGAATCCGTCATGGGCCCCCAGCCCGAACAAGAGCTTATGGGTTTCTTCTCCTCGCTGGGCATCATGACAACCTCCGAGGAAGGCCGACTGTACCCGCGCTCCCTTCGCGCCGAATCGGTGCGCGACGCGCTTCTCAATGCTTGCGACCGCCTGGGTATCACCTTAATCTGCGGAGCCAACGTTGCCTCGGCACACAAAACTTCCGAAGGCTGGGCACTCCAAATAGACCGTCCAGCGCGGGCGCTCAAGGCAAAAAAGCACGACGACCGAAAATCGGAGCTCCGCTCGCTTCGGAAAGCGCTCGCCGATGTCCCTCGCAAGAACGTGGCCCTGCAGGCACATACCGTAATTATCGCCACGGGCGGCAACCCCACCGGTATCGCCGATACGTTTAGCCTCCCCCTCACTTCGCTGCGCCCCATCCTCTGCCCCGTATCGGCAACGGTCGTTGGCGATCGGGCGGCACTCAAGACGTTGGATGGTCTGCGCGTCCGCGCCCGCTTGACGCTCACCCGTAACCATAGTGAGCTCTGGCACGAAGACGGTGAAGTACTGTTTCGAGCCTTCGGCATCTCGGGCGTCGCTGTCTTCAACCTCTCCCGTCGTATCCAGCGCGGCGATACGATCCTGCTCGACGTTTTCCCCGACCTCTCTAAAGACGAGCTGCTCGATATGCTCAACCGGCGCGTTAAGCTGCTCGGCGGCTTTTCGCCCCGCGATCCCCGTTGGCTCGACGGCATGCTCGCTCCGCAACTCTCCCGCGTCGTCTGTACAGCGTTCGAGCAGTGCCATCCAGGCTCCAACGATGTCATCCACCTGGTCTCGATCCTCAAGCACTTTAAGTTGCTCGTCGAGGGAACAGCCGAGGAGCGCTCGGCGCAGGTCACGCGAGGTGGCGTATCTGTCGAGAGCATCTCAACACCCAGTCTACGCGCGCGCAGCGTTGTCGACGCCCCGCTTTACGTCTGCGGCGAAGCGCTCGACATCGACGCCGATTGCGGAGGCTTTAACCTTGCGTGGGCCTGGCTCTCGGGCATTCGCGCTGCAAGCAGCTTGTAGCCGCGCAGTCTATAATCAAAAACGCATTCGGGCCGTCTGAGATACCGGACGGCCTCTTTCTTGCCTCTAAGGAGACCTCGATGATCGAAATCACCCAAGTCAACGCGTCGCTCGATGAAGCCGGCGATGAAAATGCCTGCCTCATTGTTGGCAAGCGAGTCGCCAAGCGCATCCTACGTTGCAAGGACTCCGAGATCAAGTCCATCGAGCTCCACCGCAAGTCAATCGACGCTCGCAAAAAACGAGACGTCCATTTTATCCTGAGCTTTCGTGTTGAGCTGACTAGTCCCCACCTCGAGCGAGAAGCGGTCAACAGCGTTGCCGAGCGTGACCGCTCGCGCGTACGCGCGATAGAAGACGATGAGCCTTCATTCCCCTCCCCCGTCTCCGACGCACCTCAAGAACGCCCTGTCGTTGTCGGCGCCGGATGCGCCGGCCTTTTCGCTGCGCTCACGCTCGCCAAAGCAGGTCTTAAGCCCTTGCTTATCGAGCGCGGCGACCCGGCATTTCGCCGCTCGCAGGCGATCGACCTCTTTCTAAAGGAGCGCATCCTCGACCCCGAGAGCAATATTCAGTTTGGTCTGGGCGGCGCGGGGACCTTCTCGGACGGCAAGCTCAATACGGGAACAAAAAATCCCGCCCATCGCCTTATCCTCGAAACCTTCGTCGAGGCGGGTGCGCCCCGCGATATTCTGTGGGATGCCAAGCCGCACATTGGCTCCGACATCCTTCCCAAGGTTGTCACCGCTATATCCCAGCGCATCGAGCAGCTCGGAGGTGTCGTCCGTTATCGAACGAAGCTCGTCGACATTCGCATCGACGCGTCTGGCGCCATCACCGGTATTGATGTCCAATCGTCCCAAGACGCCGCTTACGAGCCAATCGAGACAAAGCACCTCATCCTCGCCTGCGGGCATTCTGCTCGCGATATTTTTGAGCTCCTTAAGGACCACAACGTGGCCCTCGCGCAAAAGACCTTTGCCATGGGCGTTCGCATCGAGCATCCGCAACGCGACATCAACAGAGCCCAATATGGATCCTCGGCGGGACATCCAGCGCTCAGGGCGGCCCCCTACAAACTTGTTGCCCATCTTCCCAACGGCCGCAGCGTGTTCTCGTTTTGCATGTGCCCCGGCGGACAGGTTGTTGCCGCCTCTTCAGAACCGTGCCATCTGTGCGTCAACGGGGCCAGTCTCAATGCCCGCGACGGACGCAACGCAAATGCCGCCCTGCTCGTTAACGTCACGCCTGAGGACCTTCCCAACGATGACCCGCTCGCCGGCATCGAGCTCCAGCGTGCCTGCGAGGCGGCCGCCTATCGCCTGGGCGGTTCCAACTGGAACGCACCGGCACAACTCGTCGGAGATTTCCTCGAAGGACGCGCCAGCAAGGCGCCCGGAAAGGTAAAGCCCACCTATCCGCTCGGTGTGACCTGGACGGCAATTGACGAAGCCCTGCCGCAGCATATCGTCGAGTCGCTCCGCCTGGGACTTCCCCTACTCGGAAAAAAGCTACGAGGCTACGACCGCCCCGATGCCGTTCTTACCGGCGTGGAGACTCGTTCGAGCTCACCGGTCACTGTCACTCGAGACCGAACGTGCCATGCCGTGTCGACCCCGGGCCTCTACCCTTGCGGTGAGGGAGCTGGATATGCCGGCGGCATCATGAGCGCGGCCACCGACGGCATCCGTTGTGCTGAAGCCCTGATCGCAGACCTCTAACGCACGAATTCCAGCGCGCAAAAGACACAGGCCCCGAGCTCCACAGGGAACTCGGGGCCTGTTCGCTATTTCTTAAACCGTGCACCCTGGCGTTTTCTGCCCGATGCGAAAGTGGAACCCTTGCGGGCCTGCGAACGTAAGCGCTCGATCGTCTCGTCCTCAGACGCACCCTCGAGCATCGCCCGAATCTGAACGACAGCATCGCGCAGGCGCGCCGCCTCCTCAAAGTCCATAGCGGCAGAAGCGTTACGCATATCCTCTTCCATGGTTTCGACGATCCGCACAAGCTCGTCATGTGGCAGTTCTTCCAACTGCTCCGCAAGTGTCTGCTCGGGCGCCACCGTTTCCGGCACACCGCCCTCGCCCGACTCATCGGGCGTATAGAATGCGCCATGGCCAAGAGAGTCGCCCTTCGAGCGTCCCTTGGAGCCCACAGTTTTTTCGGCCTCGGCAATAAAACTTGAGATGTCGTTGATGGCCTTGCGCACCGTCTTGGGCACAATGCCATGTTCTTCGTTATATGCCATCTGAATCTCGCGACGGCGCTGCGTCTCCTCGATGGCCTCTTTCATCGAATCGGTCACAACGTCTGCATACATGATGACTTCGCCATCGGCGTTACGGGCCGCACGGCCAATCGTCTGAATCAACGAACGGCGGTTGCGCAAGAAGCCTTCCTTATCGGCATCGAGAATTGCCACCAGTGAGACCTCAGGGAGATCCAAGCCCTCGCGAAGCAGGTTGATGCCAACGAGAACATCGATCTTGCCCTCGCGCAGCGTTCGCAGGATCTCGACGCGGTCCATTGTCGCCGTATCAGAGTGCATGTAATTGACCTTAATGCCCGCGTCGAGCAGATGGTCGGTCAGGTCCTCGGCCATGCGCTTGGTCAACGTGGTCACCAGCACGCGCTCTTTGCGGGCAACGCGCTCGCGAATCTCGTCCTCAAGATCGTCAATCTGGCCTCGGACCGGACGCACATCGATCTTGGGATCGAGCAGACCGGTCGGACGAATAATCTGCTCAACGTCGTTCTGGCTAACCCGCAGCTCATAGTCGCCCGGTGTTGCCGAAACGTAGATGAACTGGGGGATCCTCGCCTCAAACTCATCGAAACGAAGCGGGCGGTTATCGAGCGCCGAGGGCAGGCGAAAACCGTGTTCCACCAGCGTCACCTTACGCGAGCGGTCACCTTCGTGCATGCCGCGAATCTGCGGCACCGTCACATGGCTCTCATCGATGATGCAGAGCATATCCTTGGGAAAGTAATCGATTAGGGTAAACGGCGGCTCACCCGGCTTACGACCGTCCAGATGACGCGAGTAGTTCTCGATGCCGTTGCAAAAGCCCATCGTCTCGAGCATCTCAAGATCATAATCGGTGCGCTGCTGCAGACGCTGCGCCTCGAGCAACTTGTCGGTCGCCTTGAGCTCCGCGACGCGCTTCTCGCACTCTTCGCTGATCGATTTCAGAGCCGCCTTGACCTTCGGCTTCTCGGTCACGTAGTGCGATGCCGGCCATACGGGGATGGCCTCGTACTCACGCAGCATTTCACCGGTGACCTCATCGATCTCGGCAATCAGCTCGACCTCGTCGCCAAAGAACTCAAACCGCAACGGATGCTCGGCATAAGGCGGATACACGTCGACAACATCGCCGCGCACGCGAAACGTGCCGCGTGCAAGGTCATAGTCATTGCGATCATATTGAATATCGATAAGTGCATGGATAAAGTCATCGCGCTCGAGCGGAACCTTCTTGTCGACGTTTGGAGCTAGGCCCGCATAGTCCTCTGGAGAGCCGATGCCATAGATACACGAGACCGATGCGACGACGATCACATCGCGTCGAGAGAGCAGTGACGCGGTCGCCTGATGTCGCAGCATCTCGACCTCTTCGTTAATCGAGGAGTCTTTCTCGATATATGTATCGCTTTGCGGCACATACGCCTCGGGCTGATAGTAGTCGTAGTACGAGACGAAGTAGACCACAGCGTTGTTGGGAAAGAACTCTTTGAGCTCGCTCGCAAGCTGAGCGGCGAGCGTTTTATTCGGAGCCATGACCAGCGTCGGCTTTCCCAGGGCCTCAATAGTCTTTGCCATCGTGAAGGTCTTGCCCGAACCAGTCACGCCCAGCAAAACCTGATAGCGGTCTCCGTCCCTCACACCCTGCACAAGCGACTCAATGGCTTTAGGCTGAGAGCCTGCAGGGTCATAGGGAGACACGACCTTAAACGGCACGTCAGAGCCTTCAACGCCAAAGCGCTTAAGTTCACCACCAACGCGTTCTACTTCAAATTCCGCCATGGATACTCCTAACTCATATATCTGCAGTATACGCAGGCGGCAGGCATAGTCCTATACAAACCGATCGGGATAGAGGGTCTTGTAGCGAACCCAGGCATTATTGACACGAATCAGATACGCCTGCGTCTCGGGAAAGGTGATTGCATTATGAAGCGACGTACTCTGCTGCGCCCATCCGTCGACATTGCCCATGCCGGCGTTATAGGCGGCAATGGCACTGTCAGTCGACCCGTTAAAATACGCTAGAAGATACGAAAGATACGCACAGCCAAACTCGATATTCGTAGCCGGATCGTTAAGGTTGTCGGCCGAATACTCGCCACCGTCGACAAGGCCCTTGGCGATCATATCCTGGGCAGTCTCGGGCATCAGCTGCATTAATCCCTGAGCACCCTGATTCGACTCGGCCTCGGGATCCCAATTCGATTCAGACTTAATGACAGCGCACACCAAATACGGATCCAGATTATGCGAAATACTGGATTGCTTTACATACGCCTCGTAGTCAATCGGATACAGCGGCTTAAAGAAAGCGGCAGGAGCATACGAGTAAACGAATGAGATAAGGCCGAAGGCAAAAACGGCAGTCAGCGGTATAAGGCGATACCACGTAAGGAAACGTGTCTTAGGCATCGGCCTCCTCCTTATCCACTACATCACCGAACCCATGGCGCGCAAGCCATGCGTCCAGTTGTTCAAAGAGCGAGTTATCGCCTGCCGCATTGTCAATCACCGTTGTAGCGAGATTGCACAGCGCAGACTCTTCGGGCTGGCAAGCAGAACGGGCATCGAAATCAGATGGCTCCATACCACGTTGAATAGCGCGCTCGCGACGAACTGATAAAGGGGCGCTGATGACCAAAATTTCATCAGCCAAGCCAAATGCATCCTCAAAACCAGTCGGAGCAGAAACCTCGACCACCGCAAAAGGATAACGGGGAGATGAAACCGTACAACAAATCGGATCGAGAATCCTAAGCGAAAGCTGTTCAATGAGAACGGGGTGCACGATGCCATTGAGCCGTTCGACCGAATCAGGAGAAGCAAAAGCTCGAGAAGCGAGGATGCTGCGGCGAATGCCGCCATCCTCATCCAAAATGTCCCAACCGAATTCATCCGCGAGTGCATTGACGATATCAGAGCCCGGCACATACAGCGATTTTGCAAGCTTATCCAGATCGATTAGCATAGCGCCACGAGATTCGAAATAGCGGCAGGCAGTCGACTTACCCGAAGCAATATTGCCCAAGACAAATACGGTAAACATCAAGCCCTCCCTAATGCCAATTCGAGTAATTATCGCTCAAATACACTAGAAGGACTCAAAATACAGCCAAACAGTAAGAGCGAATACGGGGGAGCTAAATCCCAAAGTACAACGTGTATATAGCGCAAAAAGGGGAGGCCACGAGGCCTCCCCCTTCTCAGTTCGATGACGGCTCGGTGCCGTCCACCGGTCAGCGGCGCCCTGGCCTCCCACGGGCTGACCCCGCAGTACTCTCGGCGCGATGGGGCTTAGCTTCCGGG
>CABUSH010000019.1 GCA_902494195.1 uncultured Collinsella sp. | reverse complement strand
TGAGCCAGCCGGAGGCGAGCGCGCCGGAGCCAGTCGCGTAGTACCAGGTGCCGCCGTCGAAGACCCATCCGGTCGCCATCGCGCCGGAGCCGTTGAACCAGTACATGGAGCCGTTGCACTCATGGAGCCCGGTGGCCATTGCACCGCCCGCGTCGGGGTCGAGCCAGTACCAGGAGCCGCCGGCGTAAAGCCAGCCGGTCGAGGCGATACCGTCAGCGAACCAGTACCAGGAGCCGTCGACGAGGCCCCAGCCGTTAAGGGGGCCGCAGCTGCCGAAGTAGCGGCGGACGCCCTGCGCATCAGTCTGGTAGCCCGTCAGCATGGCCCCCGTCCGGGCGTCGAAGCAGTAGGGCACGCCGCCGACGGAAACGGGGCCGCGCGCCAGCGCGCCGGAGCCAGTCGCGTAGTACCAGGTGCCGCCGTCGAGGACCCATCCGGTCGCCATCGCGCCGGAGGCGTTGAACCAGTACATGGAGCCGTTGCACTCGTGGAGCCCGGTGGCCATTACACCGCCCGCGTCGGGGTCGAGCCAATACCAGGCTCCGCCCTGGCGCAACCATCCGGTATACGCTTTGCCGTCAGAGGTTGCGTAATACCAAGTGCCCTCTTTTAACTGCCAGTAATAAAGAGAGACATCAACATACGCGTAATTCATATCAACGTTTCCACTAATACCAGAAACTTTTTCGCGGCTTGTATACTGCCAAAAGCTGTAACTGCCGGTATAGTGACATTGCGAATTATATTGAGCAATCCAATGATCCCAAGAGCTGCTCTTAAATACAGGGTCGGTCAATATATTGTTAAACCAATTTAGGTTTGCATAAATGCCTGGCTTATATCCAGCACTAGAAATCTTATTACAGAATGTCTGAGCTCTAGATGCAATTCCGGATTGACGACCATCTGCAATAATTGTCTTGTCCTCAAGATCGTAATACACCGGTAGCCTAGGATTGTGCCCCGATAGGCAGTCAATCACCATGGACGCCTCATCGGCTGCCTGTTGATTATCAAAAGCATATGAATAGACATAGACGCCGTAGGGGATTCCGAGTCGCTCGCACTCAGAAATATTTCGATTAAATTGATAGTCAACTCGACCGCCGAAAGACGGAGCGCCAAACCCAACGCGCAGAATAGCGAAATCGATGCCAGAAGCTTTAACTGCGTCCCAATCAATACGCCCTTGGTGCTCGCTGACGTCAATGCCCTGAGCTGTAACCCCATCGGGAAGAGCGTCCATAGACAATAAAGCTATTCCGCCTTCTTCGGAAGAAGCATCATCTGAAACTAATTGTCCACCCTCATAACGCCAAGAATTCTCAACCAGAGTCTGAGCAGCCTCTGCATCCGCAGGGCATACAAACATAGAAACGGGCGCAAGGAGCATCAGCACCAACAATGCCGAAAACAACTTAAGATGTTTGTTCATGTAAACCTCGTCATTCGCTCTTGATTGCGTCTAGCTTACAGCATAGCTATGAAAGATTCCCGAACATCTAACAGGACAAGATGCCATCTAGGACAATAAATAGTTGGGCGCAATGCTGCAAAGAAAAGAAGAACTTACCGGCAGGGTTGAACCCGCAGGCTCATTGCCCCCTCCTCTTGCCCCCAAGAATACCGACTTCAAATAAACTTTCAAACCAGATGTCAAAAAGGTAGGGGGCCCAGAGAGTCCCCTACAACTCGGAATTCTAACGAATCAGTATTACTTTCGATGGACCCAAAGCAGTCAAACCGGAAATGCGATTTCCATAACCATCGCTATGCCAGAACAAGTTTTCGCTCGGCGTATTGCCCCAGAAAAAACCGATATGACTATCGTCCGCATATGGATTGTAAGGATTGAAAAATACAATATCCCCCTTACGAGCCAAACCACTACGCAACAACTCATCAATAGAGTTGAAATAAGTCACGTTCGCGCATGTATCGATAGCGTAGCCATACCAACGATACGCGTTAACGCAGCCGCCCCTTCCGGGACCCCCACTCCAAGGCGAATGGCTCTGCTCAGCGGCAATGGGAGCTAAATTACCGCCCGCCTTCATATATGCATGCGATACAAATCCGCCGCAGTTCATACCGGTATACCCGTCCCAACGAGGATCACCCTTTGGATACATGCACGTTTCTTGGCTAAGATGCGTATCATAGCGTGTTCCACGGTAATAGCCGTCGTTTTCGTGGCTCATAAGCCAATTGACCAGGCTGGACCTATTGACCCCCAAAACAGAACCAGACGTATTCAACCATGCACCGCTTGCATTGAAGTAGTAGTCAACGCCATCGATTTTCAGCCACCCATTAGCAAACATGGCACCCGAAGGCTGGAGCCAATACCACGTACCGCCGTCATTAAGCCATCCAGTTTTCATCTTGAATGTGGAAGGGTCCATCCAATACCACGCACCGTTGACATATTGCCAACCAGACTTAAGGACACCATTGGAAGATGCGTAGTACCAAGTATTGCCGTTTTCGTCAGAAGCGTCATTCGACATAATCCAACCAGATGCCACATTAACGACACCGTTTGCGTCCGCATAGAAAACTGCGTCTCCAATATGAATTGTACCTGGCAATGAAGACAAGTCGGCACGATCGGCGATTACGGGAGATCCATCAGATGAAGTAGGCAACGGCTCGCTCAGTGCTCCAGACGAATTCGCCCATGACATACCGTCGCTCAAGTTGATCCAGCACGAAGATGCCATCGCACCAGAATCATAAGAATAATAGCGCGTGTCGCCTACCGTATATTCACCAGTACGCATTGCGCCGGACACCTCATCAAGGTAATACCAGGAGCTTCCGGACTTTATCCAACGACCTTGTTGAATAGTTCCACTTGACGCAGCGAAATACCAAGTACCATCGTCAATTACCCAGCCAGTTGCCATAGCGCCTGAGCTTGTGAGGAAATAGGTGGACGAGCCCACTTGCGCAAAGCCGGTGAGCATAATGTGGCTTCCTGGGTCCAGGTAATACCAGGAATTCCCCAGAAGTAACCAGCCTCCATGCAGCAAGCCGTTGGAGTCAGCGTAATACCAATTGTTGTCAACAAGTGCCCACTGTGAGGAAATCATAGCCCCTGAACCGTTAAAGATATAAGGGGTGCCGTTGCATTCATTCAACCCGGTGGCCATAGAACCGTCCGCAGGATCAAGCCAATACCAACGGCCCCCATCCGAGAGCCAGCCCTTAACCAGGGCGCCAGAGCCGGAGAAATAATGCCAAACGGAAGCATCAAGATGCCATCCGATAAGCATTGCGCCAGAAGAAGAGAATCCATACGTGGCTCCCCCGATCTGTAGCATCGAGTCGTGGACCATCTTGCCTTCATCATCCAGCCAATACCAGTTGCTGCCATCTGAAAGCCAGCCTTTTACCGTGGCGCCAGAACCGGAGAAATAACGCCAAGCAGAAGTGGAGCCCGTAGAATCTAGGTACCAGCCGACACGCATTGCACCCGAAGAGGAGAAGGCATACGTCGCACCCCCGACTTGAACCAACCCATCCTGAGCCATTCGACCTTCGTCGTCGAACCAGTACCAGCTACCGTTTATATGTCTCCAAGAAGAAACAGCGATTGTTCCGTCGGACAAGCCCCAACGCCAAAAACCAGCCCCTTCTTCGGGTGATATCCACCCCTGATGCCAAATAATTTGATTCGAAACCTCAGAAGGGGCCTCATTATCCACCTGAGAGTTCTGCTCGACAACGAAGGTCGATTCGCGCTGGGCATCAACGCCTGACTCGACAGAAGCAATAGCAACGTTAGATGTGGGACCATCGTCAGTGTTATTCGAATCAAGGGCGTATAACATCGAGGGCGAACCTAAAAGGAGCCCAAAAGAAATGAGGCCCGAAAAAGCCAGCACTCCGAATGACCATCTCTTCATAGCAGCACAGTATCCAATCACGCAGCGGCCCCGTCGCTTCAGGGCAACGGGGCCTCAATCAAAACTAGCTCAGTAATGTGCTAGCCAATTTGCTGGCAGTTTTTGCACTCTCGTGAAGCGCCACGCCTCTGGGCCTCCTGAATAGAGATCTGCGAATAGCCCTTTGCGTCCTTACCAACGGTACGGCACTTATGCGTATGGTAAACATCGCTACCGTTCTTATACCAAACTAGGCCGTAGCCCGGAATCCACTTGCCGTCCTCGCCGACATAGTAGGAGCCAACCCAGGCATTCGTAGCCATGGCACCGGAAGACTGGAGGTAGTAGTCGCCGACCCAGGCGTCGTGAGCCATAGCGCCGGAACCGCTAAAGTAGTACCAGGCGCCGCCGACCTGACGCCAGCCGGTGGCCATCGCACCGGAATCGTCGAACCAGTACCAAACTCCACCAACGTTAGCCCAAGAGTTAGAGGCCATAGCGCCCGAACCTCCGAGCCAATACCACGTGCCGCCATTGCTGAGCCAGCCGGTTGCCATGGCGCCCGAACCGCTCGCATAGTACCAAGAGCCGCCTGCCAAGAACCAGCCAGTGGCCATTGCACCGGAGTCGCCGAACCAGTACCAGGAGCCGCCGAGGCTGCGCCAGCTGTTAGCGACCATGGCGCCCGAGCCGTCGAGGTAGAACCACGTACCGCCGATGTTGAGCCAGCCAGTGACCATCGCACCGGAGGCATTAGTGTAGTACCAGGTACCCGAATCGTTGATCCAGCCAGTCAGCATGACCCCAGATTCGTTGAAATAGTACCAAGCCCCGCCGAGATTATGCCAACCGGTCAATAGCTCACCGTCGGAGGTCGCATAGGACCACTTTCCGTAGATGGAGTCGTAGAACCAGCCACTGTGCTGCATGCGGCCATCGGCGTTGGCACCAGGGGTGTTCAGGAAGTAGTTCTTGCCGTCAATCTGAACTCGGCCGTATGCCATATCATGGTTTTCGGGATAGAAGTAATACTTGTCCCCACCGATAGACTGCCAGCCCGACACCGCGGTCCCGTCAGCGCCAAAATAGTACCAGACAGCTTCGTATTCGTTATGCCACTGGTTCGTGACCATGGCGCCAGTTTCGAGATCGAAATAGCGAAGGCTGCCGTCCTCGCACCAGACGAGTCCAGTCTGCATTAAACCATCTTTGTTGAAATAATATGTACCTGCGGGACGTGATGTAACTACAGAAGAATCGGTCCTCGAGGCGCTCTGATCAATTGAGTTTAAGCCTACTAGAAAATCTCTGTGAGCAGTCCCCCCGGCATTGCACTCGACGCTATACCGCGTAAGAGGGCCAAACATCTGTTCATTTTGAGTGCCGTTCCAACCGTCATAGCCCCAGTAAGAAATCGGACGACCGTCGGAACACCATTCCGTAATCCCTTCACCGCCTCCGCCACCGCCACCGCCAGCAATATCAGCAAATGAGGGCGCCGGGGCAACCGTCATGCAGGCAGCGGCAAATGCAACAACTCCCAGCACTGTTAGTCCGTGCCATCTTTCTCGAAGGTTTTTCATACGACATCCTTTCTCCGAGATTTAAGGCTCTCTTAAGTTATTTTTAAACTATCAATTCAGTATTTCAACGGGAAATCGATAAAAGGTGTCTTTGTGACTGCAATTTAAATATGAGTCGCCACACCTCAACCGTTACGCTAAATAGCTTCTGAGTCAAACCGAGCACATAAGCGAACCAATTTAATACGGCCACCTGAAAAATCCTGACACACGTTTTCGATATGACAAGAGCCGCTTGAACGAGGAGTATTTGAACCCCACCGCCCTTGCGGCTCTTGAGGACACTTTGCCGGATCTTGGCATCACTTCGCGCTAAAGCGAGAAGTACTCGCTCTCGGCAGATAGGTTTGATCCGAGCCACGGATCGCCATCGAGGAAGAACTCCGGCCAGCGCTGCGTGAACAGCGCTTGTTCGCGCTTCCAGCGGCGCAGCTTTTCCTCGTTGGCCTCTTCCCTGCCGCGCGAGGTGAACTCGTAGTGGTACAGCTCGGCATAGGGCGTAAAGATGGTGCGGTAGCCCGCCTCCCATGCGCGCAGGCAAAAGTCCGCGTCGTTAAAGCCAACGGCGAATTCCTCGTTATAGCCGCCGACCTGCTCAAATACGTCGCGTCGCACCATCTGGCAGGCACCCGTCACGGCGCTAAAGTTGCCGGGGCGCACGGCACGGGCAAGATAGCCCTCGCGCTTTGCAAAAGGCATCTTTGTGGCCGCAAATTAAAAAACGCAATACCATGCCCATATCGATACGTCATATGCGGCCAGCGCATTCTATTGATGTGGAAACCGGTTCGATTCCTTGATTAAAACCGAAGCCTCTACAGCAATTAATAGCGCCTCCAACAACACCAGCACCAGAAACATGCCAACCGAGCCATCATCGACGGTCTCAGAAAACTTCGCAACGGTTACCACGTCAGCCTTCGGCTCGATCGGCTTCTTAACAGCAGCCTCGATGATAGTCGTCTTAGTTGCAACAACCGTGGGCGATACTATGTCTATAACAGGCCTTGCGTGCCCACGACTCGCCTTACTAGATGGTTATCGACCAACCCGCAACAACCAGAGAACACTAGTTCAGAATCCCAATCGTTCCACCACCAGCGTAGAGGGATCGTCGGCAAATCACGCATGCGGTGGAAAATGGCAAGAGCCTAAATTTAGTTCGAAGCTTTATTTAACAAATCGAAAGGGCCGATAAAACGCATGATGAAACTAACCAAGAGCCTCCTGAGACCCTCCAGCAACAAGCAAATCACAAACACAGCCGTTGGAACCAGAAGCACCTGCAATAATCCCAGTCCAACGCCGACACGCGTAAAGGGAAACAGCGAGCTCCAAAGCCAACTTCGGATAGGCGCATAGTCAGAAATAAGATAAGTAGCAAAACAAAGCCTCGCTACAGCGTTTACGAAACGGGAGGAAAAATGCGGCATCTTTAAATCGACCAACAAGACAGAAACTGCTATAGCTAACGAAAAAATAGACGCCGGTGAACCGAAAAAACCGCTATACAAATTCGCAAAGGTCGAGCCCAGCAAGCCATCAAAATGGAATTGACCGTAAAACGAGATTGCAACTCCCACAAAGGAAGCAATGCCGCAAGCAACCAGGAGCCGCATATCCACTATTGACAAGTCTACATACCAGCAAATATAGCAAACAACAACGCAAATTATAATAAAATCTACTAGTAGCCCGTCGATGGGAATCCAAAAGAGCGGCACATACCGCAGGAATCCAAAGACAGAGACCAGAAAAACTCCTAGATACAGATGTAGTTTCTGGCCCAACGCATGCAAAGCCGGAAGTATAAAGGGCAGCAAAAATACAAGCCAAGCATAGACGGTTACAAACCACCAACTAGAACCAGTAAGAGTTGGTGCAAAAATATCTATCAAATTGGTTGGACTTACTTGAATATCGCCGCGAAGCATGAAGAAAAAGCCCAGCGCAATACTATAAAAGAGAACCGTGCCTTCGATTGAAGCTATCTGTTTAACAGCCTTGTTTATGGAGTATTCGACTTTCCCCGCAACAAACCAGATTGTTATGGCAACAAAGCAGCCGACCGCAGTTCTTCCAATTGGATAGAAAAAGATATTGTAGAAAAACCTAGTAAACGAATCAGGAAATACGGAAACAGAATCAACGTTGTGAACAACAAAATGCTGAGCCATTACCGTCCACATAAGGACAATGCGAAGTAATTCGATACGGGAATCTCGCATTTTTACCATAATGCTCCCAAGTAAAATCAAAACCTAATAATACCTCGACCTAGAACCGTTCGAGAATCTCCTCGGCGTTCTCTCGCAGATAGATATCTAGGTCCGGCACGGCAAACTGAACGTAGCCCCTCTGTGGTGCCTGAATAACCTCTCTCTGAAAAGTTTGACTCTGGTGGGGCTACGAACAGAAAGTTGGACTGCGGGATGGTCGGGACTGGAGGTTAGCATGCGCTATTAGCGCCGGGCGATCTAGCCACTAATAGTCAAACGATTTTGACCAATCCCGGTCACCGAACGATGGCCGCCGTGCCTCCCCGCCGATGTTACGCCGGTGGTGCCAACACCGGCGTTAGGAGGGCCATTGAGGTGAACAAGAGACAAGATGACCTACAGGAGATTATAGACGCGACGCTCCGGGAAATGGCCGCGGAGGGGGCGACGGGTTCGACCCATTGGCAGTTTAGCCCCCGCTACAAATGGACCATTTCTGCTGGCTGTATTCTATTTTTCCTTCTTTTTTAAGCACTTGACTATATGTAAACCAGTCCTTATCCGTAATACCAAGTTCATCTTTAATTTTTCGCTTTGAATTAATGCCATCGCTAATTGCTGCGAGGATTTTCTCTTCGATGTCAACCGTTTTTCCAGGTCCCTTTTGTATGGTATTAATCGCCAAGACCAATGAATTAAGCCTAATGACGCCTCGAGCTGTCAAATCAAATTCCTTACCATCGGATGTAACGGTTCCATCCTCAAAAATAAACACAAAACGCTCTAATGTGTCGGTTTTAAATGCAAAACGACCATGCGCGAGAGCATTTCTTATGTGATAAAACAAACTCATGTATTTGCTCGTATTGCCCTTCGAATTAATTTTCACAAACGCCATGCGCTGATCATCAATATTTTCGTAAAAAAGCTCATCCAAGTTTAGCTTTTTGCAGGTGTCCTCTAATTCTTTCTTGCTTCTTACCGCAAGCATCACATCAACATCCCTGCGACTAAATATAGCCTGATTTAGAGAAGTCTTTAAGCTTCGAATCCCTACCCAAGGGGCGGGCGCCCATTTATCAATCTCATTATTTTTACGATTACTCTGACCAGGGCAGGGAGACTCAATCAGGAAAAAATGAACTATACGCATCCAACTAGAGTCTTCCAGAACCTGTTGCGGCAGGGGCTCGGTTAGCCATGAAGTTCGGAGTAATGCCATGTCTACCTCCAGCTAGAGCTTTGCAATCAACATCACAATGCATTTCTCGCCATTAGCAAAAAACTCACGTACGAGAGTCTTCTTAAGTGTCTCAAGCATTTCAATCTGTCGTTTCATGTTAAATCGCATCTTTATATTCCTATCGTAAGTTATATCGAGATTTATCGGTTTATATAAACTTGTATAAGCTTATCGCGGAATATCGTTTGTTTCGACCTGCTAAATCCAACATATCGAGACAGCCAATTACCGCAGGATAGAAAGTTGTTACACCTGTAAAAGTCATCGGTTCGTTCTAACAGACGTGCTGAATGACCCGTTATCCACGGCCTGAGGGAAATCGACCCCAACATGGTAAAGTAGTCGCAACAAGCAACCATGGAGGAACAATGCTCAGCATTCACTACGGCGACAGAGACGATGTGATTTATGACACATCAACATTCTTTGATTACAGTTATTCTCCCTCTTGGCTGCAAGATCCACTGTCACAGCGTATCATCAAATCTATTGACAATGGGACGGTTCTTGGCGCAAACGCAATCGACACCAAGGTGCTCGGAGTTATTCCACCCGAGAAATTATCAACGGGCACCAAAACACTTCTGCTGATGCTCTTTATGCCTCAAAATCTCTACAACGCCTCTACCTGCGGAGATAATTGCGCCTACTGGATTTTGCGCATCGCTTCTAAACATGACATAACCATTAACCTCTACCACATGATGGATTTTGGTAAAGGGCGTTTTACAGTCCGCGTCACCAATACCGGACAGATTGTTCACACCATGGATGAGCTTGTCCTTATCTCGGCAAAATGTCTGAGGGAGGCTCGAGCATGAGAGGGGAATACCAGCTGACCGTAAGAACCAATAAAGTTCAAGTCAAACTCACCATTCGTCGAAACCTGACCATCATCCAAGGCAAAAGCGCCACAGGCAAAACCACGCTGCTGGACAGCCTTCGTGCATACGAAAACCTAGGAGCCCAAAGCGGGATAACCGTTAATTGCGCAGCCCCCTGCCGAGTCATCGGCGGCATTAATTGGGAAGCGCAACTCAGTCGCATCGACAACAGTATTGTGTTTGTGGACGATACACAAAAATTCGTAAGGAGCCATGCCTTCCAACATGCGGCTCGGCACAGCTCTAACTACTACGTCATAGTTGCCAGGGACGAATTGCCCCAGCTCCCCTATAGCGTTGATGAGATCTATGGCCTCAAAAACACCAACAGGGCCACAACAAAATATCCCGTCTACACACGCACGTACACTTCTGCATACCGCATTTACGGAGACGAGCTCTACGATGGAGAGCTACCAGAAGAAGTCATCGTCGAAGACAGTAACGCCGGCTATGAATTCTTTAAAGTCCTGTGTGCCAAAAGCGGAATTCGCTGCGTAAGTGCCGGTGGCAAATCAAACATATACGAAACCGCTCTGAGCTCTCCAGCCCAAAAGCTGCTCGTAATTGCAGATGGAGCCGCTTTTGGTCCCGAGATGCCTTATGTCTATTCACTCAGGAGATTTAAGAAGATCGAACTCTTTTTGCCGGAATCGTTTGAATGGCTTGTGCTGAGATCGGGACTCTTCAACGATGCCCAAACGCAAGACATGCTCCTGCATCCTGCCGATTTCATCGACTGCGAGAAGTTCTTCAGCTGGGAACAGTTCTTTACGAAACAGCTTAGGGAGCTGACCCGAGACAGCTACCTAGCCTACAGAAAAGAAACTCTCAATTCCGCCTACCTACAGCAACATGAGCTCAACACGATTGCTGAATCGCTACCCAAACTCGGAATCACTTCGCGCTAGATCGAGAAATACTCGCTCTCAGCGGATAAGTTCGGCCCCAACCATGGATCGCCCGTCAAGAAGAACTCCGGCCAGCGCTGCATGAACAGCGCCTGCTCGCGCTTCCAGCGGCGCAGCTTTTCCTCGTTGGCCTCTTCCCTGCCGCGCGAGGTGAACTCGTAGTGGTACAGCTCGGCATAGGGCGTAAAGATGGTGCGGTAGCCCGCCTCCCATACGCGCAGGCAAAAGTCTGCGTCGTTAAAGCCAACGGCGAATTCCTCGTTGTAGCCGCCGACGCGCTCAAATACGTCGCGTCGCACCATCTGGCAGGCACCCGTTACGGCGCTAAAGTTGCCCGGGCGCACAGCGCGGGCAAGATAGCCCTCGCGCTTTGCCGAGAAGTCCTGGTTGGCATGGGCAAGTGCGCCACGCACGCCAACCAAAATGCCGGCATGCTGCACCAGATGATCGGCAAAGTAGAGTTTGGCGCCCACCACGCCCGCATCGGGACGCTGCAGATAGCCCATCATCTCTTCGATAAAGTCCGGGCTTATGACCTCGGTATCGTTGTTGAGCAGCAGCAGGTAGTCGCCCTTGGCATGCTCAACGCCAAAGTTGATGATCTGAGAGTAATTGAATTCGCCCGGCCAGTACACAACGCGCGCGATGCCCCTGCCTTCGGATGCCGCAGCCACGCGCTCTGGCAGGGTTTCGTAATACGCAAACGTCTCCGGGTCTTCGCTGTTGTTCTCCACCAAAACGATCTCGTAGTTGGTATACGTTGCCTTCTGGGCAATCGACATCACGCAGGCGTCGAGCGTCTCAATGTGATCCTTGGTCGGAATCACAATGCTCACCAGCGGCGCAGGCTTCGGCAGCGCATAGTGCATGCGGTAGACAAACGGCGTCTCGGTATCCTCAACCGTTCCGCAAATACCCAGCGCGTTAAAGTGGCGCTGCAGCGCAAGACGACCGGCTTCAATAGCATACGGCTTGCTATCGGCAGAGCCATCGGCGGTCGATCCCGGATGCACGCGCCAGTGATACAGTACGTGCGCAACATGTTCAAACCGCGCGCCCGCCGCAAGGCAGCGGAGCGTCAGGTCGTAATCTTGGGCGCCCGCGACGTCTTCCGGCGACATGCCAATGCGATCAATAAGCGCCTTCTGCACCATCAGGAAATGCGTCACGCAGTTATGGCTATAGAGCAGGTCGACGTTGAGCTTGGTCTTAAAGACCGGCTGGCCCCACTCCCCCGTTTTCTGGAACATGTCCTCGTCGCAGAACAGGACCTGGGGACGCTCGTCCTCGGCAGCCTTGTTCAGCGCGGCAACATAGTGGAATAACACGTCCGGTTCCAGGATGTCATCGTGGTCCAAGAACGCGATGTAGTCGCCATTCGCCTGCTGAATACCTGCGTTAGTGTTGACCACAATGCCGCCGTTGCCGGGCAGCTCAATGCGACGGATGCGCTCGTCATTGGCATCCGCCGCAAAGTCGGCCACCGCATCCCATTCAGGCGAGGCATCCATAAGGAGCAGTTCCCAGTTGTCATAGCTCTGGGTTAGCACCGAGTTCAGCAGCTCGCGCAGGTATTCCCGATCAGTCTTGTAGCACGGCACCACAATGCTCACGAGCGGTCTATAGGCAAAGGCCGCCGAAGCGACACGCTGGCACGCCAAATCGCCCGGCTTTGCGCGATGTCGCTCAAACCAACGTCGATAAGCTGCGTCGTCTGCACGCGCGTCCTTCATGCGGTTCCAACTGTCATCGACCATGCCGTTGTACAGGCGACCATCCATGGCGCAAAACCCGCTCTGGATCTGCTCTGTGGGGTCGCTCACAATCGCGACAAAATCTCGTATATCCTGAGGCATCTCAACGCTCAGATACGTTTTATTGACGCGGCATCCGTTCTGCTGCGGCACATCGGCCTGCGATTCAAACACATGCACGGTGACATCGATGGCATTCATATGCGCATCGAAGATCTGGAGCTCAGGCGCGCACTGGAGGTCTCCCGCCCAAGTAACCTCATAGCGCCACACCGCGCCGGCGTCTGCCGGCAAATAGCGAGTGGCATCGATCTCGTAGAAACCACAGTGTTCGCCACGCTGAGCATCGCGGATAAGCGCGCACAGTGCAGGCTTTGCTTTGTAGTTAACCTTGGATTCCAGCTTGGTCACGCGACTATCGAGGCGAATGGAGCCCAACCTTTGGCCACCGGATTCAAAAACGACATCCATCGACGAGCCATCCAAAAACGGAAGCACCAAGACGGCGAGCTCGCGCTCGTAATCGGAAACGGAAGGACAAAGCGCCAGCACACGGCCATGATCGACCGGGAGCACCAGCGACGGCACACAAGAACCGCTCGTCGTCGCATGGGCAAACGCCTGAGAGCCCTCCCGCTCAATAAGCGCGGCGACATCCTGACCGGCAAAACGAAGCAGCACAAACAGACGGCCCTGACTGCGGCAAAGTGCCAAACGCTTGATACTCATCTACACTTCTCGCTTTCCCAGGGCGTTCGCTGCCATGCGTTTGCAGGCACCCAGGCGCCCAAACCTCAAGACGTCGTAATCGAACATGAGCTTTTTGCACTCACGGGCATTGGGGGCCTTGCTGGTAAGCGCCGCACGCGCCATAGCAGCAACAGAAGGAGCGCATTGTGCGAGCGCAGCATCGCTGCCCACGGCAGAACCGGCAAGCGCCGTGGCAACGGCAGCAAACACCTTGCCGCAGTCCGAACCCAGCAACCTGAGCGCGTCGTAAAGCACCAGATCGCACAGGAAATATGCCAGATCATCGGCGTGCTGTACATCGAGACCGTCGCGCTGCCAGTCAGCCAGCACCGCGGAGTAAATCTTCACGTGCTCCAGCAGGCGCGTCTCGTCGTCATAGCGCATGGTGTCCATGAGCGAGCCCTTGCGCGCCACGCGGTAGTCGTACAGCTTGTTCGAAATAAGCGCGGTCTTGCGCGAGCGACCGTACACGGCAAAATCGAAGACCTGGTCCTCGCCATACTTAACGGTTTCGTCGAACACGATCCCGTTGCCCAGCAAAAACTCACGCTTGCAAGCGGTGCGCCATGCAAAGGGGCGAGACGCTTCCTTAAACAGCAGGTCGGAGCTATAGCCTTCAAACGACACATCGCGCGGGCTCAGCACATAGTTAAGCCACGGATACCCCGCCTCCAGCGGATACGGATTCGCGCCAAAGGTCAAAACATCACAGCGCTCGCGCTCAAAGGCATCAACGATCACACGGCATGCATCGGGCGTAAACCGGTCGTCGGAATCCAAAAACGCGACGATAGGCGCCGTGGACGCAGCGATGCCGGCATTACGCGCACTCGACAGGCCCCCGTTTGGCTTATCGACCAGCGTAAAGCGCGCGTCCTTTTCGCAATAAGCAGCCGCAATATCGCGCGAACCGTCCGGCGAGCCATCGTTGACCAGCACGCCTTCCCAATCGGGCATGTCCTGCGCAAGCAGGGAGTCCAGGCACCAGGCCAGGCACTCCTCCACGTTATAGATGGGAACGACAACGGAAATCTTGGGGTTAGCCATAGTCACTCGCTCCTACTGTGCGGCCGGAACGTCATCAGGGTGCGGGTTGTCGCCGTAGGTGCGCTGATACGTCAGCACGCGCCAAACCAGCGGCAGGCCGCCAATCTTAAAGTAATGCTTAAACGTATTGAGCTTGCCCGGCTTCTTAAAGTCAAAGCGCGAATCGATATAGGCGCGGGGCGACTTGACCATCAGGCGCAAGTCGGTCTCGCCACGCGGATCAAACAGCGACAGGTCAAAGCGACCGGCATCCCAATCGGCCTTGAGCTCGGGTGAAGCCTTCTTCCAAAACTGCCCACGCAGCTCATCGACCAGACGCTCATCATTCCAACGGTACGTATCGACCTTCATGCGCATTAAAATGCCTTGGAGCTGAGCCTTGAGCTCGGGACGCTCGTCCAAAAAACGTTGCATCTCAGCGTATTCGTCGCACACGCAAAACACCTTGTTGGGCGAATTAACGGAGCTCTTCTCGTTATCCTGGCGATAGCACAAAATGGGGTCCGCAATAAACGCGGCACGTTCGGCACAAGCCCAAACCTTAAAGTTAAAGCCTGCGTCCTGATACGAGGCACCCGGCGTGGGAAGGAACCGAATCTGATTGTCGTTGAGGAACTCGCGCCGATAGATAGCCGACCAAATGGATGGTTTGCGGTAGAAGATGCCCGGGCGATCGACGGGGCGATACGCGGCGCCCGTCATATGCTCGTCGATAATCCCAAACAGTTCACGGCGTTCGCTGGGCGTGGACCAATACAGGTAAAAGTCGCCCTTTACCACATCGGCATGCTCGGCATCGGCCTTGGCGACCAGCTTTTGGAGCGAATCCTCAAACATAAAGTCGTCGGACTCAAGGATGCCCACGTACTCGCCGCGCGCCATCTCCAGGCCGCGGTTCATCGAGTCGCCGTAGCCGCTGTTTGCTTTGTCGATCATCTTTACACGGGGGTCGCGCTCCATATACTCGCGGATGATATCTGGCGAGCTATCGGTAGAACCGTCGTTGATGCAGATGACCTCGATGTCCTTGAGCGTCTGCGCCACGGCGGAATCGAGGCACTCGCGCAGGTAGCGTTCAACATTGCAGATGGGGACGAGCAGCGAAACTTTAGGGGTATCAGAGTTCTGCAAGAGAACCTCCTGTTGGATAGCGTGTAACAGGGTTATTTTAGCAGCCGAGTTGCGGCGGGCGGCAGCGCTTGGAATTAGATAAAGCGCTCCAGGCAGGCTTTGAGACCGCGAGTCGAAAGATAGAACAGCGTGGCGTCTGCCATCGAAACGCCCGAGGTCGTCGCAACGAACTTGTGGGCAACACGGCAAACGGCGCCCTTGGCAGGCATATCTGCCCAGTCCGTTCCCAAAAACGTCGCGAGGTCCATGTTGACGCGAGCGGATACACGGCGGTAGTCGTTAGCGTCCAAGCGTGCCAAATCAAACACAATAAGGTCCAGGAACCAGGTGATCAGCTCGCCGGGGCACAGGTCCAAAAGACCGTAGGCCGCCCAGTCCTCCAGGACCTCCTCGAGCATCCTCATGTGGGCGTCAAGCTTTTTGGCGCGAGACTCGGCACTGTTGAACTCGTGCGTCGCCGATTCGCTCTCCATCACGTAGTGGTAGAACTTGTCCGGCATGACGACGGTCCTGCGGGCAAGCGCATAAGCCGCAAATTGGAAGACGACGTCCTCGCCCAAAGCCAAACCGGGGGCGAAGCGAATGCCTTCGCGATTGAGCAGCTCGCGCGAAAAGGCCGCACGGCAAGCATAGGGCTGCGCATTCGAATGGAACAGCAGTTGGGGATCGCGGGCGCCGAAGGTACCAGCTTTGGGGCTCATGAGTTGCTGGACGCGTTTGGGGGCAGCATCGGCAGGTTCACAGACGCCGCCAAAAACGGCGGCCTCGGCATCCGCAGACTCCATGGCATGCAGCACGCGCTCGACCGTCTGGGCATCGATGTAATCGTCGGCGTCCACAAAAAAGACGGTCTCGCCCTCGGCGACATCGATACCGGCATTTCGAGCACACGAGACACCCGCGTTTTCCTGGTCAATCACCAGTACGCGATCGTCGGCCTGCGCGATCTGGCGCAACACGTTCAACGAATCATCAGTCGAACCGTCGTTGACGCAGACAACCTGAATCGAACACTCAGACTGGACCAACAGCGAATCGAGGCATCGCTGAATGGAGCGCGACGAATTGTAGACGGGAACGACAATGGTCGCTTTGGGGGTCAAAGTCTCTCCCATGTCGACCTACCCCCTCAGCGATTCGATGAGGAAGGCAGCAACCACACCTGGGCCTCCAACCGAGGCGTAATACTTAGCACGCCCCAAGGCACCATCCGTCGCAAAACTCGGATGCTCGTCAACCCAGCCCTCAGGATCTTTGAGGATGGCAGCGAGATTTGCGCGCTTCCACGGCTTGAGGTCGTCAAGCGAAAAGTCCCCGGCGTCCAAGGCCGCTTGGAACTCCTTGGCCATCTGAACCAGGAACTCCTTATAGAACTTAGGCGCCAGGCGCACGTAGTTCCACATGTACGAATCGTACTTAATGAGCTGATTGAACTTGAGCATGCGCGCGACGTCATCACTTGCGTGGTCGCGGGCATAATCCTCTCGAATCCAACGCTCAATCTCGGCATACTCGGTATTGACGCAAAAGACCTTAGCCGAAGAATTGACCGAGGAATTCTCGTTGTCCTGGCGATAAGACAACACGACATCATGAAGGTAAACAGCCTTATCGGCGCACGCGATCACCTTAAAGGCAAATGACGTGTCCTGAAAGGATGCCCCCGGAGTCGGCAGGAACTTAATGCCGTTGCGGTCAAGAAAATCGCGACGGTACACGGCCGACCAAATCGACGGCTTTTGCTTAAAGAACTGCGTCGTATCGCTCGGGTGCACCGGCTTGCCACAGTCCTTGGCTTTAAACATCTCGTGCAGCGAGCGGCGCTCCTCGGGCTTAGACCAGTAGAAATCAAAGTTCGCCTTCGCGAAGTCGGCATTATTGCTATCGGCGGCCGAGACAAGCTTTTCGAGTGCGTCGGACGCCATAAAGTCATCGGACTCCAAGATGCCCACGTACTTGCCACGCGCCATCTCCAGACCGTGGTTCATCGAGTCGCCGTAGCCGCTGTTGGCCTTGTCGATCATCTTGACGCGCCTATCGCGCTCCATATACTCGCGAATAATCGCCGGCGAGTTGTCGGTCGACCCATCGTTAATGCAGATGATCTCAATATCCTTGAGCGTCTGCGCCAGGGCGGAATCGAGACACTCGCGCAGGTAGCGCTGAACATTGTAAATGGGAATAAGCAGCGACAGAACAGGGCTGCCAGAGGCGTTAGTAGACAAATGTGCTCCTTAGGAAATACCTGTCGTTTCATGGTATCAAAGGGTCAGCGCGCTAGCGGGCGTTTATATAATCTATGGAGCTCGCAGAGGCAAGCCGATAAGAAAGGACGTCATGCAGCCCAAAGCCGCACGCAACATACCCATCGAAGCACTGCGTTTGGTCGCGGTCGCCGGCATCGCGGTGTTCCACACCTTTCAGTGGACCTTCCAAGCCGTCTGCGTCGGCGCCGTGGAATATGCCCCACTTGCGATGTTCCCCTATTCCGGCGTGCTCGGTTTTATTAACTTGCTGGGCTGCTGGGCCAACGAGGTCTTCTTTATGATTTCGGGCTATTTTCTCATCGCTTCGGCCGAGCGTGCTTGGGACGGTGGAGCAACATGGAAGTCGCAAATGCAACGGACGGTGCAGCGCCTGGGCAAGGTCATTTTGCCCACTGCGTTTTATTGCCTCGTGGCGCTCGCGTGGTCCACGGTCGTCTCCCCCATTCCCGACGTTACCCTCAACACGCAGTACTGGTACACGCTAGGGCTTGAGTTTATCTGGGTCTATGCCGCCACGGTCTTCATGGCGCCATGGTTTGGACTGGCCAAGAGTCGACTCCCCCAGAAAACCTACCAGATGACGGTCATCGCCGTTGGCATCCTCGCATTTGTTATTAACGGGTATTTAGCCGCCATGAGTGCGACAAGCGCCGGCGAGTTTTCTTGGCTCCAGAAGCTCATGAGCGCTACCACGTACGTAGTCGCATTTTTGATCGGCGGGCTGCTCCGCGACGTAACCGATGTCATGGATTCGGACAGGGTGGGCGCCTTGGGCATGCACTCGCTCGTAACGGTTTTGGTGCTCACCATCATCCTGGAAGGAGCACTCTCCTTCACCGATAACCTCACGGCGATGGCAGTCCTCTCCTACAAATCGACCTCGCTGATCTCGTTTGCCCTCGCTGCCGCCTCCTTGCTCTTTGCGGCAACCCGACGCAGTGCCTCAGGCAATCCGCGGACTGCAGGTGTCATCGTCACCTTATCGACCGCCACGCTCGGTTTCTATGTGATGCAGTCGCTCACCAGTAGCCTGTGGCGTCCCATCTTCAATACGTTGCTCGCAAACATACTGGTCAGCCAAAACAGCCCGGCAGCTATATGTATCGTCACGGGTACCGTCATTAGCATCGTCTTTGCCTTAGCGCTCCTCATCATCGACGCAGCTAGAAGCCTTATCGCTCGCAAGCTCAAGCGACAATAGACACGCTGCCGTCAGACGCTAAAGCCGCTACAGCCGTGGCAGGTTCCTGCGTTTTATTCAAAGCTTGCCGCCAAGGTGCGCCGAGCCTTTACAATAGGACAGTCCCAAGGACGTATTCGATAGCTTCCGCGCAGCACTCGCCCGCCGCGCGTGAAAGGATATATTGCCCCATGCCTTCAACCCTCCCCGCTCCCATCGATAAGCTCGCCATCGTTGTCGTTACGTACAAGCGCCAGGAGCTCTTGGCCAACTTGTTCGACTCCATGACCGAGCTCACGGCAACGCCCTGGCGCATCGTGATTGTCGATAACGAGAATTCGCGCGAGACCGAGGCCATGTGCTCCGCATTCAACGAGCGTCTGGCCAACCTGTGGGGCATCGACACCGAGCAGCCCGACGCGCAGGGCGGCACCGACCGTGTCATCTACGCCCCGCAGCTCGAAAACGGCGGCGGTGCGGGCGGCTTCTCCGCCGGCACCAGATGCGCCTACGACCTGGGCGCCCAGTGGTTCTGGGTGATGGACGACGACGTGCTCGTCATCCCCGAAGGCATCGAGCGTCTTGCCAAGTGGACCGACCGCTACGATGTCATCCAGGGTTCGCGCCTGGACTTTGACGGCGGCGCCTTCTTTTGGCAGTACCAGCTCATCCTTTCGCTCGGCATTCCCAACCCTGTCGCCAAGTGGGACCTGGGACCCGAGGGCTACCGCGCCATGAACCAGCTGTGCTTTGAGGGCGGCATGTTCTCGCGCCGCGTGGTCGACAAGATCGGCCTGCCCGATGCGCGATTCTTCATCTACGGCGACGATGCCTGCTACGGCTATGTAGCCAGCCAGCACTTCCCCGCCGCCGTTGTTGCCGACGTTGTACTCAAGCGCGCCCGCGCCGTCTCTAACTGGGACATTGCCGGCAAGCGCCAGCTCAACTCTACGAGCGACACCAACCGCTACTACATCATGCGCAACCGCGGTTATCTGGCACGCTACATGCAGATCTACGGCGACTACCACCCTGTGCTGTTCCGTCTGGGCAACGCCGCGACCTTCTGCAAGGAATTCATTCGCTTGGCTGCCGTTGACAAGTGCTTTAAGACCGGCATTCCGGCGCTGCGCCGTGGCATGAAGGACGCCCGAAAGATCATCAAGGACCCCGACTGGAAGCCCATGCCGCCCATGAAGGACACCGAGTAACGGAAGCCGGAAACACCTCGGCGCCTAAAGCCGCTGGCACACCGTAGCCACATGCTGTCCATCAAACCCAAACCCCCAGCGCATGCGACCCACGCCGGGGCGCGGCACACGGATTTCGTCGATGCCGTCGCGCTCTATGTCGAGTAGCGACTGCACGGCCAGTAATTCCAACCCTAGCGCATCCACATCGGGGTCATACATCATGTTGATCGTTATCAGCGGACGTTCATCGAGCATACCGATCGTATCGGCTATGTCGAACACGGCGCCCGTGGGAAAAACCTGGATGTCCCAGCGATCCGCGCCACACTTTCGCCTCGAGGCAGGATTGGCATAGCCCGGCAAGCCAAAGCAGAGCCCCTGCAAGAGTAGGTGATATGGCAGCGGCGTATCTGGGTCGGTCGCACCGATTCCCGCATCCCCCAGGATGCGGCTTAGCGCCCGCCTCACGGTATCCTCGTTCCCATGGCACAGCCCGTCGCGAAACGCATCGACGTCTCGAATGTCTTCTGCGGCACACTCAAACCACTCAATAATCACTAGACGCAAGGCCTGGCGAAGCTCGTTATTGGGCAATCGCAAAGCACGGAGGCGATCGCCATGCTCTGGCTCCTCAGTCATATCCGTCGTGAGAAAACCGGACAGATACAGCGCTGTCCACATGCCATCGTCAGGCGAGACATCTGGCTCTGCAGTGCCCAAACAAAGCGGGACCTCAGCGCACCCATGGGCCTCGAGCAAATCAAACAAGACCGAAAGGCGGTCGAGATTCCACCCGGCAACTACCCTACTCAGGCAATCGGCATATCCATACAGATCGGCACGCACAGGAGCCGTGCAGCCTCGGCCCAGAAAACCGATCACACGCTCTGGACTCGAGCAATAGGCCCTGCCAAACCGATACCCCTCGAGCCATTCACGCGCATCATCCAGGTATTCCTCGCGCCCAGCATGATTCAAAAGAGCCTCGACCTCGGCATCCGAAAAACCGAAACATCGGTCACACCACGCCGACAGCGGCGTCGTCAGACAATACGAGCAGCCGCGCGAAGAAAGCGCCGCTTCGGCAGGACCGGGACACTCCCCCATCAGACACGTCAGCCGCAACGAATCGCGCGCAGTGGCAATGGCGTCAAACAGCACACGGTCAAGTAGTTCTGCCGGATCGGCGTCGGAAGCGTCCCTCGCGCTCACACGACGAGACCACGCCGCATCGTACCCATCAACGAGCAATACAACCTGCTCATCGCAGGCAATCTCCAACAGCTCTATGAGCACACCGAGCACCGAGTCAACCTCATCCGCGCTCGCCACGCCACGCGCGACACGTTCGATGTGACGCACCTTGTCTCGAGCTAAATCCGGAGCCTCCAAAAGCGCCAGCAGGCGGGCACACTCGCCCGAAAGGGCATCGCGCACGACGCTGGCAATAGCGGCGCCACGCCTCGCAGCGCCAGAAAAATCCAGCGATATCACCGGATAGCAAGCGTACTCATCCCGATAATGCCCGCCGTCCGCATCCCAAATCTGAGCATCGGCAAACAAACGCTGACCAGCGCGACCGACCGCCGGACGCTCCAGAAAAGCCCTGAGCATCGACAAGTTCATGCTCTTGCCAAAACCCTCGGGTCGACAGCACACCACAACGGACGCGTCGCAGTCCAACACATCGGCAATAAACATGGTCTTGTCGACCAGCGTGCAGCAACCAAGAGCCTCCGCATAGTCGTGCATGCCAATGGGCAAAACCGCATCGTCGGCACAGCCGATCAAACGCACGCCAAAGCCGGCAGCACAACCATTATTTGCCTGTTCAGACATCAAAACGTTCCCCCTAAATCGCACCACGATGCCAATTGTAATGACCGCCTCGCGCGTACCGATGTCACCGCGCAAACATATCGGGCAACGGTAGCAACAAGAGGTGTGAGGGGGCACAACTAATCGTTGCACAACAAAACGGGGCCCGATGCATTCGCACCGGACCCCGTCCCGACTCTTTAGTTATCTGGCAGCCGAGAGGCTACTCCTCCGAGCCGTCCTCCCCAGAAGCCTTCTTCTGCTGATCGAGCTTATGCTTACCGCTTACGATAGACGTAGCGCCCAGTGTGGCCAAGCTTGCACTGGCAAGGCTCGCCATCACAATCAGATCGCCCGTCTTGGGCATGTTGCCGCCCGAGGACTTGGTCGTTGTAGCCGTCGTGGTCGTGGTGGTCACCGTTTTGGAGTCATTTTGCTCTTGGACCTGGTTGTCAGCACCGCTCTTGTCGTCGTCTTCGGGCTGTTTCTTTTCGCCCTCGGTCTTGCTCTCGTCCTTCTTCTGAGCGGATTTGTCGTCCTTCTCCTCAGAGCTAGAACCCTTATCGGATTCGGTCTTCTCGGAAGCCTTGTCCTTAGAGTCGCCCTTTGCGGCCTCGGTCTTTTCCGTGGAAACCTGATCAGAGTTGTCCTTGTTCTGGGCCGAGCCGTTATTGACGCCAGCCATCAGCGAAGAACCCAGCGTAGAACCAAGCTGCGCGGAGAAAGAAGGCTTCTTGTCCGGCGAAGCAACGGGAGCGTCCGGCGCTTTATTCGAGTCGTCCTTGGAAGCATCGGAATCAGGGGTTGCGTCAGAGCCGGAGCCGTTGTTAGAACCATTATCGGCGGAAGAACCGCTCGAGCCAGTGGAAGAGTCAGAGGAACCTGCGTCGGTCGAACCAGAGGCGGCGCTGTCCGTATTGCCGGCAGAGCTTGAAGACGAATCGCCCGCAGCAGAGCCGTTCGAATCGGAGCCGTTCGAGGTAGAGCCGTCGTTGGTAGTGTCACCAGCAGAGCCATCACCGTCAGCATCGGTCGAGGGCGCATCAATCCTGTCATCGTTGGCATCGTCACCCGAGTCGCCATTCGAATCAGGTGTCGGCGAGGGCGCCGGCGTAGGCTCGGGCTGCACGGGCGTCGCAGCGGCCGCCTCGTCCTCGGCGATATAAACCAAGCAGTCCTTCAGCTCATTGCGGTAGCGGTTCTTCCAGCCCTCATGATACTGGGGCTGGCTCGAATACTTGGTCGCCACGTTATTGACCACGCTATTGGAGAGCGCCGTCACAAACTCCCGGTCGGACATATCGTTGGAAAGATTCGCCCAGCGGAAAAAGTCCCTGCAGCCACCAGTGCCGCACATGTTGGTAATGCTCCACACCATGCCCTTGACGCAATCGGCGCGGCCCGAAATATCAATACCCAGGCCGCTCTTGAGCCACGCCTCGGTCACCGCATAGTACGAGTTGTACGCATACGCATCCTGCAGAGCCGAAAACTCAGCAGGATCGGTGTTATAAGCACCCTGGAAGGCCTCCTGTGCAATACGGCCCAGCTCGGTAAGCTGGTCGTTCTCGTACATGGCATTGCTCGCGTTGGAAATCTCGCTGCCGCGATCAATCGCATCCTTGAGCATGCCGTACTTGGCAGAATCGTAGTTGTAGACCTGCTTCATAAACGGAATGAGCGACCAACGACGGTCGAACTGGTAATAGCCCAGCGCGTTGTAGCCGTCACCATGCGAAAAGCCCTGGTTATAGTTGCCATGGCTCTCATATTTGGTGAAGTACTTCATCTCGGGAGTCACGTTGACAAACGAAACGCCCTGGACCGACCTCAGCACGCCCGAGAAGGACTGCTGGGTGTAGAGACCCTTATCGATATCGGTGGCATCCGAGGCAACGCCCGGCGTGGGCTCCTCGGCAGCGGCGGGTGCCGGCGCGGAGACGGCGCCAAACGAAAGCGCCAGCGTCAGGCCTGCCACAATAGCGGAATGCTTGGGCTGCATAAGATCCTCCCTGCATTGGTGTAGTTAAAGTGCAGTTTGCAAAGATAGAATCAGTATTGCAGCTCGCCCGTTGTTGCACAACAACCACTCGGTAAACGGCAACAACCCTCCGCGAAATCTTAAGGAATTGCGCTCAACCTACAGCTTAATGTCAAAGTTGATTTCGGGAACGGCGGCCAAGTCGGCCAGCGTTACGCCGTCGACATAGCTCTCGATGACCTCGTCCAGGCCACGCCAGAACTTGACGGTGGAACACAGGTCACTGCGGGCGCAGCTGTTGTCGATGCCATCGCACGCCACCGGAGCCGTGCTGCCCTCGACGGCGCGCAGGATGTCGCCGGCACACACCTCGGCCGGGTCCTTGGCCATCATGTAGCCGCCGCCCTTGCCGCGCACGCTCTTAAGCAGACCCGCCTTCATAAGCGGACGAACCAGCTGCTCCAAATACTTTTGCGAGATATGCTCGCGGTCGGCAACCTCGCGCAAGGCAATCTTGCCCTCGGCGTCACCAAGCGCTGCGATATAGATCATTAACCGGAGGGCATAGCGGCCCTTAGAAGAAATGAGCATACCTACCCTCCCGTTGTTCCTGGGACAAAATCAGGCTTGTTAGTCCCAAATCCTATGCACGCGGGGCAAACAAACCTGATTATTATGTCCCACATCTAAAAAGTCGAGTGGATTAGTCGGGTTTTCCCTTGACTAACGCCGAACCCATAGTAACTTTATTCCGAGAAGATTCCTAGGGTTTAGTACACCTATGAGTACACCATATATAGAGAGGGACAGCATGAGCGCAAATCCGCTGCTTTCCATCGAAGGTCTGACCGCCTCCGTGGACGAGAAGACCATCCTCCACAACGTCAACCTCAACGTCGCCGCCGGCGAAACCCATGTGCTGATGGGCCCCAACGGCGCCGGCAAGTCCACCCTCGGCCACCTGGTCATGGGCGACCCCGTCTACACGGTCAACGACGGCCGTATCGTCTTTGACGGCCAGGACATCACCGAGCTCACCACCGACAAGCGTTCGCGCGCCGGCCTGTTCCTGAGCTTCCAGGCTCCGGTCGAGATCCCGGGCGTGCCGCTGTCGAGCTTTTTGCGCGCCAGCATCGCCGGCCGCCCCGGTCTGGAGATGAAGGGTAAGGAGTTCCGCCGCCGCGTCAAGGAGCTCGCGGCCGAGCTCAACATGGACACCGCCTACCTCAACCGTGAGCTGGGCGTGGGCTTCTCGGGCGGCGAGAAGAAGAAGGTCGAGATGCTCCAGCTTCTGCTGCTGCAGCCCAAGCTCGCCATCCTGGACGAAACCGACTCCGGCCTGGACGTCGACGCCCTGTCCACCGTCAGCCACGGCATGGACGCCTACCGCAAGAGCTGCGACGGCTCCATGCTCATCATCACGCACAACACGCGCATCCTGGAGCACCTGGATGTCGACCGCGTCCACGTTATGGTCAAGGGTCATATCGTGCGCGAGGACGACGCTTCGCTGATCCCCTGGATCGACAAGAACGGCTTTGAGACCTTCGAGCGCGAGGCCGCCGAGCAGCGCACCCAGGCCGAGGCCGCCGCTGCCGAGCAGCAGGCGTAAAGGGGCGACGCAATGACCAAGAACCGCACCGAGGTCGCGGACATCGACCGCAGCCTCTACGACTTCACCTATGGCGAGGAGGGATTCGAGCGCCTCGACGCTGGCATCACGCCCGACATTGTGCGCGAGATCAGCGCCAAGAAGGACGAGCCGCAGTGGATGCTCGACCTGCGCCTCAAGTCCCTCGAGATCTTCAATCGTTTTCCCGACCCGACGTGGGGCCCCTCCATCGAGGGCCTGGACATGGACAACATCGTCACCTACGTCAAGCCCAACACCGACCAAAAGCACGACTGGGAGTCGGTGCCCGACGACATCAAGAACACCTTTGAGCGCTTGGGCATCCCCGAGGCCGAGCGCAGCTACCTGGCGGGCGTCGGCGCGCAGTACGACTCCGAGCTCGTCTACCACAACATGCAGGACACGGCATCCAAGATGGGCATCGTCTACTCCGGCATCGAGGAGGCCCTGCACGACCCGCAGTGGGAGCCGCTCATCCACGAGAAGTTCATGACGCTCATCCCGCCCACCGACCACAAGTTTGCGGCCCTGCACGGTGCTGTGTGGTCGGGCGGCTCGTTTGTCTACGTGCCCAAGGGCACCAAGTTGGACTTCCCGCTGCAGAGCTACTTCCGCCTTAACGCCAAGGGCGCCGGCCAGTTTGAGCACACGCTCATCATTGTCGAGGACGACGCTGACCTGCACTTTATCGAGGGCTGCTCCGCGCCCAAGTACAACGTGGCCAACCTCCACGCCGGCGCTGTGGAGCTCTTTGTGGGCAAGCGTGCGCACCTGCGCTACTCGACCATCGAGAACTGGTCCAAGAACATGTACAACCTCAACACCAAGCGTGCGCGCGTGGACGAGGACGGCGACATCGAGTGGATCAGCGGCTCCTTCGGCAGCCACGTGGGCTACCTCTACCCCATGAGCGTGCTCAATGGCCGCCGCGCCCGATCGAGCTTTACCGGCATCACCTTTGCCGGCGCCGGTCAGAACCTCGACACCGGCTGCAAGGTCGTGCTCAACGCGCCTGAGACCTCGGCAACGGTCGAGACCAAGGGCATCTCCAAGAGCGGCGGCATCCAGACGTTCCGCAGCTCCATCGTGGCCACGCCCAAGGCCGAGGGCTCCAAGGCAACCGTGAGCTGCCAGTCGCTGATGCTCGACGACCAGAGCCGCTCCGACACTATTCCGGCCATGGACATCCGCGCCAAGAACGTCGACATCGGCCACGAGGCCACCATCGGCCGCATCGGCGACGACAAGGTATTCTACCTGATGAGCCGCGGCATCTCGGAGGAAGAGGCCCGTACCATGATCGTCAACGGCTTTGCCAACCCGGTCTCCAAGGAGCTGCCGCTGGAGTACGCCGTCGAGATGAACAACCTGATCAAGCTCGAGATGGAAGGAGCGATCGGATAATGAAACAGACCACCAACACCGCTGCTACCACCCTTGAGCAGGTCAATGCGATGCCGGCTGCCACTTGGGGTTGGCTCAAGATGAACCAGACCAAGCTCGAGCTCTCTGACGAGCTTGCCCCCGCTCCCACCGAGGCCGTTGAGGTTGAGGGCTTGGATGCGCAGTTTGCTGGCACGGCCGACGCCTTCGATACCGCCATGGACGCCATGGCCGAGCGCTTCCCCGGGCGCCGCGCCTCCGCCCCCGGTGATGCCGCCGACCGCGCCCGCATCACGCCCGAGACCGAGCTCGACGTGCCTGCGACCTCCGTCTACCAGGCCGGGGCTATCAAACTGGAGGAGGAGCTCTCCCCCGCTGAGGCCTTCGAAACCGGCATGGGCGAGGCTGCCTACGCCTACATGGCCGAGCACGCTATCAAGCGCATCGTCATCGATGTGCCCGCATACAAGCACGCCACAGTTACCGTGCGTGTGAGCGGTGTCGATGCCGCCGCGGCCATCGCCGCCATCGACGTCGTCGCCCGTCCCCAGTCGACGCTCGACCTGCAGATCGCCCTGGACTCCCCCGTTGCCGGCGAGGGCGTCGTGGGCTCCGTGCTACGCGTGTGCGCCCACGAGTACGCCACCGTCAACGTGACCTGTACGCAGACGCTCGACGATAGCTGGATCGCGCTCGACGACACCGGCCTGTTCCTGGACGAGGGCGCGCGCGTCAACGTGCAGCACACCGTCCTGGGTGCCGGCGCCAGCGCCACCGGCCTTGCCGGCGACCTGCTGGGCGATACCGCCAAGGTGACCATCGATACCGATTACCTGGGCGCCCGCGAGCAGGTGCGCGACTTTAACTACGAGCTACGTCACCGCGGTCGCAAGACCGAGTGCGAGATCGACGCCAACGGCGTGCTGACCGGCACGTCCAAAAAGGTCTACCGCGGCACCATCGACCTCGTGCATGGCTGTAAGGGCGCAACCGGCACCGAGCGCGAAACCGTGCTGCTGGCCAACAAGGGTGTCGACAACAAGACTGTCCCCGTCATCCTGTGCGACGAGGATGACGTCGCCGGCAACCACGGCGCCACCATCGGCCACGTCCGCGACGAGCAGCTGTTCTACCTCGCTTGCCGCGGCCTTGACCAAAATGCCGCCGAGGACCTGTTCATCCGCGCCAAGCTGGAGGACGCCGCGCTTTCCGCGACCGACGAGCGCACCCGCGCAGCCGTCGTCCGCTTGGGCAACAACCTGATCGACAACTTTGAAGAGGAGCTCGCATGATCGACACCGAGCACGTTAAATGCGATACCTGTACCGCACCGGAGCCTATGGAGCTCGACGCCAGTGACGAGGCCTCGCGCGGCTGGCCTACCGTCGACATCGAGACCAATCCCTACAAGGGCCAGTTCCCGCTGTTCCAGCAGCACCCCGAGATCGCCTTCCTCGATAGCGCCGCCACCGCGCAGCGCCCCGCCTGCGTGCTCGACGCCGAGCGCGACTTCTACCAGCGTATGAACGCCAACCCCCTGCGCGGCCTGTACTCGCTGTCCGTCGAGGCCACCGATGCCATCGCGAAGGTCCGCCAGCAGATCGCCGACCTCATCGGCGCCGCCCAGGCCAACGAGGTCGTCTTCACCCGCAACACGAGCGAGTCGCTCAACCTGATCGCCAAGAGCTTTGCACCCACGGTGCTCGAGCCCGGTGACGAGGTCGTCATCACCATCATGGAGCACCACTCCAACCTGATTCCGTGGCAGCAGGTCTGCCGCGAGACCGGCGCCAAGCTCGTCTACCTCTACCCCACCAAGACTGGCCAGCTCACCACCGAGGAGGTTCTTGCCAAGGTTGGTCCCAAGACCAAGATTCTGGCCGTGGGTCAGGTTTCTAACGTGCTGGGCGTCGAGAACCCGGTCAAGAACCTCGGCAAGCTCGTCCACAAGTACGGCGGCTATCTGGTCGTCGACGGCGCGCAGTCGCTGCCGCACATGCCGGTCGATGTGGATGACCTGGGAGCCGACTTCTTTGCCTTTAGCGCGCACAAGGCCATGGGCCCCATGGGCATCGGCGTGCTGTGGGGCAAGATGGACCTGCTCAGCGCCATGCCGCCCATGCTCACCGGCGGCGAGATGATCGATTCGGTCACCGAGCAGGACGCCGTCTGGGCGCCCGTCCCCGAGAAATTCGAAGCCGGCACGCAGGACGCCGCCGGCATCTTCGCCACGGGCGCCGCCCTTGATTACCTGGTCAACACGGTGGGCTACGAGAACATCCAGGCCCGCGAGCAGGCACTCGTCCACTATCTGATGGGCGAACTCATGCAGCTCGACTTTGTCCAGATCATCGGCTCCATCTATTGGGACAACCACCACGGCGTTGTGAGCTTTAACGTCAAGGGCATCCATCCGCACGACGTCGCGAGCATCATGGACATGGACGGCGTCTGCATCCGCGCCGGCCACCACTGCGCGCAGCCGCTACTTACCTGGCTGGGCGTCGAGAACCTTGCCTGCTGCCGCGCCAGCGTGGCCTTCTACAACGACAAGGCCGACATCGACAAGTTCATCGCCGGTCTGCATCACGTTTGGAGCACGTTCAATGGGTAATCTATACACCTCCACCACGTTTATGGAGCACAACTCGCACCCCGACTATAAGTACGAGATGGATGCCCCCACGCACGAGCACGACGGCATCAACCCCAGCTGCGGTGACGAGCTCACCTTGCAGCTGCGTGTCGAGAAGGGCGTGATCGAGGAGGCCTCCTTTACCGGTCATGGCTGCGCCATCAGCCAGGCCAGCGCCGACATCATGGCCGACCTCATCACCGGCGAGACCGTCGAGGAAGCTCACCGCTTGGCAGAGCTCTTCCTCGCCATGATCCGCGGCGAGAAGCTCTCCGAGGACGACCTGGAAGACCTGGACGAAGCCGCCCAGCTCCAGGACATCTCGCACATGCCCGCCCGCGTCAAATGCGCCGAGCTCGCCTGGCGCACCCTCGACGGCATGCTCGAGGGGCAAGCTAACCAGTAGCGCATGCCCCGAATCCAAGGTTTTTGATTGCCGAGCCGCCCGATACGGGCGGCTCGGCTTTTTCATAACGGTTCGGACACACAAAGTCCGCGCATCCGGCGCCCGGTCTGTCATTTACTGCACTGCCAGCTACGAACACGGGCGTTTTCCACAGCACCAAAGGCCTGCGGCAGGGCCCCGGGCCCGCCAAGCAATGCGCCAAGCCCCGTCCTGCTGGGCTCCGGTTCGCTTCGCGCCTGCCGCAGACGGGTCCCATAGGGGGCAGCGTGCATTTTTGCGAGTATTCAGCATGCAAAGCCGTATGCATACGCATCGGAAGCGTTAATCAACGTCTCCAGGCACATACATATTGTGTTTTAGAACAGACATCGCGGTCTGACGGGACGCAGGCAGGTACTTCGGGGGACGCAACGGCAGGGATCAATGGCTTCAGGACCCGTATGTTGCAAGATTGTGGCAGTGCCGACAGCGCCACGATGCTGAAAACTCCGTTTTTTGCACAGCGCAGACGGGGGTAGACACGGGCAAACCCGGACTGAGCCGTTATTTTATGCAAGATGGCGATTGTTCTATGCATATTAAGAAGTACAGTTACCGCACCGAGCTTTTGAACGCTGGTTGCGCGCATAGACGACCCCAGCTACGGTGAACAGGCGACCCTACATCACGTTTCCGCCAGCCCGCATCGCCGTTCGCGCGCGGGCGCGCACAATACGAGAGACGGTACTTTTGCCAATCCCGGTATACCGCTCAATCTGGCGCACCGTAAAGCCGGCATTGTTCAATCCAACAATAACGGTATCGCGCTGCGCCGGCGGTGCAGTTTTAACCCCGTTGAGCGGAACCCCGAGACTCTTCGCCAACTTGCCGGCAAAGGCGTGGCGTTCCCACTCCGTCTCTTTCATATCGCCCAGCGCTGGCTCGCCGCCGTCGGGCGTCGAAAGCGAATGGGCAATAAAGCCCTCGGCAGAACCAAAAAGCTCAAGCACGCAAGAAGGATCAGAAAAACCCCTCGCGACATCAGCCGCGTCACCGTCGTAAGCGCACAAATGCTCCGCAAAGCTGCTCCAGGGATAACGCTCGATTAAGCTGATGCCAGCCTCCTGCGGATCGGCGTGTACGGAGCGAATAGCCTCCATCACCTGCCAGTCGGTATCGAGCGAGCGCCGGTCAAAACGGTTCTGGAACAGATGGCCCGTACGCCCCGTGCGCTTATTGAACCGCCGCGCGTACGTCAAAAGCAGCCGGTGCATCGCCGCGCTCATCCTGTCCTCGTAATCTGCAAGCACCAAATGCACGTGATTGCCCATAAGGCACCAGGCGATAACCGTCACACCCTCCTCCCGGCAGCAGTCGCGCATCAGTTCCAAAAACTCCCACCGGTCTTCATCGCCCTCAAAGATGAGCTGCTTGCCCGCACCGCGGGCACAGACATGGTAAAAGCCGGTAACCGTTCTCCAAACGCGCTGCATGGCGCTCCCTTCGCCGGGATCTGCTTGCCATCCAATACAGCACGATTGAAGCGTGCCATCAAAACATTCACGCAAAACAATACACTCGCGCGGCCAAAGGCAGTAATCAGGCGGCGAACGGCACCGTTGCAACAGGTCAACCCCTGCAACGCTTACAAGAGCTGACCAAAAGTTTGCCCAAGACGGACCCCCTCTATGGAAGTTCACGACCACAGAACATAGAGTTAAACCGTTTCAATTGAAACTTCCGGACTTCTCGCTACGAAAACTGAGCCGTTCGCCGAATATTCCGTGCATTTCGCGGTATTATAAGGACTGCATGTCATGTCCCTTTCGAAGGGTCGCCCGGCAATCGCCAGCCACGACCCCCAGACGGGACGCCAACACGATAGAGAGGAGAGGCATGCAGTACTCACAGGAAGTGGAGAACATGTGCCCCGTTGCCAAGGGTGCATACCACGGCCCCGCACCCATCCCCGAGGAGGGCAAGTGGGTCCAGGCTAAGGAGATTTCCGACATCTCCGGTCTTACGCACGGTGTGGGTTGGTGCGCACCTCAGCAGGGCGCCTGCAAGCTCACGCTGAACGTCAAGGACGGCATCATCGAGGAGGCCCTCGTTGAGACCATCGGCTGCTCGGGCATGACCCACTCTGCCGCCATGGCTTCCGAGATCCTTCCCGGTAAGACCATCCTCGAGGCCCTCAACACCGACCTCGTCTGCGACGCCATCAACGTTGCTATGCGCGAGATCTTCCTGCAGATCGTTTACGGCCGCAGCCAGACCGCGTTCTCCGAGGGCGGCCTGCCCGTGGGCGCCTCCCTCGACGACCTCGGCAAGGGCCTTCGCTCTCAGGTCGGCACCATGTTCGGCACCAAGGCCAAGGGCGCTCGTTACCTCGAGCTCGCTCAGGGCTACGTCACCCGCATGGCTCTCAACGACAAGAACGAGATCATCGCATTCGAGTTCCTGAACCTCGGCAAGTTCACCGACGCCGTCAAGGCCGGCAAGACCCCCGAGGAGGCCATCGCTGGCGCTATGGGCCACTATGGTCAGTGGGAGAACGCTGCCAAGTACATCGACCCGCGCACCGACGAGGAGACTCACTCCGTCGCCAGCGTGTTCCCGGTTCACGAGTAGAAAGGGAGGGAAATAACTATGACTGTTACGTTCGAAGGTTACGAGCGCCGCGCTGACAAGATCAACAAGTGCCTCGCCGACAACGGCATCGCCTCCCTCGAGGAAGCTCTGCAGATCTGCACCGACAAGGGCTTCAACCCGCGTGAGATCGTCAACAACACCCAGTCCATCGCCTTCCAGAACGCCGAGTGGGCCTACACCCTCGGCTGCGCTCTCGCTGTCAAGCGTGGCGCTAAGTCCGCTTCTGAGGCTGCCGCCATCATCGGCGAGGGCATCCAGGCCTTCACCGTTCCCGGCTCCGTCGCCGAGGACCGCAAGGTCGGTCTGGGCCACGGCAACCTGGGCGCTATGCTGCTCTCCGACGACACCGAGTGCTTCGCCTTCCTGGCCGGCCACGAGTCCTTCGCTGCCGCCGAGGGCGCTATCGGCCTGGCTCTGAACGCCAACAAGGCTCGCAAGAAGCCGCTGCGCGTCATCCTCAACGGTCTGGGCAAGGACGCTGCTCAGATCATCGCCCGCATCAACGGCTTCACCTACGTGAAGACCCAGTTCGACTACTACACGGGCGAGCTCAAGGTCGTCGAGACCATCCCCTACTCCGATGGTCCCCGCGCTGCCGTTAACTGCTACGGCTCCGACGACGTCCGCGAGGGCGTTGCCATCATGTGGCACGAGAACGTCGACATCTCGATCACCGGTAACTCCACCAACCCCACGCGCTTCCAGCACCCCGTCGCTGGCACTTACAAGAAGGAGCGCATCGAGGCTGGCAAGAAGTACTTCTCCGTCGCTTCTGGTGGCGGCACTGGCCGTACCCTGCATCCGGACAACATGGGCGCCGGCCCTGCCTCTTACGGCATGACCGACACCATGGGCCGCATGCACTCCGACGCCCAGTTTGCCGGTTCTTCCTCCGTGCCTGCGCACGTTGACATGATGGGTCTCATCGGCATGGGCAACAACCCCATGGTCGGTGCCACCGTCGCCTGCGCTGTCGCCGTCGAGGAGGCCCTCAAGGCCTAATCGCGCCCGCGCGATGCTCATATAGTTGAGCTTTGGAGCCGCTACCTTTCGAGGTGGCGGCTCTTTTTGTTTGCGCTGGCGCAGGGTAGCTAATGCCGGTATATCAGCTGGGGCGAAATACGAGATGTGAAGAGATAGAGCGTCAGAGCGTCCATGACGCCCACCTGCCATATTTGCCCTTTACCGATTTGCCGAGTCTTTGCGGCCCCATCGCCGATCACCCGTGCGACAATGCGCCGGACGAGAAAGGAATCCGATGGAATCGACTGATGTACTGGTAATTGGATCTGGCATTGCGGGCCTTTGCGCCGCCATCGAAGCGGCACGCACGGGCGCAACCGTCGCTGTGGCAAGCGCCGGCAAGACCATGAGTGGATCGAGCTTCTTCCCGGGTACCTGGGGCCTCGGCCTCATCGGTCCCGTCGACGAAGACGACGAGCAGGACCTCATCGACACCATCCTGGCCGTCGGCGGCGGCGTTGCCGACCCCGAACTCGTCCAAACGTTCGTCCACGGCATTCCCCAAGCGATTGACTGGCTCGAGCAAGACCTGGGCGTTGAGCTCCAGCGTCCGCAAAGCGCCAAGAGTGCTCAACAAAAGCAATTTATCCCCTGCTTTGACCACAAGACACGCATGTGGCGCGGCCTCACCCGCAAGCCCCTTGAGGACGCTCTGACGACCTGGATCGAGTCGCTCGGCATTCGCCTGCTCCCCCGCCATGAGCTTATCGACCTTGTTGAGGACACGAACGGCAGAATAACCGGAACCGTACTCTACGACCTTACCGAAAATCGAATCGTGCCCTTTGCTGCCAAGGCCACGATCATCGCAGCCGGTGGCACAGGCGGCCTGTTCGAGCGCAGCCTTACGTCGGCTGATGTGCTCAGCTCCTCGCAGGCCATCGCGCTGGCGCACGGCGCAACACTTACTAATATAGAGTTCATGCAGATGATGCCCGGCTTCATCGAGCCCAGGCGTAACTTGGTCTTCAATGAGAAAACCTGGCGCTACGTGCACGTAGACCAGCCGGTAGATATTGCCGACGACAAGCTGGACGACCTGCTCGAGCAGCGCTCTGGATATGGTCCCTACACGTCACGCTTGCCCTCCCGCGCTATCGATTTCGTCATCGATCAAGCAGGCGCCGAAGGCCTGGCGCTCCACTACGACTTCCCCCGCGAGGACGTCCCCGAGTTTGTGCAGACCTTTACCACCTGGCTACAAGACGAGCACGGCATCGCGCCGACCGACGAGATGCGCGTGGCGATGTATGCCCACGCCGCCAACGGTGGTATCAAGATCGACAAGACCGCGCACACGGGCGTTGAGGGCCTCTACGCCTGTGGCGAGGCAACAGGCGGCATGCACGGCGCTGACCGCATCGGAGGCCTGTCGAGCGCCAATGGCATCGTATTCGGACGTATCGCGGGCGCATCGGCAGCCCTCACAGCGCAGAAAGAGCCTGAGGCGGCCCTGAGGGCGGATATCACCCTCCCCCAGTACGGCATTGCCACAACAGATGCCGAACGCCTGACACACAGCCTTAGGCACACGATGAGCACCTTTTGCATGATCAACAGGACCGAAACAGGCCTATCCGAGGCCCTGCAACAGCTTGAAAGCCTGCAAGACAAGGCCATGGCGCTGAGCAAGCCGCATGCCGATGACAGCAAGATCGCAGCCCTCGCCCGCCTACAGTCGCAGATTCGACTAGCACAGGAAATGGTCAAAGCCATGCGCAAGCGAACTGAAAGCTTAGGTTCGCACTATCGAGCAGACTAAATCGATTCTAGCTTTGAGTTTGATCACAACTTCTCAACATGCATCGAGCCCCGTAAGCATGATTCCCCTAAGGAGAACACGCCTACGGGGCTTTAGCCGTGTTTCCCTAAGGGAATCACGGCGCAGATTACTCAGCTCCGCGCCCTTTCGGGTTCGACCCCATGCGTGGTCAACAAAAAAGCGACCAGCATGAGCCAGTCGTTTTAACAATCTTTGGGTGGGCCGTCAGGGGGTCAGCCTGCTGCGCAGGCGGTCGCTGCGGCGCTTCGCGCCTTGCGCGCTGCGCTGGCAAATGCTTACGCATTTCCTCAGCTCCGCGCCCCGACGGGTTCGACCCCATGTGAGGTTAACAAAAAAGCGACCAGCCTAAGCCAATCGCTTTAAGATGCTTTGGGTGGGCCGTCAGGGGGTCGAACCCTGGACCTTGGGATTAAGAGTCCCCTGCTCTACCAACTGAGCTAACGACCCAAAGCTAAAGTCCGTTATGGCGGACTTTAGAGGAGATATCGTGTGGTGGGCCGTCAGGGGTTCGAACCCTGGACCTTGGGATTAAGAGTCCCCTGCTCTACCAACTGAGCTAACGACCCGATATCAACACGAAGCAAGAACTGGGGTGGGTAAAGGGACTCGAACCCTCGACCTACGGGACCACAACCCGTCGCTCTAGCCAACTGAGCTACACCCACCGTGTCCTGTGCGCTTCGCGCTCGACTATTATTGCAAGGAACGCCACGCGATGCAAGCCCCAATTTTCAAGAATTTTGAAAAGAGTTTTTCGAGCGCGTTTCGAGCAATTCCCACCGGTTCCATAGGAGTAAACTTGCCCCACTGCAAATCCTCGAAAGGACCGGCATGAAAGAACTCTCCAACCGCACGGCAACATTTACCGATTCGGTCATCCGCCGCATGACACGCATCTCCAATAAGTACGATGCCGTCAATCTCTCGCAGGGCTTCCCCGACTTCGATCCTCCGGCGCAGCTGCTCAACAGCCTGAGCACCATCGCCGCCGACCCCAAGCCGCTCTACCACCAGTACTCCATTACCTGGGGCTCCCAGGCCATGCGCGAGGCGCTCGCCGCCAAACAGGAGCACTTTATGGGCATGCCGATCGACCCCAACCAGAATATCGTGGTCACCTGCGGCTCCACCGAGGCCATGATGGCCGCCATGATGACGGTTACGAACCCCGGAGACAAGGTCGTCATCTTCTCGCCGTTCTACGAGAACTACGGCGCTGACACCATTCTCTCGGGTGCCGAGCCCATCTATGTGCCGCTCAACCCGCCCACATTCGACTTTGACCGCGAGGCGCTCGAGGCTGCCTTCCGCGACAACGACCCCAAGGCCATCGTCCTGTGCAACCCTTCCAACCCCTGCGGCAAGGTCTTTACGCGCGAAGAGCTCACCTTTATCGCCGACCTGTGCAAAAAGTACGACGCGTACTGCATCACCGACGAAGTCTACGAGCACATCGTCTACGCGCCCCATGAGCACGTCTACATGGCCACGCTGCCCGGCATGTTCGAGCGAACCATCAGCTGCAGCTCGCTGTCTAAGACGTACTCCATCACCGGCTGGCGTCTGGGCTACACCATCGCCCCAGCCCAGATCACCGAGCGCATCAAGAAGGTCCACGACTTTCTCACCGTGGGTGCCGCCGCTCCCCTGCAGGAAGCCGTTGTCACCGCCCTCAACTTCGACGACAGCTATTACGATGAGGTCCTCGACCTCTACACCGCCAAACGCGACCTGTTCTGCCAGGGGCTCGATAGCATCGGTCTTGAGCATAACGTGCCGCAGGGCGCCTACTACGTCATGATGGACATCTCTGAGTTTGGCTATGACAGCGACCTCGAATTCTGCGAGGACCTCGCATCCAAGGTGGGCGTGGGCGCCGTGCCCGGCTCGAGCTTCTTCCGCGAGCCCGTCAACCATCTGATTCGTTTCCACTTTGCCAAGCGGGACGAGACGCTTAACGCGGCACTGGAGAACCTCAAGTCGCTACGTGATAAAATCAAGCCGCGCGGGTAAGGACGGCCCGGCAACTAAAGCAACCAAAGAAGCCCCGCACCGCCCGCCACGTTGCGAGGCTTCTTTTTATAGCGCTTTCTTAAATGGTTTAGAGCCCTATACTTTAGTCACGGAGCAACTCGTCCCAGAGAGAGGAATACTATGGCAGAACAGCAGCTTATCGGAGCGCTCGAGGCCGGCGGCACCAAGATGGTCTGCGCCACGGGCTATGCAGACGGTACGGTCCTGGAGCGTGAGCAGATCGCGACCACGACCCCGCAGGAGACCGTTGAGGCCGTCAATGCATGGTTTGCCGACAAGGGCATCGCCGCGCTGGGCATCGGCGCCTTTGGCCCCACCGCAGTCAACCCTGCCTCGCCCCAATACGGCAAGATCCTGGAGACGCCCAAAACGGCATGGCGCTACTTTGACCTGCTGGGCACTATCCAAAACGAGCTCAATATCCCCTGCGGCTACGACACCGACGTCAACGTCGCCTGCCTGGGCGAGGTCACCTTTGGTTGCGCCCAGGGCCTCACTGACGTTGTGTATCTGACCATCGGCACCGGCGTGGGCGCCGGCGTGCTCTCGGGCGGTAAGCTCGTACACGGCATGATGCATCCCGAGGCCGGCCACATCCTGGTCACGCGCGACCCGCGCGACACCATTGGCGAGCACAGCGCCTGCCCCTTCCACGACAATTGCCTCGAGGGTCTCATCGCCGGCCCCGGCGTTAAAAAGCGCTGGGATGGCAAGAGCGCCGGAGACATGGCCGATGACCCGGAGGCCATGGACCTGCTCGCAGGCTATCTGGCACAGGCGCTCATGACCTACACGCTGTGCTACGCGCCGCAAAAGATCATCATCGGTGGCGGCGTGGCCGACCACACCCCCATCGTGCCGCTCGCGCGCAAGAAGTGCGCCGAGATGCTCAACGGTTATATCGTCACGCCCGAGGTCAACGACATCGATACCTACATCGTCAACAACAGCCTTGAGGGCAAGCAGGGCATCATGGGCTGCCTGGCCCTGGGCGCGCAGGCGCTTCAGTAACAGACGCACCCACAGGGCGTGGCGCGCCCGGCAAATCCAACCTACGGAACGACGCCACCACGCCCTATATAAGCCCTCTAATAAAAAAGGCCGCCTAGCACCAAGCATACGTCCTAGGCGGCCTTTTTGGCACATATGAGCGATCGTAGTAGATATCGGAGCACAACGCCCGTTACCGCTCCACAGCAGTCGATCATCACATCGGTGATCATGCCGGCGCGTCCCGGCACAAAGAGCTGAATCGTCTCGTCGATCGAAGGAATCAGCAGCAGGAACACCGCCGTGGGCAGCAGCACGTCAAAGGTGCGCCGACCCTCAAAATCAAAGGCGTGCGTTGCCAAGATGCCGAGCACCATATACTCGGTAAAATGCGCGCACTTGCGAACAACAAAGTTGGTCACCCATTCATATGGAAGTCCCACGCCGTGCAGGAAACCGCGGATAGCTTCCATGACCGTTAGGCTCAGCGAGCCCGACCCCGAGCCGGGAACCAGCGAATTGCCCCAGATCAAGAGCGCCATCAGGCAGGTCACGACCGCCCATTTTCGATTGATCTTAACCATGCAGAAGTTATGCCTCCGCGCGGAGCGGCGCGAAGCTGGCGGTACCGCCCTCGATAACGCTCAGGTAGGCACGGCCCGTACGCTTGGCGGTAGAGGACTGCAGGCGCTCGATCTCTTCCTCGAGGATCTGATTGACGCGCTCGTGACGACGGTTTTCCATAATGCCGGCGGCAATAGCCTCGGCCCGCTCGATGCTCTCGCGCGAGATACGGGCAGTATCCTCGGGGAACACAGCGCTGTGACGGCCGACATAGGCGGGGGCAGCAGGCTGAGGGGCAGCGACGGGAGCGGGGGCTGCAACAGGAGCAGGCTCGTCAATCTCATCCAGAATCGCGGTGGCGGCGGCCCACATGTCCTCGTGGCCCGAGTAATCAGCCATGGGGACATCAACCTCGAGTGAGGCATCCGGAAGGTCGCCGGTGTCGATGCGATCTTGGGCATCAATCGATGCAGTGATGGCTGCAGGCTCATCGAGGTCATCGAAATCGATATCCGCGGCACCGGAGATGATAGGCATGCTGGCGAGGTTTACATTGTACGGCGCAGCCTCAGCCGCCTGCTGCTGGGCAGGAGCGCCCCACAGCGAGCTTTCGGCGGCACGGCGGGCGGCAACGGCCTCCTCGTCCGCGGCCATGGCTTCATCAACGTACGAATTGTCGGCAGAAGCGTTCGCGTCCGCCGAGGTAGCGCTGTAGGCGTTATTGGCTGCCGCGTTGGCGACGAGTGCCACGAAAGCCGCCGTGCTGCCCGCAGGGGCGGCCTGGGAGCCAGACACGGCGCGTGCCGCGGCGGCGATGTCGTCGCGATTGAAGGAGCCGGTCTGCCCGCCGTTGGTGAGCTCGTCGATGGCGACTTGATAGACGTCGCGCGAGTGTGCAGGGTCGCAGCTCACCGGCGAATCGTCGTCAAGCATACTGTCGATCATGGACCAAGCCTCGTCCTCGTCCATAGCATCTGCGGCTCGAGCGATGGTAGGGACACCATCATCGGCATGACGGCGCTGGAACGCACCAGTCAGGCCGGAAAGGAATGCCGAGGTAGACTGCTCCGCCTGAGCCTGAGAATCAGAAGCCGCAGCGTAAGGAGTCGCATCCTGCTGCTGAGCTGAAATCGAGGCGGTCTTGAACTCGCTTTGATGCTGATTGAGATTGGCGGCACCGCCCATGGCATCGGGCTGGAACAGACGCTCTTCACGCTGCGCACGATACTCGGAGATACCCAGCGAGGCGGCATAGATGCCCACGCCCGCCACCGCGCCCACGGCGAAGGGAACCGCACCCGCCACGACCGTCTCGTTCACAGACGAAAACGGCAGCGTCGCGGCATACATAACCACGGGAGCGGCAAGGCCGATCCCGCACGAAAGTCCGGCAAGGACTGCTCGTTGTGTTGCATCAGAAGAAGCCATGAGCTCTCCCCATCTTCCAGCACCCAAATCGCATCATTCAGTTGGCTGCGCGAGAGAAGATGAAGCGGGGCTATGCCCCAAAGCAACGGTATATGGTTCGTTTCATCTGCGTTATCCGTCGCGAAGCTTAAAAGCTATTATGCGAAACCGCCCTGTCGATTGCAAGCGACGATGTCGGATTGAAACGGGAAACCTGCTGCTTGCCAGTCTTATGGTCAAAAATAAGCGCGGAGCGGCGATATAGAAAAGGGCCGAGGCTCAAAGCCCCGACCCTTTATTGCATTGATGACTATCGCTGCGTGTGGATGACAACCTAGAACGTCTGCTCGTAGTCGCTGTGCTTTTTGGCCGAACGCACCAGGAACTCCTGGTTGGTGTTGGTGCCCTTAAGACCCTTGATAAACGACGCAGCTGCGCGCTCGGTGTTGTTCATGCCGGCAAGAATGCGACGCAGGCCAAAGACAAACGGACGCATCTGCTCGTCAACCAACAGGTCCTCGTTACGCGTACCGGAGGCAACGGGGTCGATAGCCGGGAAGATGCGGCGGTCGGCCAGGTCGCGGTCGAGCTTGAGCTCCATGTTGCCGGTGCCCTTGAACTCCTCAAAGATGACCTCGTCCATCTTGGAGCCGGTGTCGATGAGGGCAGAGGCCAGGATGGTGAGCGAGCCACCGTTCTCGATATTGCGGGCTGCGCCCAGGAAGCGCTTGGGCGGATACAGTGCCGCCGAATCGACGCCGCCCGAAAGGATGCGGCCTGAGGCGGGCGCCGCCAAGTTGTAGGCGCGGGCAAGACGCGTGATGGAGTCGAGCACCACCACGACATCGCCGCCCAGCTCCACGATGCGCTTGGCGCGCTCGATGACGAGCTCTGCCACACGAGTGTGGTTGTCGGCGGGCATATCGAAGGTCGACGCCACAACCTCGCCCTTGATGGAACGCTGCATATCGGTAACCTCTTCGGGGCGCTCGTCGACGAGCAGGCAGATGAGGTGCACCTCGGGGTTGTTAATCGAGATAGACTGGCAGATCTTCTTGAGGATTGTGGTCTTGCCGGCCTTGGGCGGGGACACGATCAAGCCACGCTGACCCTTGCCGATCGGCGACACGATGTCGATGGCGCGACCGGTAATGGAGTCCTTGCCATGCTCCATGCGCAGCGGCTCGTTGGGATAGACCGGGGTGAGGTCACCGAACTTGGGGCGGTTGCGAATCTGCTCGGGGTCTAGACCGTTGACGGTCGTGATTTTGGCGAGGCCGGCGCGCTTGTCGCCGCCGCGCGAAGGACGAAGCGAGCCCTCGATGACGTCGCCCGTGCGCAGACGCGCGGAGCGGATGAGGTAGGCGGGCACGAAGGCGTCGTCGTTGGACTTCATGTAGCCATGGGCATGGATGATACCGGAGCTGTCCGGACGAATCTGCAGGATGCCCTTGATGTCGCGGAAGCCCTCGGCCTTCGCGGCGGTGACGTAGATCTCCTCGACGAGCTCGGCTTTCTTCTTGCCGGTCGTCTCAATCTCGAACTCCTTGGCCTTCTCGCGCAGCTCGGCGACCTTCATGGCCGCGAGCTCCTCGCGCGAAAGCGTGGGCTCGGTGGGAGCGGCATTACGCTCCTTGTTGCGCTGCTTGCGATCGCGCTGGCGGTTGCGGCGGTCGTTGTTGCGCTCGTCCTTGCGCTCGTTGCGCTCGTCGTTGCGCTTGTGCTGGCGACGGTTGGGGCGAGCGCCGTCTTCGGCCTCGGCGGGCGCGGCGCCATCGGTTGCGGCGGCATCGGCGTTAGCCGCAGTATCATCGCTGGCCTCGGCCTTGGAATCGCCCTGCAGCTCGGCCTCGGCCTGCTGCTCGGACGCCTTGGCCTTAGCGGACTTCTTACGACCGCGCTTGGGCTTCTCGGACGCAGACTGTTCGACGTCTTGGGGCTCGGCGGCATCAGTCGATGCATCGGCGGTCGTCTCGGCGGAATCCTCGGACGCACCCTTCTTGGCAGTCTTGGCCTTGGACGTGCGCTTAGCAGCAGTACGATGGCTGCGACCAGGACGGACGTCGGCGGGTGACTCCTCGGCGCCGATTTCCGATGAGGTCGCGC
>CABUSH010000018.1 GCA_902494195.1 uncultured Collinsella sp. | reverse complement strand
TCCCTTGCACCTATCCCCTGAGCGTAGGGGTGTTTCTCGCACCGCATCTCGGTTATGTAGTCGGCCTTCTCCACGATCTTGCGGGAAGGCGCGCGCCCGGTGAGCGCTACTTCGACGCCCGCCGCTCGAAGAGCCCGTCGTGAAGCGCGTCATCCACACCACTGCCGACTTCTCGTACGCCGATTCCCTCGTATTCACCCATGACGCCGCGCACTGTGCTCTCGACGCACTGCGCGCAGGGGCCACGGTGCTCACCGACACGAACATGGCGCTCGCAGGCATAAGCAAGCCCGCGCTCGCAAAGCTCGGCTGCAAGGCCGTGTGCTACATGGCCGACCCTAATGTCGCCGCGGCTGCGCGCGCCGCGGGCACGACTCGCGCCGTTGCGAGCATGGACAAAGCTTGCGGCATCGAGGGTCCGCTCATCGTGGCCGTCGGTAACGCCCCCACGGCACTTCTGCGCCTCGCCGAGCTCATGGACGCGGGGAAGATCGCGCCCGCGCTCGTCGTTGGGGTGCCGGTCGGGTTTGTGAACGTGGTCGAGGCGAAAGAGGAGCTACTCGCGCGACGCGTGCCGGCCATCGTCGCGAGGGGTCGCAAGGGCGGTTCGACCGTGGCGGCCGCCATTATGAACGCGCTGCTCTACCAGATCACGCGCCCAGGCGGCCCGAAGTGACGGCGCCCGCATCCGCGCCGGCGCTGCGCATCTTCGCCGGCACCACCGAGGGCCGCCTTCTGTGCGAATGGGCGAGCGGGGCGGGCATCCCCGCCCGTGCCTACGCGGCAACCGAGTACGGAGGCGAGCTTTTGGGCGAGCTTCCGGGCATCGAGGTGCATGCGAGCAGGCTCGACGAGGCCGACATGGAGCGCGAGCTTTCCGGCGCGCGCATCGTCGTCGACGCCACGCACCCCTTCGCTACGCTCGCAAGCGGCAACATCCGAGCCGCTTCGCTCGCCGTGGGTGTACGATGCCTGCGCCTTGCGCGCGCGGCCGAGGCGCTGCCCAAAGGCGTCGTGTCGGTCGCGTCGATCGCCTGCGCGGCGCGCTTTCTCTCCGAGAACCCGGGTCGCGCGCTTCTCACGACGGGGAGCAAGGAGCTTGCTCCCTATACGCGCGTCGCCGATTTCTCGGAGCGCTTCTTCGTGCGTGTGCTCCCGCTGCCCGGTGCTATAACGAAGTGCATCGACGCGGGGTTTTCGCCGTCGCACGTCATCGGCATGCAGGGGCCCTTCACCCGCGAGCTCAACGAGGCGATGCTTCGGCAGGTGGGAGCCCAGTGGCTTGTGACCAAGGACTCGGGAACCGTAGGCGGCACGGCCGAGAAGCTTGCCGCCGCGTGCGACGTGGGAGCGCGCTGCATCGTGGTCACCCGTCCCGCCGAGGGAGACGGGGCCCTTTCGCTTCGGGAAGTGGAAGACGCGCTCTTACGGGAGTTCGCGCGCTAGGCGCTCGCCGCGCCTGCGTTCCCTCCCGCCCGCGAGGAGGAGCGCCTCGAGCAAGCTCGAACCGTACAAGACCGTCATCCGCCAAAAGTTCGAGGACGACGCCCGGAACTGGCGCAAGTAGCCCTTCAATAAGTTGCGGTGAAATAGTGTCTGTTTTTGCTGCTAGATAGCATATTCAGTCCCTAATTCACCGCAACTTGTTGGTGGTGGCTTACTGGTAGCGTAGGCACTCCACCGGGTCGAGCTTTGCTGCGCGGCGAGCGGGGTAGAAGCCAAAGATTACACCGATGCCGACGGAGACGTCGAAGGCCAGCAGCACCGTGGCGATTGAAAAGCTCGGTGTGATTTGCCCGCTGGCTCCGAGCTCGCCAAGAATCCCGGATCCGGAGGCAAACATCGCGAGGCCCCAGGCTAGCAGATAGCCTATCAGGACACCCAACAGTCCGCCGGTGACGCACAGCGCCGAAGACTCGGCCAAAAACTGCGCGGTGATATCGCGACGACTGGCGCCCAGAGCACGGCGGATGCCGATCTCGCGGATGCGTTCAGATACGTTGGTGAGCATCATATTCATAATGCCGATACCGCCGACAAGCAGCGAGATGCTGGCGACAGCACCCATGATGAGCGAGAATGCGCCCATAAAGGAGTTGAGTGCATCGATAGCGCTTTTCATGGAGGTTGCCGATACACTGTCGTACTCGTCCTCCTCCTCGATGCCCTTCATCGCGCGCACCTTGGACTCGATGGTTTTGCAGAGCTCATCCATGTCCGTGCCCTCGGCGGCAAGTGCCGTCACGCTGGGGAATGAAGGATTCTCGTCGCCAAACAGCCCGGAGATGGTTTCGCGTGGCATATACAGCGTGAGCGAGCCCATGGAGTCGCTGCCGCCATCAATCACGCCTACAATCTGCACCTCGCCGTTGGACATCTTGATGGTTTTCCCCAGCGCATCCTGTTCGTTGCCGTAAAGCTGATCGGCGCCGTTGCGGCTGATGAGCGCCACGCGCGAGCCTGATTGGGACTCGGCCTGGGAATAGGTGCGCCCCGCAACGAGCTTGCTGGCCCCCACGGCGTCGAGCATGTCGCTATCGACACCCTGTGCCATGACGGTATAGCTTTTATCGCCGGTCTTATACTCGGTATACGCGCTGTCGACAATGCCGATCTGCTCTATCTGCGGCACCAGTTTTTGAAGCTTCTCGATGTCCGACTCGGTGAGTTCTTGCGACGAATAGATTTGCACCATGCGTGCCGCATTGAGGCCCAGACTGTTGACCAGGCTGTTTTGGATACCGCCGATGAGCGAAGTCATGGCGATAACCGAGGCGATGCCGATGACAATGCCCAGGATGGTGAGCAGGCTGCGCCCCTTGTTGGCTTCGAGCGAGTGAAGGGCTTCCTGGATGAGATCGCGGGCGCTCATGCCACCACTCCTTTCGGCGGGTTGGCGGAGGCGGAAATCATGGGCAGGCTATCTACGGCTCTGCGCAGGGTCCGCGGTGCATGTGGAATATACGCGCCGTCGTGAATGCGACCGTCGCGGATGGTCATGGCACGGTCGGCCTCGGCGGCGATGCCGGGGTCGTGTGTGATAAGCACGATGGTTTTGCCGCGCTTCTGGAGCTTATGGAAGGTCTCCATCACAAGCGCTCCAGTGGCGGAGTCCAGGTTTCCCGTCGGCTCGTCGGCCAGAATGATGGGCGGGTCATTGACGAGGGCGCGCGCGATTGCGACGCGCTGCATCTGGCCGCCCGAGAGCTCGGATATGCGGTGGTCCCAGTGGTCGACGGGCAGCGTGACAGCCTGCAGCGCGTGCACGGCGCGCATTTCGCGCTGGCTACGGGGCACATTGGTGTAGGCCAGCGGCAGCATGACGTTTTCGATAACCGACAGGCGCGGCAGCAGGTTGAAACTCTGAAAGACAAAGCCAATACTCAGGGCGCGAACTTCGGTGAGCTCGTCATCGTCAAGCTCGGCCACGTTGAGCCCTTGCAGGTAATAGTCGCCCGCCGTCGGTTTGTCCAGACAGCCCAGGATGTTCATGAGCGTTGACTTGCCCGAGCCCGAAGGGCCGGTAATGGCGACGAACTCGCCGGGATCTACCGCCAGGCTCACGTTGTGCAGGATGTGGGCGCACCCCGCCTCGCTCTCAAAGATGCGGTGCACGTTGCGGATGTCGATAACGGGACGCATTACATGCCCTCGTCGGCAGACATACTGCCCGAATCCGCACCGTAGCCGCCGTCAGCCGTTGCGGCCGCTCCGGTGTCCATGACGAGGGTGTCGCCATCGCGCAGCTTGGTAACCGGCACGTTGGGGTTGATCTCGTTGCCCTGGTCGTCGCGCTTGACCTGTGTCTTACCGACTACGGCTTCGTTGTCGTTTTGCGTCACGACGGTCACCTTCACGCGACGGGTTTGCTTGCCCTCGTCTTCAGTCGCCACGTTGACGTAATAGTGTTCGCCGTCTTCGGTCATGAGCGCCATCGTCGGCACCATCACCACGTCGTCGAGCTGCTCGGTCACTACCGATACCTCGGCCGTCATGCCCGGCTTCAGGCGCGCGTCGGGCGCCTCGATGAGGATGTCGACGTTAAAGGTTACGCTGCCGCCGCCACCGTTGGCGGCGTCGGAGTTTGCCACCGACGCGATAGCCGTGACGGTGCCCTGGCTCACGATATCGGGAAACGCGGGATACGTGACGTTGGCGCTCTGCCCAACGGCGATCTTGGCGATGTCCTTTTCGCCCACCTGCACGGTTACCTTCATCTTGGACAGGTCGGCGATCTGCATGCACTGCTTGCCGCCGCTCGTATCGCTTTCGCCCATGATCATGCCGCCTGTTACCGTGGCGCCCACCTTGGCGTTGAGCTCCACGATGCTACCCAAGCTCGGGGCCGTGACCGTGCGGCTGGCGGCCTTGGCGTTCGCCTGCTCGAGGTTTGCCTGGGCCGATGCGAGGCTGCGCTGCGCGGCCGATACGGCGTTCGTGTCCACTGATGCGGCTGAGACGCCAGCCGCTGCGGAAGCTCCCTCGACGTCCGTCGTTGGGGTGGCCTGCGCAGCAGCTGCGGCTTTCTGCGCGTTGGCGAGGTCTTCTTGAGCGGCAGCAACTGCACGCTGCGCCTCGGCAACGTTGCGATCGAGCTCGTCGTTTTTAATGGTCATAAGCACGTCGCCCTCGTTGACGGATTGGCCTGCCTGCACGTTGATCGAATCGACCGTGCCGTCGACAGAAGGGGAGACCACTGAGGACGAAATTGGTTTGAGCTGGCCTTTCGCCTCGACCGTTGTGGTAAACGTGCCCTCGGTCACCATGTCGGTCACAGGCCCACTAGCGCCCTGTGGCTGCACATTGATAACAAGGGTTGCAACAATGGCAATGAGCGCGACGGCACCCACGACGCCGGCGGCAATACCGCGACGAATCAGCTTTTTGCGTCGGCGTTCGGCACGCTTTGCCTTGAGCTTGGCATATGCCTCTTCATCGGAAATCTCGGCCGTATCGTTCGCGCGTCCGCTCTGCTTGTCGGCATGTACGTTTGTAATCAGAGGAAACGTTTCGGTGGCACCTTCGGGCGTGCGCTCGGTATCATCTGGGCCCGGGGTGATCGTGGGGACATTCGGCATAGCGTCTCCTTTATAGAAAGAATCTCGATAATTATATGCGCCCACCGGTTGGGGCGGGCGCATAGGACGGTTTCTTTCGGAACTGTTAGATTGGTCGCAGCGGTTCCACGTTGTAGGAATGCGCGCGTTGCACTACGAGTGGACAACCACGCACAGGCCGACTTTGATGCAATCGTGCAGTGCCTTGGCGTCGGCCAGGCGCAGGTTGATGCAACCGTGGCTGCCGCACCACTTGTACGACTCGGCGTTATCGAAGCTCTTGTCGTTTTGCCAGGTGGCGTCGTGGAAGCCGATCATGTTGCCCTCAAACGGCATCCAGTAGCTCACCGGGCTCTCATATTTGGGTTTACCGGTCTCGGGGTCCTTGGCTCCGATCAGGGTGCTGCCGCCGTCGTTGCTGTTGATTTGCCACACACCCTCGGGGGTGGCGTCTTCGCCCGGTTTGCCGGAAATAAAGTTGGCCTCCCACACGATATTGCCGCTCTCGTCATAGTAGCGCGCGTGCTGCTCGGACAGGTCGACGTCGATATACGCTTTCCAGTCGGGCTCTCCCTTTGCGGTAAAGGTATCGGCCTTCTGGGAGTACTTGATCTCGATCTCGCCGGTCTGCTTGTTGTTAATGGCGTCCTCGACCTGCTTGGCGAGCGAGCTGCTGTCGATGGACCAACCAAAGTCGCCGCCTTCGACGGCGCACTGCTTGCCATCGGCGCGCGTCCACCAACGAGTGGAGCCCACGGTATTAAAGCCGTTGGCGAGTTCGGCTGCCCAGCTGCTGATCTGCGACGTATCGAGCGTGGGGTTGGCCGGATCGGCAAAGCTGATCCACTGCAACACGGAGCTGCCATCAACCTTGCCGGCATCCTCGCCGTTGAGCTTGAGGGTCACGTTGACGCCCAGGTAGTTGTTGGCAGCATCGCATGCGGCCTGAATCTGATCATCGGTCAGCGTTCCATTAAGCGGCTCATAGGCATCGTTGCCGAGCTTGGAAAGATCTACGGTCTCGGTCAGCGAGGCAAGCTCGAGCTCGGCATACTTAATGACATGCTCGCGGTTGATTTTTTCGTTGGAGCGCGCCTTCTCGACGGTAAACTTGCCGGCCTGCTCGTCATAGGAGCTATTGGCCTCGAACGTGCCCGAACGGCCCTCGTTAAACTCGTCGATAGCGGCGCCCAGGTCCTCCTCAAACTTCTTTTGGTCAAAGGTATCGGAGAGCATGGACAGGTCGACGTCTTGATCAAGATCGACTTCGTTGGAGGTAGCAGTTGTTTTGGTCTTGCCGCTTAAGGATTCCACAAGGCGGACCGGCCAAATAAAGGCTTCGTTGTGGTTGATGATTTCTTTTGCAGCAGCTTCACCGTCGACGATGGGTTCATCGGACTCGGGCTGATAGGTCCAGCTAAAGTCATCTCCTGTCACGGTGAGTTTATAGTGCTTCCATGCCGAGTTGACCTTGGTGGCGGCAGACGACGCGTTGGAGAACGAGACGTCGACGCCGGCGACGGTGGTGTTGGGGTAGGCTACCTGCGAAAACGCTACGACGCCTACGATATAGACAATGACGATTAGACCAAGGACGACAAAGAGCGTTGTCTTTTTGCCCGACTTATTGTTCTCGGGGGACTTGCGCGCGGGGCCTCGATCGCCTCGAGCGTGCGTGGGGGGCTGCTTGGGCGCATTGCCGTTTGCCTGACGCTGCTGACGTTGTTGACGCTGTTGTCGCTGTTGGTTCGGGCGTTGGGAAGCGTTTGCTGCACTACGCTGCTGACGGTGGCTCGGCGCGATAGGACGCGGCGACTGAACGCCGCCGGTGTGCCTGTTCGGCTGCTGCGGATCGGGAATCAGTTGAGTTCGATCGTTTTGCGACATCGTATGCATATCCTTCGATTTTCGCCTTGCGGTTCATCGTGTTTTTACTGGGCTTGCATTATAGCGATTGCCCTGCTGTTTGTGGTACGGAAACGGTGGCATTCGAAAGAGCTGGGACAAATGTCCCACCTTTGAGTCGTTCTTAGTCGCTATCCGCACACACCGCATTTTGCACAGGCCGAAAGTGCGGCCGGAGCCTGCGCGATGCCGCCCTTTGCCGTCTCTCGCAGCGTGGCCGGCAACGCGTGACCCACCGAGAGCATGACATGTGCCATCTGGTCAAACGGCACCAAGCTCTTAATGCCCGCGAGGGCGAGTTGTGCCGAGCTAAAGGCCGCTGCCACGCCAATGGCGTTGCGGTTTTGGCAGGGCACCTCCACGAGGCCACCGACGGGGTCACAAACGAGGCCCAGCAGGTTGCTCAGGGCGATGGAGCTGGCGTCGAGTGCCTGCTCGGGCGTGCCTCCAAGCATCTGTACCAGCGCGGCGGCGGCCATGGCGGCCGCGCTTCCCACCTCGGCTTGGCATCCGCCCTCGGCGCCGGCGACGCAGGCGCTCGTGGTGAGGTTGAGACCGATGGCGGCGGCACAGTAGAGGGCGTCCATGACCTGCTCGTCATCGAGCTGTAGGTGGTCGGCCAGCGCCAGCACGCAGCCGGGGACGACGCCCGCGGAGCCTGCCGTGGGGGCGGCGACGATCACGCCCATGGTGGCGGAGCGCTCGAGCACGGCCATGGCGCGTGCTACGGCTTCGGTCTGGACGGCGCCCATTAAGCTGGAGCTCAGGTCGTTGTGGCCGGTGGCGTCGACAAGCTTGGCCTCGCCGCCGATGAGGCCGCCGAGCGATCGCTGCGGATTGGCGATGGGGGCCGTGGTCTCGTCTTTCATGACTTCGAGCACACGACGCATGGAAGTGACGGCGTGTTGCTCGCCAGTCAGGCGCGCCTCGCGCACGGCCATGACGGCGCCGATGTTGAGGCCCAGCTCGGCGCAGGCGTCAAGCAGCTGCTCGCCGTCGTCGAAGATTTCCTTGGCCGAAACGCCGGGGGAGAGCGATGAGGCCGAACCGGGAAGCTCAATGAAGGTGGCGTAATCGACATTGTCGAGCTTGCGCAGCATGGGGACGACGGTGTCGTCGGGGGTGCCATCGGTTTCAAACACGGAGTAGGCCTGGCCGCCCACCTCGGTACGGTAGGTGCGGCAGAAGGCGATGTTCACATGCGCGTAGGCGAGCAGGTTCGTGAGCGCGGCGAGCACGCCGGGGACGTCTTGATGCGCAACAAAGAGCGTGGAATACATGCCCGAAATGTCGACGCCGACGCCGTTGATGCGGCTGATGCGCATCTTGCCGCCGCCCAAGCTTTCACCGCGGACCTGTGCCGTAGCGCCCATATCGTCTTGCATGTCGATGTCCACGGTGTTGGGGTGGATGGAGGCGTCGTCGCCCTTAATGTCAAAGTGATATTCGAGGCCCTGTTCGCGTGCGAGGTCGAAGGCCTGCTTGATGTTCTCGTCATCGGTGTCGAGGCCCAGGATGCCCGCGACGAGCGCACGATCGGTGCCGTGGCCGCGGTAGGTGTGGGCGAAGGAGTTCCACAGGCCAAAGGTGACTTTGGTGATGCGGCCTTCCAGCAGGCTGGCGGCAACTTGGGCGCAGCGCAGGGCGCCGGCGGTGTGCGATGAGCTGGGGCCGACCATGACGGGGCCCAAGATCTCGAATGCCGAGGTCGTAGCTAGTGTTTGCGGCTTGCCTGCCATATGCGCTCCTGTTCTATCCCGTCGTCCCGAGGGACGGGGCATACTCTGTCCCGCCGTTCCGAGGGCTTTGGTATTTGGTCGCCTGCTCGGGCAGTCCTGCTCGCACGGAGAGCACATTAAGTGCTCTCCGGCTCGTGCGGAACTCGCGACCGACCAAATACCAAAGCCCTCGGAACTTAGGATACATGGTTGGAGTCGCTCTGCTGCGAAATTTATCGGCCTATGACCTATTCCATGTCCCAGGTCGGCTCATCTTCACCACCTTTAAATAAAAAAGAAGTACCGGTTGGAGCCGGTACTTCTTTTGGTGCGTTGTTTCTTGGCTGTAGCTTTTGCCGTTAGCTTACAGGCCGCAGGCTGCTTTGAGTTCTTCGACTCGGTCGGTTTTCTCCCAGGTGAAGTCGGCGTCTTCGCGGCCGAAGTGACCGTAGGCTGCTGTCTTTTCGTAGATGGGGCGGCGCAGGTCCAGGTCGCGGATGATTGCGCCCGGGCGCAGATCGAAGGTCTTCTCTACGGCTTCAACGATCTTGTCCTCGGCAACATGCGCGGTACCGAAGGTGTCGACCATGATTGAGAGGGGCTTGGAAACGCCGATGGCGTAGGCAAGCTCGACTTCGCAGCGATCGGCCAGCCCGGCGGCGACCACGTTTTTGGCGACCCAGCGCGCGGCATACGCGGCGGAGCGGTCGACCTTGGTGCAGTCCTTGCCGCTAAAGGCGCCACCGCCGTGACGGCCGTAGCCGCCGTAGGTGTCGACGATAATCTTGCGGCCGGTCAGGCCCGTGTCGCCCATGGGGCCGCCAACGACAAAGCGTCCGGTGGGGTTCACGTAGATGTCGGCGCCGTCCCACGGCATTTTCTCGGCAGCCATGACCGGGGTGATGACGTGCTCGATCAGATCGGACTTGATTTTGCCCATGTCCTCGATCTCGGCAGCATGCTGCGTGGAGATGACGATGGTCGTGACCTCGACGGGCTTGCCGTCCTCGTAGCGCACGGTGACCTGGGTCTTGCCGTCGGGGCGCAGGTAGGCGAGGGTGCCGTCGTGGCGCACGGCTGCCAGGCGCTCGGCCAGGCGGCTGGCAAGGTAGTGCGGCATGGGCATTAAGGTCTTGGTCTCGTTGGAGGCGTAGCCGAACATCATGCCCTGGTCGCCGGCACCGATCAGGTCGATCGGGTCGGTGGTGGCGCCGGTCTGGGTCTCGAAGGACTCGTCAACGCCCTGGGCGATATCGGGCGACTGCTCGTGGATGAGGCTCATAACGCCGCAGGTGTCGCAGTCAAAACCGAACTTGGCACGGTTGTAGCCAATGCGGCGGATAACGCCGCGGGCGATTTCCTGTACGTCGACATAGGCCTGGGTGCGAATCTCGCCGGCAACGATGACGGTGCCGGTGGTCACGAGGGTCTCGCAGGCGCAGCGGACGTTCTCCACGTTGGCGGGTACGCCGTTGGGCGCAATATAGCCCTGCTCCTGGAGCTCTATTTCTTTGGCGAGGATTGCGTCAAGTACGGCGTCGCTGATCTGGTCGGCGATCTTATCGGGATGGCCCTCGGTCACCGATTCCGACGTAAACACAAACGATCCGTGTTGGGGCGGGATGGAACGAAGCTCTTCTGACATGATTGTCCTTTCGAATAACGTGTCCCGGCGACCGTTACCATTCCGCCGGGCTCTGTATGCATGGGCACATCATAGCGCGTAAATCCAACATTCACACCCTTTCCGCACCTACTCATTGGGTACTCATTGGGGACAGACTTAAATGACCAGCCTTAAACTAAGAACGTTTCCAAAGACTGGTCATTTATGTCTGTCCCCAATGAGTGATGACTGGTCATTTAAGTCTGTCCCCAATGAGCGGGTCGGTGCCCTTTGTGCGGAGGTCGCATTGTTGCTTTATACTGGTGCAGTTAGACATCCATCCTGCAATCGAGGAGATTTCCATGGCATCAGACGTTCGCGTCCGCTTTGCACCCTCACCGACGGGTAAGCTGCACATTGGCGGCGCCCGCACCGCTATCTATAACTGGGCTTTCGCCCGCTCAAACGGCGGCACGTTCATCCTGCGCATCGACGACACCGACCCCACCCGCTCCACCGACGAGAACACGCAGATCATTCTGCGCGCCATGCGTTGGCTTGGCCTGGACTGGGACGAGGGTCCCGAGGTGGGCGGCGACTATGGCCCCTACGCCCAGACCGAGCGCCTGGACCTGTACAAGCAGGCTGCCCAGAAGCTTTGGGACGAGGGCAAGGCCTATCCCTGCTTCTGCACCAAGGAGCAGCTCGACGCCGACCGTAAGGCCGCGCAGGAGCGCAAGGACCCCTTCCAGGGCTATCAGCGTCGTTGCCGCGATCTTGATCCCGAGGAGGCCCGTCGCCGCATTGAGGCCGGCGAGTCCTACGTCCTGCGCATCAAGGTGCCCGAGGACCGCGGTGACGTCGTCATCCACGACGCCGTCCACGGCGAGGTGACCTTCGATGCCAAGGAGCTCGACGACTTTGTCATCTTCCGCTCCGACGGCACGCCCACGTACAACTTCGCGACCGTCGTCGACGACGCCATGATGAAGATCACCCACGTCATCCGCGGCGACGATCACCTTTCCAATACCCCGCGCCAGGTTATGGTCTACGAGGCCCTCGGCGCGCCTGTGCCTACGTTCGCCCACATCTCCATGATCTTGGGTGCCGACGGCAAGAAGCTCTCCAAGCGCCACGGCGCCACCTCGGTGGAGGAGTACCGCGACGCCGGTTACCTGTCCGACGCCTTCGTCAACTACTTGGCGCTGCTCGGCTGGTCGCTCGACGGCGAGACCACGATCATCCCGCGCGATGTCCTGGCCAGCAAGTTCTCGCTCGACCGCATCTCCAAGAACCCGGCGACCTTCGACCCCAAGAAGCTCGACTGGGTCAATGCCGAGTACATCAATGGCATGTCCGATGCTCAGTTTGCCGACGAGATCATGGTCCCCGAGCTGCACGAGGCGGGTCTCATCGAGGGTAATGTCGAGTACGGCGAGGATTGGATCGACGCGCTTGCCGCCATTGTCAAGCCGCGCACCAAGATGCCGGCCGACGCCGTGACCGTCGCCGCTCCCATCTTCGCTACGGCCGAGACGCTCGAGTATGACGAGAAATCCGTCAACAAGGGCCTGGCCAAGGAGGGCATGGGTGCCATTCTTGATGCCGCCAAGGCCGCGCTCGAGGGTGTGAACGAGTGGACGGCTGCCAACATCGACGCCGCGCTTGAGCCGCTGCCCGAGCAGATGGAACTCAAGAAGCGCGTGGTGTTCCAGGCCGTGCGCGTCGCCGTCTGCGGCAACATGGTGAGCCCCCCGCTGGGCGAGACCATGGCGCTCATCGGCCGCGACGACTGCCTGGCGCGCATCGACCGCGCCCACACGATGGCGCTGTAATCGCTGCGCAAACGTTTGTATCCGAGCCCCGTTCACCCCGAGCGGGGCTCTTGTTTCTGTAGACGTATGGGATAGGAGGTGCTGGGGCCATGGCCGAGCAACTGTCGCTGTTTGGTTCGCCGGAACCGGAGGAGGCTCCCGTGAAGCATGCCCGCCCGGCCGAGCAGGCCAAGCCCGAGCCTGCGCCAGAGCCCATTGCCGCCTTCGCGAGCGTGGTTCTCGACATTCCCACCCGTGCACTGTCCGAGCCGTTTGCCTACGGCATTCCACAGTCCCTTGCCAACGAGGCTCAGATTGGGTCTACGGTCCTGGTCCACTTTGGCAACCGTGCCGCCGCGGGCTATATCGTCGTTATTGCGTCCGAGCTTGGCGACCTGCAAGGTAACAATGCCCTCGATCCCGCGCGTATCAAGCCTATCGAGGCTATCCTCAGCAAGCCGCTCTTTACCGCAGAGGCCGCCCGTATCGCACGCTGGATGAGCCGCGAGTATGTCGCGACGCTTTCCGAGTGCCTGCGCCTGTTCTTGCCCCCGGGTGGAAGTCCGCGCGTGGTCAGGGGCGATGACGGCGTGTGGACGGTTGAGCGCCCCGCCGTCAAGCCTATCCAAAATCGCTGGGTCATGCTCACGCCCGAGGGTTTCGACTACACGCCGCCCAAGACCGCGGTCCGCCAGCGTCAGCTCATCGAGGCACTGCAGTGCGGCCCGGTCACGACGCGCGACCTCAACCTTCTCTATAACAGTATGTCGGCGACCATTAAGGCGCTCGAAAAACGCGGCGTCGTGGTGGTGGAGGAGCGCCGTGCCTGGCGCGGTTGCAGCGAGCAGACTACGCTGTCCTCGGCAAGCGGCAAGGCACCGGTCGCACTCACCAACGGTCAGCAGCAGGCGCTCGCGCAGATTGAGCGCGCCCGTCTGGACGCTCATGGCGACGTGGTGCTGGTTGACGGCGTCACCGGCTCCGGCAAAACCGAGGTGTACCTCTCCGCCATCGAGCGCGTGCTGATGGCCGGCCGCTCGGCGTGCGTGCTGGTGCCCGAGATCTCGCTGACGGCCCAAACCGTCGGTCGCTTCCGCTCGCGCTTCGGTGAGACGGTCGCGGTCTTCCACTCGCGCCTTTCGGCCGGCGAGCGCCTGGACCAGTGGGACATGGTTGCCAGCGGTGCCGCCCGCGTTGTCGTCGGCGCGCGTTCGGCGCTCTTTTGCCCGCTCAGCGACCTGGGCCTCATCATCATCGACGAGGAGCACGAGACCAGCTATAAGCAGGGCTCCAGTCCGCGCTACCACGCGCGCGAGGTGGCGGCCGAGATGGCGCAGCGCTATCGCTGCCCGCTTGTGTTGGGCTCCGCCACGCCTTCTGCTGAGGCCCTCGACCGCTGCCGCCGTGGCATGTATAACGGTGCCACCTGGACGCGCGTCGAGATGCCCGAGCGCCCGGGACACGCCGTGCTGCCGACTGTCCGCATTGCCGACCTGCGCCGCGAGTTCTCGCATGGCAGCCGCTGCATGTTCTCAAAACCCTTGATGGAGGGCTTGGAGCGTGTGGTCGAGCGCCGCGAGAAGGCCGTGCTGTTGCACAACCGCCGTGGCTTTGCGCCGTTCTTGATGTGCCGCGAGTGCGGATGCGTCCCCACCTGCAATCACTGCTCCACCGCGCTTACATATCACGAGCGCACGCACACGCTGCAATGTCACACCTGCGGTTCGTCTTGGCGCGTGCAGCCGTATCCCGCGCCCACGAGCCGATGCCCCAAATGTGGCAGTCGCTACCTGGCAAAAATGGGTCTGGGAACGCAGCAGATCGAGGACGCACTGCATCAGATGCTTCCCGAGGATGTCGCCATTATTCGCATGGATGCCGATTCCACGCGCGGCAAGGATGCGCACAAAAAGCTGCTCGAGCAGTTCGATGCGGCGGATTGTGCCGTGTTGCTGGGCACCCAAATGATCGCAAAGGGTCTCGATTTTCCCGAGGTCACGCTCGTAGGCGTGGTCAATGCCGACTTCGCCCTCAAGCTGCCCGACTTTCGCGCAGGGGAGCGCGCCTACGATCTGCTGGAGCAGGTTGCGGGCCGCGCCGGCCGCGGCGATCGCCCCGGCGAGGTTATCATCCAGACCTACCTGCCCGAGGACCCGGTCATTCGTGCCGTCGCTGAGCACGACCGTTCGATCTTTACCGACTACGATCTGGACCAGCGCCGCGACGCGCTGTACCCGCCGTTTGTTCGCCTGGTCAACATCTTGGTGTGGTCGGCAAACCGAGACGACGCGCAGGACTACATTGGGCGCATTGCAAAGCTTCTTAAGCGCCGCTGGCATGCCGCCGCGCCCGATTTTTTGCGGGCGGGGAGTGCCGTGCCGCAGGTGCTAGGCCCGGCTTCGTGTGTAATCGAGAGAGCCAAGGACCGTTACCGCCTCCATCTGCTTGTGAAGTCGCCCGTGGGGTACCATGTCTCTGATGATATCGACGCCTGCCTCAAAGAGGTGGGCTCTGTGCGCGGCGTGAGCGTGAGCGTTGACGTCGACGCCTATGATTTGATGTAACAACCCGAAAGGATGGCCATGGAAGCCAACGGAATCGTACTGTCGCCCGACCCTCGTCTGCGCCAGGAGTGCGCCGTCATCGAGGAGATCACCCCGGCGATCGAGGCGCTTGCCGAGAAGATGAAGAAGATGATGTTCGAGAACGGCGGCTGCGGCCTCGCTGCTCCGCAGATCGGCGAGCTTATTCAGCTCGTCACCATCGACTGCGACTACAGCGATAAGAACGACTACGACCCCTACGTGCTCATCAACCCTGTCATTGTTGAGCAGAGCGACCATCTGGTGCCGTTTAGCGAGGGCTGCCTGTCCATTCCTGGCATTAGCTGCGAGATCGAGCGTCCCGACCATGTCGTCGTCGAGGCGTACGACTTGGACGCCAACCTGATTCGCTACGAGGCCACGGGCGATCTGTTCTGCGTGTGCCTGCAGCACGAGATCGATCACCTGCACGGCAACACCATGTTTGAGCGCCTTAAGCCCATGCAGAGGCTCAAGGCCGTCAAGGAGTACCAGGACGCCCTGGCCCGCGGCGCTCGACCGGGCGAGACTAAGTAGATCCCACCGTCCCCGGTGCTGAGCGCCCACATATCATCCCGTGCTCAAACATTCTCGCTTTGCTGCGAAACTGCGCGCGGGACGATATGTGGGCGCTCAGCACCGGGGACTACGTTGTCGCTTTTCGTTTCGCCCGGGTGCCGTCGGGCCAGGGAGGGGCGTCTTCGCTGATAGTCTTTGTTGAGAGGGAGCTGCTTTTATTGCGGCTCTTTCTTTGGTTTTGGGTATATTTGTTCTTGTTGAATTGTTATTGCGGATGTGCTGGGTACTTGGCTTTCCGCCGTTATTTGTAGCTGTCTCGGCTTTGGTTGAGGGGAGACGTTCTTTATGCGTATTGTGTTTATGGGTACGCCTGATTTTGCTGTGCCTTCGCTGACTTCGCTTGTTGAGGCTGGGAACGAGATTGCGCTTGTTATTACGCGTCCCGATGCTGTTCGTGGGCGTGGTAAGAAGCTGGAGCCGTCTCCTGTTAAGGCCAAGGCGCTTGAGCTTGGCCTGCCGGTTGTTGAGGCTAATCGTATGACGCCTGAGGTTGTTGAGGCGCTCCAGGCTGTGCAGGCTGATATTTTCTGTGTGGCTGCTTATGGCTGCATTTTGCCTGATGAGGTGCTGCATATGGCGCCGCTCGGTATCGTGAACGTTCATGCGTCCTTGCTGCCTCGTTGGCGTGGCGCTGCTCCCATTCAGCGTGCCATTCTTGCTGGTGATGAGGTTGCTGGCGTTTCCATTATGCGCATTGGACATGGCGTGGATACGGGCGCTTATTGTGCCCAGGCCTCTACGTCGGTTGCCGGTAAGCATGCCGATGCGCTCACGATGGAGCTTGGTGAGCTTGGCGGTAAGTTGCTTGCCGATACGCTTCCCTCGCTTGCCGATGGCTCGGCTGTTTGGACTGAGCAAGATGAGTCGCTCGTCACTCATGCTGCCAAGATTTCCAAGCAGGAGATGCGTCTGGATCCGCAGATGGCGGCTCTCGATTGCGTGCGTCATGTGCTCGCTTCGTCCGACACCGCGCCCGCTCGTTGTGTGATCGCTGGCAAGACGGTTCGCGTGCTCGATGCCGCGCCGGCTGATGTGTCGCTTGGCGAGGGTACTGTTGCCGTCAAGAGCAAGCGTGTTTACCTGGGCCTTTCCGATGGCGCGGTTGAACTGCTTGAGGTTAAGCCCGATGGCAAGCGTGCCATGACTGCTTCTGCCTGGGCTGCCGGCCTGCAGGGTGCCGATCTGACGTGGGGTGTTTTGTCATGAGCAAGCTTTCTCCCGCGCGCAAGCTTACGCTCGATGTGTTGATGGAGGCCGATCGCCGCGGTATGTATGCGCGCGACGTGCTCTCGTCCCGCGCTTCCGCCAAGGCCATTGACCAGCGCGATTCCGCTTTTGCCGCTCGTTTGGCGCTCGGTGTTGCCGCCACGCAGGGTATTTTGGATGAGTTGCTCGATCAGTTTTTGGATAAGCCCAAAAAGGTCGCGCCGCGCGTTCGCATGGCGCTTCGCATCTCGGCCTTCGAGATGCTCTATCTGCATACGCCGGGCCGCGTTGCCGTGAGCCAGGGTGTTGAGCTGGTGCGCAGCGGTGCTAAGTCTGCCGCGGGCCTGGCTAACGCGGTGCTGCACAAGGTTGCGGACAACGTGGAGGATTTTGCCACGGCATCTGACGTGGATGAGTCCGAGCGCCGTTTGGTTCGCCTTTCGCGTTTGATGGGTCTTCCTCGTTGGCTGTGCGCTCGTATTATGGCCTCGTTCGATACGCCCGAGGGCGCGCTCAACTTTGCCGGTAATCTGGCCCCCGCGCCGCTTGCACTGCACGAGAATGCGTTTGCGACCAAGGCCGACCCGTATATCTCGCAGCTCGTTGCGCCTGTCTTCCCGGGCTGCCATGCTCCGGTCGATGCGCAGGTCACGGTTGCATCGGGCGTGTTTGAGCGTGCTGCCGCGGTTGCCTCGGACCTCAACGCTCAGCTTATCGCTACTGCCGCTACACGTCCCGGTCGTTGCCTGGAGATTGGAGCCGGTCGCGGCACCAAGACCTATGTGATGATGTGCCAGGCCAAGCGTGCCGGGTACGAGCGTCAGCATACCGCGCTCGATCTGCACGATCGCAAGTGCGATCAGAATCTCGCACGCCTGCATAAGGCGGGTATAACGGGTGTTCGTACGGTGTCGGGCGATGCCTGCGAGCTCAATGAGGTGCTCACGTCCTTTGACGCGATGCTCGGCGAGCCCGCCCTGTTCGACACGGTGTTTATCGATGCGCCGTGCTCTGGCACCGGCACCATGCGCCGTCATCCCGAGATACCGTGGCGTCTGACCGAGAACGACGTTACGACTGAGCTGCCCAAGCTACAGCTGACGATGCTCAAGGAAGCAGCCGCGCGCGTTGCTGCCGGCGGTGAGCTTATCTATGCCACCTGCTCGGTTTTTGATGAAGAGAACACGCAGGTCGTGGATGCCTTCCTGGCCTCTTCCGAGGGCGCCGGCTTTATCGTGGCACCGCTCTCCGAAGCCCAGATTCTGCAGCTCCCCGAGTACGACCACGCCAAGAGCCTCGTCACTCTCCGCCAAAACCCTCGAGGCCTCTTCCAAAGTGTCCCCGTAAACGCCGACTCCTACGACGGTCACTTCTGCGCCCGCCTGGTCCACAAGTAACTACTAAGTTGCGGTGAAATAGGGATTGAATAGCGGCATCTACCCGCCAAATAGTCCTTATTTCACCGCAACTCAGAAGGTCGTGCGAGTGGAGATCGCAATAGCGGTAAAGAATGGAAGGATAGCCCTGTCTCAAACTTGCTGTTATCAAAAGTAGGGCGGATTACGGGGCTAGATTGGTGATGCCCGACCACATCAAAAATGGTCTAAATAAAACCGCAGGTAGATGGCTTGTTGAAATTTGCAAATTACCGGAATGGATAGAGGCTGTCAATTCAGCCCCGTAATCCGGCAGAGTTTTGAAATGTTACAAACTTAGCATCAGCCTGAAATCCGATCTAAAGAAAAGTTGCGGTGAAATGGTTCCCGTTTGGCCGTTGGATGGGCTGATTCAGGAACTATTTCACCGCAACTCATAAGGAAACCTGGGTGGCGGGACCGTTTGTCTTTAGTGGTTATGTGGGCAGTTGGCGCAGCAGCCGCTTGTGGCGCTGGTACTGGAGCCGCCGCTTCGCTGGTCGGTGTTGTAGAAACCGCTGCCGTCGAACTTAATGCCGCTGGCCGAGAACGTCTTGGATGCCGGGGCGCCGCAGCTGGGGCATACGACCTCGGGCGTCTCGGACATGGGGTGCTCAACCTCAAACACGTTGCCGCAGCTCGTGCACTTGTAATCGTAGCGCGCCATAATACTTCCTTTTCAGCACAAAGCGGGCAGATCGCTCTGCCCGCAAAAATTCAAACAGCTGTAACTGTACCCTATATCATGGGTTTTATCACGCTTCGCCCCAGAATCTATTGGTGTTGCGCAGGAGCTTCGCAGTTTTCTCCTCGGCTGCCGCAACGTCGGCCTCGTCAGCCTGCCATGTCCAGTTGCCTGTGGCTACACCCGGCACGTTCATACGTGCATCGTCGCCCAGTCCCAGCACGTCCTGCAGCGGCATCATCACGAGCGGTGCATCGCTTGCCAGGGCATTGCCCATGAGCTCGCTTGCCAATGTAATGCCGCTCGGCTCATCGCCGCCTGCAAAGGAGCGCGTGCACCAGCCGGCAAGTGTCGAGGTGTCGTGCGTCGAGGTGTACAGGATCTTTCCCGGTGTGGGGTGAATTCCGCAACGAACGTCGTAGTCGCTAAACTCCAGCACGTCCATGCCGGGGAAGCCGCAGGTCGAAGCCATGGCGCGAACGCCGGGCGTCAGATAGCCCAGATCCTCGGCGATAAAGTTGAGCGGACCCAGCTCGTCATAGGCGGTCTGGAACAGGTCCTTGCCCGGGCCTGCCAGCCAGCGGCCGTCGGCACAGGCCTTACCGGCGGGAATGCTAAAGTAGCTGTGGAAGCCCAGGAAGTGGTCCAGGCGCACGCGGTCGTAGAGCGAAAACGCACGACGCAGGCGGTCCATCCACCAGCGATAGCCGTTCTCCTTCATGCGATCCCATCGGAAGGTGGGGTTGCCCCACACCTGGCCCTCGGGCGCAAAGTTGTCGGGCGGCGCGCCGGAAATCTCAATCGCCTTGCCGGTATCGGACAGCCAGAAGTTCTCGGGTTCGCTCCACGCATCCGCCGAATCGTCGGACACGTACATAGGAATATCGCCGATAACCTCGATGCCCTTCTTGTGCGCATAGTTCATGAGCTCGCACCAAGCTAGGTCAAAGCGGTACTGCATGAACGCCTGAAGCTCGGCCTCGTTGTGGAAGCGCTTGTCGTCGATCAGATGCTCGTTGTAGCGCGCGACATCTGCCGGCCAATCGTGGCGCGACTCGCCCTCAAAGTACTTCTTAACGGCCATGTAGACGCAGTACTTCTCGAGCCAATCGGCATTGCGATGTTTAAACGCTGTGTACAGCGGGTCGGCATCCTCGCCGCCGCGGGTCTTCCAGGTCTCAAAGTCGGCGGCCAGCTCCTCGTGGCTTTCAGGCAGCAGGTCGATATTGCCTGCAAAGGCTGAAGGACCGGCATAAGGGGAGCGGAAGAAGTCCGTGGGGTTGACGGGGAGAACCTGCCAGTAGCGCATGCCCATGGCAGCCAGATGGTCGATAAAGCGACGCGTGGGAGCGCCGATCGTACCCGGCTTGCCGTCGTCGGTCGGCACCGATGTGATATGGCACACAACACCCGCACCGTGATCGAGCGGCTCCTGCAGGCGCTGCTCGGCATGGTGATAGATGATCGACGAGCCCAGCGGGTACAGGTCGAGCGTGACGGTACCGTTGTGAATCTCGCACTCGTGACCGCTGATCACATCGCTCGCACATTCGCCGAGTGCCGGAATGGTCACACGATGCGAGTTGCGCAGGCTGCGGTTGATGATAACGGTCGCAGACTCGCCGTCCTTGCCCGCACGGTTGTAGGCCAGCACCTCGTCATTGAGTGCAAATGCCTTGATCTCGCCATCGATCATAAACGGCAGCGCACGGCGCACAGCAGATGCGTTCTTGACGATCGCGAACGTATCGAAGTCGTGCAGGTCTTCCTTGGTCGGCATGGTGCGGCGATTACCCGGATCGGTGAGACCCTCCAAGCCATACTCGTCGCCGTAATAGATTGAGGGAACGCCCGGGAACGTCATCTGCATGAGCGTCGCGAGCCAAAAACGGCTCTTGGCCAGGCCCATCGCGTTCTCGTCCAGGCGCCATTTGCTGCGCTCGCATTCAGGCAGCTGTGACTCGTCAGGGCCGCCGCCGAGCACCGAGATAATGCGCGGACGGTCGTGACTCGACAGCAGGTTGAGCGCGCAAGACAGGGCCTCACGCGGATAGTTCTCGCGTAGGGTCTCGATATCCTCGGCAGCTTGGTAGGCGTTTTTGTAGCCCATCAAAAAGCCGATGACCATGTCGCGGAAGGGGTAATCCATGGCCGAGTCGAGCTCGGAGCCTTGCAGATAACGACGCAGATGGCCGTAGCTGATCTTGTTGGATGCATCTTCCCAGACCTCGCCGAGCAGCAGCGCGTCGGGCTTCTCGGCGAGCACGGCCTTCTTTATCTCGGCCAGGAAGTCATCGGAAAGCTCGTCGGCTACATCCAGGCGCCAGCCGTGAGCGCCTGCGCGCAGCCATTTGCGAATGACGCCGTCCTTGCCCAGGAGCCGCTCGCGTACCAGATCGGAGCTCTCATTGATGGCGGGCATATTGCCCACGCCCCACCAACAGTCGTACGAGCCGTCCTCGTGGAAAAAAAACGCATCGCGCCACGGCGAATCCTCGCTCTGCCACGCGCCCACGCCGGGGTAGTTGCCGTAGCGGTTAAAGTAGATCGAATCGTCGCCCGTGTGGTTGAACACACCGTCCAGAATGATGGAAATGCCCAGCTTCTCGGCCGCCTCGCACAGCTCGGTAAAGTCCTGCTCGGTTCCCAGAATCGGATCGATCTTGGTGTAATCGGCGGTGTCGTAGCGGTGGTTGCTCGCGGCTTCAAAAATGGGGTTGAGGTAGATGGCTGTAAATCCCAGCTCGGCGATGCGAGGCAGGTCTTCCTGGATACCCTTGAGCGATCCGCCGTAAAAGTCCCAGGTCTTGATGGAGCCGTCCTCGGCGCGCTCGTACACAGGCGGTTCGTTCCAGTCCTCGACCATGCGGCGCTGAATGCCCTTACGCGGTTTTTCGACCTCGGCCAGTGTGCGCTCGCGCCAGTGCTCGTCGCGGGCATAGCGATCGGGGAAGATCTGGTAGACCATACCGCGCTCGTACCACTCGGGTCGTACTTCACGGTGCTTGTAGACGGTGACCTGGAATGACGGCACCTCGGCGTAGTTGTAGGTTACGCCCTCTCCGCCGGTGCGGCCCTGAGGTGCGCCCAGGCGCACCTCAGGCTGGCCCTCGATATTGCAGATAAAGCTGTACCAGATAAGACAGGGCTCGGTGCACTTAAGCTCTACGCTAAATATGCCGTCGCCTTCGTGCGTCATGGGATATCGAGACTCACCAATCTCATCGACCCAGGTTCGCAGCGTAAGCGTTGCCTGCGCGGGATCGGCATCCTCCAGAATCACGGAGAGCGAAAGGGTAGTTCCTGTGGTCACAGCGCCAAACGGAGTGCGAAACTGCGGCAGACGGCTGTTGTGTATCAATCTCATAGTACGGTCCAGTTCAATAGAATCATGGCCTGCGGGCCATGGGCTTTACGCACAGGATGTAAGTATATCTGTTGTACACAGGCTGTATAAACAACATCCGTTTACCATCGGCGAACGGTTGTCCTAGATAATCGTTTTACCAACTACCTACAGAGAAGGGGCGCCCGGTTGGAGCGCCCCTTGCTTAGGGTTTGATTGGGTTTTGGATCGTCTGTGGGCTAGCGGCGCTTGCGGGTGGCCGTTGCCTTGCGGACGGACGTCTTCTTGGTTGGAGCCTTTTTCTCGGTCGCGGCGGCGGGGGAGACCGAGGTATCCTTGGTGGGCTCAGGCTTGGCCTTTACCTCGACCTCGGCCTCCGCTTTGGAAGCAGCAGCTTTGGTCGTGGTCTTCTTGGCCGTCGTCGTGGCGCGCTTGCGCGTGGTCGTCTTGACAGCCGGCTTGGCCTCGACGGTTGCCTCGGCCTTGGACTCTGCGGGCGTCTCCTCGACTTTGGCGGCCGGCTTTGTGGCTGCCTTGGTCGTGGCGGCCTTCGTGGTCGTCGACTTGCTTGCCGTGGTCTTCTTGGCTGCCGTTGCCTTCTTGGCGGTCGTGGTCGTCTTCTTGGCAGCGGTCTTTGCCGGAGCCTTGGCAGCCGATTTGGCCTCAGCGACCTCGGCCTTTACCTCGGGAGCAGCCTCGGCTTCTGCGGCCTTCTTGGCAGCGGCGGTCGTGCGCTTGCGCGTGGTCGTTGCCTTGGCAGCAGTCGTCTTTGCTGCGGCGGTCTTGGTGGCGGCAGCCTTGGTTGTCGTAGCCTTCTTGGCCGTCGTCTTGCGGGTCGTGGTCTTCTTAGCTGCTGGCTTTGCAGTGGGCTTGACCTCGGCCTCTGCCTCAGGAGCAGCCTCAACCTTCACCTCAGGCTCGGCCTTTGCGGGCTCAGCCTCAACGGGCTTCTCCTCGGCCTTGGGTTCCTCAACGGCCACCGGCTCAGCTGCAGCCTCAGGCTCGTCGACAACCGAGGCCGGCCTCTCAATCTCGGGATGCATAAAGAAATACAGGTCCAGATACTTGTCGGCCGAGCGCGTCCAGCTAAAGTCTTGGCTCATAGCCTGCGTGACCAGCTGGTTCCAGGCGTCGCGGTTATCCCAGAACAGACGCGCCGCGCGGAATACCGCATCGCCCATCTCGTCGCCGTTAAAGTTTCTAAACGAGAATCCGGTGCCCTCGCCGGTAAACTCGTTGTACGGCTGCACGGTGTCCTTCAGGCCACCAGTCTCGCGCACGATGGGCAGCGTGCCGTAGCGCATGGCGATGATCTGCGACAGGCCGCAGGGCTCAAACTTCGAAGGCATCAGGAACATGTCGGCGGCAGCATACATGCGCTGCGATAGCGCCGGATCGAACTCGATGCGTGCGGCCATGGTGCCGGGGTACTTGTCCTGGAAGTAGCGCAGGCCGTCCTCGAAGTCGCGGTCGCCGGTGCCCAGCACCGCCACCTGCACGCCGCCGGCCAAGATGCGGTCGAGCGCGTACATGACCAGGTCCAAGCCTTTCTGGCGCGTCAGACGCGTGACCATCACCATGAGCGGACGGTCGTCGCGAACCTCGAGGCCCAGTTCCTCCTGCAGCTTGGCCTTGCACACGGCCTTGCCGGAACGGTCCTCCACGGTGTAGTTTGCGGCAATTCGCTTGTCTGTTGCCGGGTCAAAGCCCGCAACGTCAATGCCGTTCAAAATGCCCTGCAGCGCGTAGGAACGCTCGCGCAGTACGCCGTCCAGGCCCTCGCCAAACTCGGGTGTCTGGATCTCGTTGGCATAGGTGGGGCTCACCGTGGTGATGGCGTCGGCATAGCGCAGGGCGCCCAGCATGTAGTTGATGCTGCAGGCGTCGCAACGCAGCTGCGAGGCGGCCGCCGGAATATGCGCCACACCAAGGATGTCCTCCATCACGGTGTCGCTAAACTGGCCCTGGAACGCCACGTTGTGAATCGAGAACACGGTCTTGACGCGGCCATACAGCGGCAGGCCCTGGTAGAACTCGCGCAAAAACACGGGCGCCAGCGCCGTCTGCCAGTCGTTGCAGTGCAGGATGTCGCACTCAAAGCCGGCGGGCAGGTGCTGCAGGCTCTCGGTGATGGCCTTGGAGAAGAACGCAAAGCGCTCGCCGTCGTCAAAGAAGCCGTACGGATAGTCGCGCGCGAAGTAGCGCTCGTTGTCGATGAACATATAGGTGACGCCGTCGTGCTCGAGCTTCTCGAGTCCGCAGTACTCATTGCGCCAGCCCAGGCTCACGTAAAAGTCGGAGAAGTGCTCCATCTGCGCCTTGTACTCGTCCTTGATGGTGGCGTACTTGGGTACCATCACGATGACTTCGGCGCCGGCGCGCACAAGCGCCGCAGGCAGCGAGCCCGCCACGTCGCCCAGGCCACCGGTCTTAACAAACGGTGCGCACTCGGCCGAGGCAAACACGATCTGCATCTTTTTGCTGGAATCAGCCATATTGTCTCCCATGTTGTTATTCGAGAATAGCCGCCTGGCGCAAACCGGGCGGCTATTCTACGTGTTACGAGCGATGTTGCGGTGCCAAAGCTAGCTCGCGTTGGTGATATCAGAAGTTAACGGGGCCTTTCCCAGCACCAGGATGTTCTCGGGCGTGCCGCGAAGCTCGGTGTTGGTGGGAACCACGTTGTTCTTGTCCAGGATGGCGTTCTCAACGCGGGCGCCGCTCTTGATGACGCAGCTCTGGTTGATGATCGAGTTCGTCACCGAGGCGCCTTCCTCGACCACGACGCCGCGCGACAGGATCGAGTTGCGCACGGTGCCCTTGATGATGCAGCCGGCCGAGATGATCGAATTGCAGGCGTGGCTGCCGGTCGCATAGCGCGAAGGCGGCACGTCGTGAGCCTTGGTCAGAATCGGGCGCTCGGGGTCAAAGAGATGGTCGGCCACGGTCTGGTCGAGCAGGTCCATGCTGCGGCGATACAGCGACTTCTCGCTAAACACGCCCACGACCTCGCCCTTGTACTCGTAGCTGCACACGTCGATGTTGCCAAAGTCGCCCTGGAGCGCCTCGAGCAGGTCCAGATAGTCGGCGGCCTGGTAGTGGTCGATGATCTCAAGCAGCGTCTCGCGGTTGACGATGCAGCAGTCCATAGAGGCGTTGTCGCCGTACACGACGCCGGCGCTCACGCCCGTCAGGCGGCCGTTCTCGTTGATCTGCAGCTTGGTCTCGTCATCGACGTTGCGCGTGGCCTTGCAGTACACCACGGTCATCTGGGCACCGGAGTTCTCGTGCGCGTCGATGATAGTGTTGAGGTCCATGTTAAAGATGATGTTGGTGCCCATCATCACAACATAGGGCTTGTCCGAGCGCTGGAACAGCGTCTTGTTGGAGATGATGTCGCGCAGCAAGAAGCGCATGCCGCCCTTGGTGGTGCCATACGCGTTGCCGGGCACCATGAACAGGCCGCCCTTCTTGCGGTCCAGGCCCCAGTCCTTACCCGAGCCCACGTGGTCGATCAGCGAGCGGTAGTTGCCCGGCATGACGACGCCGACGGTCTTGATGCCGGCATTCATCATGTTGGACAGCGGGAAGTCGATCAGGCGGTAGCGGCCCAAAAACGGAACGGACGCGATGGGGCGGTCCTTGAGCAGCACGCTGCCGTAGGTCGAAGAGTAGTTAGCGGTGATATAACCGATGGCCTTGCGATTGATCATCGGATCATTCCCCCTTCCCGATAACGACGTCATTTCCAACGACGGCCGTATCCTTGGTGGTATCGACAGAGCCGAGCTTCACGCCCTCTTCGACCGTGGAGTTCTCGCCCAAAATAGCGCGGCAGATGTGCGCGCCGCTTTTAACGTGCGCACCCGGCAGCAGCACGGAGTCCTCGACCACGGCGCGCTCTTCGATGATGACATCGGTCGAAAGAATCGAGTGGCGAGCGGTGCCGTAGATCTTGCAGCCGTTGGAGACCAGGCAGTCGTCCAGGCGACCATCCGGGCCAATGTAGTGCGGCGGACGCGTGGTGATGTTGGACATGATGGGGAAGTGCTTGTCAAACAGATCGAACTCGGGGTTGTTGCCAAGCAGGTCCATCGAGGTCTCGTGGAAGCTGGCGATGGTGCCGACGTCCTTCCAAAAGCCGTGGAACTCGTAGCTGTACAGTCGCTTGCCCTCGCCGAGCAGCTTGGGGATGATGTCCTTGCCAAAGTCGTGGCTCGAGCGCTGGTCCAGAGCGTCCTCCTCGAGTGCCTCGATCAGCACGTCGGCCGAGAAGATGTAGATGCCCATGGACGCGAGATTCGAATCGGGCTTATCGGGCTTCTCGGTGAACTTGGTGATGCGGCCGTCCTCGGGGTCGGTGGTCAGGATGCCAAAGCGGCTGGCCTCCTCCCACGGCACGGGCATAACGCTTACCGTGAGGTCGGCGTTGTTCTCAATGTGCGTCTTGAGCATCTTGCGGTAATCCATGCGATACAGGTGATCGCCCGAAAGAATCAGGACGTACTTGGGGTCGTTGGCCTTGATGTAGTCGAGGTTCTGCGTAATGGCGTCGGCCGTGCCCGCATACCAGGCGCCGCCGGTCTGCGTCTCGTACGGCGGCAGGATCGACACGCCGCCGTCGCGGCTGTCCAGATCCCACGCCTCGCCGGAGCCCACGTAGGCATGCAGCAGGTAGGGGCGATACTGCGTCAGAACGCCCACTGTGTCGATGCCCGAGTTGGAGCAGTTGGAGAGCGAGAAGTCGATAATGCGGAACTTGCCACCAAAGCTAACCGCCGGCTTAGCGATCTTTTGGGTGAGTGCCCCCAATCGGCTGCCCTGTCCTCCTGCGAGGAGCATCGCGATGCATTCTTTCTTACTCATCGATTTCTCCTTCTGTCATCGATGTTTCTAACCCATTAGCGACAGGCGCAGCGCAACGTTGCGCCTGTCGAGTAATGCCGTGCTGGCATAGGGGAGCTCGCGCGCCTTTACGCGTTCCAGATCTCGTCGCGGTACTCGCGAATGGTGCGGTCGCTCGAGAACCAGCCCGAGGAGGCGGTGTTGAGCAGGGCCTTGCGGTTCCAGGTCTCCTGGTCGCCGTAGCTGTTCGTGAGTTTCTCCCACGCATCCACGTAGCTGCGGAAGTCTGCCATGACCAGGTCGGGGTCGTTGTTGTTCATGAGCTCGTTGTAGATGCTCTCGAAGTTGCCCGAAAGACCCGCGAAGGTGTCGTCCTTGAGCTCGTCCATCACGCGGCCCAGACGCTCGCGGTCGCCGTTGAGGGTATCCCACGCAAAGTAGCTGTTGGATGCCCAGAGCTGCTCGACCTCGGGGGCGGTCAGGCCAAAGATGGCCTCGTTCTCGTGACCGGCCAGGTCGGCGATCTCGATGTTGGCGCCGTCGAGGGTACCCAGCGTAATGGCGCCGTTCATCATGAGCTTCATGATGGACGTGCCCGAGGCCTCCTTGCCGGCCGTGGAAATCTGCTCCGAGATCTCGGCGGCGGGGTAGATGAGCTGGGCGTTGCTCACACGGAAGTTGGGGATAAAGCAGACCTTCATGACCTCGTTGACGCGCGGGTCGTTGTTGATGACATCGGCCACGGAGTTAATGAGGCGGATGGTCTCCTTGGCAAAGGTGTAGCTCGAGGCAGCCTTGCCGCTAAAGATGAAGGTCGTCGGCGTCACGTGGAAGTTGGGATCGGCGATGCGACGGTTGTATATGTCCATCACCTTCATGATGTTCATGAGCTGGCGCTTGTAGGCATGGAAGCGCTTGACCTGGACATCGAAGACGGTGTTGGGGTCGATGACCAGACCGGTCTCGGCCTTAACGTAGGCGGCCAGGCGCTCCTTGTTGGCGCGCTTGGAGGCACCCACTGCCTTCAGGAACTCGGTGTCGTCCTTAAACTCCTTGAGCTTCTCCAGCTCAAAGGCGTCCTTGAGCCAGCCGTCGCCAATGGCCTCGGTCACGAGCTTGGCGTAGGTGGGGTTGGCCTCGGCAAAGAAGCGACGGTGCGAGATGCCGTTGGTCTTGTTGTTGAACTTTTCGGGCGTCAGGGCATAGAAGTCCTTGAGCACGATGTTCTTGATGATGTCGGAGTGGATCTTGGCCACGCCGTTGACGCTGTGGCTGCAGATCACGGACAGGTTGGCCATGCGAATCTCGCCGTCCCACAGGATGGCGGTCTGGCGCAAACGCTCCTGCCAGCCCTCCTGAGTGGTGTCGAACGACTCGTGCCAACGACGGCTGATCTCGTCGATGATCTGGTACACGCGGGGGAGGAGCTTGGAGAACGTGCCAATGGGCCACTTCTCCAGGGCTTCGGGCAGGATGGTGTGGTTGGTGTAGCTCACGACCTGCGTCACGATGTTCCAGGCGTCGTCCCACTCGAGCTTCTTCTCGTCGATGAGAATACGCATGAGTTCGGGGCCGCACATGGCGGGGTGGGTATCGTTGGTGTGGATGGCCACAAACTGCGGCAGCAGCTCCCAGTTCGCGCCGTGCTCCTTCTCAAAGGTGTCGAGCAGGCTGTAGATGCCGGCCGATACAAACAGGTACTCCTGCTTCAGGCGCAGCAGACGGCCGTGCTCGCCGGCGTCGTTGGGGTAGAGGATGGCGCTGATGGCCTCGGCCTCGGCGCGCTCGGCGTCGGCCAGGGCGTAGTCGCCTCGGTTGAAGGCCTCAAGGTCAAAGTGCTCCTCGACCGGCTCGGCGGCCCAGACGCGCAGCTTGTTGACGGTCTCGCCGGCATAGCCCACGACGGGGATGTCATAAGGAACGGCCAGGATGTCCTGCGTGTCTACCGTGCGATAGAACGTGCGGCCGTTCTCCTCAAAGCCCTCGACGTGGCCACCAAACTTGATGGTTACGGCCTTGTCCTGACGGCGTACCTCCCAGGGATAGCCATGGGTGAGCCACTCGTCGGTGGCCTCGACCTGGCTGCCGTTGACGATCTCCTGCTTAAACAGGCCGTAGCGGTAGCGCATGCCGTTGCCGTAGCCGGCAATGCCCTCGGCTGCCATGGAATCCAGGAAGCATGCGGCCAGACGGCCCAGGCCACCGTTGCCCAGCGCCGGATCGGGCTCCTGGTTCTCGATGACGGACAGATCAAAGCCCATGTCGTCGAGCGCCTCGGCGACCATGTCGCGCACGCCAAAGTTGAGCAGGTAGTTGTCTAGCAGGCGGCCGATCAAAAACTCGATCGAGAAGTAGTACACGCGCTTCTTGCCCTCGGACGCCGCACGGGCGTCGCTCTTGGTGGCAACGGTGCGGGCCTTCTCGGCCACGAGCTTGGCCAGGGCGTTAAAGCGGTCGAGGTCGCTGGCGGCCTCGACGCTCTTGCCGCTGATGCTCATGACGGCATCGCGATAGAGCTCGGTAAACTCCTGCTTGTTGTCGAAGATCTTATTCATACGTTCCTTTCCCCCGGGGATGTTTCTCCCGGAACGGTTATGACATGTATCCTACGCCCCCGTGGAGCGGGTAATTTCAGCTGTAACGGCTTTGTTACGCTTTCTTGGCAGACGACTTAACAGAAGCAGACTTTGCCTTGGTAGCGCCCTTTTTGGCAGCCGGCTTTTTGGTCGCGGTAGCCTTAGCAGCGGGCTTTGCGGAGGCCTTGGCCTTGGTCGTCGTGGCCTTCGCCTTGGCCGGAGCCTTCTTAGCAGCCGCGGTCTTGGGCTTCACCGAGGACGCACGCTTGCGCGTCGCCTTCTTGGGCTCCTCGACCACGGGCGGCTTGTAGCTGCTGGGACCGCGGCGCTTAAGCACCACGCCTGCCAGGCCGGGCACCTTGATCTCGATGGAGTCCATCTGCCCGTTCCAGGGATAGGGCTCGCTCGAGCAGGTGTAGGGCTCTTCGCCGGCATAGCCGCTGCCGCCAAACTCGGGACGGTCGGAATCGAAGATGACCTCCCAGTCACCCTCGCGCGGAACGCCCACGCGGAAGCTCTCATAGCTTGCCGGGTCAAAGTTGATCAGGATCACCAGGTCGTCATCGACGTCCTCGCCCTGGCGAACAAAGCTCACGATGGACTGCTTGGAGTTATCCGCGTCGATCCAGGTAAAGCCGTCGTCGGTGTAGCCGCGCTCGTACAGGGCAGGCTCGGCAGTGTACAGGTGGTTGAGCGCCTTAATGAACGCCTGATGATGACGGTGGGTCTCGTACTCCTCGGTCAGGAACCACTGGATGGACTCGTAGTAGCGCCATTCAATAAATTGGCCGATCTCGTTGCCCATAAAGTTGAGCTTGGCACCGGGATGCGTCATCTGGTAGAACGCCAGCGTGCGTAGGCCAGCAAACTGGCGCCACCAGTCGCCCGGCATGCGGCCGATGAGCGAGCACTTGCCGTGCACGACCTCGTCGTGGCTCAGCGGGCAAATAAAGTTCTCGGTAAAGGCGTACATGATGGAGAACGTGAGCAGCCCGTGGTTGCCGGGGCGCCACGGAAAATCGGTCTGCATGTAGTGCAGGGTGTCGTTCATCCAGCCCATGTCCCACTTGTAGTGGAAGCCCAGACCGCCGTCCTGCGGCGGATAGGTCACGAGCGGCCACGCGGTGGACTCCTCGGCCATCATCATCACGTCGGGGAAGTGCGCCTCCACGGCGCAGTTGACCTGGCGGATAAACGCGCTGGCGTCCAGGTCCTCCTCGGTTCCGTATTTGTTGAATTTCTTTTGGCCGGGATCGTCGATGCCAAAGTTGAGGTACAGCATGCTGGACACGCCGTCCATGCGAATGCCGTCCACGTGGAAGTTCTCGAGCCAATACAGCACGTTGGAGACCAGGAAGGAGCGGACCTCGCCGCGGGCGAAGTCAAACTTGTGCGTGCCCCAGTTGGGGTGAATCTCGTGCTCATACAGCATGTGGCCGTTAAAGGTGGCAAGGCCGTGGGAGTCGGCGCAAAAACCGCCGGGCACCCAGTCCATAATCACGCCGATGCCCGCCTCGTGGCACGCATCGATAAAGTGCATGAGCTGCTGCGGGTTGCCGTAGCGCGATGTGGCGGCAAAGTAGCCGGTTGTCTGGTAGCCCCAGGAGCCATCGAAGGGATGCTCCATGAGCGGCATGACCTCGATATGCGTGTAGCCCATGTCGCGCACGTAGTCCACGAGCTCCACCGACAGGTCGTCATAGGTGTAGAACTCGCCGCGCTGCGCGGGGAAGGGATCCATGGGGCCGGGGTAGTTACCGTGCTCGTCGGGCTCGCCCTGTGGCGCGTCGCCGTGGCGCTTCCACGAGCCAATATGCACCTCGTAGATGTTGAGCGGCTGCGACATGTGGTTGTGGCTGGCGCGGCGCTTGAGCCACGCGGCGTCGTTCCACTTATAGCCATCGAGGGTCCACAGCACGCTCGCGGTACCCGGGGGGCACTCGGCCTTAAAGGCGTACGGATCGGCCTTGTAGAGCTTTTCGCCCTCGTCGGTCTCGATGAGGTATTTATAGAGCTGGCCCTGCTCTGCGCCAGGAATAAAGCCTTCCCAAATAGCGCTCGTATGCACGGGCACCAACGGGTTGGCTTGCTCATCCCAATTGTTGAATTCGCCAATGACATGGACACTCTTTACGTCGGGCGCCCAAACGCAAAAACGCCAGCCGCGCGTGCGCTGCTGTGTGTCGGGATGCGCGCCCATCTTTTCCCAGCTGCGCTCCCACGTACCGATGCCAAACAGATAGACATCGTCCTTGGTGAGCTCCGGTGCGTGCGGGGCGGCTTTACGGGTAGCGGGCTTTTTGGTTGCTGGCTTTAGCTTTGTATCGCTCACGTTTGATCCCATCATGACGCGGCAGCGTGTTGCCTTGGTGACTAGATGCGAAAGGTCCAAGGCTGCACGAATCGAAGGGACGGCGAAGTTTCTGTGATTCGTTCCACCTCGCGTGCTCGGTGGAACTTTCGGCAGAAACTACGATAACACCTGTGCGTTAGTTTTATGGACGAAAGCGGATTTACGGGGGCGTTTAATCGGTAAGCGACATGTTTATACCACTGGCAGAATTGCCGTGGTAAAACTCTTGACAGTTTTACCAATTAGGGTTTCAGAATTGTTGGCCTGACGTTTGGTAAAACGTTTTTAGCAGGTTGTTTACCATTTGACATCGAAAGGTTCGTTTATGTCCTATACCGCCGCTCCCAAGGTTGCTTTTATTTTCGATTGCGACGGCACACTGGTTAATAGCACCCCCGTTTGGGCTTATGCTCAGCCCGAGTTATTGCACCGCCACGGTGTAGACGTGACCGTGGATGACTTTGCCCAATTTGAGCACCTGTCGCTGGAGGATGAGTGCCAGGCCTACCACGACACGTGGGGCATTGGCGCGAATGGCGTGGAGCTCTATCGCGAGCTGGGCGAGATTTTGATCGATAGCTACTCCAAGGTGCCGCCGCGCGAGGGGCTCCTGGCAATTTTGGAGCAGGCGAAGGCGGCGGGTATTGCCATGTGCGTGGCTACGTCCACTCCGGCCGAGCTGGTGCAGTCCGCGCTCGCTGGTGCCGGGCTCGACGCTTACATGGAGTTTGTTACCACGACGGGCGAGGCGGGACGCTCCAAACAGTTCCCCGATGTGTACGAGCTGGCGCTGCGCCGCCTGGAGGAACGCCATGGGCATAAGTTTGAGCGCGCTTGGGTGTTTGAGGACGCGGTTTTTGGCCTAAAGAGTTCTGGAGCCTCCGGCTTTAAGCGTGTGGGTATTTATGACCCGCACGGCCGTATGAAGCGCGATGACGTGCGAGCCAACTGCGATATCTTTATCGACAGCTACGAGGAGCTGAATCTGACCCGCGTGCTTTCGTTTGAGGGATAGGCGAGGGCTGTGGCTTGCAAGGTATTAGTGGTCTGCGGCTCGCCCGTGGTGGCGAGTGCGGATCTGTTGCGTCAACTGGCGGGGGAGTGCGACCACGTTGTCGCCGTGGACCGCGGACTCGACGCGCTGCTGGGCGCGGGGCTGGGCTGCGACGTGTATGTGGGAGATGCCGACACGGTGAGCGACGCGGGTCGCGCGCTAGTCGATGCCGCCACCGACTTTGAAGTTGAGCGCCATGACCCGTACAAGGACTATACCGATCTGGCGCTGGCGCTCGACGCAGTCCGCCGCCGCTGGCCGGGTGCCGAAGTGGTTGCAACCTGCGCTACGGGCGGCCGTCCGGATATGGCGCTTTCCGTACTGGGCCTGCTCACGGGCTACGATGACGCCGCCATCTGGATTGCCGAGGACAGGGTGGTCGCCCGCATCCTCCACGCGGGCGAATCCTGGACCATCGAAGGCGCCGAAGGCAAGACGTTCTCCATCATCGCCATAGCCCCTGGGACGGTGGTAAGCGAACACGGCTTAGAGTGGGAACTAGATCACAGCCCCCTAGGTCTGTTGGCGGACACCGGTATCAGCAACGTCGTCAGGTCAACAGCCACGATTCAAGTCCACACTGGCACCGCCATCGCTTACCTATATCAATAGGTATTTAGAGTCTGAGCCAAAAAAGTCCTTGCGCCCCACGCCAACTTCCCCTATAGTATCTCGTCGTCACGGGGGCGTAGCTCAGCTGGGAGAGCGCTTGACTGGCAGTCAAGAGGTCAGGGGTTCGATCCCCCTCGTCTCCACCATCGTGAATGCAAAGGCCTTCGGGAAACCGAGGGCCTTTTTCATGACAAATTTACCATGCAATCAAAACCACAATCACGTAGCCGCCGATGCGCAAAATGTTGTGCAATTAATTTCGCAGTTCTGTACATTATTCGTAAGTACCACGTAATTCCTTTGGCGTATTAAGGCCTACGTTCGCCTGCATTTTCTCGGGCCCCCGTTGCGGGTACCTCATTAACCTGCGTTAACGTGAACAACTTAGGCAAACAACCCCCTCAAGCACGTATTTGTCGCATATGTTGTTCAACACAACCCAAATCGGTCTCGCTCATAGCTTGTGCTAGGATACCTAACGTTACATGGGTTCAACTGTGCTCAGGCTCCATCAAGTCACATAGTGCAGGGTCGATCGGCATCCGGCCGTAACGGCGGTGTTAGAAAAACCACGAGCTCCAATATCGATTGCCATGCGCGATTTTGCACTTTTCTTTGCTGCTATTTATACGTTTGCATGAGACAGTGCAATAAGCTTCTATGGCAAACCACAGCAGCCTTCAGCTGTTTACGTGCATTCCAGTTTTGTACCCGCTTGACTGGGCCGCACGCAGCCAGCTGTGGAGTCGGTCTTTTTGCGATACACGGCCGCGTCTCTAGCAACTGCACTTATACATACCGTTCACGGTGGGGCAGAGCCACGTGCTTGTCTGACTGGGCTCAGGGTTTGAATATGGAGCGCCTTCGCGCACAAGCGCCCTGGCGAAGCCATACCCAAACCCCGTGAGCCACACGTAAGACAGCAAGGGGGTGGTGCTCGTGTGGTATGTGATCCAGGTCATTAACGGTCGCGAAGACGTAATGCGCGAGCGCATCGAGCGTATGGTGCCGGCTGGCGCCATGCAGGAGCTCTTTTATCCCCAATTTCAAACCGAGATCAAGGTACATAGCGAATGGGTCAATACGACCAAGCCGCTCTTTCCCGGTTATCTTATCTGCGATACGGCAGATCCCCGTACCGTGCAACAGTATCTTCTACGCATGGACGACTTTGCCCGGGTCCTATCCCAGGACGGTCAGTTTGTGCCGCTGGCAAAAGAAGAGGTTCAGCTTATTGGCAGCTTTACTCATGCGGGAGACCGCGTAGTACCCATGAGCGAGGCCTTAAAAGACGGCGACCGGGTCGTAGTGACGACAGGTCCGCTGCTGGGCCATGAAGGCCTTATCAAAACCATTAACAGACGCAAGAGCACTGCTTATTTGGAGCTTGATCTGTGCGGCCGACGCGTAACTACACGCGTTGGCCTCGCCGTGCTTTCGGCCGAGCAGCGCACAGTGCGAAACCTTAAAAAGGCGATCGCCTAAGTACGGGCGACTGTTTAACGGGACAGGGAGGATCTCCGGGGGCGGGGACGTAGTGTTGGAAGAGAACGTGTCGGTTAAAACAGAATATGCAACGGATGCGCCCGTGGGGGCGGCGCTGATTGCTCAGGCCATGGACCGGCGTGAGGTCGCCGGCCGCTACAAGGCCATGCAATCCATCGTGGACTGGGACCGCTCGCGCCTAGCCTACCGTGCCGTGAAACGCACGTTCGACATCGTATTCAGCGGCTGCGCGCTGGCTGTCATCGCCATTCCAAGCCTGATTTTGGCCACCGCCATCCGCCTGGAGAGCGAGGGCAATCCCTTCTACAGCCAGATCCGCGTGGGCCAGACCCACCGCGACGGCAGCTTGACCACCTTCCGTATGTGGAAGTTCCGCTCTATGTACAGGGACGCCGACGAGCGCCTGGCCGAGCTCAAGGAGCAGAACGAGATCGCCGGTGCCATGTTCAAGATGAGGGAGGACCCCCGCGTAACGAAAATCGGCAAGTTCATCCGCAAGCACTCGATCGACGAGTTCCCGCAGTTCCTGAACGTCTTTCTGGGTCAGATGTCCGTGGTGGGCCCGCGTCCGCCGCTGCCGAATGAGGTGGCCGAGTACACGGAATACGACCTGCAGCGCCTGACCGTGAAGCCGGGAATTACCGGCTGGTGGCAGGTTACGGAGCGCAACTCGACCGGATTCGACGGGATGGTTCGTCGCGACCTGGAATACATTGCGCGACGCGGGCTCCTCACCGATTTGAGAATTATCGCTCTCACCATCATCGAAGTGATCACGGGAAAGGGTGCGTGCTAGATGGATCTTTCAAAAGCCAAAGTGTGTATCCCGAGTTCAAGTGGAGGACATCTGACTCATATGTGGCTCTTGAGGCCATTTTGGTCACAAGCTGCCGATAGGTTCTGGGTGACCTTCGACAAGGAGGACGCGAATTCTCTTCTGGAAGGGGAGCGCGTCTACCATTGCCACTATCCGACGAACCGCAACATCCCGAACCTGCTGAAGAACACGGTTCTCGCCTGGAAGGTGCTCCGCAAGGAGCGTCCTAACCTAATTATCTCGTCTGGAGCTGCCGTGGCAGTTCCTTTCTTCGTACTGGGCAAGCTGCTGGGTGCCAAATGCGTTTACGTAGAGGTGTTCGACCGCGTGGATAAGCCGACCATGACAGGTCGGATGCTCAACGGGATCGCTGACCTGTTCGTTGTCCAGTGGCCGGAGCAACTGGAAGTATACAAGCACGCCGTGAACCTCGGCTCGATTTTCTAAGAAGTGGTCGAATGATTTTCGTTACCGTGGGCACCCACGAGCAGCAGTTCAATCGCTTGGTCAAGGCTGTCGACGAACTCAGGGCGGACGGGATACTTACGGAACCGGTTTTCATTCAGACAGGCTATTCAACATATGAGCCTATCCATTGTGATCACTCGCGTTTTGTGCCGTTCCATCAGATGAAGAATTATATGGAAGTTGCGGATGTGGTGATTACGCATGGTGGCCCTTCGAGCTTCATTGAGGCGATGGCGGCCGGGAAGGTCCCTGTTGTTGTTCCGCGTCGAGGGGACCTTGGCGAACACGTGAATGATCATCAAGCGGATTTCGTTCGCATTGTGGCGGAGCGCCAGGGCGGTATCGTGCCTATTTATGACGTTAAAGAGCTGCCTCAAGCAATAGAACGAGCCCGTGAACTTTCATGCGGAACCTATTTTAAGAGCCATAACTTAGAGTTCTGTAAGGAGCTCTGTGGTTTGATTGAGGAGCTTTAACCCCATGATACCCAAGAAGATTCATTACATTTGGTTTGGCGGTAATCCGCTTCCCCCTCTAGCTGAACGCTGCATTGCTTCATGGGAAAAATATATGCCAGGCTACGAGATCGTTCGTTGGGACGAATCAAACTTTGATACTGATTGCTGTGATTATGTTCGCGAAGCTATAAGCGTAAAGAAATGGGCATTTGCAAGCGACTATGCGCGATTCAAGATTTTGTATGAGCATGGAGGGGTCTACTTAGATACTGATGTCGAGCTTTTGAAGCCTCTCGATGAAATTATTCAAAGGGGCCCTTTTATGGGTTTTGAACAGGATTTCAGCTCTGGTGCTGCCGGCGCTGTCGCTCCGGGGCTTGGCCTTGCGGCCAATCCGGGGCTTGGCCTTGCGGCCAATCCGGGGCTTGGCCTTGCGGCCAATCCGGGGCTTGGCCTCTACAAGACTATCCTCGATTCCTATGAGTCTGATCACTTTATAAAGACTGGTGGTGTCTACGACCAGACCACTGTCGTTGTTCGTACAACTGATATTCTTAAAGGTCTTGGACTTGAAGATAAACCTGGCATCCAAGAAGTTGCTGGGATAACTATTTATCCAAGTGAATATTTTTGCCCAAAGGATTTCCTTACGCATGAGATTAACGTAACTGAAAATACGTATGCCATTCATCATTTCGATGGATCATGGGCTGGACCGGCGACGCATTTTAAGCATAAAGTTATGAGAGCGGTTGGCCCTAGAGGGGTTATTCTTTTCAAGGCGTTTAAGAACATAATTAAGGGTGTTCGTTAATGGGCAACGCATTATTAACGATATTTACACCGACCTATAATCGTATTAATGAGCTTGAGCGCCTGTATTCATCACTAATATCTCAGACCGACTTTCGATTCGAATGGCTCATTGTGGATGATGGATCGACTGACGATACTGAGAACATGGTTATCTCTTGGTTAGACACGTCGCCCTTTCCTATTCGATATATCAAACAGCCGAACTCTGGAAAACACGTTGCACATAATCTTGGTGCTGCTGAGGCATCTGGAGAGTATTTTATTTGCGTTGACTCGGACGACTGGCTTGAGCCCAACGCAGTGGAGACTATCTTGCACGACGTAACAGCTTTGGATACGGAAGAAGGTCTTCTGTATCCAAGGCTGTTTGCTGCGCAAACAGCCTTGGATACATGGTTTCCCGATGGTGCTGACAAGATTGAGCTTGCCGATATGCGCATGAAATACGGTCTCGTCATCGAGACGGCGATTGTTTTTAACACTGATGTTTTAAGGCGGCATCCATTTCCCGTTGTTCAGGGCGAGCGTTTCATTCCTGAAGGCTCGGCTTACTACGACTTCGTTGCTCCCGAGCTGTTTTGCGTGCACAACGAACCCTTCTACAGATGTGAATACCTCGAGGAAGGTCTCACCAAAAACATCTGGAAGAATTGGCTGGGCAGCCCCGTGGGTACGCGCATGGCACTTGTCAAGCGACATGAATCTGCCAGGCGGTACTCGAGCGTCCGAGCGCTGAGGGAAAGAATTTCGGCCCTCGTCGGAATCGAGTCCCTGAACATGGCGGTCGCTGAGCCCGTCTTCTCCGGAATCGATTCTAATAGGGTATTTGCCCTCCTTGTATTCCCCTTGTCTGTGCTGGTCGAAAGGAGACGTTTTGGAAGGAAAGTATCTTGATTAAGCGCAAGGCTGCCATAAAGCAATACACCGACATGAATGCGGGGAACGTTTCCTCCATGAGAGTCGTGGACCTTCTGTACTGCGCGTATCTTTTCTCGGTCGTGTTTATGAGCACGCTTGGCCTGAGCGCTGGTGACGATATTTATGTCGCCTGCGTCGGGCTCGGTGCCGCATTCGCGGTTATTAGGTTTCTTGCTATGGACTTTGATCCGCGCTTCTTCTTGATTGCAATGGGTCTTGCAGCCCTCGGCGTCATCGAGTTGGTTGTTAGCAAACGGTTCACCCTGCTACTTACGGTCATGCTGTTGGTTGGCGCCAAGGACATTGATATCAAGAGGGTGCTACTTACATTTCTGACCGCGAAAATCGTAGGACTTCTTTTCGTAGTGCTGTTTGCCGCTACGGGTATTTATGAAGTTGAATTTTACCAGTATTATAAAATGGCGACAGACACATACATTCAGCGAGTCCTTGTAAACGGCTCCTCTACCAACGTCATGCACTTGTCTTTTCTCACGGTCGTCTTCTTGACGCTCTATATGAAAAGGGGAAATTGCGGAATTATCGTCTACCTCGTGTTTGCCGTTTTGAACATCTTGTGTGAATACATCACGGGCAGTTACATCGGCCTGTTCCTCGGCACGGGTGGTCTGCTCCTGTTCTATGTACTTCAGCATTCAGGGAAGATAAGGGAACTGTTCGTCAGGTTCTCAACGGCCGTGCTCCCGCTTCTTATCGCATTTTCGTTCGGCACTGCGTTGCTCTATGGGAGAAACGGTTTTGTCGGCGTTCTCGATAGGATTTTTCAGGGTCGTATCTATTACAACAACTTCTTTCTCAGTAACTACACGGCAAGCCTATTCGGTCATGGCATGCTGACCTCAGAGGGTAATTTTGACAATAGCTACGTCTTCGTCTTCGTTGCCTACGGATTAATTGCCTTCATTTTGCTATTCGGATCAATACAGTTAATTGTTAAACGGCTTAAAGAAACACGCGATTGGGCATCTCTTGCATTTGTGGTTATTTACATGATTGCAGCTCTGAGTGAAAGTTTTTACCCGGCTGCTGCTGTCAATCCATCCTTATTTCTGCTTGTTCCATTACTTAGCTTTAATGGGCATTTTGATATGTGAAGAAGGGCTGCGTCCTGAATAAACAATCTACTTTATAAAACCTTGAAACCTTGTTCGTGATGGGAATAGCTTACCATGTCACAAGAAATATCGTATTCATCTAGCAAAGGCAACTTTGCACCTGTTGCGATTACAACGTTGAATAGAATCGAGTGCCTAAAAACAACGATTGATTCTCTCGGTAAATGCCATTGTGCCGAGTGCACTGACGTCTTCCCTCCTTGACGCTCGCATTTAAATTTGGACTTGTATTTGCAGTTGGTGCAGCGTTTCTTATCTTGCTGCCATCAATTAAGAACTCTGTTGCAACGGGAAACTATTCTGTTCTGTTCATGGGAATTTTAATGCTTACTTACTTCTCGACCTTTAACGGCATGGCCAATATTCCGGATGTCTACCACGTTATGGCTTTATTTTGCTTAGTGCTTAATCTGCTGGGTGAACGCACCTCTAAAAATGACTCTGTCGACTCCGCAGTCAGTGACGTTATCGGCCCGAAGGGTTTATGAGATGGTGATGCCTTCAGTGAATTCAAACGCCCCATTAGTCAGTGTCGTGATCCCGACATATTCACGTTCTGACATGCTGACTCGGGCATTGGAAAGTGTCAATTCCCAGACTTACTCTAATATCGAGATTGTTGTCGTAGATGACAATGGTAAAGGCACGAATCAACAGCTTGAGACTCAAGCTCGTGTTCTTGCATTCGAGACTCGGCCGGGCGTTGAATTGCGCTATGTCGTTCGCGAAAAAAACGGAGGCGGATCGCTTGCACGTAACACTGGCATCGATGCTTCAAAGGCCGATTTTGTTGCCTTTCTTGACGATGATGATGAGTTTCTACCGCGCAAGCTAGAGCTGCAGATGGAACCAATGTCCGATCCTAATGTGTCGTTGACCTATGCGCACTGCAAGGGCGTCCAGTCCGATGGTACAGAGATTTACTACCGCCGAGTCTGCAACGGGGTGCCTGTTTTCGAGCAGGCCTACTGCGGCTGTATTGCGGCGACGAGCCAATGGCTGGCGCGCAAGGATGCGTTACGGAGCGTCGGTTGCTTCAGCGATACGCCTGCGAAGCAGGACTCCATTCTCATGTTCAAGCTTTTGATAGCGGGCTTCCAGATTAGATGCGTCCCCGAGGTGCTCTCAGTCTACTACGATGACTTAGGGACGGTGAGGATAAGCACGAGCGGCAAGTCTTTGGCGGGGGAGCTGAACTATGATCGGCTCATACGGGAGTATTCTGGGGTGTTTACGCTCAACCAAAGGCGTCGTGTAGAGCATGCGATGCACTATCGCGTCGGCATGATGCTCGTTGGAATGAACGCGAGTGCTGAGGGCGCAGTCCAGCTGTTATCCTCGTTTGCGCTTGCTCCCTTTGCTTTTATACATAAAGCATATCGCGTTGTTGGTCACAATGCGAAGCAGGCTCTTAAGAAACTTAATGCTCATCGTGGTTAGGAATTGCATGTTATTAAGAAAAGCCGCTCGCTGTGTTAGGCACCCTTCGCTTGTTAGGTTCGAGATTGAGAGGCGTTCCAGGCTGCGTGAGGTCAGTAAATTTGATTTTCGCCCTTACATGAGCGCGCCCATCAGCAATAATACATATATATCTCTTACAAGCTATGGGGCGCGTCTCAATGCGGTCCATATGGCCATCCGTTCCCTACTCATGCAATCAGTGAGACCCTCAAAGGTTCTGCTTTATCTTGATGAGTCTATCCAAAGGGACACGCTTTCCGATGATTTGCTTGACCTTGAACAATATGGTCTTGAAATCAGAATGGGTTACGAGGATTTGGGGCCGCACAAGAAATATCTCTTCGCATTTCAAGAGTTCCCGGACTCGCTCATTATCACGGCGGACGATGATCTCATCTATCCAGCAGACATGGTCGAATCGCTTCTCACGGCCCACGAGGCTGTTCCCTATTGCGTTGTGGCAAGGCGCTGCCATCTCATAGGGTTTGATGTTGCCGGAGATTTACTTCCTTATGAAAAATGGGGCTGGGAGCATAAGGACGCTTTTTCAGCCCCCAGCCGCCGGTTGCTTGCAACCGGCGGCGCCGGGGCGTTGTATCCTGCCGCAGCTTTCGATCTCGCATCGCTGGATATAGAGGCCATACGTGGAGTAGCCTGGCCTGCAGACGACCTTTATCTCAAGTTCTTCGAGCTCGCCAACGGCATCGAGGTGGCATATGCTCCGAACAGACAGAATCATCCCTATCAATTGGAGGGTCCTCGTTCAGACGCTCTTTGCAACGCGAATGTGGCGGGAGGGCGTAACGATGCCATCATGGCCGAGCTCATGTGCCGCTATGGATTGAGTCCATCGTATTTCGAGGAGGGATATCGTGTGACTTCTTCCTAATGTTCAGAATAGGCTTTCGCAATCCAAGGCTAACGAATGACTTGAGACTAACATGCAGGAACTGAGGGGGATCGGCTCTCTCGGTTGACCGACGGCCGACATAGCGATTCGTTATCCTGAACATATATTCATCGGGAGGGGCGTATGTCAACGGTGGGATGCTGGCTACCTCGAATGCGTGAAAGACGTCATTGGGCGCGACTGAATGTTGCCTATGGTTCTCTCGTGCGTACGGTCTTGCATCGCCATCAAAGACTTGATAAACCGATGAATGAGCAAAGCAACGTTGGGCTGAGAAAGTGTTGGGCAATGACGCTTGGATCGGGTGCTGCGTACAAATAATGTCCGGCGTCACTGTTGGCTCGCACGCCATTGTGGGTGAAGTGGTCGCGCGTAATTTCCCGGAGCGACCGGTTGTTGGCGGCGTGCCGGCGCGTGTAATCCACAAGAGGAACAGATATACCAGGCCATTGAGGCCGCTAAAGTTTGGAATATGGAAAGTGTCTAAATCAAATACGGGCATGCGCAGTGCTGCCCTTATGCAGTTTGGGTCTAAGTATGTCAGCATGGGTGCTCAACTCGTGATAACGGCTGTGCTGGCAAGACTTATCTCGCCGGGTGACTTTGGGCTTATGGCTATTGTCACCGTGTTCACTGGGCTATTCAGCTTGCTTTCTGATATGGGCGTGGGCACTGCTATCGTGCAGTATCGCGACCTTACGGAACGTGATTATGGCGGTCTATTTGCATTTTCGGCACTTTTGGCTGCAGGGCTTTCTCTGGCCTTTTGTGCCGCATCGCCATTCATCGCCGCAGTCTACGGGGACGCCCGGCTTGTGCCCTTGTGCCTTGCCTCGGCCCCCGCGCTGCTGTTCTCCACGCTCAATATGGTGCCAAATGGCCTTATGCTCAAGGAGTTGCGCTTCGCCGCCATTGGCGTACGTCTTGTGGCGGCTACAGTAGTCTCTGGAGGGGTCGCAATCGCGGCCTCCGCCTTGGGTGCGGGCTGCTATGCGCTCGTCCTTCAGACTGTGCTATCTGCAGCGGTGGTGTTCTTCTGGAACATCGTAGCGCGACCAATCAGGCAGATAAACGCTCATTTCATTTGCACGCTTAAGAAGATATTCTCCTATTCTGCTTACCAGTTTGGGTTCAGCTTGGTCAATTACTTCTCCCGCAACCTCGATAACATGCTCGTTGGCGGTATGCAGGGAACTGCGGCCTTGGGCTTTTACGATAAGGCTTATAAATTGACAACCTATCCCATGACAGCGTTCTCCAGTGTCATAGGCTCGGTCATCCAGCCGTTCATGGCAGAGCATCAAGACGATGTCGACCGCATCTACGAGTGCTGGATGCGTATCGAAAAGCTGCTCTCGCTAGTGGGTGTTGCTGTGGCGGTGGTATTCAGCTGTGCTTCGGCGGAAATCATTGCTGTCTTCTACGGGCCAGGATGGGAGCAAGCCGCGCCGGTGTTCGCCGTGCTTGCTTTGTCGGTCTACTTCCAGATGATGGGCAACCCTTCGGGTGCGTTTTTCCAGAGCATAGGACGCACCGATTACATGTTTAAGGTTGGTCTTGTGAACACCGCGATCACCATTTCCGGGCTGGTGGCGGGCCTGGCTGGCGGTTCCATCCTCACAGTGGCTTACGGCATCTTCGTAGCATACTGCCTTCATATGGTTCCTCTAGCGTATTTCCTAGTGAAACGTGGTTTCGGCAGACCTTACTATTGCCTGCTAAATTTCTTGCCTGAGATTGCTGTTGGCATCGTGGGCATTGCTGCTGTTGCGGGAGTTGGCGCCTTTATACCCATGGAAGATGTTTTCCTCTCTCTCATCGTAAAGTTGCTTGTGAGCAGCATTGCGCTAATCACTGGATATGCGCTCACTGGCCAGCTGAAATACCTCACGGCTCTAATTAAGAGATAGCTCATTCTGATCGTTCCATCACGTATGGCACCTTGAAAACCCCAGATAGAAAGAAGATTCCCATGAAAATCGCTGTCGCCGGTACCGGCTATGTCGGCCTGTCCCTCGCCGTACTTCTTTCGCAGTACAACGAGGTGCACGCGCTGGACATCGTGCCCGAGAAGGTCGAGAAGATCAACAACTACCAGTCGCCCATCCAGGACGACGAGATCGAGCGCTTCCTGGCAGAGGCCAAGGCGGGGGAGCGCGAGCTCGACCTGCACGCCACCGTGGACGTGGCCGAGGCCTACACGGACGCCGACTACGCCGTGATCGCCACGCCCACCAACTACGACTCGGACAGGAATTTCTTCGACACGAGCTCCGTCGAGGCCGCCATCGCCGCCGTTCGCTCGGTGAACCCGGACGCCTGGATCGTCATCAAGTCGACCATCCCCGTTGGCTACACCGCGGGCCTGCGCGAGAGGCTCGGCGACAGCAAGATCTTCTTCAGCCCCGAGTTCCTGCGCGAGAGCAAAGCGCTCTACGACAACCTGCACCCCAGCCGCATCGTGGTTGGCGCGCCGAAGGACGACCCTGAGGCCGTCGCCGCGGCGGAGAAGTTCGGCGGCCTGCTCGCCCAGGGCGCCGACCCCTCCGAGCTGGAGCGCGTGAACGCCGACGGCTCCAGGGGCATCCCGGAGCTCGTGCTGGGAACCACCGAGGCAGAGGCCGTGAAGCTCTTCGCCAACACCTACCTGGCGCTGCGCGTGGCCTACTTCAACGAGCTCGACACCTACTGCGAGGTCCGCGGGCTCAACACCCGCGACGTCATCGACGGCGTGTGCCTGGAGCCGCGCATCGGCTCCCACTACAACAACCCCAGCTTCGGCTACGGCGGCTACTGTCTCCCCAAGGACACCAAGCAGCTGCTCGCCAACTACAAGGACGTGCCGCAGAACCTGATCGAGGCCATCGTGGAGGCCAACCGCACCCGCAAGGACTTCGTCGCCGACGAGGTGCTGCAGATGGTCTGGGACCGCGTGTACGCCGGCAAGGAGAAGCCAGTCGTGGGCGTCTACCGCCTGACGATGAAGTCCAACTCCGACAACTTCCGCGCGAGCTCCATCCAGGGCGTCATGAAGCGCGTGAAGGCCAAGGGCGTGCCCGTTGTGGTCTACGAGCCCACGCTGGACGCGCCGGAGTTCTTCGGCTCCGAGGTGACCCACGACCTGGAGGCCTTCAAGGCCGGCTGCGACGTGATCGTCGCCAACCGCTGGAGCGATGAGCTCGCGGACGTGGCGGACAAGGTGTACACGCGGGATTTGTTTAAGCGGGATTAGGGAAGAGGGCGGAACCAGGCTGATCCGCTTCAATCATTCGCTATTTTAACCGCGTCGAGGGC
>CABUSH010000017.1 GCA_902494195.1 uncultured Collinsella sp. | reverse complement strand
GGGCAGGGACGTTCGGCCGTGCGCGGGCGCCCGGTCGGCGGCCCGTTCTGGGCGCGCCTCAATCGTAGCCCGAGACGGTCCCGGGCTGACAATTTCGACTGTAATGGACGTTCTTAAACGACTGGTCGTTGGGGACGTTCTTGTTTGACTAGTCGTTTAAGAACGTCCCCAATGACTACTTGCTCTCGTTAGATAAGCGTCCGAGAACCACGCTCGTCGCTACTTAAGCCCCGGGAGGCGGGTGTAGGGGAATGAGCGCTCTAGGAACTCGGAGCAGCGGGCGTAATCTTTGGCGAAGTAGCTGCTGTAGAGCGAATCGAGCACGTATTGCACGGCGATGTGGCTGGCGAACTGCGTGATGCGATGCGTCATGCTCTCGTGGTCACTCACCGTAAGGTAGGCGGCAAAGCCGGGGTGAATGCGAGCGCAATAAGGCGTGCCGATGACGATGATTGGGACATGCCGACTGCTGAGGATCGGCAAGATGTCCTTGAGGTTGGGGGCAAGGCCGCTGTAAGAGATGACGATTGCCACATGGTCGGGGTCCGAGGCGAGTGCCGTTCGCACCTGGGCCTCGACACCGTCGTGGCACGTTGCGCTTTTGCCGGCGGAGAGCAGGCGGTCGCGGAACATTCCCGCTGGATAGAGGTTGTGCGAGCCCGTGTAGATGTCGACCTGTCGGGCGTTCGCGATGAGCTTGGCGGCGTAGTCAAGCTGCGTGGGGTCGAGCAGCTCCCGCGTTTCGGCCAGCGTGGTCTGGTAGAGCCCCTCCATGCGCTCCATAACCTGCGCAGGGGTGGACGTGGCGTCGAAGGGAAAGTTGATGTCCACGTCGCGTCGGTTGCCCGCCTCGGTTGCCAGGCGGATGAGCTCGACCTTGAGATCTTTGAAGCCCTCGAGGCCGAGCTTTTTGCAAAAACGGTGGACGCTCGCAACAGAAACGTTGGTGCGCGCGGCAAATTCCTTGATGGAGAGCCCACGGGCGTCTTCGCCCATGGCAAGGGCCGAGATGCCGAGCTGTTGCTCGGTAGGGGTGAGGCCCTGCGCTTCGGTGATCTTGCGTTTGATATCCATACGAACTCCCACACTCGCCAAACCCGCCAAAAAGGGACAGGTTTATTTTGGCAGGTTTTGCCCGCAAAGGGTAACGGGGCCGAGGATGCCGCTGGGGGCGACGGGCTCGGTGAGGCCGAAGATGTCGGGAATCGCATGGTCGAGCGTGTTGATGACGTCGATCGCGAGCACATGCGCACCGGCGGAAAGTGCGCCGGCGGCAAAACGATAGGGCGGGCAGATGCGTGTGCCGAGCGAGCGTCCATCGAGCGTGAGCGTTGCGGTTTCGTAGACGTCTCCCAGGTCGATCGTGGCGTCGGTGAAATCGTTGGCCAGCTCAAACGACGCATGATATCGGTAGGTGCCGCAGGTGCCGGTGAACAGATCGGCCGTAAGGTCGCCCAGGTGTTTGAGCTTTTGTGCTTCACCAAAGGCGCCATTGCTGCCGGCAGGGGAGAGGGCAACGGTCCATGGGCCTTCGACGCGCAGGCCGAGCGATGCATCGGCGTCGACTTCGCCGTCTCCGGGCGCATCCTCGCTGCTCGCTTGCAAAACAACGATGCAGCTCTCGAAGGGTGCGAGCTCCAACGCACCGTCAAACGCAACGGGCCCGGCGCCGTTTAGCAGGTCGAGCCGCGTGCCGCAAAGGCGCTCGCCTGTCGCAAGCGCAACCGTGCAGTCGATGCGCTCGCGTGGGTGCTCGTTGACGAGCATAACGTAGGTCTCGCCCACCCGCTCGTAGCGAAGTGCGCGTAGCCAAGGCTGCGGTGTGTCAGGCACAACGGTCTGCAGTCCCGCGCTTGCAAGCGCGCGGGCGACATCGGCGAGCGGCGTTGCGACGAGCCCTCCCAGCTCGACCGCGCCATCGGTATCGTAGAATGTGCCGGGCACCTCGTCGACGGCAAGCACCATAACGCCTGCATCCGCCATGCGTCTCGCTGCCTCCGCCGTCGCAGCACCAATAAATGAAGCTCCTGGCATAACAAACGCCTGGTAAGGACAATCGTTTACGGTAAGCAATCCGTCGGCAATCGAAACCTCGTAACGGTCCTCATCCTCAAAAGCCTCGGCGGGCACAAAATCAAAGTCGATCTGCGCACGCGTGAGCTCGGAGGCCACGCGCTCGATAGGCATGGCGTTGCCGGCCCACTCGGCGTCGGCGTGGTACAGAATGGCGACGGGACGCGCGGCGCTGCCTCCTGAAAGCAGCGTTGCCGTACGGTTCATATAGCTCATGAGCTGGCCAAAGTGCGGCCATTGCGGGTTGTTGCCGTGCGCGTAAAAGTGCGGCGGGCAGTCCCAATCGGGAAAGGGCGCCATGCTAAATGCGTGCGGCGTAAACCAGTTAATACCGCGGACGAGCATATGGTCGGCAATCCACTTCATCTCGCGCAGACCCTCGTGCCAGCCGAAGGCGCCAAAGACTTCGGCCATGCAGCGCCCTTGCTTTTTGGGGTCGAGGCGCGCGGCCGAAGAGCCCAGTTTGGCAAGCGCGTAGGTAAAGAACTCCATGTTCCATGCGCCATGGAAGTAGCTGTAAGGGCCGTGGTCGATGCCAGGGGCGAGCTGGTTAATAACCACATCGATGCCCGCCATATCCTGCCCGGCGACGGCGCGGAAGTAGTGCCCAGCGCCCTGGCCCAAGCGCGTGTGGCAACTCTTGTCCTCGATTACATGGCCAATGTGCATAACGCCGCGCTCGCGGCACCAGTCACCAATCTGCTCGTCAAAGCACGCGCGGTAGAGTTGCGTGGCGATGTCCATGTAAGCGTGGCGGACCCGAGCACCGGCGGGGTCGCGCGTCCAAAGCTCGCGGAGCTCAGCCAGCCAATTCGTGCCCAGTGCCTCGTGCAGGTGTCGCGCAAGTTCGTCCGACCATGGTAGCGCCATGTCGCCGCGTCCGATAAAGCTGCTGTTAGAAGCGTCTTCGAGGGTCGCACCTTTCTCGTTCATAAAGCCCGGTTCATCGGTAAAGAAGCCCAGAATGGTCTTGCCGAACTCGTCGCCCAGATACTCAAACGTGGGTTCGTAGACGGCGTTGATGAGCATGCGGCACGAATCGGCGTCGACCATGTTGATGTACTCATCGCGAAAACCGGTCTTTTGGCTGGTGACGTAGAGCTCGAGGGTGGTGACGCCGACAGGAGCGTCAAAGCGCAGGCGGGCGGGAGTGCCGTCCTCGGTCTGTTCAACGGCGAGCTCAAGATCGAGCGGTGCACCGGCGGCGTCGAAAGTCGCCGCGCCCACAAAGCGCTCCGTGGGATCCATAAGATTGCCGAGCTTAATGACCGTGGACGGCTGGGGACCGACGACCGTTACCGTGTGATGCTTAAGCACGGTCTTATTGAGCGCGGGGTCTACATCCTCGCCTGCAAGCGCGCCGTTGGCGTAGCCCGTGGGAAAGTGGGCATCATCGAGCAGCCAGATCTTCAAGTCCAGGCGCTTGCACTCGCCAATGATAAAACGCAGGTCGGACCACCAGCCGTCGCGACAAAACTCGGGATGCGTGCGCGATTCGAGGCAGACCTCGCGGATGTCCGCCCCGGCAATCTGCTCTAAGTATTCGGTAATCGTCTCGCGTTCTTCGCCCTTGAGCCACAAGAACGGAAACACATGGTTGTCATATGCCGCCATACTCACTCCTTCAAAACCTGCCAAAAAGGGACAGGTTTATTTTGGTCGGTTTTATCTGGGCAAACGTCACCCCACAGTTGCTTGGCGAAGAGCTGGGACGCGTGCCACATGCCATAACCAACTTTCTAAACCCTTGCGAGTTCAGGGTACGTCGCCCGTGCTGCCCTGCTAATATCAAAACCACGGCTAAATATGACTAAATCAACGATGGTGGCGCCATGGATATCGCATGTTTGGACAATCTTTTGCTCGAGCTGACCGACAGTGAGCGCGCTTACTGCGCGGGCGCTCGCTATGACTGGAACGATGCATTTAGACGGGGTCAACAGGCAGATATCGATGGCAGGCATGTTCATAAAATCGGTAACGCGACGTACACTCTGCACCAAGAAGGCATGCCCGAGGGCCTGTCGATTGTGCGCAACTCGCGCTTTAACCCCGTGCCGGAGCACGTGCACGATTATGTCGAAATCAGCTATGTCTATCGAGGGTGCGCGCCACAGATTGTCAATGGTACGCAACTCACGCTCGTCCAAAACGAGGTGCTTCTGCTCGATGCCGCCTGTCCACATGCCGTAGGTGAGCTCGGCGAGCACGACCTGATGTTGAGCATTGTCATTTCGCGGCCGATGCTGCGCCGCAGCCTGGAGCAAAGCCTTTCGTCCGCAAGCGCCGTCTCGCAGTTCCTGCTCAACGCACTTAACGACGAGACCGATCATCGCGGGCACGTGCATTTCCGTACGGGCAACAGCCGCCGCGTGCGCCGGTATATGCAGGAGATGTTGTGCGAGCTCCTGGAGCCGACGACAGCGAGCCCCCAGATCGTGTCGAGGCTGTTTGAGCTGCTGCTGGTCGAGCTCATGCAAAGCTACGAGGCCGCGCTGCTGCAAACGGGCGCACCCGCGCTTCCCTCGGCGCAGGTTGCGGCGGCGATGAGCTACATCGAGCGGCATGCTTGCGATTGCACACTCAACGATTTGGCCCGCCACCTGCACCTGAGTCCCAACTACACAAGCGCGCTGCTCAAGCGGCAGACGGGCCGCACATTTATGCAGCTCGTGCAGGAGAGCCGCCTGACACGCGCGGCGGCGCTACTCGACACCGGTGCTACTGCAGAGGCCGCAGCGCGCGAGGTGGGCTATGCCAATATGAGCTTCTTCTACAAAAAGTTTGCCGAGCGCTATGGCTGTACGCCGGCCGCCTACCGCCGGCGTTTGCCCAGATAAAACCTGCCAAAATAAACCTGTCCCTTTTTGGTAGGTATCAGGAAGTGTCAGGGACGGGGCGGCGGCAGGACTCGAGAACGAAAAGAAGTGTCGGGTTTGGCGCGCCCGCTTCTGCCCGTCCCGTGCGCAGGCGATACTCAGCTCATCGATCCGCGATGCAAAGGAGATGCTCATGGCAAATATCAAGTTCCCCGAGGGTTTCTATTGGGGTGGCGCCACCGCTGCCAACCAGTTTGAGGGCGCTTGGAACGTGGACGGCCGCGGTCCTTCCGGCGACGACCATTTCTTGGGCGGCAGCTACAAGGAGCCGCGTCAGATTACGGTCGACATCGACCCCAACCGCTTCTACCCCAATCATGACGGTATCGATTTCTACCATCACTACGAGGAGGACATCGCGCTGTTCGCCGAGATGGGCTTTACCATGTTCCGCATGTCCATCTCCTGGAGCCGTATCTTTCCCAACGGCGACAACGCTGAGCCCAACGAGGCCGGCCTCGCCTTCTACGACCGCGTCTTCGACTGCCTGCGTGCCCACAATATCGAGCCGCTCGTGACCCTCTCGCACTACGAGATGCCCTATCACCTGGTCGAGAAATACAACGGCTGGGCGAGCCGCGAGCTCATCGGCTTCTTTGAGAAGTACTGCCAGACCGTCTTCGACCGCTATCAAGACAAGGTCAAGTTCTGGCTCACCTTCAACGAGATCAACTGCGGCACTCAGGACATGGGCAACCTCTTTGAGACCAGCATGATTCAGGGCTTTGAGGGCCCGGCGTCGGCGGTCCACACCACGCCGCAGGCTCGTATGCAGGCGCTGCATCACCAGTTTGTCGCCAGCGGCCGCGTCGTGCGCTATGCCCACGAGCATTACCCGCAGTTTAAGATGGGCAACATGGACTGTTTCATCCTTTCCTATGCCGCCACGTGCGATCCGGCCGACGTGTTCGCCGCGCAGCAGGAGATGAATACCATGAATTGGTACTGCTCCGACGTGCAGGTGCGCGGCAAGTACCCGTTCTATGCCAAGCGCTTCTGGGCCGAGAACGATGTTGAACTCGTGATGGAGGACGGCGACCTGCAGGATATCGCCGACGGCAAGGTTGATTTCTACACCTTTAGCTACTACATGTCCGGCACCGTGGGCACCCACAAGGACCACGAGATGACCGAGGGCAACATGACCTTTGGCGGCAAGAATCCCTATCTGGAGTCCACCGACTGGGGCTGGCAGATCGATCCGTTGGGCCTGCGCATCGCCCTCAACGAGATTTACGCCCGCTACGAGATTCCGCTGATGGTGGTCGAGAACGGCATGGGCGCCTACGACGAGGTCGAGGAGGACGGCTCCATCCACGACCCGTATCGCATCGCCTACTTGCGCAGCCACATCAAGGCCATGGGCGAGGCCATTGCCGACGGCGTCGACCTGATTGCCTACACCTGGTGGGGTCCTATCGACCTGGTTTCCGCCGGCACTGGCGAGATGCGCAAGCGCTACGGCTTCATCCACGTCGATAAGTACGACGATGGCACCGGCACCTACGAGCGCCGCCGCAAGGACAGCTTCTTTGCATACCAGAAGATCATCAAGTCCAACGGCACCGAGGGCTTGGCTTGATCGACAATATGAGTGCCGCTGGGGAAAAGCCTTGGGATGGGCTTGAAAGGGCTTGAAAGGGCTTGCGATTCGAGCTCTCACCTTAGCAATTTGATCATTTGGCACTATAATCACCATAGGCATGCGCATAACGTTGCGCTTAATCAAGAGGAGAAAACGCATGGGTCTGTTTGATATGTTCAAGAAGAAGGCTGAGCCCGCGGCTGCCGCTGCTCCTGCCTCCATCTCTGCTTCTGCCGGCGCCGACGTGCTGTGCTCGCCCGTCAAGGGCAAGGTCATTAAGATGGCTGACGTGCCCGATCCCGTCTTTGGCGGCGAGGTTCTGGGCAAGGGCTGCGCCGTGTGGCCCGAGGACGACCTGGTCTACGCTCCCTGCGACGGCAAGGTGACCGTCACCATGGGTCATGCCGTGGGCCTGCAGTCCGATAGCGGCATCGAGGTTCTGGTGCACGTTGGCGTCGATACCGTCAACATGAACGGCGACGGCTTCGAGGGCTTCGTCAAGGCTGACGATGTCGTTAAGGCTGGCCAGCCCATGCTTAAGATCGACCGCGCCAAGATCGCCGCTGCCGGCTACAAGGACTGCGTCGTCGTGGCTGTGTCCAACACCGCCGAGTTCGCCGACGTCGAGCTCGCCGTCGAGGCTGACTCCGCTGTCGCCGCCGGCGATGTCATCGTCAAGGTCGTCCGCAAGTAGTCTGCGGCAACATAAGGGTGTTTTGGGGTGGTCGAATTGTCCGACCACCCTTTTTTATTGCAATGCGGCGGAACGTTTTATTGCGCGTTGGGCGGACCGGTAAACCGTTCGGACGTTAAATCGAGCCGTTTGCGCCTTTGCTTTGCCGGGGGTGTTCGTTAGCGGCTAGTATGGCCTTATTGTTACGACGTGCACCGCGTCGGGAAGCGCGGTGCCGCTTGTTGGGAGGAATGTCATGAAGAAGAAGCTGCTGCTTGCGCCCCTGATGGCTGTTCTGGTCGCGTGCGTGGTTGTGCTTTCCGGCTGCGGAGGTCCTTCGGTTGAGGAGCTCATCACCGAGGATCTTACGACGCAGTTTGACGAGGTCAAGAACGGTGGCGACGACTTCCTCGCCGGCCTGGAAGAGGCCTCGGGCGACGAGTTCGAGCAGCTGGGCATCGATCCCAAGGAGTACGCCAAGAGCTATCTCGAGGGCTTTGACTACAAGATCGGCGACGTGACGGTCGACGAGGACAAGGGTACCGCAACTGCCGAGGTCACCATTACCTGCAAGTCCATGAACCAGATCGTTGAGGATTTTGCCACCCAGTATCAGGAGAAGGTCGCCGCGCTCGATTCGATGCCTTCCGATGACGAGCTGTACAAGATGGCCGGTCAGGTTATGGTCGATGTGACCAAGGCTGCTAAGACCAAGGACACCAAGGTCACCTTCAAGTACTCCTGCAATGACGACGGCGAGTGGTCTGCTGACGATTCCGCAACCAACGAGATGATGAGTGCCATGATGAGCTAGAGGAGTTACGCGGTTCTACGAACCGCGTAACCAGTTGACGCTGCAAACGCCCCTAAGCGGCAATCTGACGTTCAATTTCAAGGGCGCGACCAGAAGGTCAGCGCCCTTTCATTTCACGTCACCTTGCTCGCTTAGGGGCGTTTTCGCTGTCCGTCCTCTACCTGCGGCGTTGCCATGGTAGTCATTGGGGACGTTCTTAAATGACTAGTCAAAAGGGACACTCTTGCGGCACTTGGGGACGTTCCTTTTCTGCCGGCAGTTAGGGACACTCCTTGCACCAGCGCTGCATCGAATGCTCGGGAAAATGCGAGCCGGTTTTTGGGCGAATAATGGGTTGCGGTTTCCGGATGGGATGGGTTGCGGAAAGTGCGACCCGGAATATTGCTCTGAAACGGGATGCCGTTTCCCCGACGCGCCTCAAACGGAAAGCGCATCCCATTCCGGAGCTCCAAAACGGGATGCGCTTTCCGCGCGGAAGAATTGTTGCAGCTGCGTTAAGCGGTGTCGCTCGTTACTCGCCCAAGATCAGCTCGGCAAGTTCGTCCTGGGTGTCCACCACGTAGTCGGCGCCGGCGGCCTCCAGCTCTGCGCGGCCGCGGAAGCCCCAAGTGACGCCCGCGCTCTTGAGGCCGGCATTGTGACCGGTCAGGACGTCGACATTGGAATCGCCCACATAGAGCGTGGTTGCCGGGTCGGCGCTCAGCTCCTCCATCACATGCAGCGTGGCGGGCGCTTCGGGCTTGGGCGGAAAAGCGTCGACACGGCCCTGGACCAGCGCAAAGCGGTCGGGACCAAAGTACTTCTCGATAAGCGGGGCCGCCGAAATGTGGTCCTTGTTGGTAAGCACGGCAAGCTGGATGCCCGCGGCGCGCAGACGGTCGAGCATCTCGATTGTGCCGGCATAGGGGGCGGTGTGGTCCTCCTTGTGCTCGCCGTAGTAAGCCCTAAAATCGGCAAGCGTCTGCTCAAACATGCGGCCGTCGCCCGCATACTCGGCAGGCATAAAGCGCTCAACCAGCTTGAGCATGCCGTTTCCCACCTTATAGCGGTATTCGTCAACGGCAAAAGTGGGCCAGCCGTGCATCTCACAGGTATGGTTGCCGGCGGCCGCCAGGTCCTCGAGCGTGTTGAGGATAGTGCCGTCGAGGTCAAAAATCACATGGGAAAACGCTGCCGCCATGGGTGCTCCTGCCGTTTGAGTAATAAAACGCACTCCATGATACTGGGCCTGCGTATCGGGCACGTTTGGAATCTGAATATCTTTGCCGGCCTTGAACCGCGCTGCGCTAGCCGCGAGCCTTTGCCGTTAGCAAATCCTTGGCAGCTGTTCTCCCACAAGCATGTCGAGGATGCGGGTTGAGCCCCAGCCGGTGCGTACGCGCACGGCGGGCCGAGCGTCCGATCCAAGCGGCAGCACGCGGCCGATAATCGCGGCGTTCTCGCCGTAGCGGGCAGTACGCATGGCGGCTAGAGCCGCATCGGCCTGCTCGGCTGGCACCACGGCGACCATCTTGCCCTCGTTTGCCACCTGCAGCACGTCATAGCCGAGCATCTCGCAAGCTGCCTGCACATCGGGACGCACGGGCACGGCGTTCTCATCGACCTCCATGGCAACGCCGCTGGCCTGCGCAAACTCATTGAGTGTGGATGCAAGGCCGCCGCGCGTGGGGTCGCGGAAACAGCGCGTGTCGGGGGCTGCGGCCAGAACGTCGGCTATCAGGTGGTTGAGCGGCGCGGCATCGCTTTGGATGTTGCTCGAAAACGCCAAGCCCTCGCGTTGGCTCATGATGGCGATGCCGTGGTCGCCGAGTGTGCCCGACACCAGGATGACATCGCCAGGCTGGCAGTTTGCGCCACTGAGCGCCACACCCGCGGGCACTTCGCCCACGCCGGCGGTATTGATGTAGACGCCGTCGGCCCCGCCGCGCTCAACCACTTTGGTGTCGCCGGTGATGATCGCTACGCCCGCCTCGCGCGCCGTCTCGGCCATGGTTTGCACGATCTGACGCAGCTTGTCCATGGGATAACCCTCTTCGAGGATGAAGCCGCACGACAGGTAGCGCACATTGGCACCCGAGGTCGCGACATCGTTGACGGTTCCGCACACGGCGAGTCGGCCGATATTGCCGCCGGGGAAGAACTGCGGCGTCACCACAAAGCTGTCGGTCGACATGGCGATGCGCCCGCTCGCGGGCAGTGCGGCGACGCCGGCATCGTTGCCCTCGAGTAGCTCGGGCGACCCAAAGGCATCCAAAAAGACCTCGTCGATGATGCGTTTCATCATCTGGCCGCCGGAGCCGTGACCCAGCAGGACGGTGCTATCGGTAACGCTATGGGACATATCGAAAACTCCAATCGTGGGTGGAATTATATGGGTGAGGCGCAGCGTCGACCGGTCCGCCGTTCGTTAGAACGGCGGAACCCATTAGCCTCGGTAGCGGAAATATGCTGCGCAGCTGCCTTCGGAGCTCACCATGCAGGGGCCGACGGGATGCTCGGGCGTACAAGCGTGGCCGAACAGGGGGCAGTCGCTCGGCGTAATGGCCCCGCGCAGCACGTCGCCGCAGCGGCATCCGCGTGGCTCGACCGTTGGCTCGATGGACACGCCAAAGCGCATGCTGGCATCAAAGCGCGAGAATTCGGGACGAATGGCGAGTCCCGAAGCCGCAATCGACCCCAATCCGCGCCATGTGGTATCGCACGGCTCAAATACCTGCTCGACCAGCTGGCGCGCCACGGGATTGCCGTCGGCATTGACGCCGCGACGGTAGGCGTTGTCGATCGCGGGCTGCCCCTCAACAACCATCTGGACCAGCATGCAGATGCCCTGCAGGATATCGACCGGTTCAAATCCCGTGACCACGCCCGGGGTATTGAATTCGTCGACCAAAAAGCTAAAGGGCGCCAAGCCCGTGATGGTGGCGACGTGGCCCGGCAGGATAAAGCCGTCGATGGTGGTCTCGGGGTCGTTGGCGATGGCGCGCAACGCCGGCGGCGTGGCCTTGTGGGCGCAATAGACCGAGAAGTTCAAAAGCCCGCGCACCTCGGCCTCCAAGATGGCGGCGGCGATGGTGGGCGTCGTAGTCTCAAAGCCCACGCCCATAAAAATGACCGGGCGATCAGGGTTTTGCTCGGCAATGTCGAGCGCGTCGAGCGGGGAATAGACGATACGGATATCGCGCCCCGCCGCCTTTTGCGCAGCGAGCGAGGTGGATGATCCGGGCACGCGCATCATGTCGCCAAAGGTGGTGATGATGGCGCCGTCTATGTTGGCGAGCGCGATTGCGTGGTCGATGTCGCGGTTGGCGGTGACGCAGACGGGGCAGCCCGGGCCGCTCAGCAGCTTGAGCCCGGCCGGCATAATGGAGCGAAAGCCATAGCGCCCGATGCTCACGGTATGCGTGCCGCAGACTTCCATAAGGTTGATGGTGCGGTCGCCGACAAGCTCATGAATGCGCTCGATGAGCTCGCGAGCCAGCTTGGGATCGCGGAATGCCGAGAAATCGATACCGGAGCGCGCCGGCTGCTCGGGCGCCACTAGTAAGCCTCCGCCGGGTTGGTGGTCAGCTGGTCTTCTTCGACCAGCTCGGACATGGCATTAACAAGCTCGAGCGTTTCCTGTGCTTCCTGCTCGTCGACAATCTGGATGCCAAAGCCGGCGTGTACGAGAATATAGTCGCCAACCTGCGCCGTCGGCACGAGTCGCAGCGACACGGGGCGCTCGATGCCCATCATGTCGACGGTGGCCTTGAGGTCGTCGTCGCGTTTGACTACTTTACCGGGAACGGCAAGGCACATATTGTTCCCCTTTTATACGCTTTGCGCTGGACGGGCGCTCAATAATCCATCAGTTGATGGTAGCGCTCGCGGGCGCTGCGGGCAAACACGCTACACCTGTGAGACGGCGGCTTGCGGGCTGGCCGAACAGCCTATTGTGGCGCGACCTGTGCGAGGCGAGTGCGTGCGACTGCTGCCTGACCGTAGGCGATGCAGCCGTCATTGACGGGTACGGTGTGGGGGACAAGGACAGTAAAGCCTGCGCTTTTGAGCTCGCGGGTGAGAAGCTGAAGCAGAAGTCGGTTCATGAACACGCCGCCCGAGAGCGCGACGGTGTCGATGCCCTCGTGCACGCAGATATCGCTGGCGATGCGCGCCGAGGAGCGCGCGACGGCGACATGGAAATCGAGTGCGAGCCTGTCGGCGGGCGCCCCGGCTTCAATTCCTCCCAAAAGTGCCTCAAAGAGCGCTTTCTGGTCCAGAACATAGGGGCCGTCCAGCCACGATGGGCCAGATGCGAAATAGCCGGCGTTGTCGTCGGGAAAATGGGCGATTTCGTTGTCGAGCGCGCGCCAGGCGGCGGCTTCGAGTTCTATGGCGGGTTCGCCCTCGTAGGTTGCCTTGTCGCAGATGTCCAGAATTGCTGCCGCGGCATCAAAGAGACGCCCCATGCTGCTGGTACGCGGGCTGTTGATGCCGCGCTCGATCATGGTGGCTGTCACGCTGCGCGTTTGCTCGTCGAGGCTGTCCAAAAGCCGAGCGGCACCTGGGTGCTCGAGCAGGCCGAGCTCACTGAGCAGGGCAAAGGCGTTGCGGCGGGCGTCGCGCACGGAGGCCGCCCCACCGGGGAGCGCCCAGGTGCGCAAATGCGCGGTGCGCTCAAAGCCGCCAAGGCTGGCAACAAGAAACTCGCCGCCCCAAATGGTCCCATCGGTGCCGGCGCCGGTGCCGTCAAAGGCGATGCCAAGGACGCGCGCGTCGGTTGTAAGCTGGCCCGCGGCGATGGCCTCGGCCATTACGCTCGCGATATGCGCATGATGGTGCTGCACCTCGACGAGCGGCAGATTGCATTTTCGCGTCTGCTCGCGCGCCCACTGGCCCGATAGATAGCTGGGGTGTAAATCGCAGGCCAAGGCGGCGGGCGCCAAGTCAAAGAGATCTTCCAAGCGCGTGCGCGCGGCGTTCCAGGCATCGAAGGTCCCGCCGTTTTCAACATCGCCGATATGCTGCGACACAAAACAGGTCGCCTCGCCGTTCGTCCCTTCACGCGTGAGCGTAATCGTGGCCTTTTGTTGCGGCCCGCAGGCGAGTACGCAGGACGGAGCGCGGTCGAGCGCCGGCAACGGCAGCGGTTGGGGTGCATATCCGCGAGCGCGGCGTACGGGCATAACGGCGCCGTCAACCACGCGCACTACAGAGTCGTCGTAGCGCGAGAGAATCGCGCGATCGTTGCCGAGCAACGCGTCGGCGATGCCGGCGGCAACGAGGTGTTCCCAGGCAAGGTCGTCGTCGGTCTCGATGGGTTCTTCGCTCAGGTTTCCGCTGGTCATGACGAGCGCGTGCATACCGCAGGCTTCTGCCGCGGCGAGCAACAGATGCTGAAGCGGCGTATAGGGGAGCATGACGCCGAGCTCGGGCAGGTCGCGCGCGACGGACGGTGCGAGTACGAGGGCGTCGGAAGAATCGCCGTCGTTCCCGCAAACAGCCCGCCGGCGCAGCAGCACGATGGGGCGGATACTGCCGGCGAGCAGATCGCGTTCAGCATCGTCGATATGGCACAGGCGCCCGGCATCGGCAAGACTGCGCACCATGACGGCAAGCGGCTTATTGCTGCGACGCTTGCGACGGCGCAGCTCGGCCACCGCCTGCTCGTTGGCAGCGTCACAGGATAGATGGAATCCGCCCAGGCCCTTGATGGCGACGATGCCACCGCTGGCCAGCAGCTCAACGCAGCGCTCGATGATAGCGTCGCTGGCCTCGCGTGTGGTGCCGACGGCCGGTGTCGCGGACGAATTCCCGCACGCATCGCTGTTTACAGCCTCGCGCCACGTAATATGCGGCCCGCAATCAAAGCAGGCATCGGGTTGCGCGTGAAAACGCCGGTCGAGTGGGTCGGCATACTCCGCGGCACACTTGGGACACATGGGGAAACGGTCCATCGATGTGGCCGCTCGGTCATAAGGCAGCGATCGGATGATGGTAAAGCGTGGGCCGCAGTTGGTGCAGTTGATAAAGGGGTAGTGATAGCGTCGGTCGGCGGGATCGAACAACTCGCGCAGACAATCGTCGCAGGTGGCGATATCGGGCGAGACGAGCGTCGTGTGCGCGGTCTGGTCCTGCGACGCCACAATGTGAAAGCCCTGCTCATCGGCAGTGCTCCAGCCGCCAGGCTCCAAATCCGCAATATCGACTCGCTCAACGCGGGCCGCCGCGGGCGCATGCTCAGAAAGCGCGGCAACAAAAGCATCGAGCGCATCGGCCGGAGCGTGCGCCTCGATATGCACGCCGTCGCCCGCGTTGAGCACCCAGCCGCAAATGCCGTGCGCCATGGCCTCGCGATACACAAACGGTCGCATGCCAACGCCCTGCACAATGCCCGTTACATGGATATGCGCATGTCGCATGCGACCCTCCTTCGTTGAAATGTGTGCTGTTACAGCCCCAGGCTCTGCTTGGTGGCGGCGCACGTGAGTTCGCCGTGCTTAACGCCGCGCAGGCCCAGCAGGCGGTCGGCTAGTTCGTAGACGCGCTCGCCGCGACCCTTGAGTGCCAGGATTTCCAAGCAGTTGTGGTGATCCAAATGCACGTGCATCGTCGATACGATCTCGTCGGTGTAGTCGTGCTGCACCTCGTCCAGGCGGCGCGTCAGATCGCCGGTGTGATGGTCGTAGATCATGGTGAGCGACCCGATAACGTGCTCATCGGGCGTGCGCATCTGCTCTTTGGCGATCGAGGCGCGAATCAAATCGCGCACGGCCTCGGAGCGGTTGGCCACGTCGCCGCGGCGCCCGATCTGCTCGTCAAAACGGCGCAGCAGGTCGTCGGGTGCGGTAACCGAAAAACGGACCAGCTCGGAGCCGGAGCCACTACAGTGGCAGCCCGCGTCACCGTCCGCCCCGTGCGGATGCTCGTGCTCGTACCCGCAGCAGTGCTCGTGTTCGGCCACCTTACACCAGCTTCACGGAGCCGACGGAGTTGTGGTCGGCCTCGATGGCTTCCTCGTAGCCCTCGAGCGCGTCATGCGCCTCGTGGAGCGCGGCCATGGCGGCCTCGAGCTTGGCGCCGATGCGCTCCATGTCAAAATTCTCGGTCGCATGCAGCAGCTGATGGCTCCACTCGTGAGCGAGCTCGATGGTGTCGTCGACCTGCTTGACGCTCATGGCAAGCTGGCTCATGTTCATTCCGACGTCATGCATGGAAAATCTCCTTTTGTATGGGGCAGTTCAGTGGTTCAGATTTTACTACGCCCGCTCTGTGCGCAGCTGCATAAGAAAACGGGTGCGAGTCTGTGCGACCCGCACCCGTTCACTGGGGGCTGTTTGTGACTACCATACTATCCGTGGTTGCACTCGGTGCATCCAGAAGTCCGGCGAGCGGTGCAAAAGCGCTCATGGACGGCGGGTAAGTAACAAGCGTATTACAGATGCTTCTCCAGCAGCGCCTGCAGCCTCGCCTTGGGCAGAGCACCAACCGAGCGGTCAATCTCCTCGCCGTTCTTAAACACAATCAGCGTGGGGATGCTCATGACGCCATACTTCATGGCCAGGTCCTGGTTGTCGTCGACGTTGCATTTGGCAACGGCAAGCTTGCCCGCCAGCCCATCGGCAACCTCGTCAACGATGGGCGAGAGGGATCGACAGGGCCCGCACCACGGTGCCCAAAAATCGACCAGCACGGGCAGGCTGTCGTTAACGATGGAATCGAAGTTCTCGGGGGTAATCTGATTAATGTCAGCCATGGTGACCTCCATAATGCGACGCGGCTTGGCCGCGTAAAACTCAGTACGACCGTGCTTATACCCAGCCGCCCGCAAAGCAACCACTCGTAGGCGGCTCTTTTATATAATGGTGGGCACGCAAACGATTGGAGAGCGCATGCCCACGTCACAAAGCCAGAAAAAAGAAGCCATCGCCCAGGCGACCGAGCAGGAGCTCGCATCGCTCGCGGGTCGTGGCGTGCGTATCGCGGGCAACGCGTGCTCGCCGATCGTGCTGGTCAAAGGCGATTTGGACGAGGCCGAGCGTTCGGGTGGCGAGCTTGCCGCCGGCCCGGATGGCGCGGCGTTGCGCAAGGCGCTTGGGGCCATCGGCTACGCGCCCGAGGATTTTTGCGTGCTGGCAAGCGTCGCCGGCGTGGGTGATGGGACGGTCGCGGTGGGCGAGACTCTGCCGTGCGAGCTGTTCCGTGAGGCGCTTGAGGCTTTGGACCCCGAGGCGGTGCTGCTGCTCGACAACAACGCGGCTGACGCCATGCGCGAGACCTACGCCGATATGCTCGTGGCGATTGATGACTTCGACACCGCCATGCTCAAGCCCGGCTTGGTCGCCCATGTGCAGGGCCGCCGCGTGCTCGCGCTCGATGGCTTTGAGGCGGCGCTGACCGACAAAGCGGCCAAGCAGCGCATGTGGGCCTACATCAAGCAGCTGACCCCGGCGGCCGCCCCGCTGTAGCGGATTGGCGCCGGCGAGCGATTGCCTGGCGGGCAAGGCGCACCTCGAGATCGGCACCGCACTTCTACATCACGGCGCGCAGCTCAAACCGATCGCCGTTAATGCGGAACTGACAGTTGCCGTTCATGCGCTCCACGGCAAGTTTGATGCTCTTGGTGCCAAAGCCGTGGCCCGCATGCCGGGTCACGGGCATGCCGTCGACCATGCGCGGCGCGCGGTCAAACGTGTTGGAAACTAACAGCAGCAGCTGGCCGTCCTCTAATCGCAGGTCAAAGTCGACGAATCGCTTTCCCTGGGGCGCGGCGCTCGCGGCGGTGATAGCGTTTTCCAAGGCATTTGAGAGCACGCTAAACAGGTCGGCGTCACCTACGTGGATGGTTTCGGGTACGGCGGCGCGCAGGTTGGCGGCAATGCCGTTTCTATTGATATCCGAGTTAAATGACGAAAGCGCGATGTTTACGGTCTCGTTGGCGCAGAAGCGGCGTACGGCGGTGCGATCGCCGGCTTCGCAGAGTTCATCGATGCGTTTGAGCGCCTCGTCGGTGTGGCCCTCCTCAATTAAAGCGGCCAGGCCGCGTAGGAAGTGGCGCATATCGTGGCGAAGAATCGACAGCTCGCGCCCAGATTGACGCCAAGCCTCGAGCTCTTTGATGGCGGCGCTGTCGCGGGTTTCGAGCATCCAGCGCTCTCGCTCAGCGGTTTCCTTTTCTTCGTATTCGCGCAGGTAAACGGTAAGAAACATAAGATAGAAGGCGCAGAGCGCAAATGCCAAAAACTCAACCGTTACCACCGAGCCCGAGTGGAACAGCGTGGTGTAGACGTTGGTGGCATAGTCAAAGACGTAATAGACGAGCGGCAGGATTAAAAGGATGCCCAGCTCGGTGGTGCTTTTAATCGCCAAGCGCGGACCGATGTCGCCGGCCCAATGCAACAGGACGGCAAAGACGGCGAGTGTGGTCGCGATGCGCGCCAGATAGTACGCGATCTGAGAATCGGTTGCGGCAAATGCGGCGATGCCCATCCAATTGCTGAACTGGCAGCTCAGATAGGCACTCGTAATGCCGAGCACGGCAAGCAGCGGGCTCAGACGGTAGCGCGCGCACAAATAGATGACGAGCGGCAGATGCACGACGAGCGGATATACCTGGCGGGCAAAAAGCTCGCCGCCGACGGCATTGGCGAGGCCAAATGCGCATCCGGTTACGGCACCGACCAACACCAGTTCAAGCGCATGACGCCGGTTGATCTCGACACCGCACAGCGCCGCCGAGGCAAAGACGCCAAAGAGTAGCGTCGTGGCGTGGTGGATTGCCCAAAGGACCATTTCGACCGAGGAGACCATCAGTGTCTCCCACCCTCAAAGCGCGCCGCAAAGTAGGCGTCTTGGAATCCCTGCTTGCAGCTGCGCGAAAGCGGGATGCACGCGCCCGAGCGCATGACGATGTCCGTGCGGTCAAAGTGATCGATATTGCGCAGGTTGACCTGGTAGCTGCGGTGGCATTTAAAGAAGACCGCGTTTTGCTCCAAGCGGTCCTCGACGCTGCGGAACGACTCGAGTGCCTCGATATCGCGTCCGTCGCGCAGGTGGAAGACCACGTGCTTGTTGCGCGCCTCGGCATATTCGATGTCGGACAGGCGCAGGGCGTGGTAGCCAAAGGAAGTTTTGATCACGAGCTCGTCGGTTGCCGCCGGGCGCATGCTCGAAAGCTCGTCGAGTAACTGCGCCAGGCGTTCGTAAGTCACGGGCTTGAGCAGATAGTCGAAGGCGCGGACCTCGTAGGATTCAAGCGCGAACTCGGGCGACGAGGTGAGGAACACCAGGCGCACGGCGGTGTCGGCCTGGCGCAGTTCGCGTGCGGTGTCCATGCCGTTGACGAGCGGCATGATCATGTCGAGCAGAATGATGTCGGCGCGCGATGCGGCATGGCGGGCCAGCAGGTCCTCGCCGCGCGTGACGAGCGCAACATCGACCGTCGTGCCCGTCTCGGTCGACCAACGGTCGATCATCCGGTGCAGTCTATCTAGAAAAGCGACATCATCGTCGCAGGCAATAATCTTGAGCATTCTAAGCCCCCTTAGTAGTTCGATTTTGCCACATTGGGTGCGGACCGCTTGTGGGGGTGCGGACCGTTTGCGCCCCACGGCGTGCAACTCGCGCCAAGCGGTATTGCGGTGGCGAAAGATGCCTCCTGCGCCATCGAGAGCTCAGCTATCCTCAGCTTGCCAGTTCGAATATGGACCTGCCACATGATTGAATCTTTATTTCAACTTTACACCTAGGTTTACAGCTGTCTTGTCAGCTGTAAACCTAGGTGTCATACTAAAGCCCCAAGATTCGCCAAAAGAGAGGGGCCTTGATGGCACAGAGCGCGAACATGGATGCGTCGGAGCTTGCACGCGATATCGCGGCCGGCCTGGCATCGGCAACGACGGCAACGGAGCGTGCGGCACTGGTGCCCGCAGAGCTCGTCGAGGCCATTCAGCAACTAAAAACCCAACGTGACGCGGTGATCCTGGCGCACTATTATGTGGCGCCCGAGGTCCAGGCCGTTGCCGATTACGTCGGCGACAGCTTCTACCTGGCAAAGCTCGCCAAGAGCCTGCCGCAGCAGACTATCGTGCTGTGCGGCGTGGAGTTTATGGGCGAGAGCGCCAAGCTGCTCAATCCCACCAAGACCGTGCTGCTGCCCGAGCCGGGCGCGGACTGTCCCATGGCGCACATGGTCAAGCGCGAGACGGTCGACGCGGCGCGTGCCGAGTATGGCGACGACCTGGCCGTGGTGTGCTACGTCAACTCCACGGTCGAGATCAAGAGCTGGAGCGACGTGTGCGTCACCAGCTCCAACGCCGTCAAGATCGTGTCCGAGCTGCCACAGCAGCACATCTTGTTCATTCCCGACCAGAACCTGGGCCGCTTTGTGGCCGAGCAGGTGCCCCAAAAGCACGTCATCCTCAACAACGGCTATTGCCCGCGTCATCACATCATTACCGTCGAGCAGATCGTCGACGCGCAGGAGGCGCATCCCGACGCGCTCGTGCTGGCGCACCCCGAGTGCAAGGCCGACGTCCTGGCCGAGGCTGACTACATCGGCTCCACTGCCGGCATCATCAAGTATGCCGAGGAGTCGGACGCGAGCGAGTTCATCATCGTGACGGTCCGCGGCGTGCTCTACGAGCTCGAGCGCCGCTGCCAGGGCACCGGCAAGAAGTTCTACTTCCCTGCGGTGCAGCCCACCTGCGTCAACATGGATCTCATCACGCTCGAAAAGCTCGTGCACTGCCTGGAGACGGGCGAGGGCGAGGTGCAGATTGGCGTGTCGGACGAGGCAGCCGATCAGGCCAAGCTCACGCTCGACCGCATGCTCGAGTACGCGGCGCGCTAGAACGATGTGACATGAGGGGCGGTCCCTTATGCCACATTACAAGGGAGAGGATTCCTGTGGAAACCAAGCAATACCCCGATATGGAGTGCGACGTCGTCATTGCCGGCTGCGGCGTGGCGGGTCTGTACGCGGCCCTCAATCTGCCGACGAGCACGCGCGTGATCATGCTCTCCAAGGGCGCGGTCGATGAGTGCGATTCGATGCTCGCGCAGGGCGGCATCTGCGTGCTGCCCGAGGGCTCGGACTATGATGCCTTCTTTGAGGACACCATGCACGCCGGTCACTACGAGAACCGCCGCGAGAGCGTCGACATCATGATCCGCTCGAGCCGTTCGGTCATCAACGACCTGCTAGCGATGGGCGTGGATTTTGAGCGCAAGGCCGACGGCAGCCTCGACTTTACCCGCGAGGGCGCGCACAGCCGTCCGCGCATTGCCTTCCATGCCGACATTACGGGCAAGGAGATCACGACCAAACTGCTCCAGGCCGTTCGCAAGCTGGACAACGTGCAGATTTTGGAGCACGTGGCCATGACCGACATCCTGACGGGCGAGCGTGACGGCGCCACGGTGTGCACCGGTATCGTCGCCGTTCCCGTGGACGAGAACAACTCGGTTCGTCCCGCCGACGAGCTGGTAAATGCCGCCGAGGGCGCGCATGCCGGCGAGCCGTTTAAGATCCATGCCCGCCACACGCTGTGGGCAACGGGCGGCATCGGCGGCGTATACGACCATTCGACCAACTACCCGCAGCTCACGGGCGATGCCTGCTACATTGCTCAGGAGCATGGTATTAAGATGGAGCACCTGGACTACGTGCAGATTCACCCCACGGGGCTGTTCTCGCCGCAGCCGGGCCGCACCTTCCTGATCAGCGAGAGCTGCCGCGGCGAGGGCGCGATTTTGCTTAACGCCGCCGGCGAGCGCTTTACCGATGAGCTCCAGCCGCGCGATGTGGTCGCCGCCGCTATTCGCGAGCAGATGAAGCAGGACGGCACCGAGCACGAGTGGCTGAGCTTTGCCCCCGTCGAGCGCGACGTGGTGACCGGGCACTTTGCCAACATTCGCGCGCGCTGCCTGGAGGACGGCCGCGACATCTTGGACGAGCCCATTCCCGTTACGCCGACGCAGCACTACTTTATGGGCGGCGTGTGGGTCGACAAGGACGGCCGCACCTCGATGCCCGAGCTCTACGCCGCGGGCGAGACGGCCTGCAACGGCGTTCACGGCAAGAATCGCCTGGCTTCCAACAGCCTGCTCGAGGCGCTGGTCTGGGGTCGTCGCGCCGCGTGGTACATGCGCACCGGCGAGTCGCTCGCAGTGGAGCAGGCGGGCGATCCCGCGCTCGATGGCCGTCATCGCGCCCTGGGCGCCGACCCTCTGGCAATCGATGATTTGGCCCGTGCCGCCGGCACGCAGGCCGTGGAGGAGTAGACCATGAATCCCATTACCATGAAGCTCGTCGTCGATGATCTGATTCTGCAGGCCCTGCGCGAGGACATCACGTTTGAGGACGTGAGCACGGCGAGCGTGTGCCCCACGGCGCGTCCCGCCACGGTGGAGCTTATCGCCAAGGCCGACGGCATCATCGCCGGCTTGGATGTGTTTGCCCGCACCTTTGAGCTGCTGGATTCGCAGAGCTCGGTGCTGTTTGATGTCTCGGATGGCGACGAGGTGCATGCCGGCGATCACGTGGGCCAGGTGCGCGGCGACGCGCGCGTGTTGCTTTCGGGCGAGCGCGTGGCGCTCAACTACCTGCAGCGCATGAGCGGCATCGCTACCTATACACACAGCATGGCCGCGGCGCTCGAGGGAACCAAGACCGTGCTCGTCGACACGCGCAAGACCACGCCGGGCATGCGCGTGTTTGAGAAGGCGGCGGTTGAGATTGGCGGCGGCAGCAACCACCGCTACAACCTGTCGACGGCCGTCATGCTCAAGGACAACCACATCGATGCCGCCGGTGGCGTGACGCGTGCGATTGAGATGGCGCGCGCCCATGCATCGTTTACCACGACGGTCGAGATCGAGTGCGAGAACCTGGACATGGTGCGCGAGGCCATGGAGGCCGGCGCCGACATCATCATGTTCGACAACATGACCCACGACGATATGGCTGCCGCGATTGAACTTATCGCCGGCCGTGCCAAGACCGAGTGTTCGGGCAACGTGGATGCCAGCAATATCCGCGCGCTTGCCGACCTGGGCGTTGACTTTATTAGCTCGGGCGCCCTGACGCACTCCGCGCCGATCCTCGACCTCTCGCTTAAACACCTGCGTCTGCTGGACGGTAAATAATGAACGCCCGCGAGCGTCGCCGTGCCATCATGGCCGTGCTCGAGGGGGCCAAGGGGCCCGTATCGGGCAGCGCGCTTGCCCGCGAGGTTGGTGTGAGCCGCCAGATCGTGGTGCAGGACATCGCCCTGCTGCGCGCCGATGGGCACGATATCGTGGCGACCAACCGCGGCTACGTGCTGCAGGAAGCCGCGAGTAGCCCCGCCGTGCCCACACGTCTTGTTAAGGTTCGCCACAGCGTGGAGCAGGCGGGCGATGAGCTTACGAGTATCGTCGACGCGGGTGGCGCCGTGCTCAACGTGATCGTCAACCATCGTGTGTACGGCAAGATCACGGCCGACCTGGACATCCGCAACCGCCGCGATGTCGAGCGCTATCTGCGCGATATCGAGAGCGGCAAGAGCTTTCCACTACTAACGGTGACGAGCGGTTACCACTTCCATCGCATCGCGGCGGAGGACGAGCAGACCCTCGACGAGATCGAGGCGATGCTCAAGGAGAAAGGCTACTTGGCGGACCTAATGCCCTACGAGGACGATCTATCGTAGCTGACGCTGCAAACGCCCCTAAGCGGCAATCTGACGTTCAATCGTCGGTCGCGTACCCAAAGTACGCTTCCCTCCTCTTTCACGTCACCTTGCTCGCTTAGGGACGTTTTCGCTGACGTGGGCTCAACCTGCGACGGTGCCAAATTAGTTATCCGCACAAAAAGGAGGCCTCCGCGGCGATGCGGAGGCCTCCTTTTCTGTGCACGGTGTACTTTTGAGTGTGCAAGTGGGGGAGTTGTTACTCCTCGACGATCTCGGTGATCGCGCCAGCGGGGCAAGCGTCCTGGCAGGCGCCACAAGCGACGCAGGAGTCCTCGTCAGCGACGGTAGCGACGTCCTGGAGCTCCAGAACGCCAGCGGGGCAGGAGTCGACGCAAACGCCACAAGCGATGCACTCGTCGGCATCAATTACGGGATGAGCCATGGTAGTTTCCTCTCTGTTGACCGACGCTACAGACGATGCACGCCGGTTTGATTCGGGCAAAAACATACCACGGGAGCGACCGTTTGCAATACCCTCTGGCCGGCATCTTCATACCGTTCGCCGAGTATGCCAAGGTTTACTAAAAAACACGCAGGTGGGGCCGTTGAGCTGCGCAAATGTTAGCTAAAGGTGACTTGAAATAGTGAGCTATTGAGCGCGCCTGCGGAAAGAGCATCCCGTTATTTGGCCGAAAAACGGGTCGCAGTTTCCGGTTGGGCCCGCCAGCGGAAACTGCGACCCGGAATCCACGCTTAAACCGGGACGAGCTTTCCGTAAGGCAGCCCCAGGCACCCTCGGACCCAAACCTCAGCCATCTCTACATAGATCTCAATAGATGTGCCGAGAACTCATTCAGCGCATCTACCTGCGCATTTAAGAACCTAAACTCTCAGCAATAAGAAATCTTATATGAATTGACTTAGATTTTGTATATTCCGGCCCATAAGGGGATACACTACATCCTGAAAGACAAGCCGAAGCGCCGCGCGACAGATCGTCGAGGCGGCGCGAACGCAAAAGAGAGAGGGAATTTCTAATGAGTAAGATTCTTGGTATCGACCTTGGTACTACTAACTCCGCTATGGCCGTTCTCGAGGGCGGTTCTCCGACCATTATCGTGAACGCCGAGGGCGACCGCACCACCCCGTCCGTCGTGGGCTTCCGTGCCGACGGCGACCGCGTCGTGGGTAAGGCCGCTAAGAACCAGGCTGTCACCAACCCCAAGAACACCGTGTTCTCCATCAAGCGCTTCATGGGCCGCAAGTACTCCGAGTGCACCTCCGAGATCAAGACCGTGCCGTATGAGGTCAAGGAGGGCCAGGGTGGCCGTGCCGTCGTCGATATCGAGGGCAAGGATTACACCGCCGAGCAGGTGAGCGCCATGACGCTCGCCAAGATGAAGGCTGACGCCGAGAAGTATCTGGGCGAGACCGTCACCGACGCCGTCATCACCGTCCCGGCCTACTTCAACGACGCCCAGCGTCAGGCCACCAAGGACGCCGGTAAGATCGCTGGCCTCAACGTCAAGCGTATCGTCAACGAGCCGACCGCTGCTGCTCTGGCCTATGGCCTGGACAAGCAGGGCACCGACCAGCGCATCCTGGTCTTCGACCTGGGCGGCGGCACCTTCGACGTCTCCATCCTCGACCTCGCCGACGGCGTGTTTGAGGTTCTGTCCACCTCGGGCGATAACCACCTGGGCGGCGACGACTGGGATCAGCGCGTCATCGACTGGATGGCCGATAAGTTCCAGCAGGAGAACGGTGTCGACCTGCGTCAGGACCCCATGGCCCTGCAGCGTCTGAAGGAGGCCGCCGAGAACGCCAAGAAGGAGCTCTCCGCCGCCCAGCAGACCACCATCAACCTGCCGTTCATTACCATGAACCAGTCCGGCCCGCTGCACCTCAACTACACGCTGACCCGCGCCGAGTTCGAGAAGATCACCCGCGACCTGCTCGAGCGCTGCAAGCAGCCTGTCACCAACGCCCTGCGCGACGCCAAGCTTAAGCTCTCCGATCTGACCGAGGTCATCCTCGTCGGCGGCTCCACCCGCATGCCCGCCGTCCAGGAGCTCGTCAAGACCATGACCGGCAAGCAGCCCAACATGTCCGTGAACCCCGACGAGGTCGTTGCCGACGGCGCTGCCGTCCAGGGCGGCGTGCTCACCGGCGACGTCGAGGGCATCCTGCTGCTCGACGTTACCCCGCTGTCGCTGGGCGTCGAGACCATGGGCGGCATCATGACCAAGATGATCGACCGCAACACCACGATCCCGACCTCCAAGACCGAGGTCTACTCCACCGCTGCCGACAACCAGACCAGCGTCGAGATCAACGTGCTCCAGGGCGAGCGCGAGCTTGCCCGCGACAACAAGTCGCTCGGTAAGTTCCAGCTGACCGGTATCCCGGCTGCCCGCCGCGGCGTGCCGCAGATCGAGGTTACCTTCGACATCGACGCCAACGGCATCGTCAAGGTCTCCGCTAAGGACAAGGGCACCGGCAAGGAACAGCAGATCACCATTTCCGGCTCCACCGCTCTGTCCGACGACGAAGTCGATCGTATGGTCAAGGACGCCGAGGCTCATGCCGAGGAGGACAAGAAGCAGAAGGAAGAGGTTGAGGTCCGCAACCAGACCGACAGCCTGTGCTACTCCACCGAGCAGACCCTCAACGAGCTCGGTGACAAGGTTTCCGCCGACGTGAAGTCCAAGGCCGAGGCCGCTATCGCCGACGCCAAGAAGGCGCTCGAGGGCTCTGACGTCGAGGCCATCAAGGCCGCCGGCGAGTCCCTGCAGTCCGTGGCCTACGAGCTGGCCCAGGTTGTCTACGCCGACGCTCAGCAGCAGACCGACGGTGCCGCCGGCGCCCAGCCTGCCGACGATGACGTCGTCGACGCCGACTACGAGGTTGTGGACGACGAGGACAAGTAATCATGTCCGCCCGTAAAGCTCGCACGGAGGCGGCCGCCGCTGGCGCCGCCCCCGTTGACTCTGAGGAGAAGGACGTGAAGATTCCCGTAGAGGCCGTCGACGATACCGAGGCCAACGAGGCCCCGGCCGCCGAGGCTGCCGAGAACCAGGTAGAGGATTCCAACAAGGAGGCGACGATGACCGAGGACGAGATGGTGGAAGCCGCTATCCGCGCCGGTGAGGAAGCCGCCGACAACGACTTTAAGCTCAAGTTCGAGCAGGCCCAAAAGGAGCTCGCCGACGTGCGCAATGAGCTCGATGCTGCGGCAGAGGCTCAGAAGGCCGCCGAGGACAAGGCAAAGGACGCCACTGAGCGTACCGCCCGTCTTCAGGCCGACTGGGAGAACTTCCGTCGCCGCACCGCCAATGAGCGTATCGCCGAGCGCGAGCGCGCGACCGAGAAGCTCGTCACCGCGCTGCTGCCGGTGGTCGACGATATCGAGCGTGCGATCGACCATGCCCGCAGCCAGGAGCTTGCCGACGACTTTAAGCAGTTCGTCGACGGCGTCGACGCGGTGCATGCCAAGCTGCTCGATGTGTTTGCGCACGAGGGCGTTGAGCCCATCGACCCCAAGGGCGAGGCGTTCGATCCGCTCGAGCACCAGGCCGTGGGTCGCGTCGAGGACGCGTCGCAGTACGACGAGACCGTCAACGACGTGTACCAGAAGGGCTACCGCATGGCGGACCGCATCCTGCGTTCCGCGATGGTGACGGTGACCTACGGTGGCGAGAAGCGCCCCGCACCGGAGCCCGACGCGGCGCCCGAGGATGCTGCGGCCGATACGGCCGAGAGCACCGAGGAGTAATTGAGAAGGGCCCCGGGGCAACACCCGGGGCCCTTTCTGGCCTAGTGCCATATGAAAGCATGAGCCGCCGCCCGCTGGGCGGCGGATGAAACAGGAGAGGAGCTACGATGGCTGCAGGCAAAACCTTCTATGACATCCTGGGCGTATCCAAGAGCGCCTCCGATAAAGAGATCAAGAGCGCGTTTCGCAAGCTCGCGCAAAAATATCACCCCGATGCCGGCGGCGACGAGGCCAAGTTTAAGGAGATCAGCGAGGCCTACGAAACGCTTTCGGACGAGAAGAAGCGCAAAGAGTACGACCAGATGCTCATGTTTGGCGGCATGCCGGGCGCAGGCGGCGCGTATGGCGGCGGCTACGGTGCCGGCGCGGGCGCCAGCGGCTGGGGCGACATCTTCGACAGCATCTTTAGCGGCAACGGCGCCTGGGGCAGCGATTGGGGCTCGGGCTTTGCCGGGGCTGCGGGCGCTGCCGGTGCCGGCGCGGGTCGCAGCCGCGCTCGCAAGGGCGGCGACCTGTCGCTGACCGTCGATGTGACGGCTGAGGACGCGTTCCGCGGCGTGACGCACAAGGTCACTTACCGCATTCCCTCGACGGGCGAGCAGCAGACCATTACGGTCTCGGTCCCCGCGGGCGCGGTCGACGGCGGCAAGCTACGCTACAAGCGTCGCGGCGAGTACGGCGTTGCGGGTGGCGAGCGCGGCGACCTGGTCGTGACCACGCATGTGGAGGAGCACCCGCTGTTTAAGCGCAAAGGTGCCGACGTGACCATGGAGGTACCGGTCTCGGTCTTCGAGGCGGCGCTCGGCTGCACGGTGGACGTGCCGACGCCCGGTGGTGCGACGGTTCGTCTGAAGGTGCCCGCGGGTACCCAGACGGGCAAGAAGTTCCGCTTTAAGGAGATGGGCGCGCCCGACGTTAAGCATCGCGGGCGCACCGGTGCGCTGCTTGTCGAGATCAAGGTGCAGGTTCCCACGAACCTGTCTGATGACGAGCGCGATGCCATGACCAAGCTGCGCGAGGCCGACACGCGCGACTACCGCGAGAAGGTCAACCGTTACAAGGCGACGTACTAGGGCGGTCGCGGCGCACGCCCACGCCCGCGGGCTTATGATGGACGATAACGAGACGGAAAGGGGTCAGGTAGCATGGCCGAGGACAATAGGAACAAACCGCTGTACATGATTAGCGTGGCGGCCGAGCTGACCGGTATGCATCCGCAGACTCTGCGCGTCTACGAGTCCAAGGGCCTGGTGAACCCCCAGCGCTCGGGCGGCAACACGCGTCTGTATTCGCGTGCCGATATCGAGCGCTTGGAGCTCATCAACCAGCTGACCGACGAGGGCATCAACCTTGCCGGCGTGGTGCGTATTCTTGATATGAAGGAGCGTGCTGAGGAGCGCGAGCGCGAGAACGAAAAGCTCCGTGCCCGCGTGCGCCAGCTCGAGGACGAGCTGCACGAGTACAAGATGCAGAAGAAGATCACCGCCCTGGCCCCGCGCGACGGCTCGGTTAACCCCGAACAGGTCATGCGCAAACTTTTGGGCGCAGGCGGGGATCTCTAGGTTACGCCGTTCTGCCGAACGGCGTAACGGCTCGACGCTGCGTGCCGCCCAGAGCGACAATTTGTCATTCAAAAGGCAAGGCATGACCAGAAGGTCTATGCCTCGCCTTTTTCATGCCAACTTGTTCGCTCTGGACGTCGCTCGCTGTCCGTCCTCTACCTGCGGCGTTGCCTCGCTCCGGCGGTAGTCATTGGGGACGTTCTTGTTTGACTAGTCGTTTAAGAACGTCCCCAATGACTACCTTGCACTAAATCTGCCAGCCCTCGCCCGGCTCGTCCTTTACTTTACCGAGATAAAGTGAACGTGTAGATTCGCAACCCACTCGCAACCGTTCTATGGCACGATATTGAACGAATGTATGCTATGCGCCCGAGCCTTTCGGGCAGAGTGGGAGACAGTATGGTTAAGCTGTACGAGGACGGCATCTACCTGCGCGGCGGCAGCGAGATTGTGCCTGCGGCCGAGGCTGCCGAGCACGGTATTACGCAGACACCCGAGGATGCCAAGCGTGGCACCATCGCGTATTCGATCCTCCAGGCACACAATACGTCCGGAGATCCCGAGGCGCTCAAGATTCGCTTCGATGCCATGGCGAGCCACGACATCACCTTTGTTGGCATCATCCAGACGGCGCGCGCCTCGGGCATGGAACAGTTCCCGCTGCCCTACGTGCTCACCAACTGCCATAACTCGCTGTGCGCCGTGGGCGGCACCATCAACGAGGACGACCACGTCTTTGGCCTTTCCGCGGCCAAGAAGTACGGCGGCATCTTCGTCCCGCCGCACATCGCCGTCATCCATTCCTTTATGCGTGAGAACTTCGCCGGTTGCGGCAAGATGATTTTGGGCTCCGACTCGCACACCCGCTACGGCGCCCTGGGCACCATGGCCGTGGGCGAGGGCGGCGGCGAGCTGGCAAAGCAGCTGCTGCGTGACACCTACGACGTCGCCTATCCCGGCGTCGTCGCCATCTACCTCACGGGCGCCCCGCGCCCCGGCGTCGGCCCGCACGACGTGGCGCTCGCCATCATCCGCGCCGTCTTTGCCAAGGGCTACGTCAAGAACAAGGTCATGGAGTTTGTGGGCCCCGGCATCGCGAGCATGACGACCGACTACCGTAATGGCGTCGATGTCATGACCACCGAGACCACCTGCCTGTCGAGCATCTGGGCCACCGACGAGGACACGCACGCGTTTCTGACCATGCACGGCCGCGGCGACGACTACCGCGAGCTCAAGCCCGCCGATGTTGCCTACTACGACGGCTGCGTCGAGGTCGATCTGTCGAGCATCAAGTCCATGATCGCCCTGCCGTTCCATCCTTCCAACGGCTTCGAGATTGACGAGCTCAACGAGAACCTCGAGGACATCCTGCATGAGGTGGAGCTCGAGGCCGCCAAGATCGGCGAGGGCAAGACGCACTTTAGCCTGCTCGACAAGATCGTCGACGGCAAGCTGCACGTGCAGCAGGGCGTTATCGCCGGCTGCTCGGGCGGTAACTACGACTCCGTGGTTCAGGCCGCCCGCGTGCTCAAGGGCGCCAACACCGGCTGCGGCGAGTTCTCGCTGTCGGTCTACCCCACGAGCCAGCCCGTGGCACTCGAGCTTACACGCCGCGGCTATATCTACGACCTTATGGAGGCCGGCGCGATCGTGCGCACGGCATTCTGCGGCCCGTGCTTCGGCGCCGGCGACACACCCGCCAACAACGGCCTGTCCATCCGCCACACCACGCGCAACTTCCCCAACCGCGAGGGTTCCAAGCCGGGCAATGGCCAGCTGAGCGCCGTGGCCCTGATGGACGCTCGCTCCATTGCGGCGACGGCTGCCAACGGCGGCGTCCTGACGCCGGCGACCGATCTGCCCGAGGAGACTTGGGACGAGGCCTGCGAGTACACCTTTGACGACGCGCCGTACAAAAAGCGCGTGTACTGGGGCTTTGGCAAGGCGGAGCCTGCCGACGAGCTGGTCGAAGGCCCCAACATCAAGCCGTGGCCCGCGATGGAACCTCTCAGCGACGATATCCTGCTCAAGGTGTGCTCCAAGATCATGGACCCGGTCACCACGACTGACGAGCTCATTCCCTCGGGTGAGACGAGTTCCTTCCGCTCCAACCCGCTGGGCCTGGCCGAGTTTACGCTCAGCCGTCGCGACCCGGCCTACGTGGGTCGTTCCAAGGAGGTCGACGCCGTGGAGAAGCGCCGCGTTGCCGGCGAGGCCGCAGGCAACCTGGCGGCACTCGATGTCGAGCTTGCGGGCGTGTTTGAGGCGCTGGCCGGCGCGGGCGTCGCGGCAGATGCCAAGGCGACCGAGTACGGCTCCATGCTCTATGCCAAGAAGCCCGGTGACGGTTCTGCCCGCGAGCAGGCTGCGAGCTGCCAGCGCGTAATTGGCGGTCTGGCCAACATCGTCCACGAGTACGCCACCAAGCGCTATCGCTCCAACGTGATGAACTGGGGCATGGTGCCCTTCCAGATGGAGGCCGAGCCTAACTTTGAGGTGGGCGACTACGTCTTTGTGCCGGGTATCCGCGCCGCGCTCGATGGCGACCTAAAGGGCATCGCCGCCTACGTGGTGCGCGCCGACGGCACGGTCGAGCAGATTGAGCTCTACATTGCCGACATGACGGCAGAGGAGCGTGCCATCGTCAAGGCCGGCTGCCTGATCAACTACAACAAGTTCAAGGCCGCTGCCGAGTAACGCACTTAATTGTCCGCCCGGGGCTTACCCTTTCCCGCCCGCTCACGCGCTTCGCGAGGGTCGCGTTCGGGAAAGGGTAAGCCCCGGGCTACATTTCTGCGTTCTCGTTGGGTCTTGAGGGACGCTAATAAATAGACTTGCTTGATGCCGCCTCTGTTATCGGGGCGGCTTCTTTTGTCGAAAACCACCATGAAGGGGTAGGCGCCTTTGCGGTGGTTCCGTTTGTCTCGACCTGTAACATCTGGGCCCCTATTTGACGAGCGGTTGTTACAGATTGAGACAAACGATCGCCGCCGATCATTTCATCTCAATCTGTAACATCTAGGATCGAAAAGGGCCGCTAGATGTTACAGATCGAGACAGTGGAACATCGGAGCCGAAACCACCACAAAGGTGCCTGCCCGGCGGGTCCTTATTTCGATGGGGTCCAGGTTATTTCATCGTCAAATAGCCAAGTGCGTGCCGAGCCACTGTTGCGCGCTGTCTGCGGATCGGGCTCGCAGGTTTGTTCGTAGGCATCCTCGGTACACCGATCCATAAAATCGACGACTGCCGTCTGGTCGCCCTCCATGACGTAGATTACGTCGCCATCCGAGATATAGACCCCCGGTCCTTCATTGTCCACGCAGCCGGGGTCGTATGAGACGTTGCACAATTTGCTCCCGTTTGCCGCATCGAGCTCAAGGGTCGAATGATACCCGCCAACCATTTGGCCGTTCTTGGCTCGATATGTTGCGGCGCCGTACCACCGCTTAAACGTCTTGCCTTTGAGTAAACTGGTTGCCTTACCGATAAGCTGCTCATCTTGGGTATAGCGCGTGGCTCCAAGTTCGATTCGGGGATAGTTACTGACCCCAAGCGCTGCGGGCGTACCGTCGAAATCGACGGTGATCGAATCGGGTTTGACGATATCGGTGAGGATTTCGATGGGGTAGCTTACGGTTTCAACCGCCGCCTGCGTTGCCGAGGCAGGGAGAAATGCGAGATAGATAATTCCTACGCCGACTGCGGTAATCGCAAACGCTAAGACGAGCAGGCCGATATAGGTGGAGCGTTTCACGGCGGGTACCTCGCAAACAGTATGCATTCATTAAGATAAGTGATACCAGCTTACGACAATATTCAAAAGAAAGCGATCGGTCGAAATGACGGGGCGAAAAGGCCCTATTGGGCTTCGATTTGACCTCTAATAGGAATATTTGCCCCACTCATTCTGGGCGAGAGGTCAATAATTCAGTTCACGAGTCTTGAGCGATACTATTCTCACTAAACTCACTATTTTCACAGTAAGCACTATAAATACGATAGGGAGGACGACGAGAACGTTGTGACGTGCGATAGCTAAGCCGTTTAAGCCGGACTCTGACCTTGAATCTCCGCCTCTATCTGTGCGAACGGGCTATTGTCGGTTCTCGATTCCATCGCTGCGTTTTCGTTGGGTCTTGAGGGACGCTAATAAATAGGCTTGCTTGATGCCGCCTCTGTTATCGGGGCGGCTTCTTTTTGTCGAAAACCGCCACAAAGGGGACAGGCACCTTTGTGGCGGTGGGGACGAGCTCGATGTTGTTGTGATCGTTGAGCGGCATGTTAATGGGCACCTCTACAGAATTTCATCTGGGCTGGCGGGTTTGGTTGTTTTGGGGATGCCGAGTTTGGATGACGCGAAATCGTCAACATTGTCCTTAATTCCGTCTTTGGTGTAGACAGTGACCATATAGGTGCTGTGTCCGAATTCGCCCTTGTCGCGTGTTGCCCAGGCATCCCAGTAGGCGGCCCCGTTTCGCCCTTTGATTTTTCCGACACGGCGGAGTTCTGTTCGCTTTAATTTCTGGTTGCTATAGATGGTTCGACCGGCTTCCGCGGTGAGCCCGCACTGTCCAAGCAGCTTGTCGAGGACTTGGTTCATGTGGCGCTCATCGGTGTTTGGTGCGTAGTCGTAGGCGAGGGTGATGGAGTCAAGGGGCTGGTCGTCGATCAGATAATTCATTGTCTGAGGTTCGAGGCAGAAATAAGGAGAGCATCCGTCGACCTTGCCGAGCAACGGTAACTTGGACTGCCAACTTCCGGTGGGAATTGCATATTCGTAGAACACGCCACGGCAGACAAAGGAGAGCGAGGTGGCACGCGAGCCGGCGTCGATCATCCCGCAAAGATCGAAGGGCGAGGCGATACCAAAAGAAAAGGGCGTGATGACGATAAGGAAGAGCATCACGATGGGTATGGCGAGAATGGCGATGACGTTGCGACCGGTGGAATGAGACGGCTTCATATGCGCTCCTCGAGACAAAGAGCTGTTGAGGATAGGCAGAAATGGATATGTTCAGAGAACAATTCAAGTTTAATCTCATGGCGTGAGATGGTCGACCGTTAGCGTCGAAAACCACCACAAAGGTGCCTGTCCCCTTTGTGGTGGTGGGGAGCGCGCGGCTTCTTTGGTGATAGTGTTAGCCGGCGGTATCATTAGGACAAATGGCGCGGGTTTGCATTGTGAGGTGCTTTGCTGTGAGAAGTCCTGCCCGTATTGGATTGATTGTCTTGGCGCTTGCGATCGCTGTGGTTGGCGCGGGCGCTGTCGGTATGGCATTTCTACCTGCTGCGGTGACGGAGCCGGTGGTCAAGCCTGTGACTCAATCTGTCGAACTTCTGACCGGCGACGACAAGCCTGAGACCATTACCGTTGATTTTGATGAGCAACCGGCTGCGCTGGGCATTAGTAATTATCCACGCATTCAGCTTGGGGCTATGCGCTATACCACGGATTCTGGTCTGATCGACAGGGCGTCCGAGCTGCTCAAGGGCAAAATCTTTAAGCGCTGGTATGGATATGCGTCCTATCGGGCAAAAGCGAACGACATGGTTGGCGGATGCCACTCTTCCATCGAGCTGGACACTGCAAACGGCGCAAAGTTATGTGATGTCTCGTACGATCCGGGCTACGAGGACAATGAGGGTCCGGGCATCTACATCATGGACGGCGATGTCGCCTATGTCATGGAGGGCGACCAGACCGAGCTCAACGATTTTATGGGCCAGTGTATCCAAGATGCCTATAAACAGACCTGCTTGCCTGACCCGCAGGCTGCACGCGATAGTGGGTCTGCCCGTACATGGCTGTTCGAGGATGAGATGCCCTGGACCGTCGAATCGGGAAGTACGGGTCCGGCGAAGGAGTAGAGACCGCGACCACCACAAAGGTGTCTGTCCCCTTTGTGGTGGTTTGCATGTCGTGGGAACACTCAGAAAATCTTATATATAGAGACTTAGATTTATGTATAAGATCGCACGAAGCTGGCAACAATACTTCTCGAACAACGTGAAGCCGCCCCGTAGGGCGGCCGCCCCAAGAGAGGTGATTCCATGAGAATCGATAAGCTAGCAATGACGTCGCGCGAGGCGTTGCAGACCGCCATGAGCACGGCTGCCGATGCGCAGGCCGGCGCGGTGGAGCCGATTCACCTGCTGTCTGCCCTGCTCGGTGCCGGCGAGCGCAATATCTCCGTGATCATCGAGCGCATCGGCGCTGATCCGGCCCAGCTCGCACGCTCCACGCAGGATGCCGTCGACCGCGCGCCCAAGGTTTCGGGCGAGGGTCAGCAGATGGGCCTGTCCAACGAGCTCGTCCGCGTCATCGAAAAGGCCGAGAAGAAGGCCACCAAGATGGGCGACAGCTTTGTGGTGACCGAGCATCTGCTGATGGCGCTTGCCGAGGACAAGGGCGAGGCTGGTCGTGTACTGCGTGACGCTGGCGTGACCAAGGAGCGCATCGAGCAGGTCTACGAGGAGCTGCGTGGCGATGACCGCGTGACGTCTGCCGAGGACAAGACCCAGTTTGAGGCGTTGGAGCAGTACGGTCGCAACATCTGCGATCTTGCCCGCGCCGGTAAGCTCGACCCGGTCATCGGCCGTACCGACGAGATCCGCCGTACCATTCAGGTTCTGTCCCGCCGCACCAAGAACAACCCCGTGCTCATCGGTGAGCCGGGCGTCGGTAAAACGGCTATCGTCGAGGGCATCGCCCAGCGTATCGTGGCCGGCGATGTGCCGAGCACCCTGCGCGACCGCGATCTCATCGAGCTCGACATGAGCGCGTTGGTCGCCGGCGCCAAGTACCGTGGTGAGTTCGAGGACCGCTTAAAGGCCGTGCTCAAAGAAGTGCAAAAATCCGAAGGTAAGGTCATCCTGTTCATCGATGAGCTTCACACCATTGTGGGCGCGGGTGCCACCGAGGGCTCCATGGACGCAGGCAACATCCTCAAGCCGGCGCTCGCCCGTGGCGACCTGCATGCGATCGGCGCGACCACGCTCGACGAATACCGCAAGTACATCGAGAAGGACGCGGCGCTCGCCCGTCGTTTCCAGACCGTTATGGTGAGCGAGCCTACCGTCGAGGACACCATCTCGATTCTGCGTGGCCTCAAGGAGAAGTACGAGATCTTCCACGGCGTGCACATCACCGATAGCGCGCTCGTGGCCGCCGCCGACCTCTCCGATCGCTATATCGCCGACCGCTTCCTGCCCGACAAGGCCATCGACCTGGTCGATGAGGCGGCAAGCCGCCTGCGCATGGAGCTCGACAGCATGCCGGTCGAGATTGACGCCACCACGCGTCAGCTCACCCAGCTGCAGATCGAGGAGCAGGCGCTCATGAAGGAGACCGACGACGCCTCCAAGGAGCGTCTGGAGGCCCTGCGTCAGGAGATCGCCGAGGTCCAGGAAAAACTCAACGTGCAAAAGGCTGGCTGGCTCAACCAGAAGAACGCCATCGACCACGTGCAAGAGCTCAAGGGACAGCTCGACGAGGCCAGGAGCGAAGAGGAGCGCGCGACGCGCAATGGTGATCTGGGCCGTGCGTCCGAGCTGCGCTACTCCGTGATTCCGGGCCTGCAACAGCAGATTCAGGATTCCGAGGCTGCGCTCGAGGCGCAAAAGCAGCAGGACGGCGAGGGCCTCAACGAACAGGTGACCTCCGATGAGATCGCCGAGGTCGTGAGTGCCTGGACCGGCGTGCCCGTGTCCAAGATGATGCAGGGCGAGCTCGACAAGCTGAAGGGCTTGGAGGGTGAGCTGCATAAGCGCGTCATCGGCCAGGACGAGGCCGTCTCCGCCGTCGCCGCGGCCGTGCGCCGCAGCCGTGCGGGTCTCTCCGATCCGGACAAGCCCATCGGCAGCTTCTTCTTCCTGGGCCCCACCGGCGTGGGCAAGACCGAGCTCGCCAAGGCGCTGGCCGAGTGCCTGTTCGATGACGAGCGCGCGCTCGTGCGTATCGACATGTCCGAGTATATGGAGAAGTTCAGCGTCCAGCGTCTGATTGGTGCGCCCCCGGGATACGTGGGCTACGACGAGGGCGGTCAGCTCACCGAGGCCGTGCGCCGTCGTCCGTACTCTGTGATCTTGCTCGACGAGATGGAGAAGGCTCATCCGGATGTCTTTAACGTGCTGCTGCAGGTACTTGATGACGGTCGTCTGACCGATGGCCAGGGTCGCCAGGTGTCCTTCAAGAACACGATTATCATCATGACGTCCAACGTGGGCTCCAAGGCCATCGCCGATCTGTCCGGTAAGGACGAGGAGGAGATGCGCCATCAGGTCGACGCTGCCATGGCTCAGACCTTCCGCCCCGAGTTCCTCAACCGTATCGACGATATCGTGGTGTTCCATCCGCTCGGTATGGCGCAGATCGAGAAGATCGTCGACATCCAGCTCGCCGACGTCCGCGCGCGTCTGGCCAAGGAGCGCATGACGCTTGCCATCACCCCGGCGGCCAAGCAGATGCTCGCCGTGGGCGGCCTGGACCCGGTCTTTGGCGCCCGTCCGCTCAAGCGTCTGGTTCAGCGCGAGGTCGTGGATGCCATCGCCGCCGCTATCATCGACGGCACGGTGCGCGAGGGCGATCAGGTGACGGTCGATGCCGACAAGGACGGCGGCTTTACCGTCGTGTGCGACAACACGCCGGCGGCCACCTACGAGGTCCCCGACGCTGAGTAGATTTTTGGGGCCGGCTTTAAAACCGCCCCTCATCGCAAAACGCCAAGGGCGGCGGATCCAATTGGGTCCGCCGCCCTTTTTCGTGCGACAATCGATGATGTTGAGCATGAGTACATGGCAAGGAGATATGCAGATGAACGTCGAGATCAAGACGAACACGCCGGCGACTAACGCCGCGTCCGCCGCACCAAAGCCCGCACCGAAACCGGCGCCCAAGCCGTGCGACCCCTACATTCGTGCCGAGAACGAGGACGATGACGGTTACGACCCCTACAGCGACCGACGCCCCGAGCGTGAGCCGATGTTCGAAGCTGACCCGTGGCGCTAATTGCATCAAGTAGCTAATTTGGCGATGATTTTCTGGGACGGGGTAGTCAAAAAAGTTCCGTCCCAAATCGACTGTCCAGGGAGTCGCATTCGAGCTTGGTTGTCCTCTCAGCCACTCGGCATCCTTCGAGCAGTAATAGTGAAAAAACTTGCTTAAGTGTTAATCAAGTCAGATATAATCTTGCTCTCTAATTAATCAAGAATCACTATAATTTTGATTAGCTAGAGAGCAAGATTGGAGAATCATGGCATTCAACGACTTGATCGCCCAGAAAATAAAGGACTTTGAACAGCAGGGGGTTCCGCAGGTCTTTGAGCGAGACCTTGATCTAGGAAACCCACAGGAGCCAAAGCGCGACAACATCGTAAATGTGATTGTGGGGGCCCGCCGTTGTGGAAAGACGTATCGCCTGTATCAGGAGATGTGGCGGCTTCAGAACCGGGGCGTCGAGCTTGACCGGATGCTTTACTTCAATTTTGAGGATGAGCGCTTGCGCCCGTATGAGCCATCGCTGCTGGCGGACGTGCTCGACACGTTCTATGCGCTGTATCCTGTTGCTCGAACCGAGGGCGCTTACATTTTCTTTGACGAGATCCAGGAAATTCCCGAATGGGGTGCGTTTCTGCGGCGTGTAGTCGATACGGAGAAAGCGACCGTCTATGTGACGGGATCTTCTTCTAAGATGCTGTCCTCAGAACTTAAGAGCGAGTTCAGGGGTCGTTCTCTTGTGCGAGAGCTTTTTCCGTTGAGTTTTTCGGAATACGTTCGATATAAGACGGGGAGCGTTCTCGAGTCAGATGCGACCTTTTCCCCGAGCGATGCAGCGCTGCTTCGACATCATCTGATCGGGTATCTTGAACGAGGGGGATTCATCGCGACACTTGAGCAGACGCCTGCAGACGCGATTCAGCTGCTACAGGAATATGCTTCGCGAACGGTCGCCATGGACGTCGTTGAACGTTACGACGTCAAGAACCCTCGCCTGGCATCGCTGTTCTTGACGCGGTGTATGGCATCTTCGGGACGAGAGCTGTCAGTGAACAAAGTGTACAACGAGTTCAAGAGCAGACAGATACCCGTCAGTCGTAATTCGCTCAGCGACTTACTTGAGTATTATGAGGACGCCTATCTGTTATTTTCTGTGCCGGAGTTCATGCGTTCACTGGCAAATAACATGCGGTCTGCGTCTAAGGTCTACGCTGTCGACCCTGCGATGTTTGGAGCATTCTCTCCCGCATCGGCATTGGACCAGGGCCAGAGGCTCGAGACCGCAGTGTTCAATGCGCTAAGAAGAAGGACTCCCGCGGTGAGGACCGGCTCGGTCTGCCGCCTGCTAATCAAAGAGAAGAGCAAAAGCCATGAGGTGGACTTTGTGGCTGGGGATGCGCTTCTCATGCGGGCTTATAGCCTGATTCAGGTGAGTGCGGATATGGCAAGTGAGAAAACGCGCGAGCGCGAAATCGCCGCGCTTGATGCCTCGATGGCCCAGTTTGATCTTGGCGAGTCGGCAATCGTTACCATGGATGAACAGACCGATATTCCATGCGAGCACGGTGTGGTACACGTTATGCCCGCATGGAAGTGGCTCCTTGCCTAATCATCTATGGGCCTGTGGGGTCAGGACCTCCTGGCTCCTTCATCACGGTTGGGGAGCACCTTGCTGCGCCAGGCTAGTCCTGGGTTTTGATACTCGGCAGCAGGATCTGCGCGAGGTAGTCGGTCTCGAGTTTGGTCGCGGCGTCTGCGTTGCCGTCTTTGCCAACCAGGTCGTTCTTGATCTGGCTATAGGTGTAGCGGTTGCCGGTCGTAAGCTCGACAAGCTCAATGGCCGTGTCCATGGGGTAGGTTGACACGGGGTTCTGCGTCCGTCCGTTGATGGTCTGGGGCACCACGTACGGATAGACGGGGCCGCTGGCGTAGACGGTATAACCGTTGCCTAGATTGGCCGCGCCCAAAACCGTATCGCCTTCATCGGGCGTAAAGCTCTCGCCCTCGCGCACCGCAACGAGCGTCACGAGCGGCGTATTGGCGTCGTCGCCCAGATAGATGCATAGCGTGCTTCCGTTTTGCCAAGTTGCGACCTTGCCGTACCACTCGACGGGAATATCGAGCTGGTAGAGGTCGGTTGCCTTGTGGCGAGCGTCAGCATCACGGGACGCCTGTGCCTTTTGCGCGCTCACGGCATTGACGGCGGCGTCGCGCCGCGCGGTTGCTGCCTGCTGGAGCACTTTGGCAGCCGCGGCGGAGCTCGCACCGCCCTCCTCGGCATACTTGGCGGCGGCATCGATCTGGTCGTCAGTCACCGTGTCGGCCGAAGGCACCTTGAGCTTAAAGGTGGCCTGGGCACTTAAATCCTGTCCATCGCTCTTAACGGTGACCTGCGTCTTGGTGGTCGGGACGGTATAGATGGTGCCGTCGGCCGCGATGGGGGAGGCAGCGATGGAGAGCGTGTAATCGCCGGGCAGCAGTTTGATGCCGCGGCCGTGCTCGTCAACGTAGAGTGTTTCGCTCACAGAAGAGCCGTCGGAGTCCTGGCCACTCACCTGCACGGGGATCTTTGAGCCAGTGGAACAGTCGAGGCCCGCGGCCTGCACGCCAATCTGCACTGACATCATCGTGTGGGCATTGGCGGCGACAGTGGCAGCCTGCTCTTGCTGATATCCGTTCCAGGCAGCATAGCCTGCGCCGCCGGCGACGAGCGCGACGGCCACAACGCCGGCAACCATCAGGTTGCGGCGCTTGGGCGACATCTTGCGATGGCGAACTTCGGCCTCGCGTGCCGAGGGAACGGATGGTAGGGGAATATCGCCCATGGCGATGGTCTCGTCCACGGCTGGTGCGGAACCCAGGCCAGGAAGCTCGCGGGTCAGCGAATCCTCGGCCGGTAAGCTGTCGAGCAAGACGGTTTCCTCGCCCGTGTCGGATTCGGGCTGGTTGCCGGCCTCGCTTTCGGTGTCTTCGTGATCTGCCTCATCCTCGGCAGGCTCAACGTCGCCTGCATCCTGATCATCGGATTGCGCCTCGGTTTCCGGCTCATCCTGCACATCAACGCCCGAATCGTCAAACGCAATCTCATCGAGTGAAATCCGGTCTAAGCTCTCCAAGGCCTCAGCGCAAGCTTCTGCATCTTGGGCCGCATCCTCTTGGCCCATCGTCTCATCTTTCATATATCCCCCAAGCTCAATATCGGGACAACACTGTACCCAAAAATGGAGCCATATAAAGCGCGTGCGAAATATAAGATCCGATTTAACTCGAGCGCATCGTTCGGCCGCATCCTCGCGGCGGCAAAAGGCCCCCGGAACGCGAACGAATCACATTCCGGGGGCTCTACAATGCGTTGAGTTGCGCGGAGCCGGCTATGCTGCTTCGTGCTCAAGCGATGTCTGCGCCAGGCGCGTTACTCGGCGTGTGCGTAATCCACCTTGGCGCGGCGAGCGGTAGCCTTCTCCCAATCGCTGGTGCCCTCAAAGACATCCTGCTTGTAGGGATTGCGGCCGAGCTTCTTGGCACGGTAGGCGATGTAGATGATCGCGGCGACGTTGGCGACCAGTGCGGCGATCGAGACCGCGGTAGCGGCGCCGGGGTCGAGCGTGGAGTGGGTCACAAAGATGGACTCCTCCTGGAAGAACGGGAACACCTGGGCAAACATGCACCAAATGGCCAGCGTAAAGGCGCGGTTCTGGATCCAGCCGCCCTTGTTCCAGATAAAGGCGGCGACGGTGGGCGCCAGCAGCAGCGCAAAGCCGCAGAACCAGGAGTGGGTGGGCAGGCAGTTGTAGGTGTAGCAGAAGTTCCAGATATCGTAGGCGATGATGTAGACCCAGGTCATGTCGGGCCACAGCATATCGGTCTTGTCCTCGGAGGCGTAGACGCTCCACCAACCGGTCATGCAGAAGATGTTGATGAGACCGGCGATGCCGTTGAACACGTTGTTCCAGCCGGCCAGCTGCGTAGCACCTTCGGAGGTGACCCAAGTGGACTGGCCCAGGACAAAGAAGTGATAGGCGCTCTCGAAGTCGGACACGACGGCGATCAAGATGTTGATGGCGACGATCACAAACGGCCACGCGCGGAACCAATGCGCCTTGCCGATCTTGCCCCACTGATACTTAATGGCGATGAAGCCCCAGCAACCGGCCAGCGCAGCGTATACCTTGGCGTAGTGGAACCAGCTGTTCTGGTACACATGGGTGGGGTTGGTGAGCGCCCACTCGGCACCCTGCGAAACGCCCACGGCGATAGCGACGCAGTAGATGGTCATGGCCAGCGGAGCCACGCCAAAGATGATTGCCGCGCCCAGCTTGGTGCGGCGGCCGACCTCGTTGAGCACGATCAGGCCAATAAAGACCATGGCCCAGCCGGCCCAGTGGATAAGGGTATCGCTACCCCAAACATCGAACAGCATGCTGCTCTCCTTTCACACGCCCGCGGCCCCTCTTCTGATCGCGGGCAGTTTGGCCAAATGTCGTCAGTTCTGGGGCATGCGCTCCGGATACTTGGCGGTATAGCCCTCGATGTGGAGTGTCGAGGCGATGATTTCCTTGACCGTCTCGTCGGGCACATCGGGGTGCGTGCGGATATACATCAACAACCCCATGATGAGGGTATAGAACGTTTCGTAGACATGGTCGATGCGCAGCTCGTGATGGGCGACAAAGTCCACCACGGTGGTGTCGCAGATGTACTGAGCCACGCGCTGAACCACGTTGTGCAGAAAGCCGCCGTAGAGTGCGCCGCTGTTGGAGGTCAGAGTGTGCGGCAGTTCGTGGCCGCTGGCGACCAGACGCTTAAAGAGCGGGGCGACGGTGTCGAGCGCGCCCTCGATATCACCGACGGTGCGGCCGGCGTTCCACTGCTCGAGCTCGGAGATAAAACCGTCGATCGCCTCGTCCATAACAGCGGTGACGGCGGCGTCCATGTCGGCAAAGTAGTGGTAGAACAATGAACGCGTGCAGCCGGCTCGTTTGGTCACGGCCGATACCGATAGGTGGGACACGCCCAACTCGGAGCTTACGGTGCGCACGGCATCGAGGATCTCGCGACGGCGTTCGTCGCCCGTCAGGCGCTTTGCCGCGCTAGCGGATGCAGGGACGGCATCGACCACAGAGGTACCTGCTGCGTTGTTGCCCATGTTTTGCCGCCTTTCATCCTCTTTTGCCTGACCGTTCGCCTAACAGTCTTGAATATTGTTGACGGTTCGTCAATACTATTTTTGACACAATGTCAACAATGGCGGGTGAACGGCATGGGGGCATGCCCGGCCTGCAAAAAAAGAGGGGCGCTGCGGCCTCGTCGGGCTGCGGCAAGAGAAGGGACAACCATGATTCTCAACGGACCGGGGATTAGCTACACCGAGCCCGACATCGGTTCGGAGTTCGTGCCGCCGCTGCCGGAGCATCCGCGCGAGGCCATCGTCAAGCTGTGCGAGCACTGCACCAACCGTCTGCTGCATCGCGATGAGCTGCTGGGCTACGAGTACTGGTCGTTTGCCGAGGCCGCGACTGACGAGCAGGCCGAAGTGCTCTGCAAGATGAAGATGCGCCGTCCCTATACGCTGCCCGAGATGGTCAAGCTCACCGGCATGACCGAAGCCGATATCGAGAAGATGCTCGACGATATGAGCTACACGGGCCTGCTCGAGTACAACTGGGAGAATCCCGAGCGCGCCAAGCAGTGGGTGCTGCCCATGCTGGTGCCGGGTTCCGCCGAGTTCCTCAACATGCGCGTGAGCCAGCTCGACGAGCACCCGGTCTATGCCAAGTTCTTTGAGCAGGCGTCCAAGGGGCCGCTGTCCAAGGCTACGCCGATGGTGCCGCCCGGTGGCGCCGGCATCGGCATGCACGTCATTCCGGTCGAGAAGGCCATCGACGCCGCGAGCACCTCGGTGCCGATCGAGCATATCGAGCACTGGCTCGACAAATACGATGGCAAATATGCCGCCAGCACCTGCAGCTGCCGCGCGAGCCGTCGCGTGATGGGTGAGGGCTGCGCCGACGACCCCGCCGACTGGTGCATTGCCGTGGGCGATATGGCCGACTATGTGGTTGAGACCGACCGCGGCCATTACGTGACGCGCGACGAGGTCTACGACATCCTGCGCCAGGCCGAGGACAACGGCTTTGTGCACCAGATCACCAATATCGACGGCGAGAACAAGATCTTCGCTATCTGCAACTGCAACGTCAACGTGTGCTACGCCCTGCGCACCTCGCAGCTGTTCAACACGCCCAACCTGTCGCGCTCGGCCTATGTCGCCAAGGTCGAGAAGGACAAGTGCGTGGCCTGCGGTCGCTGCGTTGAGGTGTGCCCGGCCGGTGCCGCTAAGCTGGGCCAGAAGCTCTGCAGCAAAAAGGCCGGCGGACAGGTGCCCGAGTATCCGCGCCAGGAGCTGCCCGATGCCACCAAGTGGGATCACACCAAGTGGTCGCCCAACTACCGCAACGATAATCGTATCGAAACGCACGAGTCCGGCACCGCGCCCTGCAAGACGGCTTGCCCCGCGCACGTTGCCGTTCAGGGCTATCTGAAGCTCGCGGCGCAGGGCCGCTATGACGAGGCGCTGGCGCTCATCAAGCGCGAGAACCCGCTGCCCGCTATCTGCGGCCGCGTGTGCAACCGCCGCTGTGAGGATGCCTGCACCCGCGGCCGTGTGGACGCCGCCGTGGCCATCGACGAGGTCAAGAAGTTCATCGCCCAGCGCGATCTTGATGCCGCGACCCGCTATGTCCCGCCCGTGGTGACGCCGACGCGCGCTGGCGGCTTCGATCAGAAGATCGCCATCATCGGTGCCGGTCCCGCCGGCCTGTCCTGCGCTTTCTACCTGGCCGAGAAGGGCTACAAGCCTGTCGTGTTTGAGAAGAACGAGCGCCCGGGCGGTATGCTTACCTACGGTATTCCCAGCTTTAAGCTGGAGAAGGACGTTATCGAGGCCGAGGTCGAGATCATTCGCCTGATGGGTGCCGAGTTCCGCTATGGCGTGGAGGTCGGCCGCGATGTGACGCTCGACGAGCTGCGCGAGCAGGGCTTTAAGGCCTTCTACGTGGCTATTGGCTGCCAGGGCGGCCGCCTTGCCGGTATTCCGGGCGAGGATGCCGAGGACGTGACCGTGGCCGTCGACTTCTTGCGCGAGGTCAACAGCGGCAAGATCGACGCGCTGCCCGGCCGCACCATCGTGGTGGGCGGCGGCAACGTGGCCATCGACGTGGCCCGCAACGCCTGCCGCCTGGGCTCCGAGCACGTTGAGATGTTCTGCCTGGAGAGCGAGGCGCAGATGCCCGCCAGCGAGGAAGAGCGCCGCGAGGCCATCGAGGACGGCGCACACATCAGCTGCGGTTGGGGTCCCAAGGAGGTTCACCTGGACGAGGCCGGTCGTGTGTGCGGTATCACCTTTAAGCGCTGCACGCGTGTCTTTGACGACGAGGGCCGGTTTGCGCCCGAGTACGACGAGAGCGACCTGCGTCGTGTCGATGCCGACCGTGTCGTCATGTCGATTGGCCAGTCCATTGTGTGGGGCGACCTGCTGGCTGGCTCCAAGGTGGAGCTTGGCCGCGGCCAGGGTGCCCTTGCCGATCCCCAGACCTACCAGACCGCCGAGCCCGACATCTTTGTGGGCGGCGACGTCTACACCGGTCCGAGCTTTGCCATCGACGCCATCGCTGCCGGTCACGAGGCCGCCGTGTCCATCCACCGCTTTGTGCAGCCGGGCTCCACGCTCACCATCGGCCGCAACCAGCGCCGCTACACCGCGCTCGACCGCGACGACGTTGTGCTCGAGGGCTACGACAACGCGAGCCGCGAGGTTGCCCACGTTGACCGCGAGCGCGAGAAGGCCGCGCCGTTTAGCGAGTACGTCGAGACCTTTACCGAAGAGCAGGTGCGCGCCGAGACCGCCCGTTGCCTGGGTTGCGGTGCCTCGATCGTCGACCCCAACAAGTGCATCGGCTGCGGCCTGTGCACCACCAAGTGCGCGTTCGACGCCATCCATCTGGATCGCGACCGCCCCGAGTGCTCCACGATGGTCAAATACGAGCAAAAGCTCCCAAGTCTCGGCAAGTATGCTTTGAAGCGTGCAATTAAAATCAAGTTCGGTCGTAAATAGGTAACCATGGCGGGTAGGGGGACGGCGCAGACTAGATTTCGCCGTCCCCTTGCTTTGAGTTTGCATCGCATCAACCGTTGTTGAAAGGTTTCTACCTTGCACGAATTGGGAATCGTTTATCACATCATTCGCGATGTTGAGAACGTGGCGCGCGCCAATGGCGTGAGTCGCGTTTCGAGCGTCACGCTGCTGCTGGGCGAGGTCTCGGGCGTTGTTCCCGACTTGCTGCTCGACGCTTGGCGCTGGGCGGCAGATAAAAAGTCCATCACCGAGGATGCGGAGCTTATCGTGGAACCTGTCGAGGCCGTGACGCATTGCGAGGCGTGCGGCCGCGACTACGCGACGGTCGAGCACGGCAAGACCTGCCCCCATTGCGGCAGCGGCGAAACATACCTGCTGCAGGGCCAGGAGGTCATGATCAAGCAGATCGAGACCCCCGACGAGGATCCGGCAGACGCTGCTCCCGACGGCCTCTCCGACGCCCCCGATGCCGTCGACGCCGCCAACCCCCTCCACATCGCCTAACTTGGTCGTTGGGGACGTTCTTAAACGACTAGTCAAACAAGAACGTCCATTACAGTCGAAATTGTCAGCCCGGGACCGTCTCGGGCTACGATTGAGGCGCGCCCAGAACGGGCCGCCGACCGGGCGCCCGCGCACGGCCGAACGTCCCTGCCCCCGAGAG
>CABUSH010000016.1 GCA_902494195.1 uncultured Collinsella sp. | reverse complement strand
GTAGGCGTGCGTACCGGGCTCGTCGTACTCAAACTTGTCCCCCCAGCCGCCACGGAGGTATCTCCCTCCTCCGTGGCGGCGCTTTTGTGCGTAGGCGAGAAGGGTTCGCCACGAAACCGGCCCATCTACTACGTTTAGTCCCTTACCCCCAACCATGCTAAAAAAACGCGAAAACAAAACCGCAGGTAGAACGCCTGCGGTTTTTCATAAAACGCGGTTGTGGTCAGGGGTATCGAGTCAAACGTAGTAGATGGGCCGATTTCGTGGCGCGCGGTTCCGGCTGATCCCTTGGGGACGGAGGAAGACGGATCATTTTGGTCCCGCGAGGCTTGCAGGGGCACTCGTACAGGGCCGCCCGAACAAAACTATGTCGGTTTACTACGATGAATTCGACATTCCCGACCATGACTGCATTTTTCTAAATATTGCAAGCGTTCTACCTGCGGTTTTGCAAGCGCGCAATTTACCGTGGTCGAAGGCGGGCGATTCATCGTAGTAAACCGGTATAGTTTTGAAATGGCATTAAATCGGTAGCAGCCATTTTGCTATGCCGGGGCGGTCGGCCGTTGGGTAATTACCCTCGCAGATAGGCGATGGCGATTTGGGTGCGGTTGCGTAGGCCCATTTTGGCTAGGATTGAGCTGATGTGGTTGCGCACCGTGCCTTCTCCCATATAAGCCGTGGCGGCAATCTCCTTGTTGTCGAGGCCGCGGGCGATGAGCTCGGCGACTTCGAATTCGCGGTCGGTCAGGCCGGCAAAGGCCGCGGGCCGGCGGGGCGTGCCCGCCTCGATGCCCGTTCCGTCAAAATCGATGTCCTCGATCGCCTTGCCCTCGAGCACGCGTTTACCGTCCATGACCTGCGCCAGTGCTGGCGGAATGGCGGCGACATCGGTCTTGATCAGGTAACCGCGGGCGCCTAGCTTGAGCGCCGACACAATGTACTCGTCATCCGAAAACGTCGTCAGAAATACCACGCGTGCCGCAGGATCGCGCTCGAGGATCTCGCGCGCCGCCGACAGGCCGTCGCGTCCTGGCATCTGAATGTCGAGCAGCGCGACGTCGGGTGCATGCTCGGCGTAGAGCGCCACCGCGTCGTCGCCGTCGGCACCGGTGCCCACCACCTCTATCTGCGGCTGAGCGCCCAGGATAATCTTGAGTGAATCGACCACCAGACGGTCGTCGTCGACGACTATGAGCCTCATCGGCCCTCATCTCCTTGCTGTTTGGGGACGGTGGCAAACACGCGCCAGCCGGGGGCGCCGGCGCGCAGGCCGGCGGTGAAGGTTCCGCCAAGCGCCTCGACGCGCTCGCGCATGGAGGCGAGCCCCATGCCTTCTACGACGTTGCTGCTGCTCGCCGGGGTCGCGTCCGCGCCATCATCGGTAACGATGAGCTGGTAAAACGACGGATGCTCCATGCACCGCACGGTAATGGTTTTGGCATGGGCGTGGCGCATGGCGTTGGAAAGCGCCTCGCGCAGCACCGCCGCAAAGCAGTTGGCGACGTTGGCGGGCGCATGCTCGGCCAAAACCTCAAGCTCAATCTGCGGACCGCTGTCCGAGCGTGCGCCTTCAACGATGCGCTCGAGCTGCACGGAGAGGTCAGTCGCATTGTCGTTGAGCGCGTGGACGCTGGCGCGCACGAGCTGGAGCGCCTCGTCAACCGTGCGTTTGACGTCGGCGAAATCGGCGGCGACGCCGGGCTCATCGGCATGGACCACGCGCAAGGCCTCGGCTTGAAGCGAAGCGCGCGTGAGCTGGTGGCCCACGTTATCGTGGATTTCGCGCGCGATGCGGGCGCGTTCGGCGAGCGTCGCGAGCTCGACTTCGTAGTCCTGGCGGTCGGCGAGGTCGCGGTTGCGTGCCTCGAGTGCCAGTGCGCGTTCTTGCAGCTTGTCGCGGGTGCGACGCATGCGTTCCTGTTCGCGCTCCAGCTGCGCGGTGCGCAGCGACAGCAACGTGGCGGCGACCGAAAGGATGGCGGTTAGCAGCAGCGTTCGGGTGGTGAGCGCGCCGCCGCGAAGGTCCGCGACAAGCGCACAGACAAACACGGCGCCAATCGCCAGCGCGGGCCAGATGCGTTCACGGCGCACGCGCCGCGCGATGTCATAGAGGGCGAGAGGCGCAAACGGCACAAACGGCGGCACGAAGACAGCCGCGATGACGTAAGCGTAGCTCGCGGCCTCGTTCGCACGGCGGGCGCGGTTTCCCTGTGCGACCTCGGCCAGCGAGGTGGCAATAACGCCAAGGCAAAACGCCGCGACCAGGCGAGCGTCCACAGCAAGACCCACGGCGGCCGCAATACAGCACGCCAGCACGATCGATTTGTCGAAAAGCCTGTTCATACGGGTATTGTACGCGAAGCCGCGCATGGTGGAGGGGCCGCCTGCGCAACCGTGACATTCCTCCCGCGCGGCAAAGCGGGGACGTCGGCAGGCCGCGCGACCGAGCCCCGCACTCGTGACAAAGCTCACTGGTGCGCGCCGCCCGCTCCTGCGATGATGCAATCGTACCGGGCCGCAATCAACAGAAGGGCCGCCTCATGACAGATATCGTCCGCGTCGAAAACCTCGTCAAGCGCTACGACGACCTTATCGCGCTCGACCACTTTAACCTCAGCATCGCCCCCGGCGAGATCTTTGGCCTGCTGGGCCCCAACGGCTCGGGCAAGACCACGTCCATCAACTGCATCCTGCAGCTGCTCGCCTACGACAAGGGCACCATCGAGCTGTTCGGCGAGCCCATGACGCCCGCCCGCTACGACCTCAAGCGCCGCATCGGTGTGGTGCCGCAGCAGGTGGCGGTGTTCGACGAGCTCACCGTGCGCGAGAATATCGACTATTTCTGCAGCCTTTACGTTAGCGACCGTAAGCGCCGCCGTGCGCTGGTGGACGAGGCGATCGACTTTGTCGGGCTGGGCGACTTTGCCAAGTTTCGCCCCGGCAAGCTCTCGGGCGGCCTGGCACGTCGCCTCAACATTGCCTGCGGCATTGCGCACAAGCCCGAGCTCATCTTCTTTGACGAGCCCACGGTGGCAGTCGACCCGCAGAGTCGCAACGCCATCCTGGAGGGCATCTGCCGCTTGCGCGACGAGGGCGCCACGGTGGTGTATACCAGCCATTACATGGAGGAAGTCGAGCAGATCTGCAGCCGCATCATGATCATGGACGGCGGGCGCGTGCTGGCGCAGGGCACCAACGACGAACTCAAGCACATGATTCAGATGGGCGAGAAGATCGTGATCGAGGTCGGCGAGGTGCCGAGCGCGGCGCTCGGTGCCGTCGCGAGCCTGCCGCATGTCCTGGACCTGTCGGCGACGGCGGGCCAGCTCACGTTTTCGTGCGAGGCGAGCCCGCATAACCTGACGGACATTCTCGATGCGCTGCGCTCGCATGACGTGGCGCTTGGCCGCATTTATTCCGAGCCGCCGACCCTCAACGACGTGTTCCTCGAGATCACCGGCCGCGAGCTGCGCGACTAGGGGGCGCCATGTTCAACACCATTATCATTACGGTCAAGACGCTGCTGCGCCGGCCGAGTACATGGGTTTGGGGCGCGGTCTTTCCCGTCGCGCTTTCCACGATGTTTATGTTTATGTTCGCGAACCTCAGCTCCGACGGCACGGTCGACCCGGTGCCGGTTGCCGTCATAGCGGACGAGGCCTGGGACGCCTCGACCTTTAAGGACGTGGCGACGTCGCTTGCCAAGGAGAGCGACGATCAGCTGCTCGAGATTCACGAGTGCGACGACGCAGCCGATGCGAACCGTGCGCTTAAGGCCGGCGAGGTTGCGGGCATCTATACGGTCGACGACGCGGGCGCACCCAAGCTCACGTTGCTGTCGAGCTACGACAGCTCGCGTGCGTCGTCGGTGCTCACCGACCGCAGCATTTTGGAGACGGTGGCAAGTTCGTATACACAAAATGCCGAGCTCATGTCCCAGATTGCCCAGGACAACCCGGCGGCGCTCGCCGACTCGGAGGCGGTTGCGCGCACACTGTCGCTCGAGGGCGGCACCCGCCGCGTAAGCCTGACACGCACCACGCCCGATGGCACGGTCATCTACTACTACGCGCTCTTTGGTCTGGTGGCGATGATGTCTGCCGAGTTTGCCGCCTTGAGCGTCGTCGATTTGCAGCCCAATCTGTCGGGCCTCGGCGCGCGTCGCTGCGTGGGCGGCCTTTCCAAGACGGCGTCGCTGGCCGGCATCTTTGTCGGCTCGTGGCTGGTTTCCTTCGCCTCGATGGCGATCGCAATCGGCTACGTGCGCCTGGTCGTGGGCGTCGACTTTGGCGGGCGCGAGGGGCTGTGTCTGGTGGGCGGCGCCGCTTCCGCGCTTGCCGCCACGGGCCTGGGACTCTTTGTGGGCACGCTTCCCGTTAAGGGCGGCAAGGCGTCCAAGTCCGGCATCCTCACGGGCTTTGCTACCACGTGCGCCCTGTTCGCCGGCCTCTACGGCGAGCCGGCGATGGCGCTTGCCGACGACGTCGCCCGCGCCTGCCCGGCCGAGTGCTGGCTCAACCCCGTCAAGCTCATCTGCGACATGTTCAATCGCCTGTATTTCTTTGAGGACCTGGGGCCCTTCTCTGTTCGCGCGGGCGCGCTCGTCCTGATGGCCCTGGTGTTTGTCGCCGCCGCTACGCTGATCTTTGGAAGGAGTCGCTATGAGCACCTTTAAGACCGCGCTTCGCATGGCGCTGGCGCACCCGTTCTACCTGCTCATCTATACGGTGTTCATCTCGCTCATGGGCGTATTCATCGCGGCATCGGTGAGCTGGAACTCGTCGCAGCTCACCGAGTACAAGCCCTACGATGCCAACGTGATCGTGGTCGACCGCGACGACAGCGACCTTTCGCGTGCGCTTACCAAGCATCTGGGTTCGCGTTTTGAGCTGGTCACGGGCATCGGCGACGATACGTACGACCTTGCGGACGCGCTCTCCAAGAGCAACAGCGCCAAGGGCAGCGCCGACTGCGTGTTCTTTATCCCGGAGGAGTTTGAGGACGACCTCGTTGCGGCTGCCCGCGCGGGGGAGGCCCTGCCCAAGCTCGACGTGACCTACGGTTCCGGCACCATGGCGGCGGCGCTTTCGTCTGCCGAGGCCTCGCGCTGGATCTCGCTCGCGGGCGCTGCGGCCGCACTTGAGCCTGCTGCCTCCAACGGTGACGTCGCCAAGGCTGCCGAGCATGCCGCTGCAAAGCGCGCGGAGGTCCAGATTGAGCAGGTCAAGGTCGACTCGACTGCCGCCGCCACGCTCGAGTCGTATTTCAACTTTGGCGCGTACGCGATTATCTCGTCGGTCATCGTATCGGTGGGGTTGGTGTTCTCGGGCATGAACGAGCCCGAGCGCGTGCGTCGTATGGATGCCGGCCCGGTCTCCGAGCGCCAGCGCTCGCTTGCCGTGTTCGCGGCTGCCGCAGTGCTCACCGTCTGCATCTGGTTTGTGTCGATCATGATGGGCGTCGTGGGCTTTGCCGGCGCGGTTGCCGAGGTCGGCGTGGGTCGTGTGTGCCTGGCGCTGGCGGCGACGTTTGCCCTGGCGTGCACGCCTCTGGCCGTTGGCTTTGCGCTGTCGAGCCTGGGTGCGCGCGAGGAGCTGCTTAACGGTGTGGGCAACCTGCTCGGCATGCTCATGACGTTTTTGGGCGGCGCTTGGATGCCGCTGTCGCTGATGGGCTCGGCCGTGCAGACGGTGGCGCACTTTGTGCCGACGTATTGGGTGAACGATGCGATTGGTAAGGCGCTCGCTTCGGATCTGACGTCCACCGTGTTGGGTGACATCGCCTGCGACCTGGGCGTCACCGTGCTCTTCGCCGTCGCCATTGCCGCCGTAGGCCTGGCCTTCTCACGCGCCAAATCCCGCGCCTAGTCTGAAATAAATCCTAGGCCTCGCCCAAAAATAGTTCGCCAAGGTTTACTATTACGTTCATAAAGTAGTACGAGGCTAACAATGGGGGATACCATGGCAACGCAGGAAGCCTACGTCCAGGTTAAGGATCTCAAGAAACACTATGGCGATGGAGATGCGCGCCTGACGGTACTCGATGGCATCGACGCGTCCATCAACCGCGGCGAGATCTGCGTCATGCTGGGGCCCTCGGGCTCGGGCAAGTCGACCTTTCTCAACCTGATCGGCGGCCTGGAGGATGCTGACTGTGGCTCCATCATGGTGGACGGCTGCGACCTCACGGTGCTCAAGCCTGCCGACCTGGGCGAGTACCGCCGCCGTGAGCTGGGCTTTGTCTTCCAGTTCTACAACCTGGTGCCCGATCTCACCATCAAGGAGAACATCGAGGTCACGGCGCACCTGTCCAAAAACCCGCTCAATGTCGACGACCTGCTGCGTTCGCTGGGCCTTTACGAGCACCGCAACAAGTTCCCGCGCCAGGTCTCGGGCGGCCAGCAGCAGCGCTGTGCCATCGGCCGTGCGCTCGTCAAAAACCCGGGCCTGCTGCTGTGCGACGAGCCCACGGGCGCGCTTGACTATAAGACGTCCAAGGAAATCTTGCAGCTCATGGAGGATGTCAACCGCACCTACGGCTGCACCATCATCATTGTCACCCACAATGCCGCCATCGCGCGCATGGCCAATCGCGTGCTGCGCCTGCGCGACGGGCACATCGTCGAGGATGAGCTCAACGAGTCGCCCGTTGCGGCCGCCGAGCTCGATTGGTAGGCGGCGCCATGACACCTCTCGCAAAACGTCTCCCGCGCGAGCTGCGCCGCAATATCGGCAAGTACCTGGGCATCTTTTTGCTTATGTGCGGAAGCATCGCTCTCACCTCGGGCTTTTTGCTCGCAGCGCATTCCATCGGCTGCCTTATCGACGACATGCGCGATGCGTACACGATTGAGGACGGCCGCGTGACCACCTCCTTCGAGGCCACCAAAGACCAGCTCAAGGCGGCCGAGGATGCAGCCGGCGACGTCGGCGGCGTTACGCTCTACAAGAATTTCTCCATCGACGCCATCATCAAAAAGACCGCCGGCGACGACGGCACCAAGCGCACGCTGCGCACCTATGCGCACCGCACCAAGGTCGATATCGCGTCCTACTGTGAGGGCAGGGAACCCAGGGCGGACGATGAGGTGGCCATCGATCGCGTCTTTGCCACCAACAACGGCCTCGCCGTGGGCGATAAAGTCGAGCTCGAGGGTCGCACCTACACCATCTGCGGCATCATGACCCAGCCCGATAGCCAGGCGCTGTTCCTCAACAATTCGGACTTTACGGTGAACACCATCACGTACGGCGTGGCCGAGGTCACCGATGGCGGCTTTGCCGCGCTCGAGGATGCCGGCGGCGCACCCGCCTACACCTACTCCTTCACCTTTACCAATCGCGACCTCCCCACCGCGGACCGCATCGACGCCGAGCAAGATATGGTCGAGGCACTGACCGACGCCGATGCGCGCGTGGACGATCTGATCGACGCCGATTCCAATCAGGGCATTGGCTATGCGCGCGATGACGTGGACGGCGACTCTATGATGTGGATGACGCTGCTCGACATCATCATCGTGATCATGGCGTTCGTCTTTGTGGTCCTCACCGACGCCACCATTGAGGAGGAGAGCGCCATCATCGGCACGCTGCTCGCCAGCGGCTATCGTCGACGCGAGATCGTGCTGCACTACCTTGCGCTTCCCGCCATCGTGGGCGTGGTCGCGGCGCTTTTGGGCACTGCGCTCGGCGTTGTGTTCTTTACTGAGCCCATGCGCAGCCTCTATTACGGTTCGTACAGCCTGCCGCCCTTCCAGGTGTACTGGAGCTGGGAGATCTTTGTGAAGTGCGCCGTGGTTCCCGCCGCCGCGCTCATCCTCATCACGCTGGTGGGTCTGCTTCGCAAGATGGGCAAGACGCCGTTGCAGTTCCTTCGTCACGAGGCGAGCGGCAAATCGGGCACCAAGCGCGGCTTGCAGCTGCCGGAGCGCATGGGTTTTGTTTCCCGCTTCCGCCTGCGTATCTTCCTGCGCAACCTGGGCAACTTCGCCACGCTCTTCGTGGGCATTGCGTTTGCGTCGCTGCTGCTGCTCTTTGGCCTGGCGATTCTGCCCACGATGACGCACTATGCGGACAATCTCGAGACAAGCCTGGTCGCCGAGCACCAGTACACGCTCAAGGCGCCGCTGGAGCTCGAGGGTACTGCCGAGGAGCGCGAGCAGTGGTCTGCACTCGAGCGCTTGCAGTCGGTTGACGGCGCGCTGCTTTCCGCCGCTCAGGATGCCGATGACGAGCTTGACGACGCGGCCGATGCGGCGCAGACGGCAGCCGATGCCGCGACCGCATCTCCGTCTGCCGAGAGCCTGGCCGCGGCGCAGGACGCGCTCGCCAAGGTCCAGGACAAGAAGGATGCGCTCTACGCGCGCCTTGACGATCTTGCCGATGCCCTCGGCTGCGACCGCGATGAGGCTATCAACCTGATCGACAAGGCCTCTAAGATCGACACTGACAACGACGACATTCACCCGGTTAACACGACCGACAACGGCGTGGGCGCAATCGCGCAGACCGAGAAATATGCCGTTTACCAGCTGCAATACGACCGCGGCGATGGTAATGGCGAGGAGACGATTTCCGTCTACGGCATCTCGCCCGATTCGCGCTATTGGAAAGACCTCAACGTTGGCGATGGGCGCGTCGTCTTTGGCGGCGGCCTGCTCGACAAGTTTGGCTGGAGCGAGGGCCAGAAGGTCACGCTCATCGACAAGTACGAGGGGGAGCATTATTCCCTTGAGTACGCGGGCAAGGACTGTGCCTGGGGCTCCAAGTCGGACATGAATATCTATATGAGTGTCGACGACTTTAACGAGCTGTTCGGCAACGACGCCGCCTATTTTAACGGCTATGTGAGCAACGAGAAGCTCGACCTCGACGCGCGCTACTTTGCCGGCGACACCACGCCCGACGACATGCGTGCCGTGGGCGACCAGTTCATCGGCATGATGAGCAAAATGATTGGCATGATGGTTGGGCTTGCGGTGTTCATCTTCTTGCTGTTTATGTATCTGCTGACCAAGGCCGTGATCGACCACAGCGCCCGCTCGATCAGCTACATGAAAGTCTTTGGCTATCGCGATAGCGAGATCTCGCATCTGTACATCCGCTCGATCACGCTGTGCGTGGCGGCGTCGCTCGTGCTGAGCCTGCCTGTGATCATCGGCTCGCTCACGGCCATCTTCCGCTCGATGCTGCTCGCCTACAACGGCAATATTGAGATCTACGTGCCCGCTTGGTCTATGGCTGCATGCGTCGGCATTGGCTTTGCGACCTACCTGGTCGTGGCGCTGCTACACACGCGCTCCATCAAGCGCGTGAGCCTCTCCGAGGCGCTGAAGGTCCAGGAATAGAGAACCGCCCGCACGCGGGGGCACGAACCGAAGGAAGGGTGCCCCCGCGTTATTTGCCCGCCAGGCCCGACGTGGGCAAACGCGCGCAACGTCAGACTTCCCCGAACAGAAGGAGACCCATGGCAAGATCGGCAGAGGAGCTCAAGCAGCTCTCCATCAAGGAGTTCACCGAGGCGGCAAAGGTCTACGAATCCGGCCATGCCGGCATTTACGAGATGTGCAAGGACGACTATCCGCAAATGCTCGAGGAGCTTGAGCTCGAACCGTTCGAGGACGCGCTCGACGTGGGCTGTGGAACCGGAGCCGTCCTAGAACTGCTCCACGCCCGGTACCCCAGCAAGCACTTGACTGGACTCGACCTCACACCCGGGATGGTCGACGTCGCTCGGGCAAAGCAGCTCGATAACGTCAGCTTTGTCGTCGGAGACGCGGAGGCACTGCCCTTCGAGCCCCGGAGCTTCGACGCCGTGCTCTGCTCCAACAGCTTCCACCACTACCCGCATCCGGAGAGGTTTTTCGCCGAGGTGGCACGCGTCCTTCGGCCCGGCGGGCGACTGGTCCTTCGCGACTACACCTCGAACGATGTCGCGGTCTGGCTCATGAACAACATCGAGCTACCGCTGGCACGCCTCTTGGGCCATGGCGACGTGCGCATCCTCAAGCTGTCCGAGCTACGCGCGCTCGTCGAGGAATCCGGGCTCACCCCGCTCAAGCTCGAGGCACAGAAGGGATTCCGCGCGCATTTGGTCGCGCGAAAGGGCTAGCGGTCCGCGCCAGGACGCTCCGTCACGCCAGGGCACGCCGTCAACGCCGCCAAACCAAGGCGCGCCGCCACAAACGTGACGGCGCGTCCCTAGCTGCCAGGTGGCGATGCACTCATTTAAGTCCGTCCCCAATGAGTGGTTTCAGTCATTTAAGTCTGTTCCCAATGACTAGGTGCCGTACTTGACTTTAACTCTGCTTTAACTGGTACCATCCTCTATGTCTGTAACGCCATATAGACCGAGGGGATATATCTATGACCGCAACTACACCCGCAGCACCCGCCAAGGTGTACTTCACCAACCTGCGCACGCATGCTCGCGAGAGCCAGCTCGACAAGCTCAAGCGCCTCATCCGTCACGCCGGTATCGAGCAGATCGACTTTGAGAACAAGTTCGTCGCCATCAAGATTCACTTTGGCGAGCTGGGCAACCTGAGCTTTTTGCGCCCTAACTACGCCCGCGCCGTCGCGGATGTCGTGAAGGAGCTGGGCGGCAAGCCCTTCCTTACCGACTGCAATACGCTCTATGTCGGCAGCCGCAAAAACGCGCTCGAGCACATCGATACCGCCTATCAGAACGGCTTTACCCCGTATGCCACGGGTTGCCAGATCATCATCGCCGACGGCCTCAAGGGCACCGACGAGGCACTCGTCCCGGTCGAGGGCGGCGAGTACGTGCACGAGGCCAAGATCGGTCAGGCGCTCATGGATGCCGATATCGTGATCAGCCTCACCCACTTTAAGGGTCATGAGCAGGCCGGCTTTGGCGGCGCCATGAAGAACCTGGGTATGGGTGGCGGCAGCCGCGCCGGCAAGATGGAGCAGCATGCCGCCGGCAAGCCGAACGTCGCGACCGAGCACTGCGTTGGCTGCCATGCCTGCGAAAAGATCTGCGCGCACAACGCTGTCTCGTTCGACGACACCCGCGAGCGCGAGCTTGCCGGCGGCGCTACTCGCACGGTTCACGTCGCCGCTATCGACCACGATCGCTGCGTGGGCTGCGGCCGCTGCATTGCGGCATGCAACCAGGACTGCATCAAGCCCGGCTATGACGCCGCGGCCGACGTGCTCAACTGCAAGATCGCCGAGTACACCAAGGCCGTTGTCCAGGATCGCCCCAGCTTCCATATCTCGCTCGCCATGGATATCAGTCCCAACTGCGATTGCCATCCCGAAAACGATACGCCTATCGTCAACGACATCGGCATGTTCGCGAGCTTCGACCCGGTCGCCATCGACCAGGCCTGCGCCGATGCCGTCATGGCATCCGAGCCGCTGCCCAACACCGAGCTCACCGATAGCGCGGCCAAGATGGAGCACAACCACGAGCATCTGGAGGGCGAGCAGGCCAAGGATCCCTTCTGCATCACGCATCCCGACACCGACTGGCGCGTGTGCATCGCGCATGCCGAGAAGATCGGCCTGGGCACGAGCAAGTACGAGCTCATCGAGGTCAAGTAGCGTCTAGCTATTGGACAAATCAAGCGTTTTTGTAGCGCAGCGTTAGCAAAAGCCGCCCGTGAGCACAGTGCCCGCGGGCGGCTTTTTGGAAGTGCTAAGGGGTCAGATAGACCAGTAAACCGTACTATTTGCCTAAAAATACTCGTCGAGGAAGTCGTCGACCGTATTCCAGTAGAGCTCGGGGTCAACTTGCGCACTCTTGGCGTGGGTGGCGCCATGGATAGTGAGCTTTTGCTTGACCTTGCTGGCGCACGCGTCGTAGTTTTGGTCGAGCATACTGTACGGTACAAAGGTGTCCTGGTCGCCGTGGATAAACAGCATGGGAACCGTTGCGTGTTTGAGTTGCTCCACACTGCTTGCCTTATGAAAATCGTAGCCTGCGCGCACGTTGCACACTAAGTTTGCTACATCGAGCAAGGGAAAGCTGGGCAGGCCGAACACGTCCTTGAGCTGCAGAGAAAACTCGTCCCAAACACTCGTATAACCGCAGTCCTCGATAATGCATTTCACGTTTGCGGGCAGAGATTCCCCCGCGACGTTCATGGCGGTTGCCGCACCCATCGACTCGCCAAAGACCAAGATGCGCGCCTGGGGGTCAGCCTGAACGATTCGCTCGATCCATGCGACGATGTCGAGGCGCTCGGGCCAGCCCATGCCGATATAGTCGCCGCCGGAGCGCTCGTGGGCGCGGGCGGCGGGTGCGAGTACGTTCATGCCGCGGTCGTGGAAGCGCTTGGCGTATCGAGCCATGCCGATGGGCTCGTTGGTATATCCATGCAGGCAGACGGCGTAATCGTGGGTGTTCTCCGAGGCAGCAAAATACCAGGCGGCAAGCTCGGTCCCGTCGTCCGCGGTAAGGCTGCTGCTCTCGCGGTTCTCCTTAAACCACGCCCGTGCCTCGGTTTCCTCGGCATCCATCTGCTCGCCCTTTTCGGCGTCCTTGCTGTCCTGCATCATCTTCATGGTGTAGGGCGCTTGGGGATTCAGGGCAAAGTCGAACAAGAAGTTGCCGGCAAACCCCAGCAACGCGACAACGAGCACCAGCGCAACGACGCCAGCTATCTTGAGCTTTCGATGGGAGCGTGCGTTTTGAGACATAAGAAGCTTTCCTATAAGATGTTAATACATCAACATTTAATGCAAGCGCATTATGGACGTTCGCCGTTGATGCGTCAACAGACAAAGAATGGGTAAACAAAGGGTCACGTATGGTGCAAATTTCGCACGTACCTAGACGCTTTGATATAGTGTTGAGAACTCTTTACGTTGGAGGATGTAACCGGCATGTCCGATTCGAGCGACAGTTCTAAGCCGCGACCCAAGACCGCGGCCGTTCCACACTACACGGTGGGCGAGGAGATCATGAACTCCGTCACCCATGGTGTCGGCTGCCTGCTGGGTATCGCGGGCCTGGTGCTCCTGATCGTATTCGCCGCTCTGCGCGGCGGAGGCCCGGCCCACATGGCCGCGGCAATTGTCTATGGCGTCAGCATTATCCTCGAATACCTAGCCTCCACGCTCTACCACGCGATTCAGCCCGCGCGCGCCAAGCGCGTGTTTCGCATCATCGACCACAGCTGCATCTACCTGCTCATAGCCGGCAGCTATACGCCGTTTTGCCTCATCACGCTCGCAAACGACGGCGGCCCTGCGCTGTTCTTTGCCGTATGGGCCATCGCCATTATCGGCATCGCCCTCGAGTGCTTTATGCGCGAGCGTCAACCGCACTGGGTAAGCGGCCTGGTTTACCTGCTGATGGGCTGGCTCGTCGTCTTTAAGCTGCCCGAACTTGTGGCGCTGCTCAACCCCGTGGCACTTGCCCTGCTCGCCGTCGGCGGCGTGTGCTACACCGCGGGCGTGCCGTTCTATATCGCCAAAAACGTGCGCTACCTGCACAGTGTGTTTCACTTGTGGGTGCTCGCCGGCAGTATCTTCCAGTTCATGGCGGTGATCCTCTTCGTAATCTAGCGATCGCGCCTGCGCCCGCGGGCCCGTCCGGGCGCCCGCCGGGTGCAACTGCCCTATCCGCCATCAACGTTTTGACCTGACGTCCCGAATCTTGGAGGTTCGAGAAACTCCCGATGGACATAACCATCTCCCTTATCACCACCCTCGTTTTGACCCTCATCAACGGCTACTTCTCTATGTCCGAGATGGCGCTCACCACGGCCAAGCGCGCCGTGCTGGAGCATGAGGCCGAGGAAGGCGACAAGCGCGCCGAGCGTGCCATTAAGCTGGCTGCCGACTCCGACCAGCTGCTCGCCACCATCCAGGTCGCCATCACGCTCGTGGGCTTCGCCTCGTCCGCCGTCGCCTCGACGAGTCTGTCCGACCCGCTCGCCACGTGGCTCATGAGTTTTGGCATCGCGCCGCTCTCCGCCATCGCGCGCGGCCTGGCGCCGGTCATCATCACCGTCGCGGTCGCCTTCGTATCCATCGTGATCGGCGAGCTCGTCCCCAAGCGCATCGGCCTGGCCAATGCCGAGGGCGTGTCCAAGCAAGTCGTGGGGCCGTTGTCGTTTTTCCAAAAGATCGCCCGTCCGCTCGTGTGGCTGACCGGCGCTTGTTCCGATGGCCTGGCCCGCATTCTGCGCATCAAGAGCGCCGACGACCGCCAAAACGTCTCGGAGGAAGAGATCAAGTACATGGTCTCGGAGCAGGACGACCTGCTCGACGAGGAAAAGCGCATGATCCACGAGATCTTCGACCTGGGCGACACCGTTGCCCGCGAGGTCATGGTGCCGCGCGTGGACACCACCATGTGCGAGGACGACGAGACCGTCGCCGACGTGCTGTCCACCATGCGCCAGACCGGCTTCAGCCGAATCCCCGTCTATCACGAGGATCCCGACAACGTCGCGGGCATCGCGCACATCAAGGACCTGATTCAGCCCGCGCTCGACGGCAAGGGCGACCAGCCCATCGCCGGCTTTTTGCGCGACGCCACCTTTGTGCCCGACACCAAGGATATCCTGCCGCTGCTGTCCGAGATGCAGACCTCGCACGACCAGATCGTGGTGGTCGTGGACGAGTACGGCGGCACGGCCGGCATCATCACCATCGAGGACATCGTCGAGGAGATCGTCGGCGAGATCGAGGACGAGTTCGACCCCGACAACAAGTATCTCACGCGCCTTTCGCGCCGCGAGTGGCTCGTTGATGGGCGTTTTTCGTGCGATGACGCGATTGAGCTTGGTTGGCCGCTCGAGGAAAGCGATGATTATGAGACCATCGCCGGCTGGATCTTGGAGCTTTGCGACTCGGTGCCCGACATCGGAGAGGTGTTTGAGGTTGCGGGGTACAAGTTTAAGGTGCAGTCGATGCGTGGCCAGCGCATCTCGCTCATTCGCGTGATCGCTCCGGCCGAAACCGATAAGAAGGATTCCGAGTCTTCGGTAGACGAGCCGACGACGTCGGGTGCGGGTCCTGCGAATCCGCACGACGGCGACGAGTAGGACAAGGAAGAGTAGGGGAGAGTTATGGCAGGCCTGTTCAACATCCTTAAGGTCACCGTCAGTGAGGACAAGATCTGCGCGCATGTGCTGGTGAACCCCGGCATGCCGCTCATGACCTCGGAGGATATCGAGGCCACGGCGCGCGTGTATTACCTGGTGCCGGCGATTGCCAAGCACCTGTGCCTGGGCGATTCCGGTCGCGAGTTCCAGGACTGCATGGGCCAGACCGAGCTTTGCCACCTGCTTGAGCATGTGACGGTTGAGCTCATGAACGAGACCGGGCTTGCCGGTAGCATCTCGTGCGGCCGTACGCGCGTAAGCGAGCACGACGAGCGCGTCTTTGAGGTTGAGCTTTCGTGCCCCGACGACGCACTGGCCATCGGTGCGCTGTCGTCGGCCACCTTTATGATGGACTGGGCGTACCTGCACGCCGACCAGCCTGCCCCCGACGTGGAAGGCACGGTCGCGGGTCTGCGCAACCTGGTGTTGGGCATGCGCGCCGAGGCCGAGGGCAAGGATCCTCACGAGGCCGTCGCCGCTGCGAACGGCGAAGATGCTGCCGAGGACGAGGGCTCTGACGAGGGCGATGTGCCGGCCGACGCCGAGCCCGTTGCCGATGCGACCGCCGAGCCCGTTCCCACCGAGCCCCAGGGCGTCCCCAACTTTGACGACGAGCCCCAGGTGGCGATTGATACCGAGGGCGCAGTTGCCGAGAACCACGAGGCCTCCGCTGCCGTCTTTGGCGGTGCGGCGACGGTTCCGGCAGGATCTGCGCATGAGGGCGGCCTGCCGCTCGTGGACGGCGCCGGCGAGGACCCGGGTGCCACGGTGACCATGCCGGCTATGCCTCAGGAGTAGGCCTACGCGTTTATCACCATCACGCACCTGCGCTTTTGCCGTACGTAGATGAGCGGAGCGGCAAGTGATGCGCTGCGGGTATAATGGACAGCATTCAAACGGTGGGCACCGACGTGCCCGCAGGAGAGGAATGATCATGGGTAAGACTTTCAGCTTTGTCTCCGGCGCACTTTTTGGTGCCGCTGCCGGCGCTATTGTCGGCGTTGCTCTGGCCCCGCGCTCGGGCGCCGAGACCCGCGCCATGGCTGCCGATATCGCCAACGACGCCTGGGACAATGTGCGCGACACCTACGAGCACAGCGCCGAGGAGGCCCGTGCTGCGGTGAATGACTTTGGCCCGATGGTCGACGCCAAGACCGACGACCTGCGCGCCAAGGTCGACCTGGCCCGCGAGCGCATGGACCAGCTGCGCGAGCAGCTCAACGACGCCATTTCGGGCGGCAACGTGACGCCTGCCGCCGACGTCGTGGTCGAGAACGCCGTCGAGGCTGATACCGAGGCTGCGGAGCCCTCGACCGAGGCATAATGCGCGCCGGGGATTTTGTCGGCGCCAAGATCTATCGCAAGCCTACCGAGGATAAGCGTACCAAAAAGGACGGCACACCGCGCAGCCCTAAAAAGCTCGGAAAGATTCACTTTCCGGTCTTTACCCCGGGCGGTACGCGCGTGGTCGGCTTTATGGTCCGCCAGTCCGATATCGCGGGCATGATCGAGCGTCCCGACCGATTCGTAGCGCTCGACGCCATTGGTGTCTACGAGGGCGCCATTGCGGTCGATGACGTCAAGGACACGTACGATGCCGCCGCTGCCAAGCGCCTCGACATCAACCTGGACGATTGCATCATCTGGGTCGGTATGGACGTGCGCACGGAATCGGGCGACGTCGTGGGCTATTGCTCGGATGTTGAGTTCAAGCCGCGTTCGGGCATCGTGCAGGCATTCTATGTGACCGCCGGTGCTGCTTCGAGTGTTTTGGTTGGTGACACGCAGGTACCGCCGACGATGCTGCGCGGCTATGCGGACGGCGCGATGATTGTTTCGGACGAGGTCAAGTCGCTCGGGTATTCGGGCGGTGCGGCTGCCAAGGCCGCCGAGGCCAGCGTCGTGGTGGGCGACAAGGTCAAAAAGGGCGCCAAGGTGCTCGACGACAAGGGGTCGGTTGCCGTGGACAAGGGCAGTCGCGCACTGGGCAAGCAGCTCGGCAAGACGCGCGGCATGTTCAAGGCGTTTAAGGACGAATACCAAAAGGCGAGCGGAGGCTCGTCAAAAGCTACAAAATAGCGACGTACCAAATGATGGGAGGCAAGCCGGAGACCTGTTGCTCCGGCTTGCTGTGTTTATGGGGGAGGGCACATGCGCCAAAACGGATCCAACTTAAACGGGCGTTCGGGTGCGCGTCCGACGGCGCGCCGCGACCTGGGGCAGCTGCCCAGCGGTCAGCGCAAGCGTCACCGTAAGCCCGGCGCGATGTATCTCAACCATAGCCGCGGCTTTAGCGACCGCAGCGCTCGCATCGGCAACAGCCGTACGCCCCGTCGTTCGTCTCGCCTGCCCTATGCGCTCATTGCCGTGGGCTGTGCGCTCGTGCTGTTTATCGCTGCCGTCGTGGGCTACGTCAACCGCAGTGTGGACGTGGAGCTCAACGGCCAGAAGACCGCGGTGCGTGTGGGCTCTACGCTGCAGAATCTCATCGACGACCAGGAGTTGACTGACACCTACGACGCAGGCGACCTGCTGGCCGTCGATGACAGCGTGCTCAAGCGCCATGGGGGCGAAAAGCTGTCGGTGAAGGTCGACGGCAAGCGCGTGAAGCAGGGCAAATGGGATAGCCACGAACTTGAGGGCGGCGAGAAGGTGACGGTCAAGGATGGCCGTAACACCTACGAGAAGCACGAGGTTCAGGCTACGGTTATCGAGCCCAAGCTCAAGGTCGAGGGTACGGGCGCTATCGAGTATGTGCAGACGTGGGGTGTCCAGGGCCGCTCCGAGGTGTGGGTTGGTGAGCAGTCGGGCAAGACGCAAGACCGCGGCGAGGTTGTGCCCGCCACCGATTGCGTCGTTGCGTGCGCCAGCGTGGCGCCCAAGGGCAACAAAAAGTACGTGGCGCTGACGTTTGACGAGGGTCCGAGCGGCGCTACCAAGCAGATCTTGCAGGTGCTCAAGGAAAAGGGCGTCACCGCGACGTTCTTCCTTTCGGGCGATGCGGTCGAGGCCTCGCCTGCCACGGCCAAGGCGATTGTCGATGCCGGGTGCGAGATCGGATCCAACAGCTATAGCGACGATTCGCTCAAGGGTCAGGACCGTGAGGCGGTACGCGAACAGATCACGAAAGGCACCGACGCGATTAAGTCGGCGACCGGCGTGAAGACGATGCTGCTGCGTGCTCCCTACGCTGCCTTTGACGAGCAAAACTGGATTGATGCGATGGACCTGGTCTCCGCCGTGGTCTCGTGGAATATCGACTCGGGCGACTGGCTGCTAAACGGTGCCGACGAACAGGTCTCGACGGTGCTCGATTCGGTGACGCCGGGCAATATCGTGCTGCTCACCGATAGAGACGAATGCGCCGAGCAGACACTCGAGGCGCTGCCGCAGATTATCGACGGCCTCATTGCCGACGGCTACAAGATCGTGACGCTCAGCGACCTGGTCAAGACGGACACGTCGCTGAGCAAAAAGCTCACTTCGCTGACGAAGGCCACCATGCCCAAGGACGCCGTGTTTCCCCAACTTGCCGAGGACAACGACACCACAGAGTAGTTATTGGGTAGTCATTTAAGAACGTCCCCAATGACTATGTCACGGATGCGTCAGCGTTTGGTATGCCTGCAATGTGCAGCGCATAAATTCGATGCCGCAGGGCGATGCTGATGCTATAGTTACTGCGGTTAATGAGGGTCAAGAGAAAGGTTACAGGTGAAATCCAAACCTCGACCATACAGTCGATGACCCCATGCAGGTGCTTTTTGCGCATGCACGGGGTGTAAGCGTCGAGCGGCGTGCCGCCCACGCATGCGTATACATATCCAGAAGCCCCCGGACGCCGCACGCGCGGCCGCGTCCGGAGGAATAATGATGGGGAGCACCATTGAATTATCTGAGTGAGATGCTCAAATTGCCGGTCTTGGACGTCGACGGCGAAAAGCTCGGCGTGGTCAACGATTTTGGTATTGCTACCGGCGAAGTTTTTCCGCACGTGACGTCGCTCGCGTTCCGCGGACCCGGCAAGACGCCGTTTATGATCAGCTGGCGCAAATGGGTCGACCGTATCGACGAGACGGGCGTGCACCTTAAGACGTCGGCCACCGAAATCCGTTTTTCGTACCTGCAGCCGACCGAACTCCTGCTTGCCCGCGACGTGCTCAACAAGCAGATTGTCGACACGCAGGGCATGAAGGTCGTGCGCGTAAACGACATCAAGTTTTCCATGTCGGGCGAAAACCAGCTGCGCCTGCTGGGCGCCGAGGTCGGTGCCCGCGGTCTGCTACGCGCCATCAGCCCCGCGCTCGAGCATATCGTCGAAGGCTTTATGAAGCACTTGGGCAAGCCGCTCAGCGAGGACATTATCGCCTGGTCTTACATGGACCTGCTCGATCGCTCGACTAAGAACATCCAGCTCTCGGTGTCGCACAAGACGCTTGGCGAGCTGCATCCTGCCGACATCGCCGACATCATCGAGCAGCTCGATCCGCGCCTGCGCGCGCAGGTGTTCGCGCAGCTCGATACGGCACAGGCCGCCGAGGCCATCTCGGAGTTCGATGACGACGAGCTTATGACCGAGATGCTCGAGGGCCTGTCCGATACCGACGCATCGTCGATGCTGGCCATGATGGACCCGGACGACGCCGCCGATCTGATCGACGAGCTCGATTACGAGAAGGCCGAGAAGCTCCTGCGCCTGATGGGCGTCAAGGAAGAGAAAGCGATTCGTAACCTGCTGGGGTATGAGGACAACACCGCCGGCCGCATCATGACCTCGGAGTTTGTCTCCCTGCCCGCCACGGCAACGGTCGGTGACGCCATCGAGGCGATTCGCGAGCTCGACGAGGACTTCGAGAGCGTCTACTACGTCTATACCGAGGATCCGAGCGGCATGCTGACCGGCGTGCTTTCGCTGCGCACGCTGATCGTAGCCGACCGCGACGCCACGCTGGGTCAGCTGGCCTATCGCGACCTGGTCTATGTGTCGCCCGACGAGGACCAGGAAGACGTGACGGACGAGATGACCAAGTACGACCTGGTTGCCATCCCTGTCTGCGACGAGAACCGTCATATCCTGGGTATCGTGACCTTTGATGACGCCATGGACGTTATCGCCGAGGAGCACCAGGAGGACCTGCAGATCGCAGGCGTCGGCTCGGGCGATAGCGCGTCCGACGACTCGACGAATGTGCTCAGCTGGTTCGTGCATCGCCAGTACTGGGTTGTCGTGTGGGGCATTGCCTCGTGCATCATGGCAACGGTGCTGGGGACGGCGCTCGGCTCCGCGCATCTGGTGGTGTTCCCCATGTGCGCCATGCCGCTCGTGCTGCTGGCGGCCTCGCGCATGGTGTCGTTCGTCAAGAACTACTTCCTGGAGTATGACGGTCACGATGACGAGCCCAAGCCGTATCTGGGGTTCTTCTTCCAGAGCACGGGCATGGGCCTGATCCTGTCGCTCGTGACCTACCTGTGCGCCCAGCTGGTGCGCACCGCCGCGTTCCCCGACGCGCCCATGTTTGAGGAACAGCTCTTTACCGGCTGCTTTAACATTGCGGCCATCGTCTGCCTGATTGGCAACATGAGCGCCGTGATTTACCTGATGGTGCTGTTCTGGCGTGACGAGCATGACCTCAACACGTCGGGCACCGCCATGAACGTCATTGCCGTCATGATCTCGTGCGTAGCGTACTGCGCCGCTGCGGTGCTGCTCACCATGTCGGTCATGGGTTAGGTGGTCGCGTGCAAAATACCAAGCAAAAGTCGGGCACCAAGCAAAAGTTGACCATCGCGGCCATCTTTGGCGCTATGGGTCCCGGTCTGCTGGCGGCGCTTTCGGGCAATGACGCCGGCGGCATTGCAACGTATTCCAGCGCGGGCGCCAGCTATGGCTATAAGATGCTCTGGATGCTTCCCGTCATGACTGTGCTGCTCATCGTGACGCAGGAGACCGCGGCGCGCTGCGGCTGCGTCACGGGCAAGGGCCTGGCATCGCTCATTCGCGAGCGCTTTGGCGTGCGCAAGAGTGTACTTGCTATGGCGGCGCTGTTGATCGCCAACACGGCTGTGACCATTTCGGAGTTTGCGGGCATCGCCAGCGGCCTTGCTCTCTTTGGCGTGCCGGCGAGCATCTCGGTGCCGTTGGTGGCGCTGCTGGTGTGGATGCTTACCATGTCGGGTAGTTTCCAGCGCATCGAGAAGATTCTGCTGCTGGTGAGCTGCGTATTCGTGACTTATATTGTCGCCGCGTTTATGGCTGGCCCCAACTGGGGTGAGGTCGCGGTCGACCTGGTCGTGCCTAACATTCAAAATGATCCCAGCTACGTGTCGCTCGTGGTCGCAACGATCGGTACCACCATCGCGCCGTGGATGATTTTCTTGGCGCAGAACAACGTGGTCGATAAGAACGCGGGCGAGGACGATATCGTGCTGCAGCGCATCGATACCGTGAGCGGCTCGCTTGCCGCCGATGTCATTGCCGGCTTTATTATCATCACGACCGGTACGGTGTTGTTCCCGGCGGGTATTCAGATTAGCGATGCCGCCGATGCCGCCCGCGCGCTGGAGCCTATTGCGGGTCAGTGGTCCACGGTGCTGTTTGCCTCGGGCCTGGTCGCGGCGAGCTTCTTGGCCGCCTGCGTGCTGCCGGGCGTTACGTCGAGCGCTATCTGTGAGGCATTTGGCTGGGAGCGCGGTGCCGACCGCAGCTGGGACGAGGCCCCGGTCTATCGCGGCATCATTACGGCCATCATCGGTATCTCTGCCGTGCTGGTGCTTATGCCCGGCGTCGATCTGTTCCAGATTATGATGACCTCGCAGGTCATCAATGGCGTGCTACTGCCCGTGGTTCTGGTGTTCCAGGTGGTTATCGCCGCTGACCGTCACATTATGGGTGCCAACCGCAACGGCCGCGTGTGGAACGTGCTCACTTGGGCGACTATCGCCGTGATTACGGTGCTGACGGTCGTCATGTTTGTTCTGCAGGCGATGGGTTACAGCGCTTAGCGCCCACTTTTGTTTCCGAACAGGCCGCAGCGATGGGCTGCGGCCTGTTTTTCGTCTGCTATAGGGCGTTAGTTATATGGCGGTGGACAAAAAATGCCAAATATGAGTACTGTTGCTAAGTGAATAGCATTTACATCCAAAAAGATAATGAACATAACCTATAGTATGTTCATTAAAATTGGCTTCAATACGCCTTAAACCAGTCGGGTTGGCTGCTTTAGGGGGTTATAGGGGTCGCCCGAACGTCAATTTGGGTGGTTTTGACTGCTACTAAAATGGTATCAGTACTCATATTTGCCCTTTTTTGCCCACAGACCTTTGAGGTCGCGGCGAAAAGGGCTTGTTTTGATTGTTTGGGGCAGGCGCGAGGCACGGAAACGATGTCTGGAGCGGCGGAGCGGCTTGGAATTCATCCGTAGAGGTCTTCATTGGCTGGCGCCAGGAGTGCCTCCAGGTGCCGGTACAAAAGGAGCGTCCCTAACTGCCGGAGGGGGTGTCTGCCGTGGCAGACACCCCCTCCGGATGTGGGAAGTTTACGCTGCAGGTTACTTGTCGGTGCCCGGCTTGTGCGGCTTGAGAGCGAGCGCATTGACGAGCGCGTCGGTGGCAGACTTGACGGCTGCCGGCTGCGGATCGTTGACGTGATCCTCGGGATGCACGGGCAGGTCCTTCTTGACTGCGTCGTGGATCAAGTTGAGGTACTCAGTCACGCCAGTGGTCGATAGGTGCGTGCCATCGCCATCGAACAGGTCGTTGCGGTTGGCGCTGTATCCGTACCAGTCGATAACGCGCACGTTCTTGTAGCGCGTAGCGGCGTTGGCGATGGCCTGGTTGGTAGAGCCAACCCACGGCTGCGGGCTGCGCGTGTTCACAAACACCACAATACGCTTATCTCCTGCATCGGCCATGATGGCGTCGATCTGGTCGTCGGTTACCAAGCCGTTGGTGCCCAGGGCAAAGACCACGATCTTGCCGGCAAGATTCTGCTGGATATAGCCCTCAAATGTCGCGCGGCCCGCATCAAACTGGCGGCCCTTTTCGGCATCGATATGGCTGTGCGGGAACACGCCGTCAAAGGTGTCTACGGCACGCAGCGACACGGAGTCGCCGATCATAAGCAGATCGTAGGAGCCATCGGGGAAGCCGTCGTTGTCCTTGTCGGTGTCGTCGGCTGCCTGTTGGTCCGTTGGTGCGGTGTTCTTGGCTTCCTTGTTCAGAACTTCGGCGCCCTCGCCGCTCAGCGCAGACGTCTCGGGCACAGAGATCAGGCCGCCCAGTGCAACGACCAACACGACAGCGCAGGCTGCGCAGACAGGGACGTGCGCGCGCACCCAGTTGGCGGGCGTGGTGGTGCCGTCGCGGAACTCGGATACGGTGCGCCCAAAGGCGCCCTTTCTAAACGGCGTCTCGATAAAGCGATATGAGCATTCGGCCACGGCGACCACCAGCAGCACCTGCAAAATGTACTGCCACCAGGGCGTATCGTTGATGTTGGCGACCGGGTTCATGAGCAACAGCAGCGGATAGTGCCACAGGTAGATGCTGTAGGAGCGTTTGCCAACCCACACGAGCGGCTCGGCGGACAGCGCGCGGGCAACCATTCCCTGGGGCTGCACGCAGGCCGCGATGACCATGAGCGTGAGGATCGAGCACAGCAGCGTGCCTCCGCGATACTGGAAGGCGGTGTAGCCGTTGGTGAGCGCGACCATGGCGGCAAGGCCAACCAGACCCACGACGCCCAACACATCGATGGATGCGGGCGAGGACCAAAAACGCACGAGGGCGCTCGGCTGTGCCGGGGCGGTCTCGGCTGCTTCGTCGGCCTTCTCGTCGGGCTTGCCCTCGGCGTTCTTGCCGTGCTTGGCGGCGCCAGCTAGGCGATTGAGCCCCAAACGACGAGCGAGACGCACCGGCGCCAGGTCGCGATCGGGGATAAAGGCCATCCAGGCGCCCAGCAGCAGCGAGAACACGCGGGTGTCGGTGCCGTAGTACACGCGGCTGGGGTCGGCGGCGGGGTTGTAAAGCACCATCATGGCAAGGGCGGATACCGCGGCGAGGCCCAGAACCACGCGGCGCGTGTTGGGCTTGCTCACATGCATGGATACCATGGCAAACAGCAGTGGCGGCCAAATCAGGTAGAACTGTTCCTCGATGGCAAGCGACCAAAAGTGCGTGAGCGGCGAGGGGTCGCCCAGAGCATTGAAGTACGAGACGTTTTGGGCAATCTGCCACCAGTTGTTGAAGAACAGCAGCGACGGCAGGATGTCGGGGCGCATCTTGGTGAGCATCACGTGGTTAAAGATAGTGCACAGCGCGCAGGTTACAAACACTACCGTTACCACGGCGGGGACCAGGCGACGGATGCGGCGAATCCAGAAGTTCTTGAGGTCGATGCGTCCGGTCTTAGCGACTTCGTTGAGCAGCAAGCGCGTGATCAGATAGCCCGAAAGCACAAAGAAGATCGTGACGCCAAGCAGGCCGCCCTGAGCCCACGTGAGGTTAAGGTGATAGAGCACCACCGCGACGACGGCGAGCGTACGCAGACCGTCGAGTGCAGGGATGTAGCGGGACTTGGGGCGAGCGGGCGTCTGCTCCGCGGCGGGAGTGTTGGCGCGGCCCGCGTTGTTGGCAGAAGCGCGATGGGGGCTCGCGGTGCGTCGCGGCTCGTTGGCACGGCGTTCGCCCTTCACGCGTTCGTGCGGTGCCGGCTCGTTGCCCGTGCGGCGTCGACCGCGCGAGCCCGATTGCGAGAATTGTTCCATAAAACATCATCCAATGACGAGAATAATCAGCACGTATTCATTGTAGCTGCCTGCTCCTGTGAATGCTTGCTGCTGGCGCAAGCTCAAGCGCGCGTCCACATCAAAGTGAACTAAAGTTATAGGGGGTGCGAGAGTGCACAATCGATGGTCGACGGTGGGCACAAAGCCTAAAGACGAGGAGGTTTCCATGGCGGATCACAGCATCGTTGCGGTGTTCGGCAGCATGAACATGGACCTTTCGGTGGCGTGCGAGCGCATGCCGCGCGCGGGCGAGACCGTCGGCGGCAGCGGTTTTATCACCAACGCCGGTGGCAAGGGCGCTAACCAGGCCGTCGCCGCCGCGCGCATGGGTGCGCGCACGTGCATGATCGGCGCGGTTGGGCGCGATACGTTTGGCGATGCGCTGGTGGCGGGACTTCAGGATGCCGGCGTGGGCGTTGAGTTTGTGGCGCGTCGCGATGACGTGGAGACCGGTACCGCGACCATCATTCGCTGCGAGAGCGATAACCGCATCGTGCTGTCACCGGGTGCCAACCATGCGCTTGCGGGTGAGGACGTTGCCTGCGCGCTGAGACGTCTGGTGGCCGATGGGCTCGACGGAGACGCCGGCGAGATTGCCCCGGCTGCCGGAAGCGTCTTTATCGCCCAGGGTGAATGTGACCTTGCAGCGACGGCCGATGCGCTTGTTTGCGCTCACGAGCTGGGGTTCTATGCGGTTTTTAATCCGGCGCCTGCTTGTGAGTTGCCTGCGGAGGTCTGGCCTGCGGTCGACTTGGTCTGCCCCAACGAGACCGAGTGCCAGGTGCTGACGGGCATTCTGCCCACGGATGATGCGAGTTGCGTCGCCGCGCTCAATGCGCTGCTCGACAAGGGCGCCGGAGCTGCGGTCATCACGCTGGGTGGTGCCGGCTCGGTTACGCTCGGTGATGACGGCGAGCTGCTGCGCATGCCGGCGCTTTCGAGCACGGTAGTCGATACCACGGCCGCCGGCGATACGTTTATCGGCGCGTTGGCGGCGGCTCGCCTAGAGGGCCTGCCGCTCTTTGAGTGCATGGCCGCGGGTGCTCGCGCCTCGGCAGTGACGGTGTCGCGCCTGGGCGCTCAGCAATCGATTCCCACGCGCGCCGAAGTTGAACATTGGTTTGGTTAAACGATAAAGACGGAGAAGCGGAGTAGAACAATGGCAATCAAGAAGCTGATCCTTGATCTGGATATGGGAGTGGACGATGCGATGGCGCTGGCCTATGCCATCGCGAGCCCCGAGGTGGAGCTCGTGGGCATCACCACGTGCTTTGGCAACGTGCGCGTCGAGCAATCGGCGCACAATTGCCTGGCGGTGCTCGATCTGCTGGGTCGTCCCGAGGTGCCGGTGTACCTGGGTGCCGACCGTCCTCTGCAAGCGACTGAGCCCTATACGCCGCCGGCGTCCACCGCGCTTATTCACGGCAAGAACGGCATCGGCGGCGCGAGCGTGCCCGCGTCGCCCTACGAGCCGGTGGGGGCGACCTCGGCCGACGGTAACGCTGCGGTCGATTATCTGATCGATGCCGCGCGCACCTATGGTCCCGATCTGATTTACGTGGCGACCGGCCCGCTCTCCAACCTGGCGCTCGCCCTGGAGCGCGATGCGGCGGCAATGATGTCCATCGGCCGCGTGGTCGTGATGGGCGGCGCCCTTACCGTGCCCGGTAACGTGAGCGCGGGCGCCGAGGCCAACATGGCGAGCGACCCCGAGGCAGCCGACGCGGTGCTGCGCTCGGGCCGTAAGCTCACCATGGTGGGTCTGGACGTGACGCATCGCGTGGTGCTCACACGCCGCGACATTGCCGGCTGGACGGGCTCGGGCACTATGGCTGGCTGCGCGTTTGCGAGCATGGTCGAGCACTACATTGGTTCGTACGAAATGAACGCGCCCTACCTGGGCGGCTGCGCGCTGCATGATCCGCTGGCGGTTGCCGTGGCGATCGACCCCACGCTCGTAGGTGCGCTCGGCTGCAACCTGCGTGTTGATCTGCTGGGCGAGTACCGCGGCCGCACCATCTGCGATGAGCGCCGCCTGTCCGATCCGGACAAGAGCGCGCTTGTGGCGCTGACCGTGGATGCTCCGCGCTTCCTGTCCGAGTTCAAGACACGTATGGCCCGTGTCTTGGGCTAAGTTGTCTTTTTGGGACGGGGCTTTTTTGACTGGTATGATTGGTGCGACCATTCGAACCAGCTAAAAGAGCCCGTCCCAAATTGACTACCGAGAGGATCTGCCATGGAGCGCATCGCGAGCTTTTCCGTTGACCATCTGCTGCTTGAGCCCGGCGTGTATGTGAGCCGCATCGACCGCGACCCGGCGACCGGCGCCGCCGTCACCACCTTTGACCTGCGCCTGACCACACCCAATAAGGAGCCGGTCATGAACACGGCCGAGTGCCACACCATCGAGCACCTGGGCGCGACGTTCCTTCGCAATCATGTCGAGTGGTCGAGCCGCATTGTCTACTTTGGCCCCATGGGCTGCCGCACGGGCTTTTACCTGGTTGTCTTTGGCGAGCTGACGAGCGAGAAGATCTTGCCGCTCGTCCGCGAGCTGTTTGAGTTTGTCGCCGGCTTCGAGGGCGATGTCCCCGGTGCCGCTCCCGAGGAGTGCGGTAACTACCTGGACCAGAACCTCCCCATGGCCAACTGGCTCGCACGCCGTTACCTCGACCGCGACCTGGCCGATATCGACGAGAAGCACCTGCACTATCAGCAGGCGTAAGAGCTTTATCGCCCAAAACGAGCGCATTGGGCGCCTTCGCTTATGCGGGGGCGCCTTTTTGTTGATTGGTCGGGACGAGCGTTCAAAATCGCTCATGTTTGTTCTAGAATGTTCGTATAGTCACATTTACGAACAGGAGTGAACATGCATATCTACTCTGTCAACGATCCCGAGTTCAAATCCTATGGCAACGTTTGGGATGACGTTTCGTCCGAGCTTACGTCACCCGTGCTCGAGGCGCTTGCCTCCACGCCCATCCCTGAGGGCAGCAAATACGTGGCGAGCGCGCCCGAGCTCGAGAGCGTCAAGGATGCCGATAAGTTGGGCTTCCTCATGTTTGGCGGCCGTCCCTTCCAGCTCGGCTGGTGCAACGGCCACAACACGCGCCTCAACTGCCTGGAGTACCACCGCGCGAGCGAGTTCAACCTGGGTGCTCGCGATTTTATCCTGCTCGTTGCGCATCGCTGGGAGATCGAGGACGGTAAGCTCGACACCGCGTGCGTCAAGGCGTTCCGCGTGCCGGCGGGCAAGGTTGTCGAGGTTTTCAACACCACGCTTCACTACACGCCGTGCATGGTCGACGATGGGGGCTTCCAGGTGATGGTGGCGCTGCCCGCCGGCACCAACGGTCCGCGCCCCGAGGCTGCGGCCGACATGCCTACCGCCGCTGACAGCTACTGCTACTGGAAGGCCGACAAGTGGGTTCTCTGCCATGCTGACAGCCCCAAGGCAGCCGAAGGCGGCTACGTAGGCCTCATCGGCAAGAACCTCGACATCGCCTGCGACTAGAACTTCCATCTCGATCTGTAACATCTAGCGGGCTAAATCGTCTCTACCTGTTACAGATCGAGACAAACCGGGCCCAAGCCGCCACAAAGGTGCCTGTCCCCTTTGTGGTGGCTGCCTAGAGTTGGCTGCGCAGATAGTCAGCCATATATGGAACGGCGAAACGCACGTAACCGCGGCGCGCCTGTTCGATTACGCCGGCGTCGATGAGGCGCCGGCGATACTTTTGCGCATAGTCGGGTGTGACTGACATACGTTTCGCTACATCGGAAATGCGCGAAACGGCGTCTTCGTCATCAGTCATTGCGTCGAGAAACGCGACGTCTTGGTCCGATAGCGCGGCGAGCGTCGTTTCGCAAACATCGTTTTCGAAATCGGCTTTTGACGCTTCGATAGCTCCGTCGACTTGCTCTGGCGTTACGTGTTCTCCTGTCTTGCAGCGATTGCCGATGTTATAGCCGATGAGCTGCAGCATATAGGGCGAGCCTTGGGTTGCGCGAGCGGCACGGAGGCGAAGATCGCCTGGAATATCAAGGTCGAGCTCTTCGAAAGCCCGCTGATAATAGGCATCGACATCTCCGACTGAAAGCGGTTCGAGCGTGACCTTGCGAGCGCGGTTGAGAAATGTCAGCACGCGGTCATTGAGCGTTGCACAGACGGCTCCCGGGAGACCTGCCATAACAAGCGCGACGTTGAGTCCCTCACCGACCAGCTCTTGATAGGCGGTGACGAGCTGTCTAATCTCAGGTGAATTAGCTTGGAGCTCATCGATAAGGATGAGGATGCCGTGCCCCTGCTCGGTCAGCTTGCGCGCCAGCTGCGTGAGTTTGAACTGGAAACTCTTGGTCTCCTGCACATCGCGTGTGAACTCGAGACCGGCTGAGAAGCCGAAGACGCTCAAGCTACCGCCAGAAAGTTTGGGGAGATGACGCTTGCTGACATAAGGCTCGCCTGCTTCTTGGATTTTTTCAACAATGCGCTCAAGCATATCTTCGGAGGCTACGGTGGGTGTGGCGACAACAAAACCGAGCTTGCGTGCGCGGTCGGCAAGTTCCCACAGAAGAACCGTCTTGCCGCTGCCTCGCTGGCCGAGCATGAGCATGGCTCGGTCTCGATTGCCCGGCTCCTGCTCAAGACCGGAGATGAATGTCGAAATCACGTTCCCGCGACCCACCAGATAGGACGGGCGATTTCCAAATGAGGGGGAGAAGATGGTTTCAGTCATAAGTCTCCTTTCCTTTTTTTCCTATTTTTTCCTTTCTTTCCTATTCAGTCAAATGAATTGCTGAGCGAAGGCGGTTACGTAGGCCTCGTCGGCAAAACCTCGACATCACCTGCGACTAGAATCTTCTGTCTCGATCTGTAACATCTAGCGGGCTAAATCGTCTCTACTTGTTACAGATTTAGACAAACCGTAGGGGACAGACCGAACAATCTCAATCTGTAACACCAGGCCCGGTTTTGGCGGTCTACCTGTTACAGATCGAGACAAACCGGGCCCAAGCCGCCACAAAGGTGCCTGTCCCCTTTATGGTGGTTGGGGGCGGCGGTATCAGAAAGTGTCAGCTGTGGGCGGCTGTCGGGCCGCCGTGTGCGAAAAGAAGTGTCGGCCTGCGTCGCTGTCGTTGAGCGAGGGCCCATTTGCGGGGATACTGAAACCACGACAAGCGGCGTATGAAAGGATCGATGCATGGCTTTCCGTAATGACTTCCTGTGGGGCGGCGCGACGGCTGCTAACCAGTGCGAGGGCGCCTACAACGTGGACGGCCGCGGCTTGGCCAACGTGGACGTGGCTCCGCACGGCCCCGAGCGCTACGCGGTGGTCTCCGGCCAGCGCAAGATGCTCGACTTCGAGGACGGCTATTACTATCCTGCGCAGACCGGCATCGATTTCTACCACCACTACAAGGAGGACATCGCCCTCTTTGCCGAGATGGGCTTTAAGACCTTCCGTATGAGCCTGGCGTGGACCCGCATCTTCCCCAACGACGACGAGACCGAGCCCAACGAGGCTGGCCTTGCCTTCTACGAGGACGTTTTCCGCGAGTGCCAAAAGCACGGTATCGAGCCGCTCGTGACTATCACACACTTCGACTGCCCGATTTATCTCATCAAGGAGTATGGCGGCTGGCGCAACCGCAAGCTCATCGACTTCTACAAGAACCTCGCGACCACGATCTTCACCCGCTACAAGGGCCTGGTGAAGTACTGGCTTACCTTCAACGAGATCAATATGATTCTGCACCTGCCGTTTATGGGTGCCGGTCTGGTCTTTGAGGAAGGCGAGAACAAGGAGGCCGTCGAGTACCTGGCCGCCCACAACGAGCTCGTCGCCAGCGCTTGGGCAACCAAGATTGCCCACGAGATCGACCCCGAGGTCAAGATCGGCTGCATGCTCGCCGCAGGTAGCTACTACCCCTACAGCTGCCGTCCGGGCGATGTGCGTCAGGCGCAGCTCGACAACCAGGACAATTACTTCTTCGTCGACGTTCAGAGCCGTGGCTACTACCCGGCCTATGCCGTCAAGAAGCTCGAGCGCCTGGGCATCGATGTGGGCATGACGGACGAGGACCGCGAGATCCTGGCCGCCAACACCGTCGACTTCATTAGCTTTAGCTATTACAGCACCCGTTGCTCCGCCGGTGCCGATAACCCCGATGTCGAGCGCACCCAGGGCAACGCCTTCGCCGGCGCCAAGAACCCCTACCTGCAGGAGAGCCAGTGGGGCTGGGCCATCGATCCGCTGGGCTTCCGTATTACGCTCAACGATCTGTACGACCGTTATCAGAAGCCGCTGTTTGTGGTCGAGAACGGCCTGGGCGCCAAGGATGTTGTCGAGGAGGATGGCTCCATCAACGACGACTACCGTATCGACTACCTGCGCCAGCATATCGCCGTGATGCGCGATGCGGTGACCGAGGACGGCGTTGACCTGCTGGGCTACACCACCTGGGGCCCGATCGACCTGGTCTCGGCCGGCACGGGCGAGATGTCCAAGCGCTACGGCTTTATCTATGTGGACCGCGACGACGCCGGCAACGGCACCCTCAAGCGTTCCAAGAAGAAGAGCTTCGACTGGTACAAGAAGGTTATTGCTTCTAATGGTGAGGACCTGTCCTAAGGAAGCTGAGACACTCAACTTCATAGCCTCCTGACCAAGGCGCCCGGCGAGCAGTTAATGCTTGCCGGTCGCCTTGCCGTCTGCGGATTTTGGGACATGCGGCCCGCTTTTTCGACCCATCTGTCGGTACACTAAAAGCACTATGGGTACCCGCGAGCGACATATCGGCCACGCGGCCGCCCGATCCGCTCCCGTGGCGGATCCCAGGGGCGGCAGGCTCTTCGCCATGCCGCGATTCCTTGTTGGCATAACACATCAGGTGTACCGCCACCGCGTCTTTGCTATCGCCGGTGTCATCACCGCGCTGTTCCTCATGCTTTTGGCAGTCTTGCCGTCGCTGTTCGCCTTCGACCCCAAACTTTCTAACGCCGTGCCCGCCTATAGCGAGGTGTCCGAAGAGGTCGTGGATGCGCTCGTCCATTCGAGCTCTCTCCCGCTGCTTGTCGCCGCAATTGTATTTTCAATTTGGGGCGTATCGGTCTATCTGCGCTGTTTGGACTATGTGTTGCGCCGCCGCCTTGTTGCCATCGCCACCATCTGCGCCCTGTGGATGATCGAAGTCATTCTCAAGTACAAGTCGTTCACGCCGTTCTATGCCACCGTGCTGTGGTACCTGTACTACGTGCCCATGACGCTCATTCCGCTGCTCTACCAGTTGTGTGGTCTGCGCCTTGCGGGCCTGGAGCAACACCGCCTGGGTCGCCGCTACTGCGCCGCGCTGTGGATTGTGGCCATCCTGCTTATCGGATTTGTGCTCACCAACGATTTTCACCAGCAGGTCTTCCGCTTTGACCGTACAAGCGACACCTGGAGCAACGATTACACGTACGGCTGGGGTTATTTCGCCGTCTTAGTGTGGACGGCCTTTAACTTCGTGGCCTTTTTTATCCTGGTTGGCCGGTCCTCGTCCTTTCGCATCCAGCGTTTCTCGGGCACGGCGGCGCTCGTACTGCTGGGCGGCGCATTCTTTGCCATCTCGTATGCTCTGCGCGTGCCCTGGGCATGGAGGCTCAACTTCTCGCTCGTCTATTGCGTCTTGTGCGTGGTGGCGATGGAAATCTGTCTCGATTGCGGTGTCATTCCGTCGTATCACGACATCGCCGGCATCTTCGACACCTTGCCGCTCGACCTCAAAGTTCTAACGCGCGACCTGCAGGAAGTCTATGCCACGCCAGTGTCAAAGCCAATGCCGGTGGGCGTGCGCGAGGAGTTGCGGGTCCAGGAGCACGGCCGCGCCCATGCCTTTGCCGTGGCGTCCGATCCCGATGTAATGTACCGTGCCTTCCCACTGCTGGGCGGATCGGCCCTGCTTGCCCAAGACGTGTCGGAGCTCAACGAGCTTAACCGTGAACTGGCACATCGTCGCATGGAGTTGCAGCGTCAAAACGAGCTGCTCGCCGCCGACTACGACCTTAAGACGCATTTGGCAGATCAAGAGGCCGAGACCCTGCTGGTCCAAGACGTGGATCAAGCGCTTGCCCGCGCGCTCGAAGGGATGTACGACCTGCTGAGCTCGCTGCCGCCGTTGACCGACGAAGCGTCTTCGCACGAGCGCTACCGCATGCTGCAGCGCGCCAAGATGCTCGTCGCCTATTGCAAGCGCAAGGGGTCGCTCACGTTGGCACAGCACGGGGAGAGCGGTTTTGATCGCGACCGTATTCAGCTCATTGCCAACGAGCTCGCAAGCGACCTGCGCACCATCGATATCGATTGCGCCTCGATTATCGCCATACGGCGTCCGATGCACGCCAGTACGGTAAGCGCCCTGTACGACTGCGTGTATGACTTTGCGTTTTTTGCCTACACCACCGACCATCCGGCGCTTATGTATCACTTGGGCGACCATGACCGATGCAGTGTCGAGCTGCGCGCCACGCTTTTTTCCAACGATGATGCAGATCTTTCGCAGACGCCCGCTGCGCAAGAGCTCGAAAGCGCTCTGCAAAGGCGCAACGTGGCATACCGCCTTGAGGGCGAACCCGGCCAGTTGCGTATGATCGTGTTGATGCCGAGGGCGGGTGAGTGACGATGCAGATTTCGCTCATCCTTCCCCAAATCGTTGCGCTCGATGTTGTCTTTGCCCTGGCTGCGTGTCTGCAGACGATCCACGTCCCGCTCATCTCATCGCGCCGCTCGTCCTATAACCGTAAGGTGATTTGCGCCTACGAGGCGAGCCTCGTGGTTCACCTGGTGGTTTCGGCGCTTATCCTGTTCGCGTCGTCTGGCTCGTATCTGGTGGCGCCGCTTGACGTTTGTGCCAGGGCAATGGGCGGAGTGCTGTGGCTCAATGCCGCAATCTTTGCCTATGGCGTGGTGCTTATGGTGCGCTATCGTCGCCCCGTCATGCTGGTCGAGCTGCTGCTTGTTGTCGCCGTTACACCGCCGGTGGTTTTTGCCATGGGCTCGGCGTGGACCGTTGTCCTTATCGCAGAGGGAGCGTTCTTCCTGTTCCGTTCCATCGCGGCGCTCTTGATGGACGTCCGTAACCGCCAGGAGGATATCACCGCGTTCTCGACGATCGAGACCATCAACGTGATTCCCGTGGGCATCCTGTATCTGGACCCGAGGGGCCGTCCGCTGCTCATGAACCGCTGCATGCGCAGAAACCTGGTGGAACTTCATATGCCCACCGACCTAGGCGATATGAGCGGCACATGGAACGACCTGCGCAAACTCAGCATGCAAATGCCCGAAAGCAGCCAGAACCGTGTGCGGATTAATCTGGACCGCTTTGGTGAGGCGCGGGCGGTGGTCGAGGTTTCTCCCGCCGAGATTCGCTTGTTTGTGCACGATGACGTTATGGTTTCGGGCCGCCTCTTTGAGCGCATTATCGGCCTGGATGTAACAGAGTATGCGCATGCTCATGATCGCCTGGCGCAAGCCAACCACCTGCTTGAGCTTGCGGGCCAAGAGCTCCAAGCCCAGATCGAAGAAGTCAAAAAAGTTGCTGACAATGCGGCCTATCTGCGTATGCGCGCTCGCGTGCACGACGTGATCGGGCAGCGCCTGTCCATTCTCCATCGTTATCTGGAGGAAGGGCGCCTGGATGACGAGTCACTCGAGCAGATCGACCCGCTGCTGCGCTCAATCGCTGCCGATCTGCGCAGCGGGGGCGACACCGAACCGGCAGAGCAATTGGGCGATATCGTCCATGCCTTTGGCCTGGTGAGCGTGCAGATCGATGTGGAGGGCGAGCTGCCAAGCGACGCGCGTGTCGCCGCAGCCTTTCTGCAGATTATCCGCGAAGCCTCGACCAATGCCACCAAGCATGCACAGGCCCATCAGGTCCATGTGCGCCTGCGGCAGGAGACGTCGGAAGACGGCGCTGTTGCGCGGATGGCCGTTTCTAACGACGGCGCGCCTGCACCCGTATCGTATCGCGAGGGAACGGGTATCCCAGGTATGAGGCATGTCGCACAGAATCTGGGCGGCAGCCTGGAAGTCCACACCGCCCCGCCCTTCACGCTTACGGTGTCCATCCCGCTCGCCTCCAACGCCACGGCCCAAAGGAGAAGCTCATGATCCGCGTGTTAATCGTCGAAGACCAGGCTATCTTGCGCGAGAGCCTGGCGCGTTCCGTGGGCGACCAGCCCGACATGACCGTTGTCGCCGCGATCGCCGACGCCTCGGATGCCTTGGACGTTGTGCTCAAGGAGCGTCCGGACATGATACTGATGGATGTGTGCACCGAGCACGATTCCAACGGCATCGTGGCGGCGGCGCGCATCAAGGAGCAACTGCCCGAGTGTCGCATCATTATCATGACCGGCATGCCCGAGATCACCTTTGTCGATCAGGCCCGCGAGGCGGGCGTCGATAGCTTTGTGTACAAGAACGTCGGTATCGACGAGCTGTTCGCCGTGATGCGCTCCACGTTGGCGGGCTATTGCACGTTTCCCAAGCCGCCCGAGAGCATTTTTTCGGGCACGGCGGCACTCGACGATGTCGAGCTGTCGATTTTGCGCCTTGCCTGCGAGGGCAAGAGCCGCCGCGAGATCGCGGCCGAGCTGTTTATGAGCGAGGGCACCATCAAGCGCCGCATTTCGGAGATTCTCAACAAGACCGGCTATGACAACATCATGCGCCTGGCCGTGCGCGCAGTAACGGAGGGCAGCATCGTTCCCAACATGGAGCGCCCGTAGTCGGTGCGCTCACCCGTGTTCCGGCGCCGTAAAGATAGGCCGCCCGCCGTTTCGCATCTAAAAACGACGGGCGGCCTGCTTGTATGGGCAGTGCTGTCGGCATAAAGCGGCGGGGCCGCAGGATTATCTCCTGCGGCCCCGCTTGACATGTGCGCGGATGTGTCCGCCAATCCGCGGCTGATGTTACGTGCCGTTACGCGATGGTTGCGGTGTAAGAGGCGACGTCCTCGTAGGAATCGGTCAGATAGGCGTCGATGCCGATGGTCGTGTTGACCAGGTCGTCAAGGCTGTCAAGCTCGCCGTTCGAGAACGTGAATTCCTCGGTGGCGTTGGTGCCGGGCATCAGGTGAGCCGAGAACCAGGGTTCCTTCATGGTGCCGTTGACGTTGGTCTTGCCGGAAGGAGCGTAGAAGGTCAGGTCCTTGTCGCTCTTGTTGGTGATGTTGACGACAAAGCCGATGTCGCCCCAGTCGTCCTTGAACTTCTCGGTGATGGTGATGGTGCACAGATCGTCATCGGCGACGGTGACGGCGGGGGAGATTTCGACGCTCTGGACATCGTCGTCTTCGACGGCCTCATCGATCTCCTCTTCCTTCTCGACGTTCTCGCGATCCTTCTTCACCGTACCGGACAGATCCTTGTCGGACTTGGTGAAGATGAGCTTGTCGCCTTCCACCTCCAGGACGAGCTTGTCGTCCTTGAGCTTCAGGTCGTATGACTCGTCTTCGGCGGTGATCGTTACGGTGGTGGCGTCCTTGGCCTCCCATTTCAGGTCGTCGACCTCAAGGAACAAGTCAAGGGTGCCCGTGCCGTCCTCATCGAGGATCAGGATGCAGTTGACGCCCCACTCCTTGAGCATGTCCATGTACTCATCGGTGAGCTCTTCGCCATCGAAGGTTCCACCCGAGTACTGCCAGCTGCCGACGAAGTTGGCCTTGGGGTCTTTGCCGCCGCCGCTGCAGCCCGTCAGGGCAAAGGCGAGCGCCAGGACGCATGTCAGAAATGCGAGCACGGACTTTTTGAACGTTGTCTTCATGGTGTCCTCCTTTATCGAACGAAACCCATAGAAGCAAATGCGGGGGTGGCGGATCCCCCGCCAATTACCAGATAGAGGGGCTAGGGCCGGGGCGTTCCGCAGTTGCTGCAGAACTTGCCGCCGTTTTCGCTGCCGCAGTTGGGGCAGAACCACTTTGCCGGTGCCGGGGCGGGTGCGGGACTGCCGCACTCGGAGCAGAACTTGCCGGTGTTGGTGGCGCCGCAGCTGCAAGTCCACGTGCCGGCCGCAGGTGCGGCGGCGGGAGCCGGTGCGGGGGCGGGAGCCGGAGCCGGCTGCGGGGCGGCCTGCTGCTGTGCCTGGCCGGCGGCGAACAGCTGGCTGGCGTTCATGCCGCCCATGCCACCTGCCATGCCCATGCCCATAAAGCCTGCCATCGCGCCGTTGGGGTTGGCGGCTGCCGCGCGCATCGCATCGCTCTGGGCGCTGGCGATGTTGGCTGCCGCCATGGTGGGATCGCGCATGACCGCGGCTTTCTGCAGGTCCTTGATCATCTGCTCGTCTTCTTGCGAGGCGGCGATGGAGTTGACGCCAAAGCTTACGATCTCAACGCCGCGCAGGTCACGCCAGTCGGCAGAGAGGACCTCGTTGAGCGCGCGGGCGAGCTCGGTGGTGTGGCCGGGGATGGCGCTGTAGCGGATGCCCATCTCCGAGATCTTGGCAAAGGCGGGCTGCAGGGCGGTGAGCAGCTCGGACTTAAGCTGGCTGTCGATCTTGTCGCGCGTGTAGCTATCGGTCACGTTGCCGCATACGTTGGTGTAGAACAGCAGCGGGTTGGTGATGCGGTACGAATACTCGCCGTTGCAGCGCACGGAGATGTCGACGTCCAGGCCAATGTTGTTATCGACCACGCGGAAGGGCACGGGCGAGGCGGTGCCGTACTTGTTGCCGATGATCTCCTTGGTGTTGATGAAGTAGACACGCTGGTCCTTGCCCGCGTCGCCGCCAAAGGTAAAGCGGCTGCCGATATTGGCGAAGGTCTCCTTGATGGAATCGCCCAGGTTGCCGCTAAAGACGCTCGGCTCGCTGCCGGTGTCAAAGACGAACTCACCGGGCTCCAGCGCGACTTCGATGATCTTGCCGTTTTGCACCACGAGCATGCCCTGGCCGTCGTTGACGGCGATGACCGAGCCGTTGGAGATGACGTTGTCCTCGCCGCGCGTGTTGGAGCTGCGGCCGCCGGTGCGCTTGCTGCCCTTGCAGGCCAAGACGTCAGCGGGCATCGATTCGCAGTAGATAAATTCCTTCCACTGGTCGGCCATGACGCCGCCGGCAGCACCCAATCCAGCTTTCAAGAGTCCCATGGTGATCTTCCTTTCTCGTCAAAGGCCGGGTGGTATTGGTCAGGATGGTTAATCGTCCTTGTCGTCCTTCATGACAACGGTGGTCTCGGTGTGGCTGAAGGTGTCGTGCTTCTCGGTCAGGTCGAGCTCGCCACAGTAGCAATCGGCGTGGGTGGCCTCGTTGGCCGTCTTGAGCTGGCCCACCAGCAGCACGTCTGCGATGACCACGATGATCAGCGGCGCGACGATGTTGATGAGGATGCCCTCGATATCAAAGGTGAGGTAATCCGGATCGAAGGCGTTCTCACCCATGAAGAGGATCTGGGAGAGGACAAATCCGATCACAAAGAACAGCACCGAGGCGATGACGAGCTTGGGCTTGGAGCAGGGGAGCTCGCCGACCAAGCGGCCGGTCTGACCGTTCATGGCAAACAGGTAGCTCTTGCCGTTCCATGAGGTGGAGAGCATCCAGACGGGGAACAGGGCGTAGTCGCTGTCTTCCCAGGTGTAGTCGAGCTGCTTGCTTTCGACCGTGGCATCGTCGTATTCGTCGACGACGGTCTCGCGCAGGGCCGAGATCGTGCTTTCTTCCATACGGCGCTCGGCGCGCGCCTTGCAGGTCTCGCAGTCCTCGTCGTAACGGTTGGCGATGTAGCCGGGCATATATGCGACCGAGAACGGACGCAGTGCGTCGTAGTCAAACGGCTCGATGGCGTCCATGTGGCCGTCGGGCATCTTGGACGATCCGTCGACGGGCACGCGCTTAAACGAGATATTGCCCTTGCGATAGGCATCGTAGTGGTCGGTGGTCGTGACGGTGCGGTCGGATTCCTCGGTCACGGTCTCGTTGGTCGCGTCAAAGTACACTTCGCCGTCAACGCGGGCGCCGTAGAGCCAAAACGGCACGTAGACACCTTGGACCTCGTCGATGTGGTTGCCGGTGACAAAGCTCTTGGGCAGCAAGATTTTGCCCTTGTAGTGTTCCTTGAGTGCGGCCGTGACGTCGTCGCGCCCGAGCTTAAACGGAATCACCAGGTCGGGCGAGAAGTCGCCAGAGAGCTGGCCGGGCGCCACGGCGGAGTTGCCGCAGTACGGGCAGGTGGTGACGGCGACGGTGCCGTCGGACACGAGCTCGGCGCCGCACGACGAGCAGATGTAGCCGGCGTTTTGGGCGAGCTCCTGCACCGCGTCGTCGGCGACGGGCTTGGGTGTTGCGGCTGCCGCATCGGCTTTGGCGTCGGCCTTGTCCTGGCGCTCGCGATAGAGGGCCTCGACTTCTTCGACTTCAAAGCGCGAGTCACAGTAGTCGCAGACGAGCTTTTGCTCGGCGCTTGCAAAATGCAAGGGGCCACCGCAGGCAGGGCACTGATAGTTAACGCTCTCGAAGGCCATGATCGGTCCTTTCGCTGCCGGAGGCTATGCGCCGATGGCGCCGCCGCAGTATTCGCAGCGCCCGCTGGCATCGGGAATGGTGGTGGCTCCGCAGAAGGGGCAGGTCACCGCGGTCTTGGGGGCCTTGGCGGCCACGACGCTGTCGCGCGTCTCCTGGCGCAGCTGCACCAGCGCATCGCGGACCTCGGTTGCCTGGCGCTTGGCCTCGCGGTATTCGATGGAGCCGCGCTGATCGATGGTGGAGTCGTTCACGCGCAGGTTGATCTCGGTAAAGTACGGCGTGTTGACATGGATGGTCAGATTGAAGTCGTAATCCAGGTCGTAGCGCGGCGGGTTGTAGCTCTCGCGCTCGCCGTCCTTGGTCTCGCGATAGATCTCGGTGCGCTGCTCGTCGATATCCATATCGCAGCCGAGTACCTGTGAGAACTCGATGATGTCGGGATTGGCGTCGCGCCAGCGGCTCTGCGAAGTGATGATCAGCAGCCCCGCGTCCTCATCGAGCATAATATTGGTGCGCCCGGCAGAAAGCGTGCGCGTGGGGTTGAACGAAGACAGGCGCTCGGCGTTGGCCTCGCGGTAGGCGAGTTGCTCACGGATGTCGTCCGCGGTGCTGGAGCGATAGCCGTGGAAGTAGGGGGAGAGCTTGCCGGCGCACTCTTTGCACAGGTAGCCTTCATTGATTTTTGTCTTACCTAGAAGTCCCAGCTCGGTACCGCAAATCGCGCACTCTTTCTTCTCGAACATCTTGTCAAAGAAGCCCATGGCTGCCTCCCATCAACTGGTAGCGTGTGTCACTTTTGATGATGGGGGAGTGCGCGATCCTTCGCGATACCCAGACGGCTCAAGGAGTCTCCACAACTGGGACACATGGCCCATTTTTCATCCGGCACATAGGGACACTCTTTGCCGCGGGTAGTCATTGGGCACTCATTGGGGACGTACTTAAATGAGTGGCAGTTGGAGACACTCCTTGCCGAGCTAGAGGTCGCGCGCGTCCCTTCTGGTCCATGCGGCTCAAAATCGCGGCGTGATGTGGACGGCTGGGGTCGAATTGGCAGCATTTCGAGCCTGGCTTCGATATTGAGACTGGTTCTTTATTAAAATAGATTTCCAGACAATTGAGCGGCCGGGGGTTAACCATGAGGGGCATGGGAGACACAACTGCATATCTGCGTCGGGGCATTCGGGAGATTATATGCCTGGCGCTGTTCTTCTTCACGTTTTTGGCGTGCGAGTATCTCTTTGATGTGCGCATGGCCGAGTTCGTGCCATCGAGTGAGGTCGTCATCTACGAGAGCATCGTTGTCGGCGCGAGCGTGATTGGCTTTTTCGTGCGCCCATTTCTGTACTATCGCCTTCCCCAGACGATCGATGCGACGAGCGATATTACAGGCGTGCTGTTGGTATCGGCGTTGCTGCTGATGATTACGGCAGTGCGGTTTGAGGTAGTAATTGCCGGCGGCCTGGTGGCGTGCTGCGCCCTGGGCTATTGCGGATCGACCGCCCATGCCAATCTTGCGCGGCGTTTTGCGCAGACGCCCTGCCTGGCGCGCGCCGCCGCACTTTCCTATGCCATGGGCGTTCTGGTACAGGTGATCAACCACATGGTGATGCCTGTCGGTATTCCTCAGCAGGCTGTTCTGGTCGTCTGTGCGATCGCGCAGGTGGCGTTGCTCCACGGTGCCCGACGCGCCAAGCTGCGCGACGAGTCCGACCCCAACTTTGAACCCAGTGCTGCCGGGCTTTCGGTAGATGCTTTGGAATATGGCGCCAAGTGGCAAGACGATCCCGAGGCAAAGGCGGCATTCCGCCGCACCGTAGCTCGCTTGACCGTGGCGACGGCGTATCTTTCCGGCGTATTCGCCGCTCTCAACGCGGGCTTCACGACCCTGCATGCTGTCGGAGCCGTCGATTTGGGCGATTGGCCGCGCCTGCTGCTTGTCGTGAGCTCGTTGGCCGCTGGCGCACTATTTGACCTGCACGGCCGCTCGTATATGAATATCGGCATGACATGCGCCGCCATACTGTCCACGCTTTCGTTCTTTGTGCTCATCGTCGACGGCAATGGTGGCAACGAGCTCGCTGCCACGATCATCTTTTATCTGGGCTCGGGCTTTTTCGTGGTGTTCTTTACCACAAAATATGCCGCCGTCTCGCTCTATGCGCGCTGGTCATATTTTTGGCCGTGCATGGGTCGCGTCGTCAACAACGTGTGCTCGATGTTCGTGACGGCGCCGGCAGTGGCGATTATCTCGAGTCAAAATGTGCTGGCTGCGGTCGGTGCGGCGCTCGTGATGTTTGTGGGCATTGCGATTACGCTGCTGGGGCAGTTGGGGCGACGAGCCGATGATGTCGTGATGCAGGACGGCCTGCCGCTTGCTACCGACGATCTTGGTGCAGATCTTGCGTCTGCATGCTCCGACCCCGAGCCCGTGGAGGCAGCGGAACTCACGCCCGATGAGCGCCTCGATGCCTTTGTCGCCACCTTTGGGCTTACAGAGCGCGAGCGCGATATTCTTGAGGTCTTGGTCGTTTCGGACCAGAGCGTTCAGGACATCGCCACAACGCTCTTCCTTTCGCGCTCCACGCTCTATCGTCACATTTCCTCGATCAACAAGAAGACCGGCACCGCTTCGCGTGTAGCCCTTATCAACTTCTTCTGGTCCTGGACACCCAAGGACTAGCTAATCTCCCAATAAGTTGCGGTGGAATAGTCCCTAAATTAAAGTCACGGGGCTTTAAACAGGAACTATTCCACCGCAACTGCTGGGGGGATAGACTGCGGCGGCGGCAGAGGCAACGGCAGCGGCGTCGGCAGCTGTGGTAGCGGTAACGGCAGCTGGCAGGGTGTTTTCCGTCTACTTGCTACAGCAGCTCGCTGTGGCGGGCGATGTAGCGGCGCTTTGCTAGCTGGGTGAGCGCGATGTAGGCGGTGACTATGCCGACGAGCAGTGCGAAAAAGCTCGTGGGCAGCGTCGTAAGGCCGAGCGCATCGGCGATGGGGCTTGCCGGCAGCCAGGTGACGAGCGCCAGACCCAGCACGGTGAGAACGCACAGTGCGGGCGCGGCGTGGTCGCGCGGGCTCGGCAGATGCGGGGAGCGCAGCATGTGGACCACGAGTGTCTGCGACCACATGGACTCGACAAACCAGCCGCTCTGGAAGAGTGCAGCGAAGGTCGCCATACCCGCGACGTCGCCCGCGGCGGCAAGCTCGGGCCAGCTTGCGTTCACGGCGGCGGGGCACACGACAAAGAAGAGCGCGGCGAAGGTCACGATGTCAAACAGCGAGCTCACGGGGCCCAGCTCGAGCATAAAGCCCTTGATGGACGCGGCGTCCCAGGCACGCGGGCGGGCAGTCCAGGCGTCATCGACGGTGTCCCACGGCAGCGCGATGCACACGATCTCGTAGACCAGCGACAGCAGTACCAGCTGCAGGGCGCTCATGGGCAAAAACGGCAAGAACAGGCTCGCGACGGTCACGGACAGCACATTGCCAAAGTTGGAGCTCACTGTGGTCTTGAGGTACTTGAGCAGGTTGCCGTAGGTGCGGCGGCCTTCGATGATGCCGCGCTCGAGCACGCCCAGGTCCTTCTGAAGCAAGATGATATCGGCGGATTCCTTGGCAATGTCGACGGCCGAATCGACCGAGATGCCGCAATCGCTCGCACGCATGGCGGCGGCGTCGTTGATGCCGTCGCCCATAAAGCCCACGGTGTGGCCGAGCAGCTCGCGCATGACGCGCACCAGGCGCGCCTTCTGCAGCGGCGAGAGCTTGGCGAAGAGGTGGGTTTTCTCGGCGCGCTCGGCAAGTTCGGTGTCGTCGAGTGCATCGATCTCGGAGCCCAGCAAGACGTTGCTCGCGTCGATGCCAATCTGCTCGCAGACGGTGGCGGCGACGCGGTCGTTGTCGCCGGTCAGGACCTTGACCGCCACGCCTTTGGCCTCGAGCGTTGCGACGGCGCCCGCGGCACTTGCTTTGGGCGGATCGAGGAAGGCCAAAAAGCCCATCAGCACCATGTCGCACTCGTCGGCGATGCCAAACTCGCCCACGCAGCGCGGATTGGTCTTCTGCGCCACGGCAATCACGCGCAGACCCTCGGCGTTAAGTCCGGCGACCTGCTTGCGAATCTGGGCGAGGTTCTCGTCGGTGAGCGGCTGGGCGATGCCATCGACCTCGACAAAGGAGCAGATCTCGAGCATTTCCTCGGCAGCTCCCTTGGTAACCATCTGGGTTTTGCCTTGGGAGTCGGCGACAACTACGCTCAGGCGACGGCGCGAGAAATCGAAGGGCACCTCGTCGACCTTGGTATAGCGGTCGCGCAGGCTCTGGCCCAGCATGGAATCGGGCACGACGGTCGAGGGCGTCACATCGGCACGGTCGATTACGGCCAGGTCGATAAGGTTTTTGAGGCCGGTCTGGAAGAAGCTGTTCAAAAACGCATGGCGCAGCACGCGCGCGTCCTCGTTGCCATCGGTGTTGAGGTAGCGCTCGAGCACGATGCGGTCTTCGGTGAGGGTGCCGGTCTTGTCGCAGCACAGGATGTCCATGGCGCCCAGGTTTTGGATCGCCGGCAGCTCCTTGACGATAACCTGACGACGAGCGAGGTCCTTGGCGCCCTGTGACAGGCTCGTGGTCACGATGACGGGAAGCATCTGCGGCGTGATGCCCACGGCCACGCTTGTGGCGAACAGCAGCGCGTCGATGACGTTGCCCTTGGTGGCGGCGTTGATGGCAAAGACGGCCGGAGCCATAACGAGCATGAGGCGTACGAGCAACATGGAGACGCTCGAGACGCCGCGATCAAACGCGCTCTTCTCGCCGCGCCCGTTGAGCATCTTGGCGATGCCGCCCAGGTAAGTGTCCGAGCCGGTGGCAACGACAAGCGCCATGGCGGTGCCGTTTTGCACGGAGGTGCCGGTAAAGACGATGTTCTTGCAGGCGGAGAGTGGCAGCGCGGAGCCGTCGGCGCCCTCGACGACGGTGGTGGTAGCGGTCTTCTCGACAGCCTCGCTCTCGCCGGTGAGCGCGGACTCGATCACAAACAGATCACGCGCGGTGATGATGCGGGCGTCGGCCGGCACCATGTCGCCGGCAGAGAGGCGAATCACATCGCCGGGGACGAGCTCGTCAAAGGGGATCTCGACGCGCTCACCGTCGCGCAGGGCACAGCAGGTGTTGGAGACCAAGTCCTTGAGGGCCTCGGCCGCGTTGCCGCTGCGGGCTTCCTGGATAAACTTCATACCGCCCGATACCAGCAGCATGATGCCGATGACGATGACCGTGGAGGGGTCGCGCTGCGGCTCGGGCACGGCGAGCACGTCGATGTAGAGCGAGACCAGCGCGAGCGCGGCGAGGATGCCGGCGAAGGGATCGATGAAGGCGTCGGCGATGCGGCGGGCGAGCGTCTTGGCCGGTGCCTCGATGGTGTTGGGGCCGGAGGCGTCCAGGCGCTCGGTTGCCTGCTCGGCGGTGAGGCCGTTTGCCGTGGCGTCGAGCAGTACGAGGGCGTCCTCGGCGCTATGGGTGGCGGCGAATATGGTGTTCTTGGACAGGCCGGTGTGAGCGGCAGGGCGCGCCGTGCGGCGGCGCTTGGAGATAGCTTCGAGTACCGTGGCGGTTTTGAGCATCAGCATAGGGTCCTCCTTGTTGAAGGGAGTTAGCGTACGTGTCGTATTGAGTTGCAAAAAACCTAGATGTCGCTCACGTCAAGCTCACGAACCACCACAAAGGGGACAGGCACCTTTGCGGGAGGGGTTGACGATCTGCCGGTGGCGTTTATGCGTGTGCGGAGTCCTCGCGGCGTGCCGAGGGCGACATGCAGGTTTTTCGACTAGGACTGCCTTCCATGGCACACCTCCTAAAGGCTGAGCGCAGCGCGCTTTGGGTATCTCGTACCCCTTTTTAATCCGCCCGTATTCTTGATGAGGGGGTTTGACATGTCAACCCCATTGTTCGGAAAACCATTCCCTTTGACAAAGCCTTTACAGAATGCCGTGGCCCCAAAGCGCGCCCGCATCTACGCTTTGCCTGCGCTAAACTGGAAGGTACGTACGCGATTACGAGAGGAGCCCGCATGGAGGCTTACAAGCAAGAGTTCATCAAGTTTATGGTTGAGTCCGACGTTCTTAAGTTCGGCAGCTTTACGCTCAAGAGTGGCCGTCAGTCCCCGTTCTTTATGAACGCCGGTGCTTACGTGACGGGCTACCAGCTCAAGAAGCTGGGCGAGTATTACGCCCAGGCCATCCACGATAACTTTGGCGACGACTTTGACGTGCTGTTTGGGCCGGCCTACAAGGGCATTCCCCTGGCCGTCGTGACCGCGATTGCCTACCACGAGCTGTACGGCAAGGAGGTCAAGTACTGCTGCGACCGCAAGGAGGTCAAGGACCACGGCGCTGACAAGGGCAACCTGCTGGGCTACGAGCCCCAGGACGGCGACCGCGTGGTCATGGTCGAGGATGTCACCACCAGCGGCAAGTCCATCGACGAGACCTATCCCAAGGTCAAGGCTGCTGCCGATGTCGAGATCAAGGGCCTGATCGTGTCCCTCAACCGCATGGAGGTCGGCAAGGGTGGCGTGACCACCGCGCAGAAGGAGATCGAGGCCAAGTACGGTTTCCCCGTCGCGAGCATCGTCTCCATGGCCGAGGTCGTCGAGACCCTCTACAACCACGAGATTGACGGTAAGGTCGTCATCGACGACGAGCTCAAGGCCGCCATCGACGCTTATTACGAGCAGTACGGAGCTCGGGAGTAGTTACGGCGTTTTACCAAACGCCGTAACCGGCCGACGCTGCGCGCCGCCCAGGGCGACAATTTGTCATTCAAAAGGCGAGGCATGACCAGAAGGTCAATGCCTCGCCTTTTTCATGCCAACTTGTTCGCCCTGGACGTCGCTCACTGTCCGTCCTCTTCTTGCGGCGTTGCCTTGCTCCGGATGGGTAGTCGTTGGGTGTTCCTATAGTTTTGTCAACCGTCGGGGCTACTCCCGGTAGGGCACCCGGTCGCGCATCACGGCGTATATCGCCCTGAGCCGCTTCCTCGCGACGGCCTTGAGCGCC
>CABUSH010000015.1 GCA_902494195.1 uncultured Collinsella sp. | reverse complement strand
CCGAGCCGTAGATGTCGAGCGTCGTCTTGACGCTCGCGTGCCCCAGGCGCTCCTGGATGGTCCTCATGTCGAACCCGTTCATGAGCAGCCACGAGGCGTGCGTGTGCCTCAGGGAATGGAACACCGTCTCCTCCGGCAGCCCCAGGTCCCTCACGAGCGACTTGAAGCGGCTCGTCACGGTGGACGGGCGCGCGATGGCTCCGGCGGGCCCGAAGGTCACCACCAGCGCCGCCGGGCCCTTGCGCGAGAGCCACGTGTCCTGCCACTCCAGGTGGCGCTCCAGCCGCGCCTCCACCGCCGGGGCGAGCGCCACGTTGCGCACGCGCCGGCCCTTGGTGTAGGCCTGCCGGTGCAGCTCGGGGTGCTCGACCGCCTGCCCCACCACGTGCAGGTCGTGCAGGGAGCGGCGCCAGTCTCGGCGCTGCAGCCCGCAGATCTCCCCGCAGCGCAGGCCCGTGTTGAGGGCGAGGTAGACCGCCATGGCCTCGGTGCGCCGCGAGATGTTGGCGGCAGAGGCAGATCGCGAGGACATGGCGGAGGCCAGCGCCCGGGAGAGCTCGTCGGTGTCGAGCTCGGACAGCGCGAAGGGCTCCACGGGGTCGGGCGAGGGCGCGGGCACGTCGAGCATGATGTCCCGGCCCAGCGCCGGCCGCCACGAGCGGTAGGCGCCCTTCAGCAGCGCGTGCATCTTGAGCAGCGTCTTGGGCGACAGCCCCTTGCCGCTCCTGGGGGCGAGCAGCATGCGGTACGCCGCCGACACGTCCCAGGGCTCAAGCTGGTCGTAGGGAAGCCGCCCGATGGTCGGCTCCACCATCGTCCTGACCACGCTGCGGTACGTGGCCACCGAGTTGTCGGACAGGCCGTTGACGGGGTCGGAGATGTACGTCTCGAGCATCGAGGACAGGCGCTTGGAGCTGTCGCGCGCGGAGGAAGGGTCGAACGTGGCCGCCCACCTGTCGCACTCCGCCTGTGCCTGCTCGCGCGTCAGCTCCGCGTCCCACGACCTGTACGGCCTGATCCGCCTGCCGGTCACGCGGTCGGTGCCCATGTAGGGGCGCGCGAACCAGCGCCCGTCCGCCCCGCGCTGCACGACCGCCCGGCGCTCGCTAGATGTCGGCATCGACACCGAGGTCCTCGGCAATGCGGGCGATCTCGTCGCGCGCACCGAAGTCGACGCAGTACGCCTCCTCGGCGGCCGCGGCGATGTCGTCCTCGAGCGCAGGAAGGAGGATGAACCCCTTCGCGGTATTGGGGTCGACCCCCAACTTGGCGGCGAGCTTCAGGACCATCGCCACCGCGCCGTGGGCGAGGTTCGCGAGGTCCCGGACACCAAAGGAGCCGGACAGCACACCGTCTTCAGACGAGTCATCGAGCGTCACCACGACCATGGCGGACTTTGCCTCCAGCTCGCGGCGGCACCCCTTGTACTCGACCGTTATCTTGGTCATCTGGTCGTCCCTACTCATCCTTCTCCTCCTTGGCAGATTCGTCCGCATCGATGTCGAGGTTGTATCTGATCGCGTCCCGCTCTTCCTCCTCCGTGTATCCGCAGCTTGTCGCTGCGTGGACGAGTTCGATGCGCATGCGGTCCTCGGGAACGCCGGCCCCGATACCGAACGAGAGCAGCTCGGAGACGGCTCCGTCGGCGAGGACCGGGAGCGCGTCGCGGTCGAGGTCGCCGATATGGCACGCGGGGCCGGGAATGTTGTCCGCCCCAGCCGTCACCACCACGGCGGTGCGGCAGTAGAGCGAGTGCTCGCGCCCCCTGGCCTTCACTGTCACCGTGACGTAGTTCTCGTCCTCTTCGCTACTCATCCTTCTCCTCCTTGAAACTCTCCTGAACCCTCGCCCTGAGCCACTCGTCTTCATCGTTCGGCGTAAAGCCTGCGGCGCGGAACACGTTCCAGTGCTCGATCCACCCCTCCGCGTCGTCGCCGCAGTAGCTGGAGTTGAGCTGGGCCATGTTCTTGGCTATGCGCATGAGGCTGCAGCCGGCCTCGTACTTACCGGGATCCGTCGCTCCGAGACGTGCCATGAACCTGTCTCGCGCCTGCTGGAGGCGCTCTTCGCCCATCGTGTCAGACAATCCAACCGGAACTATGCGGTTCTCGAGCACATGCCGCGCAATGCCATCGCACACAACGAAGGCTCCGTCCGCGGTGAAGTCGACCATGCGCCCGTACATGTCCTCGAGCGCGGCTTCCTCGCGCTCGGCCTCCTGCTCGGCTCGGATCTCCTCCTCGGTCTTCTCGGGCTCGGCGTCCTCGCCGCCCTTCGGAGCGAAGAATTCCCAGTAGTAGTCATTCCACACGGCAACGGTGCCGGCGGCAAACTCCTTCGCCTCGAGCTTCGCGGCAACGAGGCCGGGGTGGGCCCAGTCCTTGTAGACGAACCCCTCAGGCTTTTCCTTCGCGACCGGGATGCCCGCATCGCCGAACGCGTCGTAATCCTCGGCCTTGGCCTCCTCGCGCTCGATGCGGCGGCGGATCCGGTCGGCCTTGTCCGCCCAGCCCTCGCCGGCCGCCAGCACGGCCTCAACGTCCTTCTCGTCGTCGAAGGCGCTCGCGGCCTCAAGCTGCTCCAACGTCACCTGCCGGCCCTCGATACTCCCGCGCAGCTTGCGCGCGGCGCGGATCTGCCCGGCGGTGGCGCGGCTCGCGCGCTCGATGCGCTGCTCGTCGATGCCTAGCACGAGCATCTGCTGCACGCCGCGGGCGCGCTCCGCCTCGGTCAGCTGTCGCTTGTCGTCGGTGGCGAGCATGGCCACGAGCTCATTGGCCTCGTCCATGCTCTCCGCCACCAGCGCGGACACCTCGCGGTCCTCCCCGTAGAGCGACGACAACGCGCGGTAGCGGCGCTCGCCGTCCACGATGCGGTAGACGTTGCCGTCCGCCACGACCACGGGCGGGTTCAGCGGCTCGCCGCCGGTCGCCTCGATGCTGCGGGCCAGGGCGCCGATGTCGCCGAAGTCCTCGCGCGGGTTCTGCTCGCTGGGGCGGATATCGCCCAGGCGCACGGCCCTCTTCTCAAACTGCATGTCATTCCTCCTAGTAGTACATCCCGCTCGGGGTGGTCCCCTCGATGGCGCCGGCGATGGCAAAGAGCGCGAGCATCACGAGGGCGCACACAACGCTCTGCGTCCGCTCGGACAACGTTCCCCACCAGGCCGACACCCGGTCGCTAAGCAGCAAAAGAATCTCGCTCATGGGTTCCCTCCTCGATCCACTCGTCGACCCACTCGGGGCGCACCAGGTAGCCGCGGCAGCGGCCGTCGGGCAGGCAGTAGGTGAGCCTGCGCGCGGTGCATTCGTCTCGAAGGGTGTTGTAGGGCACCCCCAGCACGCGCGACACCTCGTCGAGCGTGTACAGCAGCTTGCGCGGCAACTTGAGCTCGGCCGCAAGTGCTCTGAACGTCTGGGGCTTCTTGCTGGTATCATCCATGGATGACCTCCTTTCAGGTCGGCCTCCCGCGTACGGTCCTAAACGCTGCGGGAGGCTCTTTTTTTGGGTCGGGCGTAGGGCGGACCCTCCCCCGGCACGGCACCGGCTGGAACGCCCGGCGGATGGTTAACGGAGCCCGCCGGGACCGGTGCCGCCTCGGGGAAGGGGCCTCAGCCCCGGAGCGAGGCGAGCGCCCACGCCGCGATGAACGGCAGCGCGGCCGAGAAGCACATCCGCGCCAGGCCGTAGGCCCCCTGCGCGGCGCACATCCAGCCGGCGGCGTCCATCACGACGGCCGAGGCCAGCAGCGCCCGGGTCATTCGCGAGCCTGTCATTCCTCTTCCTCCAGATCCTCCATGGGCACGCCCAGCGCCCTCGCGAGCCGCTTGGCCGCCCCGTACTTCGCGTCGGCTATCCCCCGGCGCTCCCAGTTCCAGACCGTCCTCTCGGTAACGCCGACCATGACGGCGAGCCGGTACTGGGAAAGACCGGCCTCCCTGCGCAGCCGCGCAATCGCGTTTCGTGTCGCCATAGCCCGTAACCTCTTTCCTGTAGTCGCTTTCAATCCGCCGCTCACGGCGGTACAATCCAAGCGTCCTGTCAACCGACGGAAGGGAGCCATCTCCTTGAAGGCAGTTTTGAGGACGCGGGCCGCCGTAAAGTAGGGCCCCGCCCGGCATACGGAAGCCGGAAAAGCCCGAGCCGAAGGCGTCGGCGCAACGACGCGCGGCGAGGCAGCCAGACCGCGGGCTACCGAAAGTCCCGCCGAAGCTCTCCAGTCCCTCTCCCGATTGGCAGTCATAAATGGGATATAGGGCAGGCACGGGGAAATCCGGGCGGGATCTGGTCTGATAACCGTGCAGGATGGCGGATAACGACCCGGCTAGGGAGGCGGCGAGGGTTGCGCACCGAACCGCCCCCGAGACCGGAACCGCCGGGGACCCGCATCCCTCTCCCGACTTTCCATCTCTTCCCCCATCCCTACGCGGCCTCGTCCGTGTTCCAGCCCATCAGGTCGTTGGGCGTGCAGCCGAGGGCCAGCCCCAACGCCGCCAGGCTCTCGAGCGAAGGCGTCGAGGCCTTGGCCAGATAGTTGCGGATGCTGTATACCGACACGCCCGATGCCGCGGAAAGTTCCTCAGCGGTCTTGATGTCGGCGTGAGCCATCGCAACGCGCAGGTTATGAGCGACGCGTGTGCAGATATCCGTCATTCATGTACCTCCGTTCTAGAAATCTACGTGTTTCGCGTTTACTGATACTCATTATCTACGTGATTCACGTATTGTCAACATGATTCTAGTAACTTTCTTGATGGATATACACATTTCGCGTAGACTTCTATCTGAAGAAGGGAGAGATATATGTATGAACTCTCGATAAAGAAGATGCGCGAGGCCGCTGGATTTAAGAAGCAGCCAGACGCCGCCCGCGCCCTTGGATGGAAGGAACGCCGCTACGCATCCATCGAGCGAGGTGAAGTGAAGCTAACCGCAGAGGACGCTTGCGTGATAGCCGAGGTATTTGGTTGTACGCCAAACGACCTCTGTGGATGGCCGCCTGGCTTGAATGAAGGGTTTGCCGATGAGCTCAACCCCGAGGAGGGCGAGCTGCTCTACTGCTACCGGCAGAGCAGCGAGAAGAGGCGCTCGAAGATCCTGGAGACGGCACGCGACCAGGCCGAGCTGTCCCAAAATCAGGCTGCAGCGCCTGAAATCGAAGGGCTGGAAGCGGATCAAGTAAGGTCCGCGTAGACATTCAAAGGAACCACCTGCGAGATTGGCAGATAACATGGGAATGTACGATTCAATCGACCGCCTGGTGAACCTGTGCGACGAGGTCATCGAGAGCGACCCGCCCGGTCTCAGGCAGAAGGTGGTGGCACGGTATATGACGGCATTCGGGGAAATCATCGAGCGCGAGACCGGGACCAGGGTGAAGGCCGACGTCAGCCCCGGCATGATCGATATCACGTCCATCGAGACAATCCGCGACCTGTTGCTCGCGCACAGGGACCGCATGGAGTACGACTACATGATGGCCAAGGCGACTGCCGACCAGATCGAGGCGAGGGCGACCGCCACCGTCGAGGCGACCGTCACGGTCGACTTCAACCAGACGATCAAGCAGATTTCGAGCAGCCAGGGCCTGTCGCCCGAGGACCTCGCCGCCGTGAAGCTCGCCCTCGCCGACCTGCGGTTCGCCGCCGAGGAGAAGGACGAGGGAGGCTTCGCCGAGAAGGCAAAGGACGCGCTCGACCTCGCATCCAAGGCCGCGGGGCTCGTCCCCAAGGTGGCCAAGGCGATCGGCACCCTCGCGGCGCTCCTCGGGGCGTAGGCGCTAGTTAAAAGAATAGGGCGCACCCGTAGGCACGCCCTATCCGACCTTCCCAACTATCGCCAAGCGAAGAACCAAGGGGTACGTATCGATGGGAGGGGACCTTTAATGAACCATTCTAGCTGCCGGCTGGAAGATCGCGAGCTTCCTCTAGACGCCCATGTACCCGATGAGGACCCATTGCCCGGTCTGCGGGCACCTCACGGCGCGCACGTCGTACTCGGACGCCAGGGAGTACGCGCACGGCCTGAGCGTCGCAAACGGGACGGGGCCCGCGGTGTCGTCCTTCACGCCCAGGGCGACGACCCTCACGGTGTCCCCGCGCTCCTGCGACACGGGTTCGTACCCCAAGCTCAACGGGATGCCCGTGAGCCCGTCGTAGATCATCGTGTCGGGGAAATCGTCCTCGTACGTGTATGCGCCTACGCTATAGCGAGCCATGGGTACCTCCAGGAGCGTGAATGGTGTTCATCACGATTATGACCCGCGACGCGGCTAGGTTTTTCAGGTTTTTCCGGAAAAACCAAAGCGGGCGCAGGCACGCACCAAAACGCCAGTTGTTTCCCATTTTCGTAACGTCACGAAAATGGGTGAAGGGAGAGTAATGGAAGGCAATTGCGAGCAGACGTACAACCGGCTGCTGGATAAATCCAGCGAGGCCTTCGTCCTCGCCATCGAGCTTTACAACAGACCGAGCATCAAATACAGGGTCGAGGGCTTCTCGTTCTTTATCTGCAACGCGTGGGAGCTCATGCTCAAAGCGAAGCTGATAGCGGACAGGGGCATATCGGCCGTCTACTATAGGGACAACACCGACAGGACGATCACGCTAGAGCGCTGCATCTCCCAGGTCTTCACGAACGACAAGGACCCGTTGAGGCGCAACCTCGAGGACATCATCCGCCTGCGCAACACGAGCACGCATTTCATCGTCCAGGAATACGAGCAGATCTACGTTGGCCTGTTCCAGTCGTGCGTGACGAACTTCGACGAGAAGATGTACGAGTTCCACGGGAGAAGGATGTCGGATATCATCCCCCAGCATTTCCTGATGCTGTCGATGAATGCCAACCCTGCCACGCCGGAGGTAATACGCGCCAAGTACCCAGTCGAGATAGCCTCGAAGTTCCTTTTCGATGAGTCGGAGATCGAACAGGAGCAGCAGCTCCAGGAGAACCAAAGGTACTCGTGCGTCTTCCTGACCGAGATGGCAATTACGAAAAACCCCAAAAATGCGGACTTCACCGTCGCCATCGACAACTCGTCTGACAGGACGATCCGCACCGCGAAGGTGTTCCAGGACCCCAAGAACACGCACCCGCTGTCGATGAAGAAAGTGCTCGAGCATGTCAACTCAAGGCTCGGCAGGCTCGGGATCGTACTCATGGCAAATGGCGAGCCGAAACTGTTCACCGCCAATGACTGGAAGCTGTTCCTGAACTTCTACGACATCAAGTCGAACAAGGAACTCGCCTACAAGCACGAGGTCGGAAGGAACGGCTCGTACACATACTCGATGAAAACCGTTGATTTCATTGTGGAAAGGGTTCGCGAGAACCCGTCGGACGTAATCGACTCCCTGAAGCAGGCGCTCGCTAAAAAGCAAAACGAGACGACCCCAGGGGCAAAGGATTCTAAGCGGAAATAACCGCCTACTCCCATTCGGGAACCCAGCCGTATTCCTTCGCGGGTACGTCTCGTTACCGTGATTATCGTACTAATTGGCGTTGTTGTAAATCGAGCGGTTATGGAGATTGGAGACTGCAACGGCATTCAACGCGATTGGGATCAACGGCTCGGCAGGTTTTTCAGGTTTTTCCGGAAAATCCAAGCGGGCGCCCAAGCTGTCAAAGAATCTTTGACAGCTCCAGACATAAAGAAACCCCACCGCGCACGGCTGGAACCTTGGCGCGGTGGGGTGATAGCAAGGATGCCGGAGTAACACGGAGATAGCTCCGGGCAACCTGGAGACATTATATGACACGCAAGCAGAGGCGCCGCGCGTGGGGCTCAATCACCGAGGCCAAGCGTGGCAAGAAATACATCCTCCGATGGCAGGAGAACACGCCGTGCGGACGCAAACGTAAAACCAAGACGGTATACGGTACCTACCGCGAGGCGTGCACCGAACTCGACCGCATCCACGTAGAGCGCGCCGATGACAAGCCGGTGCCGACCATCGCCCAGGCATACGGTACATGGCTCGAGCCGACCATGGCGGCACAGGTGGCCGCCGGCACGCTCGCGCCGAACACCCGTAACCTCGTCACAAGGTCGTGGGCGAACTACGTCGGCCCCACATGGGGCTCAATGCCGGTCGACCAGTTGCGCCCCGTGCACCTGCAGGAATGGCTCCTGACTCTCCCCGCAGCGACGGCGGACACTGCCCTACTCACCCTGCGCAAGATCTACGGCACTGTGTCGGGCTTTGTCGTGCTGCCCATCGACCCGTTTGCCGCCACCGTGAAGTACACCATGCCCACGCGCAAGACACGCGAGCGCTCCAAGCGCCTGTACACGCTTGCCGAATCCAAGGACATCCTGGAGCGCCTGCACGGGACCTCGCTCGAGGCGCCGTTCATCATGGCATGCTTTGGCTCATGCCGGTCGGGTGAGTCGCTGGGCATCCGCACCGATGAGGTCATGCCATTCGCGACAGGATCAACAACGCTCGCAACGGTCGACCTCGTGCGCCAGATGGAGCAAGCGGGCATCGAGCCCACGGCGGACGGCGTACTCAAGACGCGAAAGTCCATACGCACGGTCGTGGTGCTGCCGGATGCCGCCGGGCGCCTGCTCGAAATTGCAGACGAACGCCGCGCGGCAGGCTCCGAGTGGCTAGCAGATCGCGGGGACGGACTGCCCATGAACCGAGGGATGTGCAATCATAGATGGAAGAAGTGGTGCGAGGCCGAGGGCATCGAGCACATCCCATGGTCGAACCTCCGCAACTCGTGGCGAACGATCTGCGAGATGGAGTTGCACATGCCCTGGGACCTCATGGAGATGCTCATGGGTCACTCCCTGCCGGGCGTGTCGGGCCGACATTATATTCGTCCCTCTCGTGAGCAGGTGGCTCGTTCCGTTTGCGACGCACTTGGGATAAATTGGGATATTTCCCAACAAACCAGCAGGTAAAACGGGCGCTGTTAATAGTGGCAGTATTAAGATTCGCAGCCCAAACCACCGCAAAGGGGACAGGCACCTTTGCGGTGGTTTGGGGCCGTGCTACTCACCGAGCATCTCTTGGAGCTTGGCTGCCACGGCATGCCCCAAGCTCTCGTGGCTTTCGGGCATCATGTGCAGATAATCGATATCGCCCGGCTCGGCAAAATCGGCGGCATTCAAAAAGTCGCAGCCAAACTGCTCAGCCACATGCGCGTAGTACTCACCAAAATGTTCCGAGGCTTCTACGGAATGCTCGTCAAAATCGGTCATATATACGTCGGCGATCTGCGGCTTAATCTTGATAGGCGCCATCAGCAGAATCCGTGGGCAGGGCGCGGCATCGGTCCAGGCAAACGCACGGACGGCGCGAATCAACGCCATGGCGCCGCGGGCAATATCGGAGGCCGTCACGCCAAAGACCGTCTTGCAGTCGTTGGTGCCCAGCATAATCACGATCGCGTCCAGCGGCTTATGGGCCTCGAGTAGCATCGGCAGCGCGCGAATGCCGTTGAGGTTGGTGTCCAGATGGCACATATCGTCGCGCACCGTCGTGCGACCGTTTAGGCCTTCCTCAATCACATGCCAACCCTCACCCAGGTCACGCTGCACCACACCGCACCAGCGCACATCCTGCGCATAGCGCACTGCGGTGCTGTCGCGCATACCCGCTGGATCATAGCCATAGGTGTTGCTGTCACCAAAGCACAGAACGTTTTTCATCTTGAGCTCCCTATTCCGTAAAAAGCCGACGGGGGCGATCCCTCCCGTCGGCTTGGCATATCACATCGCACGCACCGCTTACAGGTACTTGCGCCAGTCGTCCTCGTCCTCATCGTCCTCGGCTGCTGCCCGGGCCTGCTCGGCGGCACGAGCGGCTGCGGCGCGGGCGGCAACCTGGGCATAGGACTCCTCGTTGCGCTCGGGGAAGTTTGCCAGCACGTGCTCGAACTTGGCAAAATCCTCGTCCCAGCGCGTAGAGGGCACGGCAAAGAAGACCTGTTTGACCTTGAAGTCGCCCGATGCGAGCTCCTTGCGGAAGAGCTCGGCCACGGCCTCGGCGTCAAAGCCGTTGTTCTCGCAGCCCCAAGCACCCAGTACGAGCTTCTCGCGGCCCAGCTCATCGCAGATAGCAAGCACAAAGCGAATGCGGTCGCACAGGGCGTCAAGCAAGGCATCGTCGCTCACGCGGTACTCCTGGCGAGCACGCTTGGCGTTGGGTGCAGCGGCGACGATTACGTCGGCATAGGCGTGCACATGCTTGCGGTCGAAGCGCACCGCGGGCACCACCAGCGCACGGTTGCGGTACAGCTCACAGTTGATGTTGCGGCGACGGTTCTCGCCGTACCATTTACGCTGCTTATCGAGAACGTTGTACAGGTACGAATCGGCGCACAGCGTGGCCTCCTGGCCCAGATAGCCCTGGATGTAGCCGCCACCCGGATTGGTGAACGAGGCAAAGGCAAGCACAGCCATGTCGCAGAACTGCGCGTAGCCTCGGCCGTTATCCAGAATGGCCTGCGTGGCAGAGGCGTCAAGCACGGTGACCTCGGGCAGGACCGGAGCGGGCTCCTCGGCGGCAGGCGCGGGCTCGGCTTCGGCGGCCTCCTCGACGGGCTCGGGCGCCACCTCGGTATCGACTGCGGCCTCGACTTCAGCGGCCTCGACGTCCTCGGCAACCTGCTCCTCAGCAGCCGCCGCCTTCTGGGTCTTGGCCTTCATCGCCGCGACAAAACCGGCGGGCATACCATCGAACTCGCACACGCCGGCAAGCGAACGCTCGATATCCTTGGCACAGGCCTCGGACACAGCCGCCACATGGCGCTCGGCGGCCTTGGCACGCGCCTCGCGCTTGGGATTGGGCTGACCCGCTCGGTTGGACCTGCGGTTACGGTTCCTGTTGTCAACGTCTGCCATACGTGGCCACCTTTCCTGTCACTGCCTCTATCGGCTTTTTCCCATCCATGATACCCCGCCGCGCACAAAAAAGACGGTCCCGAAGGACCGCCTTTCGCATCGTTTTACCGTGTCCGGCAGGAAGCATCGCAATGTCGCGCTTTAATCGCGACGGCCGAGGATGTTCAGAATGCGCAGGAACACGTTGATAATATCCACGAACAGGTTGGATGCCATAAGCACGGCGTTGGGCAGCGTGGGTGGCACCGTCGTTGCCACATAGGTGTCGTAGCCGATGAAGCCGGCGAACACCACAATCACGATCAGGTCGGTGATGGACTGCGAAACGCCCATGAACATCAGCACGATCTCGACCAGAATCGTGGCAAGCAGGATGCCAAAACCAATGCCATACACACGCTGGAAGAACTTGGGGAAGGTCACGCCCAGCGCACCAAAGACAAAGGTGATGGCGGCCGTGGCGATAAAGGCGGTGTTAATGGTAGGCAGGTCGTAGTTGGCAAGACCAAACGACGCCGTCAGACCAAAGGTGCTCGCAAAGACCACGTAGCCCACGAGTGACAGGCCCACGGACTGTTTGCTGGCAGCAGCCGACATCATGACCATGCCGACGATGGTCAAAATAAATGAGCCAAAGACCAGCGGCAAAGCGGCGCCGCTCATCATCATGCGCGCAAACGACATGGTGCTCGTAAAATAGGCGCCGGCGCCCATGGCGCAAAAGCCCAAAAAGATCAGGGCAGACATGACAAGGTTGTACGCGCGCGGCGACATCTCCTTGGCGCGGCTTGCGCCGGTCTCGATGGGGCCGTTCTGATAGCCCTGGATATCGTTCATAATTTCGTCCTTTCAAAAGCACCGCGACGGCACCGTAGCTGACAAGTTTCCTGCCATTGTACCCGAACGCCACGCGTTCTTACCTGCGACGCTCGCTCTCGAGTGTTCGGTCGAACGCCCACACCCACCAACGCATCAGATGAGTCTGCGAGCCATCCGGTCGCTCGCGTGCCTGTTCTTCCAGATACAGTTCGGTCGCATGTCCACCAAAACGAACCTTATAAGTCGCCGTACGAATGCCGTGAACCGTCAGGCCAAAACCGGTAGACGAGACAATCTCGTCAATCGTAAAGCAGCGACCGTCAACCCAGCAGACGGTAACCGGCACAACCTGTCCGCCCGCGAGGATGCGAGCCACGACGTCCACATACTGCTTGTGTACGCGCCGAGTTTTGCCGTCTGTCTGTCGATATTCCATGCCTCCTATTATCGAACGCATGTTTGTATGTTGTAAAGCGAACAGACTGTGGTTTTGGAGTGTCGTAGTAATCGCACGTGTCCGCATGGCGTGTTAGCAAAAAGAACACCCGCGGTCAACAGGGCAAATATTCAATTTTAGTGCCAAAAAGTTCACTTCTCCCATCAGAACTCGGTAAAGAGACCCGCAGGAGGTGATACGATTTATCATGTTTTTGTAACGTGCCTGCAAACTTCGAGAAAGCCCATATATGGACGTAACGTTCTCAACCTTCCTCGGCCAAATTGTGTCGAACCCAGTCCTTGCCGTCACCGTGATCCTCGCGTTGGGCGCCATCTTCGTCAATGGATGGACCGACGCGCCCAACGCCATCGCGACCTGCGTCACTACACGTTGCATGCCCGCCCGTGCCGCCATTCTCATGAGCGCCGCATTCAACTTCCTCGGCGTACTCATCATGACGCACTTTAACGCGAGCGTCGCCAACACCATCTCACATATCGTCGACTTTGGCGGAAATAGCACCATGGCGCTCGCCTGCCTATGCGCGGCGCTGTTCTCCATCGTCGTCTACGGCGCCACAGCGTCGCGTTTTGGCATCCCCACTTCGCAAAGCCACAGCCTCATCGCCGGCCTGACCGGTGCCGCTATCGCCCTCGGCGGCGCGAGCAGCGTCAACGTCCACGAGTGGATGAAGGTTATCTACGGTCTGGCGCTCTCCATCGGCTTGGGCTTTGTCATGGGCTGGGTCCTGTGCAAGCTCGTCTCGATTCTTTTCGTCGCCGCCAACAGGCGACGTGCCAATGTCTTCTTTAAATACGCTCAGATCGCGAGCGCTGCGGCCATGAGCTTTATGCACGGCGCGCAGGATGGACAGAAGTTCATCGGCGTGCTCTTTTTAGGCGTGGCCTTTGCCAGCGGCCAGACGAGCGTCGGCGATGCAGGCATCCCCATCTGGATTATGCTGCTGTGCTCGGCCACTATGGGCATCGGCACCAGCGTGGGCGGCGAGCGCATCATCAAGTCCGTCGGCCAGAGCATGGTCAAGCTCGAAAAGTACCAGGGCTTCTCCGCCGACCTGGCGGGCGCCGCGAACCTGCTGCTTGCCACCCTTACCGGCATCCCCGTGTCCTCCACGCACATCAAGACCTGCGCCATCATGGGCGTCGGTGCCGTCAAGCGCCTCTCGGCCATCAACTTCGGCGTCGTCAAGGACATGATGTTCACCTGGTTCTTCACCTTCCCCGCCTGCGGACTCATCAGCTTTGTCATGGCCAAGCTGTTCATGATGTTCCTCTAGTCAAACCGAACGTCCATCCGGACTGCATTACCTCGCCCACCCGTCTTCGCCTCGAAAGGACCCACCCATGGCAAAGAAACCCGATTCGTTCTACTTTGACAACTACGTCGCTTGCGCCGACCTCGCCGTCCAGGCCGCAGAGCTACTCACCAAGATTTTTGAGAACTTTGACCCCGCGCAGATCCACGACATGCTCGATAAGATGCATGCGATTGAGCATGCGGCAGACAAGAAGCACCACGAGCTCGAAGACGCCTTGCTCACCGCCTTTATCACCCCGCTCGAGCGCGAGGATCTGGATCTGATGAGCTGCTCACTCGACACCGTGCTCGACCGCATCGAGGGCGTCGTGCAGCGCGTCTACTTCACCAACATTCAGGGCATCCATCCCGACGCCATCGTGATCGCCCACAAGGTGACCGACGCCTGCCGCGCCATGAAGGACCTTATGGTCGAGCTTCCCAACTACCGCAAGTCCAAGACCCTGCGCGAGCTGGTCATCCAGATCAACACCATCGAGTCCGAGGCCGACGAGCTCTATATCAACGCCATGCGCAACCTGCACGTCAACGGCAAGGATCCGCTCGAGGTCATCGCCTGGCGTGACGTCTACGCCTTCCTGGAGTACTGCGCCGACTGCTGCGAGAACGTGGCCGATGTCGTGGATTCGATTGTCATGAAGAACAGTTAATTGGGGGTACGTGTCCCGGCGGCGAAGGGCCGGCACCTGTTTGCTTTCTCACTCCGGCTGCATGGCAGAGTCGTTCGAAAGTAAACAGGTGCCGGCCCTTCGCCTTACGTACCACCATTGGGAACTTTGGCTGATACTTTGAAAGCGATGGGGCTTTTGTTGGCGGGGCCTTTGGACCCGATTGGGAACTTTGGGACCGCCTTAAACGTTTGGGTGGATGGGGCTTTGGGTACCCTTTGTTTTACTTTGGATTGATTCGTTGAATTTGGAGGTCTTGGTTGTGAGTTATTTGGATCTGGCTCGTGGTCGGTATTCTTGTCGTTCGTTTGAGGACCGTTCTGTTGAGCAGGCTGTGGTGGATGCCATTGTTGAGGCTGGGCGTATTGCTCCTTCTGCTTGTAATAATCATCCAACCCGTGTGATGGTGTTGGATACGCCTGAGCTTCTGGAGAAGGCTGCTGCTTGTCAGCCTCGGTTTGCTCGTGATGGATCTATCTTTGGCGCTCCGCTCATCTTCCTTATTTGTAGCGTTACCGAAGACGCTTGGGTGCGCCCGTATGACCAGATGAATTCCAGTGAAATCGATACGTCCATAGTGTGCGATCAGATGATGATGGAGGCCACCGAGCAGGGCCTGGGAACGTGCTGGGTATGCCATTTTAAGCCCGAGGTGGCACAGGAGCAGTTCAACCTGCCCAAAGGCGTTTATCCCTATCACATGCTCGTCTGCGGATATCCTGCCGACCACATCGCCGATCCCGAGCATCGCGAGGCCCGTACCATTCCCCTCTCCGACTTCCTCCTCAAGTAGATTTTGGGACATGCCCTAAAACCTATCCTTGACCGCTCACCGGTTCGCCGAGTTCTGCGCCACTATGTGCAGGGCTCGGTTTTTTATGTTGCGCGCCCCGGTACAGTCATAAAAAAGGACCCGCAAGCTGCGGGTCCTTTCTAGGCACTAAATTGTAGGCCGAATGTTAGTCCAGGTCGTCGGCAGCGAAGTTGTCGATCGGGGCGAAGGGATCGGCCACGGGGACAACCGGGTCAGCGACGGGCAGCGGCTCGGCGGGAACAGTCACCGCAGGAGAAGCGGCGGAACCGACCGGCGTGGAGGCCATGAGGTCGGCCGGGAAGGAGTTTTGGGCATCGTCCATGAAGTGCTGGATGAGCTTGAGGTACTCGGCCTTGAACTCCTCACGGGAAGCCTTGAGACGATCGATCTCCTCGAGCTCGGCCTGCTTCTCGGTCAGAGCCTGGCGGATAACCTCGCGTGCCTTGGCGTCAGCCTCGTTGCGGATACGCTCAGCGTTCTCATTGGCATCGTTGACGATGGTCTCAGCGGTCTGCTGGGCAGCGATCAGGGCAGCGGAAATCTGGCGCTCCTGAGCGGAGAAATCAGGGGCGGGAGCAGCCACGGGGGCGGCAGGAACGGCCTGGGCGGGGGCATCCTGAGCCTGGGCAAGCTGAGCCTGCGCATCGGCAAGCTGCTGCTCGGTAGCAGTCAGACGACCCTTAAGGTCGACGATCTTAGCGAGCATAGCGTCAACCTCAGAGGACAGCGTCTCCAAGAAGACGTCGACCTCGGCAGGATCGTAGCCACGCTTGGCCTCAGAGAAAGTCTGAGCCTGGATGTCTGCAGGGGTAATAGCCATAACAAGTCTCCTTTTTCATCGCCTCGGCGCTACACGCCCGACGTAAGTTACTAAGTCAGTTCTACACGAGTATACCTATAAGAAGCTGCAGAACCAGCCTCTGCACCAACTGCAACGCAATAATCGCAACGACCGGCGAAAAATCGATACCGCCCATCGGCGGGATGAAACGACGGAACAGGTTGAGCCACGGACCGCACACGCTATCAAGCACCGCGGCAATATCCTGAAGCAAACCACCCTGCTTCATGGGAATCCACGTCATAAAGCAGTAGACGACAATGAGCGTGGAATAGAAGTTGAACAGCGTGTTGACCAGCTGGACGATAGTGTAGATGTTGATGGGAATCTCCTCGTCTTGTCTTTACTTAAGGTAGCCGTCGGCACGAAGCTTCTTGAGATCGGAATCTTTGACCTCGCAACCGGCGGGCAGCACCATGAACACGCGGTCGCCCACCTCCTTGACCGTGGCACCCAGACCGCAGGCAAAGCCGTAAGAGAAGTCCAAGACGCGCTTGGCAACTTCGGTGCGTACGCCCACAAAAATCAGTGCGACAGGCTGCTTGGTGCGAACGCGGCGCACCACGGTCTCCACGTCGTCATAGCTCTCGGGGCGCAGGACATAGGCCGGCAGCTGCGGCGTGGCGTTGATGATATTGCTCGCATAGGCCGAGGCATCGCTCGGTGCAGGCGCGGGTGCAGCGGCGGCACGGGCGCGGGTATTCTCGGCGTAGCTCGACGGCGTGTCATAGGCACCAGGACGATAACCGCTCGCAACACTGTCCTGCGAGCGCGAAGGCGGGTTATACGTCGTGGCATGGCGGGAGTCATCGCCGACCAGCTGACCGGAGCGCGTATACACGGCAACCGACTCAGCTTCACCGCGGCGCGTCTGGCCAAGCAGGCCGTTGCTCGGCTCGTCTTGGGTGTAGAAGCCCTCGCCCGAAGCACCACTGTAGCCGTTGCCCTGATAGCCATCGTCGTAGCCGTCATCGTAGCCGTAGTCGTCGTCCTGGCCATAACCCTGGTCGTAACCCTGCTGGCCGCCCAGGTGCATCTTATTTTTAATCTCGTCAAGGAAGCCCATGGTTGTGTCCTCTCGCGGTTTAGTGCAGGCGCCCCGATAATCAGTGCGCACTTCAGAGCCTTATTTTACTGCAAACTCCGGGCTAAATACTACCCTGCCCAGGCGAACGAGCGTAGAGCCCTCCTCAAGGGCAGACTCAAAGTCCTCGCTCATACCGCAGGAAAGCTCAGGCAGGTTCAAATCGGGATGCGCCGCCTCCAGCTCATCCCTCAGCTCACGAAGCCCCGCAAAGGTGCGGCGTGCCACATCCTTATTCCCCCGGGGCGCCATAGTCATAAGCCCCTGTACGCAAATTCCCTCAAGTTCTGCAAGCTCACCCGCGGCGGCGCGAATCCCATCGGGTGAAAAGCCTCCCTTCGACTCCTCACCACTCACATTGACCTCAATGAGCACACGCTGGGGGCCGACGAGCTCGCCTGCCTCAATCTTGCGGACAGCACGGCTCGAGATCGCCTGCGCCAGATGCAGCGAACCCACCGAGTGAATCAGCTCGGCTGAGCCCAGCACCGCATTGATCTTATTGGTCTGCAGGTTGCCGATCATATCGAAGCGCACCTCGGGCAGCTCCGGATGCTCCGCCAGACCCGTGAGCTTGCGAACCAGCTCCTGCGGGCGGTTCTCGGCAAAATGGCGATACCCCGCCTGGATGGCGGCAACGGTCTCATCGACACCAACGGTCTTGGACACGGCAATGAGGCTCGCGGCGTCGTGGGGACGGCCCGCGCGATCGAGCGCCGCATAAAAACGTTCCAGAATCTGCTCGCGGCGAGCGCGCATCAAGTCCAAATAGTTATCCATTGCCAATCGCCTCCGCTGACAGCCAAACAAGTAGTCCCATGCTAACGCAAGAGCGCGGCCCCGCATGTGCAAGGCCGCGCTCACTTAGGTATTTACAATCTTTCGACGAACGGGGTTACTTACTCCTCGTCGTCCTCGCCATCGTCCTCATCCTCAAGATGATCGAGCAGGTAGCGAAGACCCTCGCTGACCTCGTTAACGGGCACCTTGGCAACGTAGCGTGCATCGACGGCGGGCCTCATGATAACACCCTCGCCCGAAGGCACGCGCATGCTCTCGAGCTCATCCTCATCAGTGCAGGCGATATCACCGGCAGTCATACGCTGTCCGGTCAACAGGAAGGTCAGACGGCAGGCGGCATCGATGGAAATCGAGGCGATGCGATCGAGATAGCGCGATACCATGATGGCGCGGCGCAGGTCGTCATAGTTGCTGTCGTCGTCCATAAAATCGCCCGTGTCCATGCGGTTAAAGGTGCGGAAGAACTTCTCGTAGGCGGCGTGCACTGGCTCGTCCTCGACGGCCAAGTTGCAGATGATGGACATGTCGTTGGTGACGAGCGCGGAAAGCGAAGAGCCCAGTACCTGGTAGACGGCCTCAGCCTCGGCCTCGACCGTGCCGACAAGCTCCTTGGGCAGCGAGATGTCGGCCTTGATCATATGACGCGTGGCGCGGCAAATCTGGCGAACCTTATCGGTCATGCGCTGCAGGTTAAAGTCGACGTAGATGATCGTCTGCAGCAAGCGGAAGTCGGAGGCGACCGGTGACTGCGTGGCAATCAGGTTGTAGCAGACGGCCTCCAGGTTGGCGCAGCGTGCGTCAATCGAAAGCGTGCGCTTCTTGGTCTTGGTGGCGAGCTTGCGGTCGTCGGTCACATAGGCCTTCACGGCATCGTGGAGGGCCAGATCGACGGCCTCGTAGATGCTCAGCATCTCGTGACGGGCCTCGATGAGCTGACGGGAAAACAGTTTGCGCATGGTTCACTCCAATCAGTTGGGTGCGGTCATGCCGCCCGCACAGTGAATACGCACCGGACCAGATCCGATCGGCTTGGGACTAGTCGCACCGATCAGCCAAAGCGGCCGGTGATATAGTCTTCCGTCCGCGAGTCCACCGGGCTGGTGAAGATCGCGTCGGTTTGACCATACTCGATGAGCGTAGCGGGCTCGCCGGCAACTTCCTGCAAGAAGAATGCGGTGTAGTCGCTAATGCGAGCTGCCTGCTGCATTGAATGCGTGACGATGATGATCGTCATCTCGGGCGCCAGCTCGGCCATCAGATCCTCGACCTTAGAGACGGACGTGGGGTCGATGGCGGAGCAGGGCTCGTCCATCAGAAGGACATCGGGTTGCACCGCAAGCACGCGCGCGATGCACAGACGCTGCTGCTGACCGCCCGAGAGCGCCAAACCATCCTTGTTGAGCTGATTGGATACCTCTTTCCAGAGGTTGGCGCGCTTGAGCGATTCTTCCACGATGTCATCGAGGTCACTTTTGCTAGTCACGCCCTGCAGACGAGGGCCAAAGGCGACATTCTCGTAGATGGATTTAGGAAACGGGTTGGGCTGCTGAAAGATCATGCCCACGCGACGACGGAGATCGACCGGGTCGACACCCTCGGCATAGATATCGTTGCCGTCGAGCGTCATGGTGCCCTCGACGCGCGTGCCCTCGATCAGGTCATTCATGCGGTTGATGCAGCGCAAAAACGTCGACTTGCCGCAGCCCGAAGGGCCAATGAAGGAGGTGATGGCGTTTTTGGCGATGTTGAGGTCAAGCCCCGTCAGCGCATGAAAGTCACCGTACCAAAAGTTGAAATCCTTGGCCGTAATGGCCGCTTGCTCCAACGTGGGAGCGGACTGATAAACGGACATGGGACTCCTTAACTAGCGACGCTTGCGCGACAGGAAGCGCGCAAACAGGTTGAAGGCCAGAATGATCACCATCAGCAAGAGCGCGGTGCCGTAGGCTGCGTTCATGTTGATGCCGTCGTTGGCAAGCAGATACAGGTGAACCGTCATGGGGCGGCCGGAATCGAGCGGCGAAATAGGTAGATTGATGGCCTGCCCCATGGTATAGAGCACCACCGCGGTCTCGCCGATGGCACGGCCGATGGCGAGAACGATGCCCGTGGCAATACGGCCAAAGGCAGAAGGAAGCACGATCTTGGAGACAACCTGCCACTTGGTGGCGCCCAGGCCATATGCGCCCCAGCGGATATAGCGCGGAACGGCGCGAATGGCCTCTTCGGTGGTACGCATGACGATGGGAAGCATCAAGAGCGCGAGTGACAGGGCGGCCGAGACCATCGAAAGGCCCAGGCCCATGGCCTCGACAAACAAGGCGTAGCCAAACAGGCCCATAACGATGGAGGGCACCGAGGCCAAAGCGTCAGCAGCGTAGCGAATGAGCTCGACGACCTTGCCCTGCTTGGCGTACTCGGCCAGATAGACGGCTGCCAGCACAGCGATCGGCGTGCAGATAAGCATGGCGAGCGCCGTCACGTAGACGGTCGAGACGATCGTGGGCCAAATTCCGCCCTCGGCGTTGACGCCCTGGGGCCAACCGAAGATAAAGTCGAGCGAGATGTGTGGCAGGCCGTTGATGACCACGTAGGCGATGATAGCGACCAGCACCAGCGTGGTGATGTAGGCAGCGGCACGAAACACGCCAAGCATGATCTTGTTGGACAGGTCCTTGTTGATGCGGCCCTTCTTGCCGTGGGAAAGGGCACGCTTGATGCGCTCGCGCGACGAGGTCGTATCGACCGTCGTGTCAACGGAATCGGACATAGCCTACCCCCTCTTCTTCTTGGAAATCAGACGGACAATGCCCACCAGCGTGGCGGAGATGATAAACAGGACCACGCCCATGCCGAACAGCGCCGAGCGGTGCAGACCCGAGGAATAGCTCATGTCGAGCGCAATCTGGCTCGTGAGCGTCGAGATGGGGCTCGCAATGCTGTCGGGAATAACCGGGGCGTTACCCACGACCATGAGCACGGCCATGGTCTCGCCGATGGCACGGCCCATACCCAGCACGATGGCATCAACGATACCCAGCTTCGCGGCAGGTAGCACGACCTTATAGATGGTCTGCCACTTGGTGGCGCCCATGGCATACGATGCCTCGCGGATGCCCATGGGAATGGAATTGAGAGCATCGATGGTGAGCGTGGTGATGGTAGGGACGATCATGATGGCGAGCACAAACCACGCCGTCAGCGCACCAAAACCAAGGCCGCCGGTCAGTTGTGCGATAAACGGGCGGATGATGATCATGCCGAAAAAGCCGTAGATGATAGAAGGGATGCCGGCCAGCAGGTCGACGGCAGGGCTGATGAGCTTGCGCACGCGCTTGCTGGCAATCTCGACCAGGTACACGGCCGTGCCCACACCTAGCGGCACGCCCATGGCGAGCGCACCGACGGTCACCAGACCCGAGCCGGCAAGCAGCGACAAGATTCCGTAGTGGCCCTCGGAAGGCGCCCACGTAAAGCTAAAGAAGTCCGCCAGACCGATGTCAGTAAAGACGGGCAGCGCCGAGTACGTGGTAAAGACAAAAATCAGGATGACGGTAACGACCGCCAAGAACGCGCAGGCAAAGAAGATCCACTGCAGCGCCTTCTCCTTGATATAGGTGCTGCGCGATACGAGCGCCAGCTCGCGCTTCTTGGGCGTCTGAACATTCTGCTCAGTCTGGGAGTTTTCCTGTGCTTCCATGCTACTCACTCCCCTTCTCGTCGTTGGTGACGGGAATAAAGCCCGCCTCGCGAATCTGCTTGTCCATCTTTTCGGACGTCACATAGTCAATGTAATCCTGCGCCTGCTGCGAAGGCGCACCCTTCACAAAGAAGTAAAGGTCGCGCGAGATGGGATAGCCGCCACTCGCGACCGTCTTCTCGGACGCCTCAACATGATTGACCGAGACGGCCTTGACCGAGGTCTTGGCGTTGAGGCTATCGACGAAGCCCAGCGAAATGTAGCCGATGGCCCCACGCGAACGAGATACCACGTCGCGCACCTGGCCCGTACCCGAAAGAACAGCCGAGCGGCGATCGAACGGCGTGCCATCCATCACGATGGTACGGAAGGCCTCGCGCGTACCGGACGCCTCGTCTCGGTTGATGACCTGAATCCTCAGGTCCTCGCCACCGACCTCTTTCCAATTGGTAATCTTGCCGGCGTAGATATCGCGGAGCTGCTCGGTCGAGAGGTTATCGACGGGGTTGTCGTCGTTCACGATGACCGCAATACCGTCGTGGGCAATGACGATGGGAGTCAGGCCCAGATCCTGTTCGTCGGCATTGAGTCCACGGGAGGAGCTGGCGATATCGGCCGTGCCGGCGCTGACGGCCTCGATCCCAGCGGAAGAACCCAAACCGGAAACGAGCACGTCGATGCCGGTCTCCTCCTTAAAGCCCTCGGCCGCAATCTCGGCGATAGGAAGGCAGGTCGTGGAGCCGGCCACGGTAATGGAAGAGGTAGAAGATCCCGAAGAACAGGCGCACAGCGTAAGCGTAAACACAGCGGCGCTCAGGACCGATACGATCTTTCTCATAGCATCATGCCGATCGCAGCATGGCGCCCACAGGTGCCGTCCTCGTTACGGTAGGAATAAAAGCGGTCGTTCTGACGCACGGTCGAAAGCTGGGTATCCACGATATTATCCGCGTCGACACCGACATCTACCAGCGCCTCGCGAATGGCAGCGGAAAGATCAAGCATGCGAGAGGTATTCGCATCGATGCAAGAGAACTCGGCGGCAAAGCGATCCATGAGTTCCTGGGATACCTCATATTCGTCACCCAAGATATGGGGGCCGATATAGGCGGAAACGTCGCTCGCATCGCAACCGGCAGCATCGCAAAGCGCCTGGCACGCCTTGGCGGAAATACGTGCAATCGTGCCCTTCCAACCGGAGTGCACCACGGCAAATCCGCCGGGGGCCACCAGCACCACGGGAACACAGTCGGCAAAGCAGAGCAGCACGGGCACGTTATGCGCCGTGCAGACGATGGCATCACAGCCCTCGGCAATCTGCTCGCGAACGTCCTCAAGGTCATCGGCGCCGTTCGAGGTCACCGCAACGATATGATCACCATGGACCTGATTGGGAACGAGCAGGTTGTGCTCGCACTCGGCGGCACCCATAGCCTCGAGCGCACGACGACGATTTTCTTGAACAGCAAAGGGGTCATCGCCAACATGCGAGCCCAAGTTGAGTGAGGAGTACGCATCTTCGGAAACGCCACCGGCGCGCTCGGTGAAGGCAAAGCGAACATCGGATGTCGCGCCCTCCACCAACGTAACTCCATCATGGTCGACACGCGAAACTTTGTCCGCACGTGCTGCCATACTAAAGCCTCCTAATAACACAAGTACCGCGGCATCGCCGCTACAGCCCGCGTTTATACGGCTGTCATACTTCTCTAAAAGGATACCTGCTGCGCTGGAGGCAATCGTAAAGGGAACGTAAAGAGATTGGAGGTTCTAGTTTACAAAGTCGAAATAAAAAGGGCGCGTCCATACGGACACGCCCCTGTGCACAACAATGCAAAGAACGACTTAGAAGCTACCGCGCTTCAGGAAGTCGGGAAGCTCGAACTGATCGTTGCCGAAGTTAGGAAGCTCGGTGCCACCGACGTTGCGGGTCGGAGCGGCCTGAGCCGGGCTCGTGGCAGGAGCGGTGCGCTGCGGCTCAGCGGAGGCAGCGGCCTTGCTCTGAGACTGCTGAGCAGCAAAGAGCTCGTCCTGACGGTTGACGTTGGAGTCGGAGAAGCCCGTAGCGATGACGGTGATACGCACCTGATCGCCCAGGGACTCGTCGACAACGGTACCGAAGATGATGTTGGCCTCGGGGTCGACGGCGTTGGCGACAACGTCGGCGGCGTCGCTGATCTCCTGGATGCCCAGGTCCTTGGAACCGGCGATGGAGAGCAGCACGCGCGTGGCGCCATCGATGGAGCTCTCGAGCAGCGGGCTGGAGATGGCCTGCTGGGCAGCGTCGACGGCACGGGTGTCCCCAGAAGAGGTACCGATACCCATCATGGCGGTACCGGCCTGCTTCATGATGGTCTTAACATCGGCGAAGTCCAGGTTGATGATACCGGGGACGGTGATGAGGTCGGTGATGCCCTGGGTGCCCTGGGAAAGGACGCCATCGGCAATCGCGAAGGCCTCGAGCATGGTGGTCTTCTTCTCGGCGATGTCGAGCAGCTTATCGTTAGGGATGACGATCATGGTGTCGACGCAATCGGAGAGGGTCTTAATGCCCTCCTCGGCGCTCTTCTTGCGCTTGCGGCCCTCGAAGGTGAAGGGCTTGGTCACGACGGCGACGGTCAGCGCACCGACCTCGTTCATCGCGATATCGGCAACGATGGGAGCAGCGCCGGTACCGGTGCCACCGCCCTCGCCGCAGGTGATGAACACCATGTCGGCGCCAGCGAGCGCCTCGGCAATGTCGTCGCGGGACTCATCGGCAGCCTTGCGGCCAACCTCGGGGTTGGCGCCGGCGCCCAGGCCGCGGGTAAGGTCGGTGCCGATGTGCACCTTGATATCGGCATCAGAGATCGCGAGTGCCTGAGCATCGGTGTTGATGGCAACAAACTCGACGCCGCGGATGCCCTCTTCGATCATTCGATTGACCGCGTTGGTACCGCCGCCGCCGACGCCGACCACCTTAATGACGGCAAGGTAGTTGTTGATCTCTGTCTCGTGCATGTCGGTCCTCCGAACAAAGGTTATAGCCATAGCATGGGTCGACCCCTGCGCACATTAACCTTCAGGTTGAAAGTAAATGCAAAGGTAAACCGTATTATGTTTGCACATTATGAACGTATCAGTCAAATAATTGACCGTGAAAACCAAACAAACCAGATAAACGGCGTGGTATGGCCCCTCAACAAAGCATCAACCAGCGCTACGAGGTCGGAGCGTTCCTAAATGTATAGTTACCCGGAGAGCGCACATTGATATACGTTACGCCCTCTACCTGCGAAAGCAGCTTGGTGACTACGCGCTCCTTCTTGACGATATCGTTCGAATCGCCCAGCGACACCTCAATGCCGTTATTGAGGTTTGCCGAGATGGCTTCGACCGAAGGCGTGGAAATATCCTTGACTTGTCCCAAGAACTCGCTCGAAAAACCACGCACATAATCCAAGCCAGCCTTAACGGCCTTGGAGCTCACTGCCTGGCCGGAAACCGGAGCGACATCCGCCGAGACATCAGTCAACAACACCGCGCCATAGTGCTTAGCGAGCGCCAGCGCGGCATCGATTCCGGTCAAGGTATTTGAGCCCTGCCCTGTCGTGATGACGTTGCCTTGGTCGTCCACTTCGACCGACGTCGACAGTGGGGCGATCCAGGTGTCATCATCCCCGATGGCCCAGGCAAGGTCATCGGAACTGATATAGGCAATTGCGATGACCTTGCGCTCCATCGGCGTAATGATGAGCGTATGCGGGAACTGACGCTGGACATCCACGCCCGAGACCCACGGATTCTGCTTGAGGTCCTCGGTAATCTGGTCGGGATCGACGTTAAAAAGCGACGTTCCCTCGGGCAAATCGATCAGCTGGATAGCATCGTGCTTCGTCACATGCTCGCTGCCTTGAATCTGAATATCAGTGGCGGTAAACAATCCAGAGTTGATCACCACGATGGCAACGACGACGAGCACGGCCAAGGCGGCCAGAACGCCGCCCACGATTTTGCCTTTGCCTGCAACGACAGAAGCGGCGTCTGATGTTTTATTTACCATCGCCCCAAGTGAAGACAACGGGTTGACGCCTTTTTTACCCGAAGGCTTCTTGGCGGTAGCCGGCACCGATGTCAGCGAGCGCGGTTTCGATGCGCCCAGCGTGCGACCTGGACGCGGCGCTTTAGTTCCCGTCGAGGGCTTAGGAGTTGCCATGGGACGGGCGGGTTTGGCGCCCATAACAGGCTTTGACGTCACCGAGGGACGCGAGGACTTTTTTGCGGCCGGACGATTACCGAGCTGCGAGCCGACAACCGGACGACTGGTCTGTCGAGCATGCCCGACAGACTTAGAGTGCGCGACGGTATTGCGTTGAGGTTTGGCAGGCGCGCCGGAACGCCCTCCGGCGCGGCGGAAGGTGGGTTTCGATGCTCTAGAAGCCGAGGAATTTAACTTCCGGTCTGAGCTCGATGCCATACGCCTCCCTCACCTTTCCGTGCACATGTCTGATAACCGCGGCAACGTCATCGGCCGAGGCAGTTCCGTTATTAACGATAAAATTAGCGTGAACGGGCGAAACTTCCGCGCCGCCAATCGAAAAACCCTTTAATCCACAATCCTCGATAAGCTTGCCCACACTCGCATCGGGCGGGTTGCGAAAGACCGACCCGCAGGATGCGCGACCCATGGGCTGCGTACGCTTGCGCCTCGTCAGGTACCGCTCCATGCGCTCGCGAATGTCGGCCTTGGGCGCCGGTTTAAGCTTGAGCACGCACTCGAGGATAATCTCATTGCGGGGAAGGCTACATTCGCGGTAGCCCCAAGTGATCTCGGACCCCGCATAATGCTTGATACCGGATGCCGGGTCAAACGTTACGACATCCTCAACCAGCGAGCCAATCCACTCGGTCCGTGTGCCGGCATTCATAGATATCGCACCGCCAACCGAGCCAGGGATGCCAACGGCAAACTCAAGGCCCGAGAGGCTACGCGACAGGGCATCGTTGACCAGGCGCGCAAACATCACGCCCGCACCGACCGTCAGCGTACAACCGTCATCGGCAACAACCGTGCGCTGAAACTCACGTCCGAGCGAAATGACGGCGCCGCGATAACCGCCATCGGCAACCAGCAGATTGGAGCCCTTGCCGATGATGACCCACGGCACCTGCTCGCGATCGAGCACCGCCACGGCGCGGCGGAGGGCATGATAGCTATGGCACGTCACAAAGAGGTCGGCCTTGCCGCCGATACGATAGCTCGTATGACGCGCAAGGCGCTCGTCCTCGATCACATCCGTGTCGATCATGCCCGAGAGCGCCATGACGGCGTTAAACAGACCCATTAGACTTAAGCGTCTTTCTTGGCAGTCAAATACTCGATAAACTCGGGGCCGACGGTCGTAACGTCACCGGCACCCATAGTGAGCAGCAAGTCGCCCTCGCCCACCATCTGCTCGAGCTCCTGATTGAGCTCAAGACGGCTGGAGCAGTACACGACCTCCTTGCCAGGATGCTTGGCGCGCACGGTATCGGCGAGCATCTTAGAGGTAACACCCGGAATGGGCATCTCGCCAGCCGAGAACACATCAATCAGCAGCAGTTTATCGGCATTGGCAAATGCATCGGCAAAGTCGTCGCACAGGGCCTGCAGGCGCGAATAGCGGTGCGGCTGGAACACGACGTCGACGTGCTTGTAGCCCAGCGACGAAGCGGCAGCAAGCGTCGCCTTGATCTCGGTGGGGTGATGGCCGTAATCATCGACCACGGTGATGCCATCGATATCGCCCACGTGGGTAAAGCGACGACGGACGCCCTCAAAGCTCGAAAGCGCCTTGGCGGCGGCGTCGATGTCAAGGCCCAGGACATGGGCGACGGTGAGCACCGCCGTGGCGTTGAGCATGTTGTGGCGACCGGGATTACTCTTGATCTCCACAGCGTGCTCAGTGCCGTCCTCAAAGCGAACGATAAAGTCGCTCTGGATGCCCTTGACATCCGGGTGCATGCAGACGATGTCGTTGCTCTCGGCAAAGCCGTAGGAAAGCACGTGACGGCCCGTCGACTTGGCGAGCTCGACCAGATGCGGGTCCTCACCGCAGACGATGACGGTGCCGTCCTCGCCCACCAGGCTCATGAATTTGGCGAAAGTCGCCTCGATCTCCTCGATACCCGAGTAGTGATCGAGGTGGTCGGCCTCGACGTTGGTCACAATGACCACGTTGGGGTTCAGGAACAGGAAGGAACTGTCGGACTCGTCGGCCTCGGCGACAAAGTAGTCGCCCGAGCCGTTCTTGCCGTTCGTGTCATAGCCCTCGACGATGCCACCGATCAGGAAGCTCGGATCCAGACCCATGCGGTCGAGCATGGTGGCGCACATCGAAGACGTGGTGGTCTTGCCATGCGTGCCGGCAACAGCGACGGTGGTGTAGCCGTGGCCCAAAGCAGAGAGCATCTTGGCACGGGGCCACACGGGAATACCAAGCTCGCGAGCGCGCACGAGTTCAGGGTTGGACTCCGGAATAGCGGTGGAGACAACAACCACGTCGGGCTTGACCTCGTCGATCGTGGCGGCCTCATGGCCCACATGCACCTTCACACCAGCGCGGGTAAGCTGGCGGATATAACGTGACGTCTTAAGGTCGGAGCCGGTAACGGCATAACCGCGCTCGTGCAGAACGAGGGCGATGCCGCTCATGCCGGCGCCGCCGATACCGATAAAGTGGGCGCTCTTAAACTCGGGCGCGGAGGTTGCAGTCTGGGAATCAGCCATGTGCTCGTGTACTCCTTGCGTAAACACTGCCTGTAACCCGTTAACTGTACCGCACCTACCGCATCAGCGCGAGGGCGACCGACGATATCCCGTCTAACTAACGCAAACCCTCTACCGCATCCGCCAGAAGAGCGGCGGCCCTATCCTGAGCCAGACCACGCGCCGCCTGACGCATGGCGTCGCGTGCCGCCGCGTCATCGACCAGGTGCAGCAGCTCATCGGCAAAGGCAGAACCGTCGATATCGGCATCGGCGCAGAGCACGCCGGCCCCGGCGTCGACCAGATAACGAGCATTGGTGGTTTGGTGGTCGGCCGTCGCATGCGGATACGGCACGAGCACCGAGGGCACGGCGAGCGCAGCGATCTCGGCCACGCTCGATGCGCCCGAACGCGAGAGCACCAAATCGGCAGCAGCCAGCATATCGCCCATGTTGTCGATGTAAGGCTGGACGCGGTAACGCTTCGCCTCCTCGGGCGTCAGCGCCAAAGCGCGCTCGGTCTCCTCAAAGCCGTCGGCACCCGTCGAATGCAACACATAGAGGTTCTTGCGCGAAAGCAGCTCGTTTTTGAGCGAAACCACGCGCTCGTTGAGGTGTTGGGCGCCAAGTGAACCGCCAAAGACGAGCAGCAGCGTAGCGTCCTCGGGAACGCCAAGTGCCTTGCGGCCGCGAGCGCGATCGCCCTCGATCACCGAGCGACGTACGGGGTTGCCGGTCATGAGCACGTGGTCAGGGTCACCTTCGCGCTCAAAGACCGAACGCGCTGCCGGCACCGAGATGCACACGCGGGTGGCGTGGGAGTTCATCATCTTGTTGGCCAGGCCCGGAACAGAGTTCTGCTCATGCAGCAGATACGGAACGCCCGCGCCCTTGCACCACCCCAGCAGCGGAACCTCGACATAGGCACCAAAACCAATGGCGGCATCGGGCTTGCCGACCTTTGAGAAATGACTGGCGAGCGCACGCTTGGCTTTGTTGACACGCCACAGCGAGGTCAGCGCCGTCCAAGGACGGGAGCGGTCGAAGCCCGTGACCGTAATGGGCACAAAATCAAACCCAGCCTCGGGGACCAGACGACCCTCGAGCTTGCGCGACTGGCCCACGAACACAACGTGGTGGCCACGGTCACGGAGCTCTTCGGCCAAGGCGAGCGCGGGGTTGATGTGCCCTGCCGTGCCGCCGGCTGCAATAGCAACGGTCATTTTATCGGTCATGGTAGTCCCTTCGTACACGCGGTCCCTGGCCGTCGGTACGCAGACGCGCCGACGGGTCTGAGTTCAAATCGATTCGATTATATCCGCCGCCCGCATTGCGAGGAGTGGGGCGCTGAGGACGACCTTGCGGCGCCGTTCGCTGACGCGGGCGGGCTGCGGGGTCGGTCGCAGAGCCATCCAGGACGGTAAAACCGTTACGCGAAGATCGCTCGCCGCGCACGTGGGGCACGCCGGCGGTACTCTCATCCATAACGGCAAAGCTCTCACGGCGGCGGTCATACTCATCGCGGCGGGCGCTCTCGTACGAAACGCGCAGGATCAACCCGGCAAGCATGAGCGACACAATAATCGACGAACCGCCGTAGCTAATAAACGGCAACGGTTTGCCCGTCATGGGAAACACGTTGAGGATGCCCAGCGCGTTAATCAAAAACTGCACTGCGAGAATGACCGCGGAGCCAGACGCCATGAGCGCGCCCCGACGATCGGTCGCCTGCTCGGCAATGCGAAACGCCGAGTAGATCAGCATCGCAAACACCAAGAAGAACAGCACGGTTCCGACAAAACCGACTTCCTCGCCAATGATGGCCAAGATGTAGTCGTTGTGTGCCTCGGGCAGATACGAATACTTCATGGTTGAGTTGCCGATGCCACGGCCGAACAGACCGCCCGAGGCAAAGGCCATGATGGCAAGCGTGGCCTGATAGCCGTCACCATACTCGTCGGCCCAAGGGTTCAAGGCAACCTGAATACGCACCATACGGTATGGCTCTGCGACAAGCGCAATCACGATCACGAGAATGCCGAAGATTAGCACGCCGATGATAAATCTGGGGTCGAGACCCGCAAACAACGCCATGCACATGAGGGTCAACAGGATGATCAGGACAGTACCGAAATCGGGCTGGATAAAGATCAGAAAGAGCGAAATGCCCAGGTAGATGCCCATCTTGCGAAGGAATTCGTTGATGTTGCCACCGGGCGAAAAGAAGCGATCAAGCATGATGGCCGAATACGCAATGGCAAATGGCTTTAAAAACTCGGAAGGCTGGAACTGAATACCGGCGATGTTGAGCCAGCGCGTGGCGCCGCGGCTGCCGCTGCCCACCAAGAACACCAGAAGCAGTAGCCCTATCATGCCGATAAGGAAGATCCTGAGCACATCCTCCCCAAACCAGCTGTCCGGCAAAACGCGCACGATGGCAATCAGCGCCAGAACACCGACCACGGCAAACGCGGCCTGTCGACCCAGAAAAAACGTCGCCGAGCCATTCTCGTGCAGCGCCTCGACCGAAGACGCCGAGTACACCATCAGCAGGCCAAAGCATACCAAGGTAAACAAGCAGGCCATGAATATCAAACGGGGGCGCATGATACGGGCGGGAACGCCGGCAATATAGCGTTCGCTAAACGACTGCCCGCCGCGGCTGGAACGCGGTGTGGTGCGACGTGAGGAAGCACGGTCCGAGTCGGGCCTCCTCATACCTTGTCGGGGGCTCTCCTCTCTCACCGCAACCCCTATTCCATTTGTGATTTCGCTGTAGCGGCAAGCTGAGCCACGTAGTCCTTAAACACGCGGCCGCGCTCCTCATAGCCCGAGAACTCATCGAACGAAGAGCAGGCAGGAGAAAGTAAGATCACGTCACCACGGCTCGAAAGCGAACGGGCAACGTCCACGGCGTCGCGCAGGTCATCCGCCTGGGCGATATCCACATCGCCATCGACATCAGCCTCGTCCATAGCGGCGGTGAAGCGCTCGCGCGCATCGCCAAAGCAGACGACCGAGCGCACGTTGTCCATAACGACGCGCGCGAAGTCCGTGAGCGGAGTGCCCTTATCGTGGCCGCCGAGCAGCAAGATCACGTCGTCATCGGGAAATGCCGTCAGTGCCTTCTCGACCGCATCGGTGTTAGTCGCCTTGGAATCGTTGACGTAGCGCACGCCGTCAATCTCGCCACACGGCTCCACGCGGTGCTCGAGCGGCTGGAACGAGGCCAGACCGCGGCAGACACCGTCGACATCGGCACCGACTGCCAAGGCAGCCGTGGCAGCGCACAGGGCATTGATAACATTGTGATGGCCCGAGATCTTGAGCTCGGATGTAGCGATGAGCGGGGTCTCGACACCCTTCAGACGCACGATCATCTTGCCATCGCGCACAAAGGCGGCATCCTCGCCCTCAGGCTCGTCAAAGGCAACCTTGCAGATGCGACGACCCGGCGTGTAGATGTACTCATCGAACTCGTGAATGCCGGCGTCTTCGACGTCGACAACCGCCAGATCGTCATCGACCATATTGTCAAACAGTTTGATCTTGGCAAGCGCATAGTTCTTATGACTCTTATGCCAGCCCAAGTGGTCGGGAGTGATGTTGAGCAGCACCGCCACGCGGGGGTGGAGCTCGGTTGTCGTAGCAATCTGATAGCTCGAGAGCTCAGCCACAAACCACTCGTTGTGGGCTCGGCCGTCAATCTCGTTGACCGGCGGCTCGCCGATGTTGCCGACAGCAACGCTGGCCTCGCCGGCAGCCTTAAGCAGATAATCAGTCAGCGACGTGGTGGTCGTCTTGCCGTTGGTGCCCGTGATGGCAATCCAGTTATCGGGCGACAGGCGATAGGCAAACTCGGGCTCACCCATAATCTGGGCGGCATGCTCGAGCCCAGCCTTAAAGAAGCCCGAGAACTCCGAGATGCCCGGGCACGTCACGCATACGTCATAGGCGCCCTCGACCTGTTCGGTCCCATAGACAAACGACGCACCAGCAGCCTCGAGCGCACGCGTGGCGTCATTGGGCTCAGAGGTGCCACCGCCATACACGGTAACGGCACTTACGCGCTCGGGATGTGCCAGCGCCCAGCGGGCGACATCGAGACCGGATTTGCCCTGACCCAAAACGAGCAGGCTAAAGACATCAGCAAGAGACATGAAAGACCACTATCCCAACTGGAAGAACAGAGCAAGGCCAACGGCACCAAAGGCAGCAGCGATAATCCAAAAACGGATGACGACCTTGGTCTCGGCCCAGCCCTTCTTTTCGAAATGATGATGGATGGGCGCCATAAGGAAGACGCGCTTGTGCGTAAAGTGGAAGTAGACAACCTGAATCATGACCGACAGGGTCTCAACGATAAACAGGCCGCCGATGATAAGGGAGACGACCTCGGTGTTGGTCATGATGGACGTGCAGGCAAACGCGGCGCCCAGGGCAAGCGAGCCGGTATCGCCCATAAAGATGCTCGCCGGATAGCAGTTGAACCACAGAAAGCCCAAGCAGGCACCGGCACACGCGGTGCAGAAGATGGACAGGTTCACGTCTCCGTGCAAAAACGCCATGGCAGCCATGGCGAGCATGGCAATCATGGAGGTGCCGCCAGCAAGACCGTCAAGGCCATCGGTCAGGTTCACGGCATTAGAAAGACCGGCGATCATCAGCCAGCAAAAGACAATGTAGAGCCACGGGAACGAAAGGCCGCAGATGGTGGTCGAAAGCACGCCAAGGTCAATCGTCAGGCCGCCGGGAAAACGAATCTCGGGGGCGACGCCGCACCAGTTAACGGCAAGTACCGTAAAGGTGACACAGATAATGGTTAGGCCGATCATCTTGGCATGAGGCGTCAGACCGAGCGAGCGCCCATGCGTAACGGAGGTCAGGTCGTCGATCAGGCCCAGCACGCCGGTCGCCAGCGTGGCGAGCAGCACGAGCACGAGCTCGGTGGTGAGCTTGCCCATCAGCAGGCAGGTCAGCGAAATCGCAACAAGGATGATGACGCCGCCCATGGTCGGCGTACCCTGTTTAATCAAATGACGCTTGGGGCCGTCGGCTCGGACCTGTTGGCCGATACCCTCGACCTTCAGCAGCTTGATCCACCACGGCATGAGCAGCAGCGCAATGGCAGCGGCGATGCCAAGCCCCAAAAAAGCCTGATACGTTGGATACGAGGGATTGCCGAACATGGGCTAGCACACACCTTCCACAAAGCGGTCGAGCTCAACAAAGCGGGAACCCTTGACCAGTACAACATCATGTTTTTCAAGCGCGCCGCCCATGCGGTCGAGCACCTGCTGATAATCGGAGAACACCTGGATGCGGTCCTCGTCCATGCCCATCATGCGCGCGGCATCGGCCATAAGCTGGGCCAGCTCACCACCCACGCACGCCAGCATGTCGAGCTTCTTGGCGGCCGCATAGGCGCCCACGAGCTCATGCATGCGAGGAGCCTCATCGCCCATCTCGCCCATCTCGCCCAGGATCGCCATGCGAGACCCCGTGCACGAAAGCGAGCACAGTAGATCGAGGCCAGCAGCCATGGATTCGGCACTGGCGTTATAGGAATCGTCGATGACGCGGGCACCGCTCTTGGCGCGCTTGATCTCCTGGCGGTGACCGGTGATCGTGAGGCCCCTAAAGGCAGCATCGATCTGCTCGGGCGTCACGCCCAGGCGATAGGAAACCGCGGCGGCCTTAACGGCATTAGGAACGGACTGCACGCCGGGGATGGCAAGCATGGTATCGATCGTCTCACCCTGGCCAAAATCGAGCGTAAAGACCGGACGTCCCTCGTCATCAACACGAATGTCGCGGGCACGGACCTCATCATCGTCCGAGACGCCGGCCAGCATCACATCGATACCAGCAGGCTGGGCGAACGTATCGCGAATGAACGGCGTAAAGTCGTCCTCACCGCCCAAAACCAGCAGCGGCAAGAAGTCGCCGGCGGCGCACATACCCTGGACAATCTCGGCCTTAGCGCGGGCGATGTTCTCGCGGCTGCCCAAAATGCCGATGTGAGAGGTACCAATCTTGCTTACGATGGCAAGGTTGGGATTGGCGGACTGGGACAGACGCTCAATCTCGTGGAAATGGTTCATGCCCATCTCGAGCACCAGGACCTCGGTATCGGCCGGAGCGGAAAGCACCGTGAGCGGCATGCCGATCAGGTTATTGAAATTGCCCTTGGTGGCCCAGACACGATAGCGCTTGGCGAGTACAGCGGCGAGCACGTCCTTGGTCGTCGTCTTGCCGATGGAACCGGTAATGCCAACGACCAGGCAGCCAAGCTCCAGGCGATACGTGTGCGCCAAACGCAGCAGAAACTCCTCGGGATCATCGGTCAGCAAGATGGCACAGCCCCTGTCCTGTGCCAGCGAGACCAGCTCGGCCTCGGGCTCACGCGTCATCACGACGGCGCCGGCACCCGACTGGACGGCACGGGAAGCAAAATCATTGCCGTCGACGTTTTCACCGGGAAAGGCGACGAAAATCGCCCCTTCCTCGACCTGGCGCGAGTCGATAACGCACCCGCGGCATACCCGATCGGCTTCTCCCGTCACGGTTCGGGCCCCTGTTGCGGCCGCGAGGTTGTTGACGGCGATCTCTATCATTGCAGCTCCCCTGTAAACCTAATAATGCTATCGGCGTATTGTATCCCAGCGCCGCGCATGCGTGGTGCAGGGCATGTGAACACCCTCATATGGGACAACAAACCAGGCCCCAAAGATTGTAACCCCCTACCTCGTGTGCGGGATACCCAGCACGTCGAGCGCGTTGGCCATAATGGACTGGAACGGCACCGCAGCGGCATCCGAGCCGCTCGGCGTTCCGTCGAGCGTGATATAGCACAGCACCTTGGGCGATTGTGCCGGCGCAAAGCCCATAAAGGACGACATGTAGTTCTCCTTGAGGTAGCCGCCGTTCTCGTCGGCTCGTTCGGCCGTACCGGTCTTACCCGCCACGTCATAGCCGTCAACCGCGCCGCCAACGCCCGTTCCCTCGGACACGACCGTCTGCATGCACGATGTCACCTGGGACGCGGCGTCCTCCGAAATCGCGCGCTCGCCTTCGCCCCAGTCCTTCTCGTCGCCTTTGCTGGACTTATAGAAGTGCGGGGTCATCATCACACCGCCGTTGGCGATGCCGCCCACGGCACGTGCGATCTCAATCGGCGAGACAGACAGTGCCTGTCCAAAGCTCATCGAGCCCAGCGTGGCGCCGTCATACTGGTCACGCTCCTTGACGATACCCAGGCTCTCTCCCGGAAAATCGACACCCGAGCTGTGACCGATGCCCCACTTGTCCACATAGGCGGCAAAGTCGTCGGCACCGATCTTGCGCCCCACTAGGACAAAGCCCACGTTGGACGAACGGCGCATCATCTCGCGCACATCCATGGTCATGGCATAGTCGCGCTTGTCGGCATCGGTGACGGTATCGTCGCCCACCTTGATGCTCGCCGGCACCTCAAACGACGTACTCGATCGCACGACGCCCAAGTCGAAGCCGGCGCCCGCCACGAGCGTCTTAAAGACCGAGCCGGGCTCGTAGGCGTCGGTGACCAGGCGCAGATTCATATCCTCGGTCTTGGCATTCTCCAGATCGGTCTGGTCGTAGGTCGGGTACGAGCAGGCTGCCAAAATCTCGCCTGTCGTAGGATCGGTGACCAGCGCCGAGCCGTTCTTGGCCTTAGTCTTCTCAACTGCCTCTGCCAGGGCATCCTCGGCCGCACGCTGGATATTGACGTCGAGCGTCGTCACGATATCAACGCCGTCGACCGCAGCCACCTTTTTATAGGCACCGCCCGCGATATAGCTGCCGTCCCTCGCGCGCTCGCGTACGAGAGAACCGTTCGTGCCGGTCAGAAGCTTGTTGTATTGCTTTTCGAGACCCGTCAAGCCGTCGTTGTCTACATTCACTACACCCAGCACCTGCGATGCCAGATTGCCGTATGGATATACGCGCTTCATGGCCTGCTCAAAAAGCACGCCGGGCAGGTTCTTCTTCTCCAGCGCCGCAACATCGTCTTCGTCCACCTGGCGCTTGATATACACCCAGGTTCCATCGGACTCAACGAGCTTGCGGCAGGTCTTTTTATCGATTCCAGTTGCCTTGACCAGCGCCGACACCGTCTTGTCAACATCCTCGACAAGCTGCGGGTTCACGGCGATGTTGCGACATTCGACCGACGACGCCAGCACGTTGCCGTTGCGGTCGTAGATGGTGCCGCGTTTGGCATAGAGGGTCTGCGCAAGCAGGCGGCGCGCATCGGCACGCTCGCGCAGTTTATCGGCTTCGGCAATTTGATAGTCGGCAAGGCGAAAGACGCCCAAGCCCAAGCCAAGCCCGATGAAGCCCATGACGGCTTTGCGGCGAGGCAGAGGCGCGCCTGTGAGCCATTCGGTCGACGAACTCTTGCGCGACCTGGTGTTATGCACTTGAGGGCCGCCCGAGCCGCGAAGTCGCGACGCCGGGTCGTTGCCACGGGACCGCCCGGCGTTGTAAGATTGCCGACCCGTTCCTTGATAACCAGAACGTCCCCGCGACGAGGGACGTCCAGAACCGCGGCCCCCATCGGAACCGCGGCGATAGTCATTTGTCATACTCAGCTACCGTCTTGCTACTGAGCGGTCGCGGTCGCGTTGGCGCCCGCGGCTGCATCCTGCGAAAAGTCAAGTGTAACGCTCTCGCTGGGCTCCACCATGCCATAAGCGCCCGCAAGGTCGCGAATGCGCGTGTCGGCGCCATAGACCGAATGCATGACCTCCAGGTCGGAGCTCTCATCGGTCGCCTTTTCGAGCGTGCTGGTAAGCTCGGCGTTGCTGTTGAGCACCTGGGCCGTAACGCCGGCGAGCGCCACGCGGGCGACGCCGATCGTCATGAAGATAGCCGCAATGATGCAAAACGTTTTAAGAACGCTCATGAAAACCGGGCTTACCGCCTGGTTTGCCTGACGGCCCGCGCCCGTGTAGACATCAAAGCGCGGCGCGCGCTGCTCACGGGGAGCAACGGGGGCCTGCGGCGTCTCACGATAGGCGGGCATGGCGTTCATATCATAGGCGAGTGCTGCGCTTGAAGTGTTGTAGCCCATGATATGCCGCCTCCCATCCCGAGTACGTTGGTAGTGTGTTTAAGCTTCGTTTATGGTGCGAGCGGGAGGTCCAATATCGCGCGGTCGCGCCTACAGACGCTGCGCCACGCGGATTTTGGCTGATCTCGCCCGAGGGTTGCGCTCAACCTCATCAGGCTGGGCAACCAAGGGTTTGCGGGTGATGACCTTGAGTATCGGCACGTTGCCGCACACGCACACCGGAATCTCCGGCGGACACGTGCACCCCTGGCTCATCTCCTTAAAGTGGTTCTTTACGATACGGTCCTCGAGCGAGTGATACGAGATGACGCAGATACGTCCGCCCGGGTTGAGCCACCTGGTGGCGGCATCAAGCCCTCGTTCGAGCACATCGAGCTCGTGATTGACCTCGATGCGAATGGCCTGGAAACTTTTCTTGGCCGGGTGTCCGCCATGCCGACGAGCGGCAGCCGGGATACCCGCCTTGATGATCTCGACAAATTGGCCGGTGGTTTCGATCGGTTCTTGCTCGCGGCGGCGCACGATCTCGCGCGCAATCTGCGAGGCGAACTTCTCTTCTCCGTAGACGCGTAGAATCCGGGCGAGGTCGTGTTCGTTATAGGTGTTGATGACCTCAGCTGCGTTTAAGGTGTTATTACCCGGATCCATCCGCATGTCCAATGGGGCGTCCTCGTTATACGAAAAGCCCCTGCCAGGGATATCGAGTTGCGGTGACGAAACGCCCAAATCGAACAGGAAGCCATCGACCCCGGGCACCTCGGCCGAGCAAAGCAGCTCGTCCAAGTCGCCGAAGTTGCCCTTCAGCAGCTGGTGCGGAACGCCGGGAACCTCGCGGTCCAGACGGGCGCCAGCGGCCTCGAGGGCCATGTCGTCCTGATCGACGCCGAGCAAAAGGCCCGTCTCCCCCACCTGCGCGGCCATCTTTACCGAATGGCCGGCACCGCCAAGGGTGCAATCGCAGACAACGGAGCCGCTCTTTAGCCGCAGCGACTCAAGCACTTCGCCGAGCATGACAGGTTCATGCCGATATTCTTGTGTCAAGATCCCACGCTCCATCCGTTACCCGTGCCTTGCCCTTACGAGAAGAAGAGGTCCAGCAGGGCCTCATCGTCATCGTCCTCATCGGCCGCGGCGCGATCCCAAACCTCAAGGTGGTCGTAGTTGCCCACAACCGTGACCTCGCGGTCGAGGTTCGCCTGCTTGCGGAGAGACTCGGAAAGACCGATACGACCGGCGCTGTCCACGTCCGTCGACGTGGTGCGCTTGTTGATCGCCCTCATGAGCTTCTGGTCGTTAATGTCACGCGGGTTAAAACCCTCGTGGCCCTCACGACCCGCGAAGAGTCCTTCGACCCACTTATCGAAGGCCTCGGCAGAGAACACGTACAGAGCATCGACATCCAGGGCTTTAAACACGCGAACGTGCTCTCCAAGCTCCTCGCGAAGGGGTGCAGGCAGGGATAGACGACCTTTTGCATCGAGATTGCGCTCGTATGCACCAGTCATTCCCATGTGCGCCCTCCCCTCGGTTACTCAGATGGCACGTACGCGGGGAACCACCCCGCCTGTCGACGTCATCAATAATATGGGGAACCGCCCCATTTTTCAACACCTTTCCCCACCCCTTCCCCCACCCCGCCCCACCATTCCACCCCCAATATGTTGTAAAACACCCCCGAGCATATGTTCGAAAACACAATATGTTGTGTTTACAGCAAAGGCGGGATGCCACCTGTGGCACCCCGCCTTTCAACCTCAACCTTCAAGTTGACCTTGAGGCGATTTTTGCGTCCCTTTACATGGCGTTCACATCGCCCCCAAACTCCCCCACCCAAGGCACGTGCGGCCCACCACCGCGACGACAAGTGGCGAAAAATGGGACGGGCCCCAGATTGCCCATGCGCGCGCAAAAGCACGCCGCAGCAATCTGGGGCCCGTCCCCAAATACCTATAAATATGCAGGCCAGCGATGTGTTAACGATGCGCCAGCGGATGCGCCGCCAGATAGACCTCGGTCAGTTGCGTGCGGTCGACATGCGTGTAGACCTGCGTGGTCGAAATATCGGCATGGCCCAAAATCTCCTGCAGCACACGCAGGTCGGCACCGCCCGCGAGCATGTGGGTGGCAAAGGAGTGGCGCAAGGTATGGGGATGGAGCCCCACCAGCCCCACCTGACGCCCATACCGCTCGCATATCGCATGCACGGCCTGGCGCGACAGGCGACGTCCGTTCTTATTTAAAAAGACCGCCGAGGTCTCGGTTCCGCGGGCATGGGCCGCCAAGCGAGAACGTCCCTCAGTTACATAGAGCATCAGAGCTCGCGCCGCGCTTCCCACCAGCGGGGACAGGCGTTCCTTTGAGCCCTTACCGCGAACGAGTACAAAGCCATCGTCAATATGGATATCGCCCACATCGAGCCCCACCAACTCGCTCACACGCAAACCGCATCCGTAGAGCACTTCCAAGATGGCATGGTCGCGCAAGCCCATCTCGCCCTCGGGGAAGTCTTGATCGAGCAGAGCCGAGACATCCTCCACCGATAGATACTCCGGCAAACGCTCAGCCTTTTTAGGCAGGCGCAACGCCGCCGTTGGATTTTGGGCTACAGCCCCATCGCGCACCAAAAAGGCATGCAGGCCCTTCACGGCTGCAAGCGCACGCTCCACCGAGGCATCGGAATAGCCCCCATCGCGACGGTCGGCGACAAAGCCCTCCACGACCTGACGAGTCACCTCTTCAAAAGACACAATACCCGCCCGCTCCAGATAGGCGCAGTACGTCGTCAGGTCACGACGATAGGCCGCAATCGTGTTGCGCGCCAAACCCCGCTCGACCGCGAGGTAATCGAGATACTCCCCCGCCGCCACGGCGAGCGACGAGGGAGTAGCTTCGGTATGTTCCTTATTCGCCGGCACCCTTAGTCCGTAGCGAGGTTCATGGGCGTCACCTGCAGACGGTCGACACCCTCGTGCTGGCCGATCGAAGCGCGTACGAACTCGCGGAACAGCGGCTGCGGGTTGGTCGGGCGGCTCTTGAACTCGGGATGAGCCTGGGTTGCCACATACCACGGATGCACGTCGCGCGGCAGCTCGACCATCTCGACCAGGCGCTCGTCAGGCGACAGACCCGAGATAACCAAACCGGCGTCCTCGAGCTGGTCGCGGAAGGCGTTGTTGAACTCAAAGCGGTGACGGTGACGCTCGTAGACGAGTTCCTCGCCATATGCCTCGCGAGCAAGGGTATCGGCGGCGAGCTTGCACGGATAGGCGCCCAGGCGCATGGTGCCGCCCTTCTCGGTCACGTCCTCCTGCGAGCTCATCAGATCGATGACACTATACGGGCCATCCGGATCGAACTCAGAGGAGCTGGCGCCGGCAAGGCCGACGACATTGCGCGCAAATTCGCACACGGCCACCTGCATACCCAGGCAAATGCCCAGATACGGAATCTTGTGCTCACGGGCAAACTCGGCCGCGAGGATCTTGCCCTCCAGGGCGCGCTTGCCAAAGCCGCCGGGGACCAGGATGCCCGAGGCGTCGCCCAGAACCTCGGAGACATTCTGCTCGTCGAGGCTCTCGCCGTCGACCAGCTGGACGTCCACATGGCGATCGTAGAAGACGCCCGCATGGTGCAGGGCCTCGATAACCGACAGGTACGCATCGGGCAGCTGCGTGTACTTGCCCACGACGGCGATCTTCACCTTGTCGGCGTGATGGTTGGCGTGATTCTGTTTGCGCAGGAACTCGTTCCACTCGCTCATGTCGCGCTCACGCGGGTCCAGACCCAGGCGCTCGCAAATGCGCAGGTCAAAGTCCTGCTCGGCAAGCAGCTGCGGAACATCGTAAATGCTCGCGCAGTCCTCGTTGGTAAAGACGCAATCGGTGTCGACGTCGCAGAAGCTTGCGATCTTTCCGCGGATAGCGTCATCGATATGGTGGTCGGAGCGCAGCACGATAATATCGGGCTGGATGCCAAAGCTGCGGAGCTCCTTGACGGAATGCTGTGTGGGCTTGGTCTTGACCTCGTGGGCGGCGGCGATATAGGGAACGAGCGACACGTGGATGTAGCAGACGTTCTCGGGGCCGGCCTCCTTGCGGTACTGACGGATGGCCTCGACAAACGGCTGGGACTCGATGTCGCCAATCGTGCCGCCCAGCTCGGTGATGACTACATCGGAGCCGGTCTGCTCCTCGATGCGGCGGAACTTGTCCTTAATGGCATTGGTGACGTGGGGAATCACCTGCACGGTACCGCCCAAAAAGTCGCCGCGACGCTCGCGGGCGATTAGGCTTTTGTAGATGGCACCGGTCGTAAAGTTGGAATCGCGGGTCAGGTTCTCATCAATAAAGCGCTCGTAATGACCCAGGTCCAGGTCGGACTCGTAACCATCCTCGGTAACGAAGACCTCACCATGCTGGAACGGGCTCATGGTACCGGGGTCGACGTTCAGATACGGGTCGGCCTTCTGCATCGTTACTTTGTAGCCACGCGACTTGAGCAGACGGCCCAGCGAGGCCGCGGTGATACCCTTGCCCAGGGACGAAACCACGCCACCGGTTACGAACACATGCTTGGTCATATTGAGTTACCTGCGCTTCCCGTAGAAGTTGTTTATCCACATCTTACGGGTCTTCATTGTAATACTCGCGCCGCGGACCGTTCGCAATTTTTCTCGCGTGCGATTGCATTTCTCAATCTTGAAACAAAACGCCGCCCGGTTTCCCAGGCGGCGTCGCTATGGCAAGGGTTACATGCTGCTATCGATCAGCAACCTCGTCCTCAAGCATTTCTTGAACGAGCATGCCAGTACGGACGCCCTCAAGATACCACTCGCCACGTTCGGTGAGGCAAATGCCATTTGCAAGCTGACCGCCGTCGTCGCTATAACGCGAGACGACATCAATCATGCCTTCGGAATCCAAGCGATCGATTGCGGCGCGGGCACGATACGGCGAAACCCCCACGCGTTCGGCAAGCGTTTTGCGCGAGAAACCATACGGCCCGCCATTGTCTTCGGTTTGCTGGTCGATCTCCATCAACACCAGCACCTCGACACGCTTCATATCGTTGACACTCGCACGACCCTTGCCCGCCATAGCAGCCTCCTCAAACCGAGCACGAGCATCTAACGCGCCGTGCGCGACCGACACACCTCACGATGGCAGGTAATATCCATCATGCGGCATCCCGCCAAGGATGAAACAGTTACGGTTATTGTATACCGCTCTAATTGTTTCTAGGCAGGTAAACGGCTATTTTTCGCCGAAATAGGCGCTTTATTGATCAAAAAGCCGTACCGGGCGCTAACCCGATACGGCCAAAATGCAATGCAATTACCGCGATGCTTCAAACTTAGCGATGGAAGAAACCACGGCGCTCAAACTTGGGCTCGCAGCACACGTTGATACCCAGTTTGCGCAGTACCGTCTCGTCCGTCGGCGAGATGATAACGCTAAAGAAAGCATCGCAACCGCGCAACTGCTCCAGGCCCGAAAGGACGCGAGCGGCCGTCTCACTCGTGGCCGAGGTGATCGACAGCGCCATAAGCGTCTCGTCGGTGTGGAGGCGCGGGTTTTTGCTGCCCAGGAAATGCGTCTTGAGCTTGCTGATGGGCTCGATCGCTTCATCGCTAATGACCTCGAGCTCAAGGTCGACGCCCGAGACATGCTTGAGGGCGTTCATAATGAGCGAACTTGCGGCGCCCAGGCGCGTGGAGGTCTTACCGGTCACCACGGAGCCATCGGGCATGACCATGGCACCCACGGGACCGCCCGTCAGCTGCTCCCTGGTGAGGGCCGCCGAGCGCGCCGGTGAGTAGTTCTTATCGATGCCGGCTTTCTTCATAATAATCTTGAGACGGTCGACTTGCTCATCGCCCACGCCGGTACGGCGCACATTTTCGACCGCGGTAAAGTAGCGGCGGACGATCTCCATCTTGGAAGCGTCGCGGCAGGCATCGTCATCGGTGATGGCAAAGCCAACCATATTGACGCCCATGTCCGTAGGGCTCTGGTAGGGGCTCTTGCCCAGGATCTTTTCCATCAGGGCACGGACTACCGGGAAGGCCTCGACGTCGCGGTTGTAGTTGACCGTGGTCTTGTTGTAGGCCTCAAGGTGGAAGGAGTCGATGATGTTGGCGTCATCGAGGTCTGCCGTGGCGGCCTCGTAGGCAATGTTGACCGGATGCGTAAGGGGCAGATTCCAAACCGGGAAGGTCTCGAATTTGGCATAGCCGGCGGCCGTGCCATGCTTGTGCTCGTGATAGAGCTGAGACAGGCAGGTGGCAAGCTTGCCCGAGCCAGGACCGGGGGCAGTGACCACGACGAGCGGTCGGGTGGTCTCGACAAACTCGTTCTTGCCGTAGCCATCATCGGACACGATCAGATCGACATCGTGCGGGTAGCCCTCGATGGGATAGTGCAGCTTGGCAGGAATGCCGAGCGCGTTCAGGCGGTTGCGGAACACATCGGCAGCAGGCTGGCCGGCGTACTGGGTGATGACCACAGCCGCGACGGCAAAGCCGTTGCCGCGGAACAAGTCAACCAGGCGCAGCACATCCTCGTCATAGGTAATGCCAAGGTCACCGCGAGCCTTGTTTTTCTCGATATGGTTCGCGTTGATCGCGATGATAACCTCGACATCGTCGGCGATGCTCTTGAGCATGCGGAACTTGCTGTCCGGTTCAAAACCCGGCAGCACGCGGCTCGCATGATAGTCATCGAACAGCTTGCCGCCAAACTCCAAATAGAGCTTGCCACCAAACTGTGAGATGCGCTCCTTAATGTGAGCAGCCTGCAGCTCGATATACTTCGCATTGTCGAAACCCTGGCGCATGTATGGCTCCCGTCCCGTTTCCAATTAATGTTCTAGGCGATTATAACGGAGCAGACCCTCCCCAACGCCCAAGCAATCAACTGGCACCAACCAAACACGTCATCGATAAGTTGCGGTGGAATAGTTCCCGTTTAACCCCTCAAGACGGCCAAACAGGAACGATTCCACCGCAACTTCCCCTTTTTGGTTCAAACAAACCTGACCCCATTGCATCGCCCCATTACACCAACAACGGCAACATCGCAGGTTGAGCATAAGTCAGCGAAAGCCCGCCAGAGTAGGCAAAGCACCCCTGCACCAACTAAGGAAAGCGCCACAGGTAGAGGACGGACAGCGAGCGCTGTCCAGGACGTACAAGTTGGCATGAAAAAGGCAAGGCATAGACCTTTTGGTCATGCCTTGCCTTTTGAATGACAAATTGTCGTCCTGGGCGGCGCGCAGCGTCGACTGGTTGCGCGGTTCGTAGAACCGCGCAACATAAGTGCGCCCCCTCCCGCGCACGGAACGGGAGGGGGCTAAAGGTAGGAGTCTACCGGTGGGTTGACCCCACCGGACAGACGATGACCAGGTGATCCTCTACAGGATCGTCAAGGTTTCCGTGGGGTACCCGTTGGGTACTTAGAGCAGCACGCAGGCGACGGTCAGGATGACGGCGCAGACGACGGAGAGAGCGACGATGAGCTTAAGGGCAAACTTGAGCCAGGTCGTCCACTCGATCTTGGCCAGGGCGAGACCGCCCATGATGGCGCCGGAGGTCGGGGTGAACAGGTTCACGACACCGATGGCGGCGGAGAAGATCATGACCATGACCTCGGGCGAGAAGCCGAGCTTAACAGCCAGCGGTCCCATGATGGGCATGGAGACGGTGGCCATACCAGAGGTCGAAGGGATCAGGAAGGACAGGCCGAAGTAGACCAGGAAGCTCATGGGAGCGAAGATCACGCCGGACAGGCCAGCCAGGGCATTGGCGGCAGCGTCGAGGACGAAGACATCGAGGCCGGTGTTAGCCATGAGGACGGAGATACCACGGGCGAGGGCGATGACGAGAACAACGGACATCATGTCGGCAGCGCCGGTGATGAAGGTGTTGACGATCTGCTTCTCGGACAGGCCACCGATGATACCGATCAGGACGGCCATGAGGAAGAACCAGGTGGAAGCCTCGTCGAAGTACCACTGGCCAATGGGCAGGCCGGTGATCAGGGCAGACCAGCCCTGGACGACGGCGTTACCGTCGGCGTCGTAGACAGCGCCGGCGTCGAAGAAGTTGGCGACGCCCTCGTTGAGGTCGGCCAGCGGAATGAAGCCGACGATCATGACGACGAAGGTGAAGGCGAAGGCGATCAGAACACCCTTCTGACGACCGGTGAGCTTGACCTCCTTGTGGACCTCGGAAGCAGCCTTGCCGTGAGCCTCTTCGGCGTCCTTGAGCTCCTGCATCGACAGGATGGTGGAACCCTTGTCAGCCTTGACCTTCTTGGCGTAGCTCATCACGAAGAAGATGGACATAGCGGTAGTGACAATCCACAGGACGGCACCGAGGCCGATGATGATGGACTGGTTGACCTCAATGCCAACGCCGGTCAGAGCGTCGACGGCAGCGCCGACGGCGAACGGGTTAACCGTGGAGCCCAGGCAGCCGCAGCCAGCGCCGAGCAGGACGGTAGCGGCACCGACCATGGGGTCGAAGCCAGCGGCCATCATGGTAGCGGCGAGCAGGGCGTAGAAGGGAACGGTCTCCTCGCACATACCATAGGTGGTACCACCGAGGGAGAAGATGAGCATCAGCACGGGAATGAGCATAATCTCGTTGCCCTTAAGCTTCTGCACCAGGACGGCGATGCCGTTGTCCAGGGCGCCGGTCTCGGTCATCATGCCGAGGAAGCCGCCCAGGATCATAACGAAGAGGCAGACGGGCAGAGCGTCAGCGAAGCCCAGGATCGGGGCGGTGCAGAAATCGCTCAGACGGGCGGCAGTAACCGCGCCACCGGACGTGCCGGAGACGATAACGGTAATCACTGCGACAATTGCCAGCAGAGCAAGAAGAATGGTGAACGATGAAGGCATACCGCGCTTTTTCTTAGCGGTCTCAGTCATAGTTCTCATCCCCCCTTCATAAATCATTTACTGATCTCGCCAGAAGCGGCTCTTCCGTGCCGTGCCTGCCGCTTGATGCGAGATTATTACCAGATAAAACCGCTCGGGGTGCGCAGTAATACACCCCGAGCGAGATGCTAGATGCTCTTACTTGAGCGTGGCGTACATGACAGCCTTAATGGTGTGCATGCGGTTCTCGGCCTCGTCGAAGACCTTGGAAGCGGGGCTCTCGAAGACCTCGTCGGTGACCTCCTGCTCGGTGATGCCGAACTGCTCGCACTTCTCGGCGCCAATCGTGGTGTTGGTGTCGTGGAAGCTGGGCAGGCAGTGCAGGAAGATGGCACCCGGGTTGGCCATAGCCATGACCTCGGAGGTAACGCGATACGGGGTGAGCTGAGCGATGCGCTCGGCCCAGACCTCGTCGGGCTCGCCCATGGAGACCCACACATCGGTGTAGATAACGTCGGCACCGGTGACGCCGTCCTTGACGTCGGTGGTCAGCTTGATGGTGCAGCCGTTGGCCTCGGCGATGGGCTTGCAGGCCTCGATGACGTCGTCGGCGGGCATGCACTCCTCGGGGCCGCAGGCCACGAAGTTCATGCCGAGCTTGGAGCAGACAACCATGAGGGAGCGAGCGACATTGTTCTTGCAGTCGCCCATGAAGACGAGGGTCTTGCCCTTGATGTCGTAGTTGAAGTTCTCCTGGACGGTCAGGATGTCGGCGAGCATCTGGGTGGGGTGCCACTCGGTGGTCAGGCCGTTCCACACGGGCACGCCGGACTTGGCAGCGAGCTCCTCGACGTCGTCCTGGGCAAAGCCACGGAACTCGATGCCGTCATACATACGGCCGAGAACGCGGGCGGTGTCCTCGATGGACTCCTTCTTGCCCATCTGCGACGAACCGGGATCGAGGTAGGTGACGCCCATGCCCAGATCCATGCCGCCGACCTCGAAGGCGCAGCGGGTACGAGTGGAGGTCTTCTGGAAGAGCAGAACGATGTTCTTGCCCTCGAGATAGCGGTGCGGAACGCCAGCGCGCTTCATGTCCTTGAAGTTCTTGGAAAGCTTGAGCAAGTACTCGATCTCCTCGGTGGAGAGGTCGAGGAGCTTGAGGAAGCTACGGCCGGAGAGGTTAACACCCATGGTTCGTTTCCTTTCGAAAAAATGAATTACATAAGTAATAGTGTTGCCCGTTTGACGGGCGAAACCGGTGCGGTTGTAGGGGGACCGCACCGGAACGTTAAAGACTTAGAGGTCCTCGCGCCAGAAGGGCATGCTCATGCAGCGCGGGCCGCCGCGGCCGCGGGAGAGCTCGGCGGAGGGCACGACGAGAAGGTCCAGGCCCTCCTTGTACAGCACGTCGTTGGT
>CABUSH010000014.1 GCA_902494195.1 uncultured Collinsella sp. | reverse complement strand
TTAAGTTTGCTGCTCTACAGTCCTGCGCAAGACGGAAAGCACATTAAGTGCTTTCCTTTGCGTGCGGAACTCGCGACAAACTTAACCCCCGCCCTCAGCCCCGGAAGCCCTCCCTGCCGTCACTTTGTCCAAACAGTTCTTGCTCCTCGCCGCTTCCGCGGCTCGAGGCCCCCGTTCTCCGCGGTGGGATTGGTCTGATTATTCTTGTTGAAACTCGGCCTTTGGCTCATAAAAAACGGGAGATGCGGTTTTACATCCCCCGTTTTTGTTGCGGTTAGTCTAGGTCAATAAACTTGGTGCTTATAATCTTGCCGTCTTTTACTAGCATTCTGGCCATGGTGGGGCCTCGGGTGCCTCGGGGGTAGCTGGCGCTGCCCGGGTTGAGGACTAAGCAACGGCCCACTTGGGCTTCTTTGGTTACGTGGGTGTGGCCGTTGATGGCTACGTCTACGGATCCCACCGGAAGGTCTTCGCGGTAGTGGGCTACGGCGAATTTGAGACCTTCGTAGGTAAAGAGTGCAAGGCGGTCTACATCGGGGCCGTAGTCGCGGTAGTAATCGTTGTTGCCCAGTACGGCCCGCACGGGGGCGATGGTGCATAGGTGCTCGTAGTCCATCTCTGACGTGAGGTCGCCGGCGTGGATAATCAGGTCTGCGCCCTCAAGCTCATCCAGGAGCGCAGGCGAAAGATAGCCGTGGGTGTCCGAGATGATGTCGATGCGCTTGGCGCTTGCACTGTTCATGGGATCCCTTCCGCAAAAAAACGATTCGGCAGATACATACAAAAAAGGCCCCACGGCTCCGCAGACGATGGGTCTACAGGGCTGCGGGGCCAGTGTGCTAGAGACTCAGAGCCTTCTTAAGCGGCACGACGCGGCGGCGCGAAACCGGCACGCGTTCGTCGACGCCCGTAATGCCCAGCTGGATGGCGCCCGAAGGCACCGTCTCGACGTCCGTAACGCACGCCAAGTTGACGATATAGCGGCGGTGAACACGGAAGAAGCCAAAGTCGCAGAGCTTGGCCTCAAACTGCGCCAGCGAGGTCGTCGACAAAAAGCGATCATCGACGGTATAGATGCAGGAGTAATCGTCCTTGGCCATGATAAAGCGAATGTCGTCCACGGGAATGAGCACCTTGCGGCCGCCCTTTTCCACCGGGATACGCTCGATGGTCACCTTGCTGTCCGTAACCGGCTTGGTGCGTTGCATGACCTTCTCGATCGCGCGATCCAAGCGAGCTTCCTCGACCGGCTTCATCAGATAATCGACGGCATCCACGTCGAATGCCTCGACCGCATGGTCACTATACGCAGTCACAAACACGATCGCCGGCGGATTTTTGAGCTTATGCAGCGCCTCGGCAAGTTGCAGGCCCGAGGCACCGGGCATCGAGATATCGAGAAACACGACATCCACGCGACTTTCCATAAGCATCTCGATGGCGGAGCGGACGCTCGACGCCTCCGTGATCGTGCCGATCTTGCCCGTTTGCTCGAGCAGGAAGCGAAGCTCCGAGCGAGCCGGCGCCTCATCATCCACAATCATCGCACGCAGCATAGGGATAAAACCTTTCGTCAACTAACTACGCCGGGCATCCGTCGCATGACGTTGAGCCCGTAGCCCTTTATTTTACTCTTGAATGTCAAAGATGCTCTCTGACAAATCAAGATGAAGGAGCACTTTGGTGCCCTTGCCCGGCGCCGATTCGACACGCGTATAGGAGTGCGGCCCATAAAAGCGATGGATGCGCTCCGAAATATTGTGCATGGCCACACCGGCGCCGCCACCCTGGGGAGAGCTGGCGTCGGGACGGGCAGAGCGCTCGTCAAACAGTCTGGCGGCGGTACCCTCATCCATGCCCACGCCATTATCGGCCACGGCAATCAAGATTGCATCCTCGCCGTCTTGGTGAACGGTCACGTCGATCCTCAGGGCGTCGTCATCGCCCATACCATGACGTACGGCGTTCTCGACAATCGGCTGGATCACGAACGCCGGCACCAGCGTATCTTCCACGTCCTCGGACACATCGAACGTCGCAAGCACGCGGTCCTCGCCAAAGCGGGCCTTCTCAAAGGTAAGGTAGCGCTTGGTCTGTGCAACCTCGCGCGAGACCGGAATAAGCGATCCCGAGTTGTCGAGCGTGGCACGATAGAACGATGAGAACTCACGAAGCAGTTCGCGGGCCCGCAGCGGATCGGTGCGCGTAAACGATGCAATGGTGTTCAGCGTGTTGAACAGGAAGTGTGGGTTAATCTGCGCCTGCAGCGCACGCACCTCGGCGCGCGCCGTGAGTTCCTTTTGCACCTCGAGCTCGTGGATAGCGAGCTGCGTGGACAAGATCTCGGCAAAGCCCGAGGCAAGCGCGTACTGGGTACGGTCGACGGCGCGCGGGGTCTTGTAGTAGAACTTGAGCGTGCCGACGGTACGATCGCCCACCTTGATGGGGGCGATAATGCCGGCGGGGACTTGGTTGTGCGAGCCATCCGAGCCCACGACATCCACCATACGGTTGAACGACTGCACGATGCCATGTTCGATAACGTAGCGTGTGGCAAGCGTGTGGATGGGAGAATCTGGCAGTAGTTTTTCCTCAAACTCGCCTGCGCAGGCCAACACGTTGCCCTCGTCGGTGATGGCCACCGTCATGGCGCGCGTCTCGGGCAAAATGCGCCGGCACACCAAACGCGCCGACTCCTGCGTCAGACCGCCCTTAATGTCCTCGAGCATGGCCGAGGCCACCGAGAGCGTCTCCTCGGTGTACTGGGAGCGCACCGAATCGGGATTGAGCGTCAAAAAGATAAAGATGCACAGAAAGATGCACAGCAGCGCGCAGGCAATCACCGTGGCGATCGGCTCGATACCGGTCACCAAGGCAAAAATAAAGTACACCAGCACACAAATGGCGCAGGCAACGGCAATGATGCGAAAGATTGATATTGAACTATCGCGCTGGGCGCGGCGGTCGATCATTCGGCCCCCTCCAGGATACTGATCAGTTGTGCGTCACGCCAAAGCCCGTCCATGATCTTGGGCCAAAAGCTCTGGAAACGCAGGTAGCTTGCGGCGTTTTGGCGCGCGTAGGTCTTGGCCTCGTCAATACCGTGGCGCCAGATGCGCAGGTAGCCCTCATGCTCGCGGGTAAACACGCTGCGGACCATAGCGGTCTTGCGCACGCGGTCGTCGAGCTCGCGCGAAATCCACGGGCCCGGGTAGGGCATGAGTGATGCCGCCGTAACGGGAATGAGCTCCTTTTGATGCGCGGCGAATGTCAACTTGGCCCGTTCGTAGTACCAACGGTATACATCCTGCATAAAGCGCGGTGAGCGCTTTTCGGACTCCGGAGGCAGATGGCGCACGGTCCACTCGTTATCGAACCACACGTCGTAGCCAAACATGCGCATGTTAAAGAGGTAATCCAAGTCCTCGCCGCGGGTGATAAACGGGTCAAAGGCCACACGCGTAAAGGCGCGGGCGTGCAGGGCCATCAGGCCGCCGCACACGTAGTTGGAGCGCGAGATGCGGGTGCCCGAGAGCGCCTTTTTCATCCAACGGTTGAACTCGATGCGCTTGGTCCACCAACGATGGCAGATGCCCGCCTTGTCCGTGGGAGCCAGCGGCGAGCCGTCGCGATCGTAGAAATAGCCGCTCTTGACCAAGATCGGCAAGCCCTGACGCGTCTGCTGCCCCAACGCATAGGTCGCGCGCTTCATAAAGTCGGCGTCGATGACAGTCTCATCGTCATCCAAAAAGATAACCGCGTCATGCCCCAGCACAGCGGCACAGGCTAGCCCCATGTTGCGGATGGCACCGTAGCCTCGCAGGCTCACGCACTCGCCCGAACCCTTGGGCGCGATCTGAGCAACCCGGTCTGCAATGCGCGAGGCCTGGGTGTTGGTGACAACGGTGACCTTGAGCGTGGGATGCGCGTCGACAATCTCGCGCACGCGCAGCGACACATCGGCTGTGGCAGAAACGGGACAGACCACCAAAAGGATGATGCGCGGGATGTCACGTACCTGCTCAAGCGAGGCCAGGCAGCGGTCGAGTTCGGGATTGTCGGCGTTGAGTCGCGTCGAATGGTCATAGGTGCCAGGGGCGTTTGCGCAAGCGTCATCGCCCGCCCAATACGTTGGAATCACGACTGTGGCGTTCATGCCTTGCCCTCCCTGCAACACAAAAACGGGACGCCGCCAAACACAGGCGACGCCCCGCGACCTAGCTGATTCCATCATACCCACTTGGGCAAATCATTGCTCGCAAGTCGCAATGTTTATTGCGGATAACCCCAAAAGAGTACCGTGGACAGGCACAATAGCCGCTCGCTCCTATGCGGCATGCTCTGCCGCCCGAGTCATGCGGGACAGGCGGACCAGCAGCATAAAGCCAACGATCAGCAGCACGCCAATGGAAAGGACGCCCAGCGACGGGTTGCCGGTCAGCGAGGTGACGACCGACACTAGGAAAGTGCCCATGACGCTTGCATAGCGACCGAAGATGTCAAAGAAGCCGTAGTACTCGTTGGATTTTTCCTTGGGGATAATGCGGCCAAAGTAGCTACGGCTGAGCGCCTGCACGCCGCCCTGGAACAGGCCGACCATAATGGCAAGCACCCAAAACTCAAAGGCGGTCTTTAGGAAGAACGCGGCGAACAGCACAATGCCCATATAGGCGGCGACTGCCACCAAGATCATGTTGAGCGTGCCCACGCGGCCGGCGAGCTTGCCGTAGATGATGGCGGACGGAAAGGCCACGAACTGCGTGACGAGCAGCGCCAGTACCAGCTGGGTCGAATCGATGCCCAAAGCCGAGCCGTAGCTGGTAGCCATGGAAATGACCGTGTGGACGCCATCGATATAGAAGAAGAACGCAATCATGTAGACCAGCACGGTCTTGTTGTGGGCGATCTCGCGCATGGTGTGTCCGACCTCGGAGAACACACCGCCAACGATGTGGCCGATGGTGTCCTCGGGACCGCGCTCGCGACCATACTTTTGCTTATAGGTGTGAATGAGCGGCAGGGTAAAGATGAGCCACCAGGCACCAGTGATGATAAAAGACAGACGCGTTGCCAGCATGGTGGGGACGCCAAGAGCGGGGCCACCCATGATGAGCGCCAGGCAGATGACGAACGGCACGGTGGAACCGATGTAGCCCCAGGCATAACCCGAGCTGGACACGGCGTCCATGCGCTCGTCGGTGGTAACGTCGGGCAGCATGGCGTCGTAGAACGTCATAGAAGAGTTAAGGCCGATGGTGCACAGCACGTACACGGTCAAAAATGCCATGGCGGACATTGGGATAGCCTGCGCCAGGCAAAGAACCAGGCCCGTGAGGAAAAAGCCCAAGAAGAACTTGATTTTGTTGCCAGCGTAGTCGGCAAGTGCGCCCAGAATGGGCATGAGCATGGCGATGACCAGCGAGGCGATCGTCTGTGCATTGCCCCAGGCGACCACCAGGTCGGCCGAGGAAGCGCCGGTATTGATGGCGTTAAAGTAAATGGGCACCACCGAGGTATTGAGCAGCACGAGGGCCGAATTGCCCACATCATACATAACCCAGTTACGCTCGAGCTTGGTGTATTTCATGGACAGGGACCCTTCGTATTCGCCCGATATGCAGTTAGTTCATCGTACCCCAATTGTCCAGAACCGCCGGTAAGGATTCGGCAAAGGGGCACGCACGGGCCCTATTCCTCGCGGTCGAACTCCTCATCGGCATTGAGCACGCGACCGCTGTAGTTGACGTGACTGGTCACGGCATCCATGTCACCGGTCTCGATAAAACGTGCGACCGTGCACTCGTAATCGCCCAGCGCGCGATCAAAGACCTCGGGGAAACTCTCGTTCGAGGCCTCGTCGGTAAAGGGATTCTTCCATGTCAGATGGCCCAGGTTACCGGTGCGCTCGGGCAACTCCGTCGTCACGCGATGAGCAAGGCCGTCGAGCAGCGAGTAATCGTGCACCAAGCCCTCAACCAGCGAGATCGCGCGCGTCTTTGCGGAGCCGGCCGGCTCAATCGCGCGGTAAAGTCGCTGCATATTGGCAACGGCAGCACCGTACTCCCCCGCCGGAATGTCAATGCCGTACACGCGTCCGGCAACATAGCTCATCAGCACGCCGGCCACGCGATTGATGCGATCGGTGGTGACGATCTCGCCCGCCGGCGGGTAATCGTCGACCGTAGCGCCATCGCGTTTAAGCTGCAGCATCAGTACATCCAGGTCGCTCTCGATCACAGCATGGACCTGACTGCTCGAATCCTCAAGCTCTGAATCGGACTCCACGATGCCAAACTGCTGCTCATAGACAAAGGGGTGGGCGTTGCGGTCGAGCACGTAATGAGACAGCAGGCCCAGCGCAAAGGCACGACCCAAGCTGGCGTCGCGCGGCAGCAGATGCGACACGCCGTCGCGCAGGCACGCGAACTGGCGAGACATGCGCGACCGATGCATGACCTGCGCCAGCAGCGTGCAGTCGGAAACACGCGGTGTCAGAATGTGAAAGAAGAACGGGTCGGGGCCTTGGTTGCCCAAGATAAAGGCAATGCGCTCTTCATCGGACGTGATGACGCCCTGCGGAAGACGGTCGATGCTTTCCTCGCCAAACAGATGATGGGTGATAAGCGCGGGCATAATGATCCTTTCGATTTCATTCGATGCCACCCATTATGCCCACCGCGCGCCCATGCCAAACCTGCGATGGTAAACGACGGCATGCAGACCGTCTACGCAAGCCCCAGGTGCGACTTGACCTCGGCGGCACGACGACGGGACACCGGTACCGTCGAGTTCACGCGGTCGAGCCTGAGCTCCATCAACCCCGTGGAGCCAATCTCAACATTGTGCACGTCTTCCAAATTGACCAGGTAGCTGCGATGAACGCGAATAAAGCCCTCGGAGTCCAAGCGACGCTCGAGCGAAGAGATCGACTCATTGATCAGGTACGTTCCCTCGGCGCAGATGGCGTTGCAAAAATCGGCGCGCGCCTCAAAGTAGCAGACGTCTGCGGCGGGAATGAACACCTTTTTGCCCCCGCGGTCCACCGTCAGACGCAAAGGTTGGCGCGGAGCATGGATAACACGACGGGCACCCAAGGCTGCCTCGATCTTGTCGAGTGCCTTTGACAGGCGTGCGTCCTCGACCGGCTTGACGACATAGTCGACCGCATCGAGGTTATACGCATCGGCGGCAAATTCGGCAAACGCTGTCACAAACACAACCACCGGCGGCGTCTTTAGGTTCTGCAGCGTCTCGGCAAGCTCAATTCCCGAGCGACCGGGCATGGTAATGTCTAAAAACAGCACGTCGGGCTTGTTCGACAGAATCGACTCCACGGCTTCGGTGACATTGCCCGCCTCGGCAATCTGACCCACACGCGCATCCTTTTCCAACAGATAGCGTAGCTCAGCCCTAATGGGAGGCTCGTCATCAACCACCAAGATGTTCCAGCCTTCGGACATATGTGCTTCCCCTCTTTTTCTCTCAATCCAACCGCGTGCTACGCCGTCAACGGCGCCGGCTCATGCGGCTCGCCGTTCAGCTCGACGATGACCTGCGTGCCAACGCCCTCCTGGGACTTCACGCGCATGCCAGAATCTTCTCCGTAAAAGAAATGGATGCGCTGAAGCACGTTGAAGAGCGCCAAGCCGCAGCCTCGTTTGATGGAGCCGTCGGCGGTAATGCTCTCGGGCTCCTCCAGGCGATGCTGCTCAAACAGATGCGCGCAGACCTCTTCGCTCATACCGATGCCATCGTCCTCGACGATGATCTCCAAACCGTCATCGGTCTCGAAAGCCCTAACACGAATAGAAAGCGGCTCGGTCTCGCGCTGCGCGTGTTTGATGCAGTTTTCGAGCAACGGCTGCAAGATAAACGGCGGCACCATGCAATCGCGCACCTCAAAGTCGATATCGACCGAGACGCGCAAACGGCCGTCGCCATACCGGGCCTGCATAAGATTGATATAACGAGTACCCTGTTCCACCTCGTGCTCGAGCGTGGTGAGCGTATCGGAATCAGAAAGCGTCTGACGATAGTAATTGGAGAAGTCGATCAGCAGCGATCGAGCCTTGTCGGGCTCGGTTCGAACGAGCGACACGATGGTGCTGATGGTGTTAAACAGAAAATGAGGATCGACCTGCGATTGCAAGGCGCGCAGCTCCACGCGGGCCGTAAGCTCGTCCTGGCGCTCGAGCTCAAAGCTCGCAAGCTGCGTGGAAATGAGGTCGGCAAAGCCCGAGGCAAGCGCCGTCTGGCGCATATCGATGCTGCTCAGACGGGGATAATACAGCTCGAGCGTGCCCACGCAATGCCCGCGCACGGTAAGCGGTGCGACAATACCGGCGCGCAGGCGCGGAAAGTAGCCACCTGTCTCGGTCGAGGCATCGCGCGAGAACACGCTTTGCTCACCGCTGTTGATCACGTTGAGCGTAGTCCGCAGCACCACCGGGGTGCCCGCGGGGCATTTTGCCGAGTCCTCGCCCCAGCTTGCCAACACCTGCTTGCCGTCGGTAAAGCAGATGGCAGAGGCGATAGTTTCGGACAGGATGATCTTAGAGGCGCCCAGGGCAGCTTCGGGCGTAAGGCCGCGCGACGTGTAGGCGAATATTTTTGAAGCGATGGCGAGCGTGCGGTCGGTTGCGCTCGATGTGAGGTCGTCGGGAACGACAAAGACGTACGAGAAGAAGAAGCACAGCATGACCAAGCCGGCAATGACGACAACGGCCGGAACGGGATTGGGATTATCGGTTAGATCCCAGATGAGCAGCAGGATAAGCAGCGGAACGACAATACCGAGCAAAATGGCTTGAACCACATGCTGAGCGGTACGAAAGACCTTGGTAGAGTTGTAGCTCTTGCCCAGAATCAGCCTATTGAGATCCACCGTCATCTCCTTCTTACCGACGCACCCCATAGCAATAAAGAGGGCCGCAAGCGACCCTCTCCATTGCATTATGCAATCAAATACTGTGTTTTACATCAAGCCATCGATGAACGGTAGCTTAGGCGCTGTACTTGTTTGCCTCGCCGAAGGTGCCGCCCTCGACAATCCAGCCGTCCTTCATGATGACGTCCATGTTGTCGGTGTTGAGCACGTGGATGTCGGCGGCGACGTCACCGTTGACGACCAGCAGGTCGGCGCACTTGCCGGCCTCGATGGAACCGGTCTCGTCCTCGATGTGGCACATCTTGGCACCGTTGAGGGTGGCACAGGTGATGGTCTCGACCGGGGTGAAGCCGATCTTGTCGACGAACTCGTACATCTCCTCGATGGAGCAGGTGCCGTACGGGGTGACGAAGGAGAAGGAGTCGGAGCCGATCGTCATGACGACGCCGCGCTTCTTGGCCTCGCGCAGGCAGTCGTAGTTGCGCTGCAGCTCCTTCTCGACCAGGGTGCCCTCGTACTTGTCGTGCAGCTCGGGGACGTAGACGGGCGGATAGGTGGCGTACCAGGTGGGCAGGAAGGCGATCGTCGGGGTGAAGAAGGTGCCCTGCTCGGCCATGAGGTCCATGGTACGCTCATCGATATCGAAGCCGTGAATCAGCTGCTCGCAGCCAAAGCGAACGGAATCGTAGGCAGCGGCGTGGTTGTTGTAGCAGTGGCTCCACACGGGGATGCCGACCATCTTGGCCTCTTCGACCACGGCCTGAATCTCCTCGGAGCAGTAGTGCTGGTCGCGGCCGGAGTCCCAGCGCCAGATGCCGCCACCGGTAGCCCAGATCTTGATGGCATCGGGGTTCTCGCGCAGGCGACGACGGACGGCCTTGCGCAGATCCCAAGGACCGTCGACCTGATCGCCCCAGGGGTGCGATTCCTTGTTGAGCTCCTGGCTGCAGTGGTGGGAGTCGCCGTGGCCGGCAACGCGGCAGAAGCCAAGGCCGGTGGCCAGAACGCGCGGGCCCTTGAAGACGCCCTTGTCGATGCAGTCACGGATCTGGATACCAAAGCGGCCGATCTCGCAGACGGTGGTGAGGCCGTGGGTGAGGCAGTCGTAGGCCTGCTTCACGGCGACGGCCTGCTTCTCGAGGAGCGGCTGCATGACCCAATCGGTATCATCGTCGGTCAGGTTGCCCGAGAAGTGCAGGTGGGTGTCGATCAGGCCGGGAAGGACGGTCTTGCCGGCGGCGTCGATAACCTCAACGCCCTCGGGAAGGTCCTGCATAGCACCGGCGTACTCGATCTTGCCGTTGTCGTCGACGAGAACGAGGGAGTTCTCGACCGGCTCGGCACCGGTACCGTCGATGAGCTTGCCGCCAACGATTGCATACTTAGTGGACATGGTTCCTCCTTATGGATCCATATAGTGGGCGAGGCCGTGTTGGGTTAAGGCCTCACAAAGCTACCCAAGTGGCGCCGGGTTCGGTGCGCGGAAGAGAGGGGCCCGCGCACCTGATCCGCCCCGGCTCGGCGTTACTTTTTGCGGGAATTGGTGAAAGCCATGAGGGCCAGGCCAATAGCCAACCAGCCGATCACGATGCTCCACTCCACCATGTTGAGGGAGGCGGGAGAGAACGGAATCACAAGCAGGCCGATGATGATGGCGCAGGCAGCGATAGCGAGGGAGATGCCAAACTTGCCACCGGGCACCTCGTAGGGACGAGGTAGGTCGGGCTCGGTGAAGCGCATGCGCAGGCAAGCGAGGGCGACCATGCCGCAGGAGAAGATGAAGGCGAGAGCCGACACGTTGGTCAGAGGGATGAGCATGTTCTTGCCCAGGAACGGACCGACGACGGTGATGACGCCCAGAACGACGCAGGCGAGCTTGGGAGCGCCAGACTTGGGGTCGACCTCGGCGAACTGCTCGGGCAACTGGCCCTTGCGGCCCATGGCGAGCATGATGCGGCTCGTGGCGCCGTAGAAGGAGTTCATCGGGCCCATGGGTCCAAGCGTGGCGATGACGAGCATGGCCAGGTACAGAAGCATGTTGATGCCCTTGAGGCAGGCGAGCGCGGGAACCGGGCTCTTAACGAACTCATGCCAGTCGAGGATGGTGCCGAACGAGTAGATGCAGACCATGTAGAAGCCGCCAGCGGCCAGCAGAGCCAGGGAGATGATCTTGCCGAACTTGTTCCAGTTGAGGCCCTCGGCTGCTTCCTCAGCCTGCTGAGGAATGGTGTCGAAGCCAGCGTAGAAGAACGGGGTCAGAACCAGGACCGACACGATGCCGGCAAACAGGCTGGTGCTCTCGGTAGCGGCCTTGCCGCCGCCAGCGCCGGTGACCTGGGAGAACACGGGCATGGCATTGTCCGGCGAGCCGGTGAACAGCGAGACGCCCATGGCGAGCAGCATGCCGCAGAGCAGGGCCTTGGTCAGGAAGGCCTGGAGCTTGGCAGCCGAGCTGGCACCGCGGAAATTGAGGAAGATGACGTAGACTGCAAAGCCGAGCGCGATCAGCGTCGGGAACAGGTAAACGTCGGCCCCCAGGATGGTGTAGAGCTTGACGGCGCGCAGCCACTCAAGGCCGGGCAGGCTGCCGAACATTTCAGACACGAGGGTCGAAATGGCGATGGCCTCCCACGGGCACAGGATGCCGTTGCCCAGGGCCAAAAGCCATCCGGTGATGTAGCTCAGCGTACGGCCAAAGCTACGATCGACATACTCGACAATGCCGCCCGAGATGGGGATAGCAGCCGTGAGCTCACCGAAAACAGCTCCGACGGGCACGAGGAAGATTGCACCCAAGAGGAATGCGATCATAGCGGGAACGGGACCGCCGCCCACGACCATCCAGTCGCCGACCTGCAGAACCCAACCGGTACCGATGATGGCACCGAAGCCGATGGTGAAGAAGTTCCAGAGCGAAAGCGTTTTCTTCATGCCGCCGTTATCCTCGACTGCAACTTCTGCGTTCTTGTCCGCCATTGTTCCCCTCCTTTCCTGTTTGACGCCCTTGGCGTCACCCCTTGCGCGGTCCGTTTTGCCGCGCGCTTTTATTCCATGGCTTTAAGATACGGCCTTGGCGCAGCAGCGCCGCTCGCAGCTCGACCGAAGGCAGAATTGCAAAACGAGCGGCACCGTTTTTGGGACGAACGGCGGGAGACGTCATTCGTCTTGGACGCTTTCATCTTGTCTGCTTTTGAATACCTGTTGCCGTGACGCTTGGCGCGCGGCGCGGCAACGTTCATACCATTTGTCAGGCTTTTGGCGCACATACCCATGTGTCGTGCATCTTTTTATGTAGGATAGACAAGTTACACATGAGGCAAGGTGATTCGAATGGCATACGGATACAATGACGGCGACCAACGGCCACAAAGCGTGCGCCTTGCCGGCCGCACCACGTCAACGCCCAAAATCACCTCCGACAACGACAACCCGCAGCGCCCCCAAGAGCAGCTCGGGGCTTCTTCGCGGCAGCAAAGCCGTACCGTGCAGCAGTCAGACCGTGTAAGTACGAGCACACGCCAACGCCAGACCGGCACATCGCAGCCACGCCGCTACGATCGCCGTAAGACCGACTACTACGTCAAGCGCTCCTTTTCGCGACCTCAACGCGATCGCGGCAATTCCGCCCCTCACCCCGCGTCGCACACCACAAGCCACGCGCTTCCGGCCCGCCGCCTACGCCTTGCGCTTTGCTCCATTGCCGCCTGCCTCGTCTTTGTGTTTTTGGGATCCTGTATCTCCCACGGATCAGCCGGTCTTGAGCCCACTGCCGAGGACAAGCTGCTTAAAGCTCCCGTCGCGCCCGGTTACTCCTTTGCGTTCTCGACCCCACGCTCGCAATGGCAGGCCGGCGCCATGCCCCACATCTACCAAATTGACCCCGCATGGTCGGAGCTGCCCTATGCCGGTGGCACTATTCGAGAAAACGCTTGCGGTCCCACTTGCCTCACCATGGTCTATATCTTTAAGACCGGCCACACCGATAAGACGCCGGTCGATGTATGCGCACTGGCCGAAGCCGGCAACTACGCCCCCACTGGTGCCACCGAGTGGTCGTTTATGACAGGCGGTGCGTGGCAGCTAGGGCTCAACGGAACACAGCTCTATAACGATCGCGAATCGATTACCCAAGCACTTCGCTCGGGTGCGCCCGTCATCGCCGCAGTGCGCCCCGGTACGTTTACCAACGTAGGCCACTACATCGTGCTCTACGGCATCGACAACGCCAACCAGATTGGCGTCTACGACCCCAACTCGGCCAACCGCAGCGCCCGCCGCTGGGGCGTCGTAGAGGTCCTCAACGAAGTCGAAGCCATGTGGGCCTACTACTAGTCATTGGGGACAGACTTAAATGAGTGGTCATTGGGGGCGCTCTTGTTTGACTAGTCATTTAAGAACGTCCCCAATGACTAGGTGAATAGCAAAAGCCCCGCAGTCGGAGCGGACTGCGGGGCTCATGAAGAGAGGCTAGTTTGTGGGCGCTTTGCCTGGCGCCCACAAGAGAGGCAGCAGAGTAGAGACTACTCGTGGATGCGGGTACCGGAGAGGCCGGCCATGGTCTCGGCGGCCTTGTCCAGAGCGCCGATGATGCAGGTACGACCCTTGCGGGAACGCGCGAACTTGATAGCAGCGCGAACCTTGGGCTCCATGGAACCCTTGCCGAACTGGCCCTCGTCGGCCAGGCGCTCGGCCTCGTCGGCGGTGAGGTCCTCGAGCTCCTCCTGGTTGGGCTTGCCGAAGTTGATGGCGACATGCTCAACGGCGGTCAGCAGGAACAGAACGTCAGCGTCGCAGTCCTCGGCCAACAGCTCGCCGCCCAGGTCCTTGTCGATGACGGCGGGAACGCCCTTGTAGCAGCCCTTGTTCTCGTAGTCGCGGACGACGGGGATGCCGCCGCCACCGCAGGCGATGACGATGAACTCGTTGTCGAGCAGGTTGAGGATGGAGTCGGCCTCGACGATCTTCTTGGGATCGGGGGAAGCGACGACGCGACGCCAGCCGCGGCCGGAATCCTCGACGAAGACCTTGGAGGGATCCTCGGCCATGAACTCCTTGGCCTGCTCCTCGGTATAGAAGGGACCGATCGGCTTGGTCGGGTTCTTGAACGCGGGATCATCCGGATCGCACTCGATCTGGGTGACGACGGTGGCGGCGTGCCAACGCTTATAGCGCTTGTGCATCTCGCGGCCGATGCCCTGCTGCAGGTGATAACCAATGTAGCCCTGGGACATGGCGCCGCACTCGGGCAGCGGCATCTCGGGGGTACCGATGGCATCGTGGGCAGCGGCGAAGGCGTTCTGGATCATGCCGACCTGCGGGCCGTTGCCGTGGGTGATGATGATCTCGTTGCCCTGCTCGATGAGGCCGAGGAGGGCATGGGCGGTGTTGCTCACGGCCTCGATCTGCTCGACGGGGTTGTTGCCGAGGGCGTTGCCGCCAAGGGCGACGACAATACGATCGGGCTTACCAAGAGGCTTAGACATTGCTGGAATCCTTTCTGTAAAAGGCCTACAACCCATTAATAACCCGCGTCCGTGCGATACGCGAGTTTATTAAGGTTTATATTCTCTTTATCGCTCATTTTATTCATTTTGAAAATAGCGGAACGGTGAACGGTCGTTTTTATCCGCTCAGCGTACAGAACTCCAGCTCAGACATATCTACGTAATTTACGTGCGACTTTATTTAAATGAAGCAAGGATTATGTCGGATTATGCAAACTACATCTCTGCTAAACACAAAACGGACAGCGCAATATCTTACTCGCACTATACGAGATTCTATGCACATATAAGTCGAGTATGCACCCCTGCAAAAACAAGGGGCTTTTCATCCAGCATAAGGAATAAAGAAGAGCTCCGAAAAGGCGGCAACAGCCAAGTCCCCCATCCATCCCCAAAGTGGCGCGAGGTTTCGCGGCAAAGCCGCGAAACAGCGAAAGGGATGGAATACCCGCCAACTACGTCCTTCATCCGCCCACACAATCCGAGGACGTAGTCGTAGCAGGATCTGAGGGCTGACCTTCGCGGACACTCCACAGGACGAAAGAACCCCCGCCGCACGTAGTGCGCAGCGGGGGTTCTTTCATGTCCGAGGACGTCCGCGAAGGTCAGCCCTCAGATCCTGCGGTGGGAGACCTAGGCCTCGTTGTACACCGTCTTGAGCTTCAGCAGGTGCTGATAGCGGTCCATAGCGGCCTGCTCATTCTCCTTGAAGAGCTCCTCGGCGCGCTCGGGGAAGGAACGCGTCAGCGAAGCGTAACGGGCCTCGTTCATCAGGAACTCCTGATAACCGCCCGCGGGCTCCTTGGAATCGAGCGAGAACTTCTTGCCGGCAGCAGCCTCGGGGTTGAAGCGGAAGAGGTTCCAGTAACCGCACTCGACAGCCTTCTTCATCTCGGCCTGACAGTTCTGCATGCCGCCCTTCTTGATGGAGTGCATCTCGCAGGGGCTGTAGCCGATGATGAGGGACGGGCCGTCGTAGGCCTCGGCCTCGTGGATGGCCTTGAGGGTCTGAGCCGGGTTGGCACCCATGGCGACCTGCGCCACGTAGACGTAGCCGTAGCTCATGGCAATCTCGGCCAGAGACTTCTTCTTGGTCACCTTACCGGCAGCGGCGAACTGAGCGACCTGGCCCAAGTTCGAGGCCTTGGAGGCCTGACCACCGGTGTTGGAGTAAACCTCGGTGTCGAAGACGAAGACGTTGACGTTGTGCCCGGAAGCCAGGACGTGGTCCAGGCCACCGAAGCCGATGTCGTAGGCCCAACCGTCGCCGCCGAAGATCCAGAAGGACTTCTTGGTGAGGTAAGCCTTGTCGGCGAGGATCGCCTTGGAAGCGTCGCAACCGCACTTCTCGAGCTCGGCAACGTAGGCAGCGGCAGCGGTCTTGGAAGCCTCGGCGTCGTTGACGGAGTCGATCCAAGCCTGGCCGGCAGCCTTGAGCTCATCGGACGGGCCATCGGCAGCGATGATGTCCTGGGTAGCGGCGATCAGCTTCTTCTGGACGACCTCGTAACCGACGGCCATGCCCAGACCATGCTCGGCATTGTCCTCGAACAGGGAGTTGTTCCACGCCGGGCCGTGACCGTCCTTGTCCTTGCAGTAAGGAGCGGTGGCAGCGGGGTTGCCCCAAATGGAGGAGCAGCCGGTGGCGTTGGAGATGAACATGCGGTCGCCGGCGACCTGGGTCACCAGACGTGCATAGGCGGTCTCGGCGCAGCCGGCGCAGGAGCCGGAGAACTCCAGGTAGGGCTGCTTAAACTGGCTGCCCTTGACGTTGGCCGCGATGAGCTCCTTCTTCTCGGAGACGTTCTCGACCATGTAGTCCCAAACGGGCTGCTGGTCCATCTCCTGCTCGGTGGGAACCATCTCGAGGGCGCCCTTGGGGCAGACCTTGACGCAGTTGGTGCAGCCCATGCAGTCGAGCGGGGACACGGCCATGGTGAACTTCATGCCCTTGGCCTTGGGGCCCATGGCGTCGAGCGTGCGGGTAGCCTCGGGCGCGGCGGCAGCCTCGTCCTCGGTCATCGCGAACGGACGGATGGTGGCATGCGGGCACACATAGGCGCACTGGTTGCACTGGATGCACTTGGTCTCGTCCCAGTGAGGAACGACCACGGCGACGCCGCGCTTCTCGTATGCGGAGGCGCCCAGCTCAAACTGGCCGTCGGCACAATCGACGAAGGCGGAAACAGGCAGGCTGTCGCCATCCATGCGATCGATGGGCTCGAGCAGGTTCTTGACCTGCTGGGCGATGGCGGACTTGGTCTCCTCGGAGAGCTCGACGGGAGCGGCATCCTCGGCAGTTGCCCAGTCGGCCGGAACCTCGAACTTACGGAAGGCGGTAGCGCCGGCATCGATGGCCTTGTGGTTGGCGTCGACGATGGCCTGGCCCTTCTTCATGTAGGACTTGGTGGCCGCGTCCTTCATGTACTGCAGGGCGTCCTCGGCGGGCAGAACCTTGGCCAGCGCGAAGAAGGCGGACTGGAGCACCGTGTTGGTGCGCTTGCCCATGCCGACCTTGGCAGCCAGGTCGATAGCGTCGATCAGGTAGACGTTGACGTTGTTGTTCGCGATGTAGCGCTTGGCCACGGCGGGCATGTGCTCGGCAAACTCCTCGTCGCTCCACTGGCAGTTGACCAGGAAGGTGCCACCCGGCTTGACGTCGCGGACCATCTTGAAGCCCTTGACGATGTAGCTGGGGTTATGGCAAGCGACAAAGTCGGCCTTGGTCACGTAGTACGGCGAACGGATCGGGGAATCACCAAAGCGCAGGTGCGAGACGGTGACGCCGCCGGTCTTCTTGGAGTCGTACTGGAAGTAAGCCTGAACGTACTTGTCAGTGTGATCGCCGATGATCTTGATCGAGTTCTTGTTGGCGCCGACGGTACCGTCGCCACCCAGACCCCAGAACTTGCACTCGATGGTGCCGGGGGCTGCGGTGTTGGGCGCATCCTCGGCCTCGGGCAGGCTCAGGTTGGTCACGTCATCGACGATGCCGATGGTGAACTCGCGCTTGGGCTCGTCCTTCTTGAGCTCCTCGAAGACAGCGAACGCGGACGCGGGAGGCGTGTCCTTGCTGCCCAGGCCGTAACGGCCGCCGACGACCTTGATGCCCGTCTTGCCGGCCTCGTAGAGAGCGGAGACGACATCCTGGTAGAGCGGCTCGCCGATGGAACCCGGCTCCTTGGTACGGTCCATGACGGCGATCTTTTTGACGGTCTCGGGGAGAACGTCGACAAAGTGCTTGATGGAGAACGGACGGAACAAGCGGACCTTGACCAGGCCGACCTTCTCGCCGTGAGCGTTGAGGTAGTCGATGACTTCCTCGAGCACGTCGCAGAAGGAGCCCATGCACACGACGACGCGATCGGCATCGGGAGCGCCGTAGTAGTTGAACAGGCCGTAATCGGTGCCGAGCTTCTCGTTGATCTTCTTCATGTAGCCCTCGACGACGGCGGGAAGCTCGTCGTAGACCTTGTTGCAGGCCTCGCGGTTCTGGAAGAAGATATCGCCGTTCTCGTGGCTGCCGCGGGTGTGCGGGTGCTCAGGGTTGAGCGCGTGATCGCGGAAAGCCTGGACGGCGTCCATGTCGCACATCTCGGCAAGATCCTTGTAGTCCCACATGGCGACCTTCTGGATCTCGTGGCTGGTGCGGAAGCCATCGAAGAAGTTAAGGAACGGGGTCTTGCCCTCGATGGCGGCAAGGTGAGCCACCGGCGAGAGGTCCATGACCTCCTGGACGTTGCCCTCGGCGAGCATGGCGAAGCCGGTCTGGCGGCAGGCCATGACGTCGGAGTGATCACCGAAGATGTTCAGGGCGTGCGAAGCGACGCAACGCGCGGAGACGTGGAAAACGCCCGGGAGCTGCTCGCCCGCGATCTTGTACATGTTCGGGATCATCAGGAGCAGACCCTGAGAAGCCGTGTAGGTGGTGGTCAGAGCACCGGCACCTAGCGAACCGTGAACGGTACCGGCTGCACCTGCCTCGGACTCCATCTCGACGACCTTGACCGGGGTGCCGAAGATGTTCTTGCGACCCTGGGCCGCCCACTGGTCGACATGGTCGGCCATCGGGCTGGACGGCGTAATGGGATAAATTCCCGCTACCTCGGTGTACGCATACGAGACATATGCGGCCGCCTCGTTGCCGTCCATAGACTTAAACTTACGCGCCATATACCCCTCTCCTCTCATATAGGTATACAGGCCCCGGCGATCGCCGGGATGTTGGCGTGATGGGATTTTCGTTGTTGCTTCCAATCATCTGGCAGGCGAACTCAGCGGCAGGTACATGGCGTGGAGAGAAGGCATGCCGAGGCGAGGAGGGCTGCACGCGCTCCACAGGCCCAGCTACCCGTCTTGCACATGACCGAGCGCCGCAAAGGCCGCATGCCGGATGCTCCCGGGCACGCCCCGGCGATGGGAAGCGCCCGCAACGGAAATCCGCATGCGGGCTTATTGTACCCCGCCGTCAAGCCATATTTCGGCAAATATAGGTGGGCGGTAAAGGTTTACCTTAGGTGACTGCCAAGGGCCAAAATGGTCCCTCCGTCCCCGGGCGACTGGCTCTGGCGCGCCAAGGAGTGTCCCCAAGTGCCGGCAGAAAAGGAACGTCCCTATCTGCCGGCTAGAGGGCGCCGAGGAGGATGGCGTAGGTGGTGGATTCGCCGAGCTTGAGCTCGTCGCCGGGGTTGAGCTGGGCGGAGCGGCCAGGCTCTACTTGAATACATACACTCGTGGCCCCGTTTACCACCACGGTGCCGTTGGTGGACGCCAGGTCCTCGACAAACCATGTGCCAGAATCGTCGCACCAGATATGGGCATGGCGGGCCGAGACGTCGTCGCCGACGTCGGTGATGTCGCCTTCCCCCGTCGCCAGCGCGCCGATCTCGACGCCTTCCTCACTCGGCTGAATCCAGCGCGGGGCGCTCACCACGTAGCCGTTTTGCACGCGCAGCAATCCCAGCGGATGCGCCGGCGCGACCTCGTGCTCGCCCGCGACCGAAGATATGCTCAGCGAGCGCGGGGTCGATGTGGCGCCGCCGCAAGTCGCGTGCGCATAGTCGATGGCATAGGTCACCGAGGATCGAACATCTGCCGAGCAGCCGACGGCGACAAACAGTACCAGGATGGCCTCGGCGCGCTCGGCGGGCATGAGCTCAGCCGCCTGCGACAGGCGCTCGAGCGCATTGCGATAGAGATTCGTGTCCTGGTGGCATTCCTCGAGTGCGCGCACCATGGACTCGCCAGCGGGGCCGCACACCATATTGGTCACGGCCGCGGCGTCCATGGGATTGCGACGGCGCAGGGCCAGCTGCGACATAATGCGCGCGGCCGAGGTTCCGTAATCGGCAAAATAACGTTCCTGCAGCGTGCCGACCGGCGCGCGCACGATAAAGCGCGAAACCCAGGAGCGATCGGCGGCACGGCTCTGCGGACTACGGCCGTCGGCGAGCGGGCGGCTCGAGAGTACCAGGCCGCACAGTTCGATATGGCTCAGGTGCGCTGCGCGCTTAAAGATGTCAAACATTGCCCCGCACGGGGTGAGCTCAGCTTGAGAAGCCATGGCTTAGCCCTCCTTGGTCGCAGAGATAGTGTCGGATGCTTCGGCCGGCCCGCCAAAGGCGCGGGCAGCCGCGGCTCCGCCGGCAAGCGGCGTCGCCATGGGAATTTTCGCACGTCGTGCTGACACGACGGGAAGCTCAAAGGCAAACCCCATCGCCAGCAAAAACCACGTGAGCGCATAGGTTGCAATTATGGCGGACACCAGGCCACCCGCCACGGCATGCTGGGAAAACACGGCACATGCGAGTGCGACCAGAGCCGGAACCTCGCAGGCGGAAAGGGCCAACACGCCCTGCAGGAACCCCGCGCGGCGATTGCGCGCCAAGGCTCCGGCGGCAATGCCCGCCACGCCCGGCAGCGCCAACGCCAGCGCGGCGATAATGGCCGGCAGCCTCCCAGACCACATAAGCGGTCCCGCGGCAATCGTCACATGGGCGCCCGACGCCAACAGCGCCGCTGATACCACGACCACAGCCCAAAGCACGCCGCATGCCACCGTCGCACCAACCATCGCCGCACGCCGGGCTGCATGCCCCGACACCTCCATCGGGCACGGCATGAGCGGCTCGGCGCGAAGCGAGCGGGCGACATTTCGCGCATAGTGGTCGCAAAATGCCGAGAGCGCCGCCTCCACCGCAGCCGGCTCGGGACGATCTTCCTGATGGCAGGACAGGCAGGCCATCACCACATCGAACAGCTGAGCGTCGACAAACGCCAGCGCATCGCGCAGATCCTCGGAATTTGGATCGAGCCCCAGCTGCTGAGCCTGTTCGGCCGCGGCAAGTGCCACATCGGGCTCGCGTCGCAGCAGCTGCGTCAAGTCGCAGCCGGGCGCGTGGGCGCCGACGGGATAATCGGGCAGCGTATCCATCTTGAGGCGATAAGGGCTGGCGATATCGCGCGTCTTTTTGCGCGAGCCCGACGCACCCGGCGCTACTTCGTACGGCGCGACACCGGCGATGAGCTCGTAGACCGTACTCGCCGCTGCATAGACATCGATCGCCGGCGACATGCGAAGCATGCGCAGGTCGGGGATATCGTCGGTGAGCATCTCGGGCGGGGCGTAGGCCACCGTCGCACGGCGCAACGTGGCATAGCGTTCGGTAAACGACGCCTTGCCGCCGGTGCCGGCCACCGCAGAGGCGGGCTCGAGCGCCAGCGACGAGCCAAAATCGATCAAGCACAGGTCGAAGGTGCCTTCGGCAAGCTGTCGGTCGAGCGGCAGGCGCGCCGTGCGCACCATAATATTAGCGGGCGAGATATCGCGGTGGACAAAACCCTCGCCCACCAAGCTCATGCGGCAGAGCAGATCGAACAGGTCGCGACCCAGGCGCGCCGCCACGAGTGGCGACAGACGCCCGGCATCGTCCACGGCAAGGCGCGAGCGCAGGCGAGCGAGCGTCTCGCCCTCGACCCACTCCATGACAATCGCGGGCACGCCGTCGACCTCGCCCCACCCGTATAGGCGGGGAAAGCCCTTAAGGCCCGAAAGAGCACGATGGCATTCATATTCCTCACGAAACGCTGCCTTGAACTTGGTGACCAGCGCCTCGTGGGCGACATCGTCATCAAATTCGTCGCGCGTTGGCAAGATGAGCTGCTTGAGCGCCACGGCCTCGCCCTGCGCGTTGACGGCACGCGTCACACGGCCGATACCGCCGCGGCGCATGGTGGCGTCATCGGCAAACAGCATCGTAAAACGGCGCAGGTAGGCGGGAAGCTCGTCCGTACCCAGGGCGACGGCCGGCTCAAACCCGTCGACGCGCGCCAGGCGCAGGCCCACCATGGGATCACGGTTGGGCGACTGGGCTGCCATAGAAGCGAGGTCGTTCGTCATAAGGCGATCGCCGCCACATTGGTGTTGAAGTTGTTGAGCGCGACGTCGTCGTTGCCGTAGTGCCCAACCCATTGACACAGGTTGGTATAGCAGCCCCACAGATTGGCATACTGCCGATACCACTTAGATTTGGTCGAGAACCTTTGTCGACCGAACTCGGCACGGATAACAAACATGTCATTCGCCAGGGTGTCGCACGGTCCGGTATCGCCCGTGGCGTTATAGGTCGACACCACGCTATTGGCGCGGGCGACATAGCCATCGAGCATATTGTATTTGGTCACGAGCCAGCTGTGGATACTCTCTTCCTCGGCAGCCGAGAGACCACCCGAGCCCGCGTCCCCGCCGGTACCGCCGTCCGTCGAGCCATCACCCGAAGATCCACCGCCAGAGGCGGAGCCCGAACCGGAACCGCCGCCCGACGAATCGGAGCTGGAGCCAGACGAACCCGAACCGCCGGGCTTGCCTGTCTGTTGGGCGTCCTGCCCCTTCTGCTGCTCGGCCTTATTTATGACGGATGCCACACTGTTGTTGGAAAGCTTCGTGATGATCTTGGTGTTGGTGAGCACGATGGTCTTGCCGTTTGCCAGCGTAACCTCGTTGTCCGATGTTTCGGGACTGTCCGCATCGTCGCCACCGAACACAACGTGCGAGACCACGCTCGCCCACGTATATCCGGTTGTCGTTCCCAAGTCGCTTTTGGCCTTGCGCCCAATATGCAGCTCACGCGCAGCATGCGCCTGCACCATGGACGGCACCGTCATGCCATAAGCCGAAACACCGGCTATGACCAGCACGAGCGAGCAAGACAGCAGCACACACGCCCGAGGCGCCAGGCCCAGCCGGCGTCGCATGCGCACCGCGGCGCCATGCTTTGTCTGAGTGCCCCCGGGCCGCATGCGTTCTCCTCCAACAAAAACACGCCGCTTAAAAGCGGCGCATTCTTTCATATTCACATTTGAGTGTATCAGCGAACCCAAAAGGTTGCGCAACGAATGGGCAAATACGCGGTGCGAGCGGACCCATCCACGCGATAAGCGGATGAAAAGCAGGTTTGTTGCACAACAAATGAATGAACGCGTGCCCAATTATGAGCGCCCCGTGCGGCAGGCCGACGGGACATGCCGCGGAGCTGACGCCGCCTAAATAGCGCGGCGGGCCTCGATAGCGCGGCCAAGCGTAAGCTCGTCGGCATACTCCAAGTCGCCGCCCACGGGAAGGCCGCTCGCAAGACGCGATACCTCAACGTCCAATGGTTTGATGGTGCGAGCAAGGTAGCTCGCCGTGGTCTCGCCCTCAATGTTGGGGTTGGTGGCGATAATGACCTCGTGGATGTCCTCGTGGCCCAGACGCGCCAGCAGCTCGCGGATATGCAGCTGCTCGGGGCCGATCTTGTCCATGGGGCTGATCACGCCGCCCAGCACATGGTACAGGCCATGGTAGCTGCCCGTACGCTCAATCGCCTGGACGTCGCGCGGCTCGCCCACCACGCAAATGCGAGTGGTATCGCGCATCGGATCCTGGCAGATGGAACACTCGTCGGCCGTGGCGTAGTTAAAGCAACGGCTGCAAAAGTGGACCTCTTGCTTGACCTCCAGGATGGCCTCGGCCAGGCGGCGGGCCTCCTCGGCATCGGCCTCGAGCAGGTAATAGGCGATGCGCTGGGCCGACTTGGGACCAATGCCCGGCAGACGACCCAGCTCATCGAGCAGTTTTTGCAGACTGTGATTCGCACTCATATATATGCGTGTCTTAGAACGGCATGCCCGGGATGTTGAGGCCGCCGGTGATGGCACCCATCTGCTTGTTGGCGAGCTCGTTGACGCCGCGGACGGCCTCGTTGACAGCAGCCATGATCATGTCCTGCAGCATATCGACGTCCTCGGGATCGAGCGCATCGGGATCGATAGTGAGGTTGACGAGCTCCATCTCGCCGTTAACGGTAACCTTGACCATACCGCCGCCGGCAGAGGCGTCAACGGTCTGGGACTTGAGGTTCTCCTGCGCGGCGGCAAGCTGCTCCTGCATCTTGCGAGCCTGCTTCATCATCTGCTGCATGTTCATACCGGCCATAATGGCTCCTTTACGTGCGGCCACGCAACGAGCTGCAAGGGCAGCCGGAGCGCGGCGGGGCTTTCAAACTCAAAAATCGTACCACGGCGCGCGGCCAGCGAGCGGGGCGGTCACGCTACCTCAGTCGATATACATGTCCTGGAGTGCAAGCCGCACCCAAAGATTATGCAAAGTTGAATAATTCGCATCTGCATAATATTGAAAGCTAAATCTTGTAGAGCCGGAATCCGACATTTAATGCGTACCACTAAATGGCTAAATTCCGAGCCACTACTCGAGGTGGCGCTCATGACGGCGGGGTATAATCTGATTGCCATAGATAGCAATTTGGAGGTGCCCCATGAATGCCCCCGACGCGCTCCAAAACATCCGCTCAAAACACCCCGTTGCATATGTGGTTCTCTACCTCTTTGTCGGCTGGGCATTGCTGGTTGTCATCACCCATGCCATAGCCTTTGGAGCAGAACTGCTGATAGCCAGCTCGGACCAGCCCGTCGTCAAATGGGAAGCGACCGATGAGTGCACCGACGGAACCCGAACCATTTACTACAACAGCCCGTCCCTCTACCAAGAGTTCAAGGTCAAGATAAAGGACTCCAAGATTGTCGATGCCGAACCGGGCTCTTTCTTGACAATCGGAGCAACCCTCAACGCCGAGCAAGTCGAGCACACGGACAGCTATGCGGCGTATCGTATCGACCTCAGCATCCTAGACCGACCGTCGCGTACCTGCCTGCTCGAATGCGAGATACGTGGCACCACACTACACATGTCCGAAATACAGATGCGCCCGGACATTGAGCCCTCTTCTTGAGCGGTATACCCGCCCGCACGGTTACTCCACCGGCTTGAAGATGGTGGCCTGGCCAAAGACGTTGCGGATGAGGGCTTTGGCCTCATCCTCGGTCTGCGGGATGCTCGGGGCTGCGCCCTGGTGGCCGAAGGGGCTGCCGGCACCAGGGTTGGACTCCCAGGGAGCTGCAGGAGCGTCCTCCTCTTTGGGGGCAGCTGCAGCGGGCTTGGGCGCGGACGCCGCACCCGGCACGTCGAACGGGGGCAAATCGTCCCCGCCGGCATCGGCAGCAAAGCCGCCGACCATGGCGTCGTCGTAGGGAACCTGCTCGGATTCCCACGGTGCAGCCTGTGCAGACGGCTGAGCCTTGGGAGCGGACGCGCGCTCGGGCGCACGGGGCGCGGGCTCGGTCGGGAGCTTGCCCGTGGCAGGAGCGCCGGCAGGGTTGTCGGAGCGCAGCCAGGGGGCCTTAGCCAGGTCGGATGACTTGGGCGCAGGCGCGGCAGCGGGCTTGGGTGCGGGGACCGGAGCAGCCGGTTTGGGCGCCGCGGGCTCAGGCGCCGACGGGGTCGGTACCACCACCGGCGCTGTTATTGGCTGCGGAGCGCTGGCGCTCGAGGATACAGGGGCCGCCGAGGACACGGGTTGCGGGTCCGCAGATGCCGCAGCCCGTGCAGATGGAGAATGCTCCTCATGTTGAGGAGCCGGCGTGCCACCTCCATCCAGGACGTAGTCGACGGTGCGACGACCGAATACCGCGCAGACCGTCGGCAGGACCACCGACTGCGTGTCGGCGCGACCGAGCATCTTGATGGCAAAGGTCGAGCCCGCGGGGAACGAGACCGTGAGCTTGGAGCCGTCGTCGGCCGTGGCGCGGGCGTTGAGCAAAAGCCCTGCGTAGGATGCCTGACGAGCCTTGACGCGCTCGACGACCTCGACCCATTTGCGCTGGAGCTCGCCGGCGTCCTCGACCGCGGGGGTCTCGGCAGCACCGGCGGCGGCAACCTGGGCGGCGTTGCTGGGCTTGGACACCGGCACGGTCGATGCAGCAGGCGTGGGGGTCGGAGCCGCAACGGGTTGAGGTGCAGGCGTTACAGGTTTAGGCGCGGGAGCCGGAGCCGCGGACTTGGGCGCAGGCTGGGCAGCCGGAACAGCAGCGCCGCGGTCCCAAGGCATGCCGCCCTGATGCGCGGACGTAGCAGCGGGGGCGGCGGTCGCCGCAGGAGTAGCAGCTCGGGCACCCGAGATCAGCGTCGGTTGTTGTGTCGTCGCAGGCGCAGCCGCGACAGCCGCAGGCGCACTCGCTTGAACAGCAGCCACGCTCGCCGGCACCGCGGCGTTGGCAACCATGGCCTCCAAGCGTGCCACGCGCTCGGCCAAAGCCTCAATCGTTAAATCGGCCTCGGGACGCGCCAGGCGAGTGCAGGCGATCTCAAGCACCAGGCGCACGTCGCTCGCACCCCTCATCTCCAGCGCGGCATCGTCGAGCACCGTCAGCACACGGGCCAGACGGTCGGCAGGATGCTCGCCAAAGGCAGCGGCCTCGGCAGCAAGTGCCTCGGCCTGCTCGGCACCGCCCTCAAACAGCTCGGCACGGGCACCGGCAACGCAGGCAACATACACGTCGCGCACGTGCGCCACCAGGTCGCGCGTCAGTTCCAGCAGATCGTTACCTTCCTCGACCTGCGTGCGAATCAGCCCATAGAGCTCGGCGACATCACGATCGGCAATGGCGCGCGCAAACTCGCCCAGAATCTGGTCCGAAACTTCGCCCAAAAGCGAGCGGGCATCGTCCGCATGCACGGCGCCGTTGCCGAAGACGCTCAGCTGCTCCAGCGTGGAGAGCGCGTCGCGCATGCCGCCCTTGGCATGGCATGCCACGATGGCAAGCGCCTCGTCGTCGTAGTCGAAGCCCTCCTGTTCGCACACGTATGCCAGGCGGCGCTCGATATCCTCGTTACCGATGCGGTGGAAATCGAAGCGCTGGCAGCGCGAGAGGATGGTCTCCAGAATCTTTTGCGGGTCGGTGGTGCACAGCACAAAGATCACGTGCGCCGGCGGCTCCTCGAGCGTCTTGAGCAGCGCGTTAAACGCCGCCGTCGTAAGCATGTGGACCTCGTCGATGATATAGATCTTGTACTTGCCACGCACCGGGGCAAAGTTGACGGAGTTGATGATCTCCTCGCGCACATTGTCTACGCCGGTACGGCTTGCGGCATCGAGCTCGTAGACATCGGGGTGGTTGCCCTCGGCGATGAGCTCGCATTCCTCACAGGTGCCGTCGGGCATGCAGCCGCTTGCACCCTCGGCGCGCGCCGCCTCGGCATTTCGGCACAGCAGCGCCTTGGCCAGGATGCGCGCCATGGTGGTCTTGCCCGTGCCGCGCGGACCGCAGAACAGGTACGCATGGGACAGGCGTCCCTCGGTGATGGCGTGCTCGAGCGTCGAGACGATATGCTGCTGGCCCACCACGGAGTCGAAGGTGAGCGGGCGATACTTTCGGTACAACGATTCCATGGGTGCTCCCCCGGGTATACTGAGTCTTGTTGCCGCGGCGGCCATGCGGTCGCACGGCATACTGCATCCATAATAACCCGTACGGCGAGCCCGCCGCGATAGGAGTCCAAAGAGCATGGCAGACGCAGAGAGCAACCTCGTTCCCTCCGAAGCAGCCGACCAGGTCGAGGTCGCGCTCGAGACGCAGGCAGCAGCCGATGACGGCATCCTGTACCTCAATGAGTATCAGTACGAAAACGACCTCGTCACCGATTTCGCCCGCTTGGTCGCCTCGCCCAGGCGCCGTGGCTCCCTGTACGTCGCCGCGGCAATTGCCGCGCTCATCGGCATCGGCATGCTGGTGGCCGGCGGCAACTGGATCAAGTTTGGCGTCGTCCTGATCGTGTTCGGCGCCTTTTTGGCCTGGTGGAGCAAGAACCTGCACCACACGCTCGCCCGCGACTTTATCGATGCCGTCGAGGCCGACGAGTCCATGGGCGGCCGCTATCGCCGCGTCGCCGCCAACGAGGACGGTCTGATGGTATGGGGCAAGAGCGGCAAGTCGCAGTTCTTCCCGTTTGAGAAGCTCGACCACGTACTCGACGGCGAACGCATCTTTGTGGCCATGTTCGCCGACCAGGGCGTGACGATCCCTAAGGACACCTTTGTCCGCGGCGATGCCGAGCAGTTTGGACCCTTCCTTAAGGCGCGCATCAACAAAAAACTCCGTATCGAGACCAAGAAGAAGAAAATGAAGGCCGAGAAGGCTGCCGCCAAGGCCAAGCAGGGCGACAAGCTCCAGGAGACCAAGGGCAAGCAGCGCAAGCAGAAGAAGAACAAGAAGAAGCGCTAAGGCCAAGCCAGACAGGCAGCCTCGTATCCCGCTATCCTCCCCATGCACCCGAGCGTGCTACACTAGCAGCATCTATGCCACCGCGAACGGCTCGGCTCCGCGCCCGCCACTCGCAAACGAACTTTAAACGCACGAGGGTTGGCCATGCCGCTTTTCTCGCAACATACCGCCCGGTTCTCGCCGGACGTTCCCTTGGAGGGCACCAGCTCTCGCGAGCTGCTCAAGCGGTACCAGCCGCTCGAGACACTTGCGACCGGCGGTTTTGGCTCCATCGAGATCTGCCGCGACACGCACCTGCGCCGCCGCGTCGCCATTAAGCGCATCCCCCTTATCAACGGTGCCGGCATGCCCGCCAGCGACATCATGGATGTCCTGCGCGAGGCGCACACTGCCGCCATGCTTCAACATCCCAATATCGTGCAGGTCATCGACTTTACACACGACACAGCCTATGCCTACCTGGTTATGGAATATGTCGATGGCATGTCGCTGGCCGAGTTTTTGCACCGCGTGGACGGCCACTCACTTACCTTTGACGAGGCCGCGGCCATTGCCGATGCCCTGGGCCAGGCACTCACCTTCGCCCATAGTAATGGCGTACTCCACCTGGACATTAAGCCCGCCAACGTGCTCATCGACCACTCGGGCAATGTAAAGCTCACCGACTTTGGCATGGCGCGACTGTCGTCCGCCGGTGGCTTTGGCGGCTCACGCGGCGGCACCATCGGCTACATGCCGCCCGAGCAGCTCGATATCGAGACCGGCACGGTCGACGAGCGCGCCGATGTCTTTGCCCTCGCCTGCGTGATCTACGAGGGCCTGTGCGGCAGCGCTCCCTTTATGGCGGCAACGCCCGCCGACTCGCTCGGCCGCATCATCGGCGGCGCCACCTATCCCAGCGAGCTGATACCACACTTTCCCCCGGGAGCCGAGGCCGCGCTCATGAGCGCGCTCTCCCCCATGCCGCAGGACCGCCCCAACAGCATCGAGGCATTTTGCGACCAGCTCCTTGCCGGTCTGGGCAGCGTGCGCGAAGGCCGTCGCAGCCTGGAGCAAATGGTTGGCGAACTTTCGGATGACGAGCAGGAGCTCGACGATATCGAGCCGTCGCACTACGAGGACGACGCCATCGAGGTCGACCCCGCACTCGGCTGGGCGGGCACGCGCTGGAGCCATGCGCGCGACTACACCATGCGCACTATCTCGGCGCTAACGTGCGGCACCTTTAGCTTTTTGCTGATGCAAACGGCCGGGGTCGCGGCGCTTCCCGGCCTGGTCATTGCGGCCATCGCGATCGGAGCGGCGGCTGGCCTGGCCCCCCAAATTGGCTCGGCCATCTCGGCTGTGGGCTTTTTGGTGCTCATGGCCAACGCCACCATGCAGGCACAGGGCATCCTGTCGATGCTGCCCATCGCGGTGATCTTTGCCGCCGCCATGTCCGGTTGGTGGATCGCCTGGGGTCGCACCGAGACTGCCGCGAGCGCCGCGCTCACCTGTGCACTCGCGCTTGGCTGTCTGACCGGCAATACCTTCCTGGCAGCTGGGGTCGCCGCCGGCGTCGCGTCATTTTGGCTCGGCCCGGCAAGCGCCGCCGCGGCAACGGGCATTGGCGCGCTTTTTGCCCGTCTGGCCACGGTCGCGCTTTCAGCCGGAGGCGTGCTGGGGCTCGGTAACGTTGCCGCAGCGCTGGGAGACCCGCTCCTTTGGGCTGCCTTTGTGCTGGTCGCGGCAACTGCCGCAGCGTCATCTGCACTGCTCAATGCCCATGCCAAGCGTGCCGATCAGGGCTCAAACCTTGCCGCAATCGCCGCCATCGCTGTCACCGGCATAGGCTGCGCAGCGGCGTCCTGTCTTGCACACCATATGGAAATTGCCGGCCTTGCAGCCGCGGTCGTCGCCAAGGCGGCGGTTGCGGGAACCCTATCCTCTATAATCGTTGGGATATGCCTATATTTGCTCGGATACCAAAGAACCTATACGGAGAGTGATCTTTCGTGAACTTCCTGAACATCTTCGAGGACCACGTGGCCGGCATCTTCGGTGCCACCCGTGCCCCGTTCTCCTTTAAGAAGCTTGCCAAGCAGGCCGCTCGCGACATGGAGGATCAGACTCTGGTGATCAACGGCGTCAACACGGCGCCGGCACTCTATACCATCCTTATCGCCGCCGACGACGATCCCATGCTCGCCCCGTTCTACCCCGAGCTTTCGCGCGAGGTCCGCGAGTTTGTGAAGGCGCAGGCCGAAAAGCGCCGCTATGTCTTTGTCGGCGAGCCCCTCGTGCGCTTTATGATCGATCCGCAGCTGCGCGCCGGCAAGTTCTCGGTCTTTGCCGAGAACGTCGATGCCCCCACGCTCGGCCGCCTGTACGAAGAAGAGCGCGCCTATCAAAACGGCCTGGGCCAGAACAACTCCGCGGCAAGCCGTGCCGCCAGCGCCCCGCGCGCCGGTCAGCAGCAGTTTGCTGCCCCGCAGCAGCAGCGCCCCGCCGCCATGCCCCAGCAGCAGCCGACGCCTCGCGCCGCTGCTCCCGACCCGGTTGCCGTGGCAGACCCCTTCGCGCCTAGCGTCCCCGACCCCGCCGCCGCACCCATCCCGGTGCCGCAGACCGTCTCGCGCGACGCGCTTGCCGGCATGGGCGGAGCCGCCGCGACCGGTGCCGCCGTGGGCCTAGGCGCCGCAGCCGGCATCGCCTCCAACATGGCGAGCACTCGCGCCCCGCAGCGCCCGCTCGCCCAGCTCGTCGACGTCGTGAGCGGCGAGAGCCATAGCATCACCTCCGCACAGGTGACCATCGGTCGCGAGCGCTCGGTTTCCGACATTGCCCTGCGCGACCCCAACGTGTCGCGCCGCCACGCCCAGCTCACCTTTACGGGCTCGGATTGGTCGATCGAGGACCTCAATTCCACCAACGGCACGCTCGTCAACAACCGCCGCATTACGCGCTGCCCGCTGCGCAACGGCGATCTGCTGACGTTTGGCCTGAGCACCTTTGAATTTAGGGGATAGTCGCTTATGAACATCGATATCGTCCTTTTTGCAGGCCGCATCGTCCTGGTCGCCCTGCTCTATATCTTCCTGTTCGCCGTCATGAAGACCGGCGTTGGACTTGTGCGCGGGCAGCGCCGCGACTCGGCTATCTGGACGATTGATGTGGACAAGGGTCCGCGCGGTATCCGCGGCATCCACGTAGACATGCTCGGCCCCGTCATCGTCGGTCGCTCGCCATCTTCGGACATCTGCATCAACGAACCGTTCGTCTCGGCCTCACATGCGCGCTTTTCGCTGCAGGGCCCGGCGCTCATCATCGAGGACCTCAACTCGCTTAACGGCACGCTCGTCAACGGCCGCCAGCTTGTTGAGCCCGCAACGCTGCGCGAGGGCGACGAAGTCCAGATTGGCGACGTGGTCATGAAGGTGAACCGTCGATGATCGACGAGGAGAACAAGTCCGCAACTATGACCGAGGCACCGGCCGCCGCCACAGCTGCGCCGGCCCACGCCGCTCCGGCGGGCTCCGCACCCGTGGAGCCCGAGGACACCGTGTTCTCCCTGCCTCTTTCGCATGTAACGCATGATATTTCGGATCTCGCCGATAACGAGGACGAAGAGGATGCCGTAGCGGCGCCCATCGGCGCACATGCTGCGGAACAGCCCACAGCGCCCGAAGCAACCCCGGCGCCGGCTCACTTTGCAGAGCCCGTCGCCGCGGCAATCAACGAGAGCGCTGCGGTGTTTGCGGCACCCGAGCCCGCCGCGCCGGCGTTTCCCATAGCCCCGGCATCCGAGGTTGCGCCCGCGTCTACGCCGGCGCCCGAGGCGGGGACATCCCCCGAGGACGGCCCTGCACCCAAGACCCCGCAGCCTGCGCCCGCAAGCGAGTCCGATGCCGTGGCCGAGCCCGCCACCCAGTCGCAAAACACGCCCGCGCCGTCGCACTTTGCGACGCCCGAGCCTATAGACGTCAGCCCGCAAGATGACGAGTCGACCGCCCGCGTGTCCGAGGAGCCCGACTCCCCGGACACCGGCGATTCCGAATCAAACGCCGAGACCGACACCGTCTCTCCCGGTGACACTGCCGAGATCGACGTTGCCGCCGTTGAGGCCAAGCTCAAAGACCCCGGCTCGACCATGAGCTTTGAGCCCCTGACCGAGGAACGCATCGAGACCGACTCGACCTATGATGCCGGCACCACCACGCAACTCATGTGGGGCGCCCGCTCTGACGTTGGCTGCGTGCGCCCGCACAACGAGGATTCCTACCTGGTGCAGTCGCCGCTCTTTTGCGTATGCGACGGCATGGGTGGTCACGCTGCCGGCGAGGTGGCCTCTTCTATCGCTGTCGAGACCATCGCCAAAACAGCTCCTCAGTCTGCCGACGCCGCACGCCTGGCGGCAGCCGTCGAGGCCGCCAACGCCGCCGTAATCGAGGCTGCCTTGAATGGCCTGGGCAAGCCCGGCATGGGCTGCACAGCCACTTGCGCCTATATCGAAAACGACACGCTCGCCATCGCCCACGTGGGTGACTCTCGCGCCTACCTGCTCCACGAGGGCACGCTCATCCGCGTGACCCGCGACCACTCCTACGTGGAGGAGCTCGTGGACGCCGGCGAGATCACGGCAGATGAGGCTCGCGTCCACCCCAACCGTTCGGTCATCACCCGCGCGCTGGGCTCGGACCCCGCTATGTATGCCGACCACTTCACTCTGCATATCGAGGAAGGCGACCGTCTGATCCTGTGCTCCGACGGCCTTTCGAGCATGATTCCCGATAGCGATATCGAGAACATCGCCACGCAGTCCTCAACCGCGCAAATCTGCGTCGACAACCTAGTGGACGCGGCGCTTGCCGCCGGCGGCCACGACAACGTGACCGTAGTAGTCGTTGACCTGGTTGACGATGGCGTTATGCGCGAGGCGCAGCGTGTGCGTCGCCGCAACATTACTATCGCCGCCATCCTGGCCCTCGTCTTTGTGCTGGCAGCTGGCATCTGGGCCTACACGGGTGTCACCGGCTCGTACTACCTGGGTACCTACCAGGGCAATGTCGCCGTCTGGCGCGGCCTGCCCGGCAAGCCGCTCGGACTCAAGCTCCACTGGCTCGAAAGCGAAACCAGCATCAAGCTATCCGACCTGCCCGAAGACACGCAAAACCGCCTCAAGGCGGGTATTCCGCAAACAAGTGTCGACGATGCGCAGGACACGATATCCAAGTACCGCCACCAGATCGACGAGGAGCAGACCCGCCAGGTGATCGACGCGCAAACGATTCGCGACAACACCAATCAGGGATCGACCTCCGAATCAGATTCCGAGAAAACCGCCGAACAGTCCGCCGAGGCCGAAGCCTCCGATAAGAATTAGAAAGGGAGTGCCGCTTATGAGTCGCCGCAACACCGAGCTGCTCTTGCTCATCGCCTCGGCGTTCCCCGTCATCCTGCTGTATGCGATGTACGTCCTCACCGCGGGCGCCGCCATCTCCTTTGAGACGCTCGCCGTACCGATCGGCCTCTTTGCCGCCTTTGCCGCGGCCCACATTGCCGTGCGCATCTTGGCGCCCGGTGCCGACCCCGCCATCCTACCCATCGTATTTATACTTTCGGGCATCGGCATCACGTTCGTGACGCGTCTCGCCCCCGCTCTCGCCATCTCGCAGCTCATCATCCTGTTTGTCTCGGTGGCGCTCATGGTGGGAACGCTCGCACTGGTCAAAAACCTCGACGTGGTCATGCGCTACAAGTACACCTTTGGCATCATCGGCATCATCCTGCTGATGCTGCCTATCTTTATCGGCACCACGATCTCGGGCTCCAAGCTGTGGATTCGCATCGCGGGCTTTACCATCCAGCCCGGCGAGTTCGCCAAGGTCTTTATCGTCCTGTTCCTGGCCGGATACCTGGCCGAGAACCGCGAGCTGCTCTCCATCTCCAACCGCAAGATCCTGGGCTTTAAGATCCCTCGCCTGCGACTGCTGCTGCCGCTGTTTGCCGTGTGGGGTGTGTGCCTGCTCGTCGTCGTCTTCGAACGCGACCTGGGTTCGGCCGTGCTGTTCTACACCATCTTCTTGCTGATGCTCTACGTTGCCACGGGGCGCTTTTCATATGTCGTTATCGGCCTTGCGCTCTTAGCCGTCGGAGCCGTAGGCGCCTACAAGTTCCTGTCTCACGTTCAGGTGCGTTTCCAGGTTTGGGTCGATCCGTTTAAGGACGCCCAGGGCCAGGGCTACCAGATCGTCCAGTCGCTCTTCTCGCTCGCCGACGGCGGTCTGGTCGGTGTTGGCATCGGCAACGGCATGGCCAACAACATCCCTGTCGTCGAGTCCGACTTTATCTTCTCGGCTATCGGCGAGGAGATGGGCCTTTTGGGCGGCGGCGCCGTGCTCATCCTGTTTATGCTCTTTGCCGTGCGTGGCCTCACCACGGCTGCCCGCGCTAAATCCGACCTCGCCGCCTTTAGTGCCACGGGCCTTACGGCAGCCATCAGCTTCCAGGCCTTCTTGATCGTTGGCGGCGTAACCCGCCTGATCCCGCTGACCGGCGTCACCCTACCCTTTATGAGCCAGGGCGGCTCCTCTCTGCTGGCGAGCTTTATCATCGTCGCGCTCCTGCTGCGCGCCGGTGACGAGGCGACCGGACGCGAGGCCGAGCTTACCGGCACCGGCACCATGGCCGCCATCACCGATGATCAGGTCGCATCTGCCGCCGCCCCGACGGGCACGCGCTTTGCCACCTCGTCTTCCTACGGCAGCGGCAGCCATTCCGTCGGCTCGCGCATGCGCCGTCGCCTGCTCGACACGCCTGAATCCGGTGTGCTCGGCCGCGTTGCGCTCGCCAACCGTCTAACCCGTGCGGTGCTCGCCTTTACGGCGCTGTTCGCCATCCTTATCGGCAACCTCACCTATGTCCAGGTCATTAAGGCCAAGGACTATCAGGACATGCCGACCAACAACCACACCATCGCCCGCTCCAAGTACATCCAGCGCGGCTCCATCATCACGTCCGACGGCGTGACGCTGGCCGAGTCGCTGCAGCAGGAGGACGGCACCTACGTACGCTCCTACCCCAACGGTAACCTGGCAGCGCACGTGGTTGGCTACGTGAGCCAGCAGTATGGCACCACCGCCATCGAGAGCGTCATGAACGACACGCTCACCGGCTCTAAGGATTACTCCAGCTGGAACAACGCCATCGCGTCGCTCGCGGGCCAGACCCAGCCGGGCAACACCGCCAAGCTCACCATCGACTCGCGCATCCAGACGGCTGCTGAGCAGGCGCTCAAGGGCTTTAAGGGCGCTGTAGTGGTCATCGACCCGCGTACCGGCGCGGTGCTCGCATGTGCCAGCTCGCCCACCTACGACAACACCAACATCGATGCCCTGCTGCAGACGGGCGGCGGCGAGGACGGCTCCATGTACAATCGCGCCATGGACGCGCTGTACACGCCGGGCTCAACGTTTAAGGTCGTTACGCTTTCCGCGGCACTCGAGACCGGTACCGCCAGCCTTACCAGCACCTACCAGGCGCCCGGCTCCATGGACATCGGCAACGCACCGGTCACCAACTATGCCAACGAGAGCTACGGCACCATCAGCCTGCAGCAGGCCTTTGCCGTGTCCTCCAACGTCGTCTTTGGCCAGGTGGCAAACGAAGTTGGCGCAAACACGCTCGTGCAGTTTGCCAACGCCTTTGGCTACGGCCAAAAGCTCGGCCAGGACCTGACCTCCGCGGCCTCCATCATGGCCGACCCGTCGCTCATGACCGAGTGGGAGACCGCCTGGGCCGGCGCCGGCCAGCCTGTCGGCATGGACCACACGCCCGGCCCGCAGACCACCGTCATGCAGAACGCCGTGATTGCCGCCGCCATCGCTAACAGCGGCGTGGTCATGGACCCGTACTTTGTAGCCCAGGTACTCGCCCCGGACGGAACCGTGGTCAAGACCACGCAGTCCCGCTCGCTTGGTCAGGCCGTCAGCTCCGCCACGGCCGACCAGGTCAAGCAGGCCATGCTTGCCGTCGTCCAGTCCGGCACCGGCACCGATGCCCAGATCCCCGGCGTCAAGGTCGCCGGCAAGACCGGCTCGGCCGAGATTGGCGGCACCAACGTCAATTCGATGTTCGTTGGCTTTGCACCTTACGATTCACCCACAGTCGCCATCTCGGTGGCCTTAGAGGATTACGACAAGCATGACGTCAAGGCCGCCAAGATCGCCGGCATCGTCCTGACCGCGGCGCTTGCCGCACAGGGAGCGTGATGCCCATGATCGAATCGGACACCCGAGGCGCGCCGCGGCCGAAGAGTTAGCGGCAACGCGCCACACGGCCCCAGCGGCCACATCGTAGGTACTACACACATCGTTGAGCGAATAGTTATGTTAGGAGCAGGAATGGAACAGAGGGTCCTCGGGGGAAGATACCTCCTCAAGGATAAGGTGGGGACAGGCGGCATGGCGACCGTCTACCGTGCACAGGACCAGGTCCTCGACCGCACGGTAGCCGTCAAGATTATGCTGCCGCAGTATGCTGGCGACGCAACCTTCGCCGCACGCTTTAAGCAGGAGGCCCAGGCAGCAGCCGGTCTCTCCTCCCCCTATATCGTGGGCGTCTACGATTGGGGCAAGGACGGCGACACCTATTACATCGTCATGGAGTACCTGCGCGGCACCGACCTTAAGAGCGGCATCAAGAGCCACGGCGCCCTCGACCCCAAGAAGGTCGCCCAGATCGGCTCGCAGATTAGCTCCGCGCTTTCGGTCGCCCACAAGCACGAGATCATCCACCGCGACATTAAGCCGCAGAACATCATGGTGCTGCCCGACGGCAACATCAAGGTGATGGACTTTGGCATCGCGCGCGCCAAGAACAGCCACCTCACGCAAGACAACAACGTGCTGGGAACCGCTCACTACGTCAGCCCCGAGCAGACCCGCGGTCAGGACCTCGGCCCCACCTCGGATATCTACTCGCTGGGCGTCGTGATGTACGAGTGCGCCACCGGCCGCGTTCCCTTTGACGGTGACGACGCTATCTCGGTCGCACTCAAGCAGGTCAACGAGCTGCCTATTCCGCCGAGCCAGATCAACTCCGGTGTCGACGCCGACCTTGAGCGCATCATCCTCAAGTGCATGGAGAAAGACCCGGCAAACCGCTTCCAGACCGCCGACGAGCTGCGTCAGGTGCTCAACAGCTACCTGTCGGGCCGTGCCGTCAACGTCTCGGAGCCCACGCGCATCATCGGTGCCCCCGGTGAGCTGGGCGCCACCAAGACTCGCGAGCTTTCCGATCAGACGCGCGCCATGGTGCGTCCCGTCTCGGGCGTGAGCGGCCAAAATACCGCCCGTAGCTCGGTTTCGGGCTCCACCGGCTCCTACGAGGTCGAAAAGCCCAAATCCAACAAGAACAAGATCATCGCCGCCGTGGTGGCAGCCGTTGCCGTCATCGGCATCGTGGTGGCCTTTGCCACAGGACTCTTTGGCGGCGAGCAGGTCACCGTGCCCGATGTGCTGGGCAAGGACCAGCAGACTGCCGTCGAGCTGATCAAGGAAGCCGGCCTCGAGGTCGGCACCATCGACCAAAGCTACAACGACGATGTCGACGAGGGCAAGGTCGCCGAGCAGACGCCCAACGGCAACACCAAGAAGGCCAAGGGAACCAAGGTGAACCTGGTAATCTCCAAGGGCCCCAAGCCCTCCGAGAAGGTTGAGGTTCCCCAGCTTGTCGGCCTGACCAAAGACCAGGCCGAGGCCGCGCTGGCAAGCGTTGGCCTGAAGGGCAACGCCTCCGAGGAGGCCAATGAGGCCGATGAGGGCCAGGTCTTTGAGCAGGGCACCGGAGCCGGTAAGGAAGTCGAGAAAGGCACGACCATCTCGTACAAGGTCTCGGGCGGCCCGGATACCACGTCCGTCCCCGACCTGACCGACATGACCGAGGCCCAGGCGCGCAACGCCCTCGATATGGCAGGCTTTGGCGTCGACGTGAGCTACCAGGAGAACGACTCGGTTACCGAGGGCACCGTGATCAGCTGGAACCCCAGCGGCAAGCAGAAGCCCGGCGCCACGATTACCGTCGTCATTGCCAAGAAGTCCGGCAAGGCCAGTGTTCCGGGCAACCTGTACGGCAAGAGCATCTCCGCCGCCGTCACCGCGCTCAACAACGCCGGTTTCTATAACATCGGCTTCTGTGACCAGAACGGCAATCCCGTAAGCGGTAACGAGGATGCCACCGTTACGGGCGTCTCCCCCACCGGCAAGCAGTCCACCGACAGCACGATTACGCTGACGGTCGCACTTTCTGGCTCGGGCTCGGGCACGGGCACGGGCACGGGCGACGATTCCGGTACGACCAACTAGTCGCCACCTCACCGCTCATTACGGCTCTCGCCGCAAACATATTCGCTCAGAAGCGCCCGCTTGCTCCCCGGCAAGCGGGCGCTTTGTTTATCGACAGGCCAGGGCTCCATAGCAACACAAAGAGGCCCGCAAAAACAAGCCTCCCAGGTGACAACAGAATATGTAATGCAGTAATTACTAGCCGCAGAACTTCACCATGGTCTCGACCACGAGCTTCTCGGAGTTGAGCTGCTGTATCATGATGCCCTGCTGGAACAGCGGGATGTTGGCGCGCGTGCGCTCCGGATCGGAGTGCTCGACGAACTCCTTCTTATCCAAGGTGCAGACCGAGCGCGACAAAACGACTTCGAAGCGACCCATTACGGCATCGCGCATGCGCTACAATCTCGGTTAATCTGTTAACCACCCGAAAGCAGCAGGAGGCCCCATGCCCACACCAGGCAAGCGCCCATCCATGCGCCAGATTGCCGTCGCGGCCGGCGTATCCGTCGCCACGGTCTCCCACGTCATCAACGGCAGCGGCCGTTTTTCCGAAGACACCCGCAAACGCGTGGAAGCCGCCCTAAAGGAATACGGCTACGTCACGAACATGGCGGCGAAGAGCCTCCGTATGGCCCAGTCCCGGACCATCGGCATGATCGTGCCGGACATCTCCAACGACTTCTTTTCCAAGATCGCCCTGCATGTGGAGCGCGAGCTGGCAACCGAGGACTACTCGGTCTTTGTTTGCAACAGCGCCAATGACCCCGCCCGCGAGCGTGACTACTTCCGCACGCTGGCAAGCAAGCAGGCCGACGGTATCATCTGTATCTCCGGCCTGCGCAGGCTCGACGGCGAGTTCGTCCCCCACGGAATCCCCGTGGTCTGCATCGACCGTGCGCCCGAAAACGACCTCGGTTTCCCACACGTGGGCTCCGACAACATCGGCGGTGGCTACATGGCGACCGAGCACCTCATCGAGCGCGGCTGCAAGGACATCCTGAGCATCTCGAGTTTTACCGCCAACTACCCCGGCAACGAGCGCCAGATGGGCTACGAGCGGGCGCTCGCCGCGCACGGAATGCCGCTACGCCGCGACTACCAGCTGTTTGTCTCGGGTAAGCAGCCGAGCATCATCGAGTCGGAAGAGCTCGTGACCGACTTCCTCTCCACGGGCTACCCCGTCGACGGCGTCTTCGCCCATAGCGACCACGCAGCCGTGGGCGCGCTGCGTGCGCTCGTTGCCGCCGGCAAGCGCGTACCCGAAGACGTCCGTCTCATCGGCTTCGACGATTCCGTTTACGCGCAGCTTCCGACGCCGCAAATCAGCACCATCCGCCGCTTCCCCGAGCGCCTCGCGCACGAGGGATGTCAGGCCCTGCTCGCCCTGCTGCGCGGCGAAGAGCCCGAGATGGAGACGCTTGTCCCCGTTAAGCTCGTGCAACGCGCGAGCAGCTAGACAGCGGGCAGCGAATAGCCGCGTTTTTCTCTCGCATGTGCTCTATCCCACGCGCGACATGCAAAAAGCCCGCCACCACTGAACTGCCTCCCATTTCTTGGACATGAGAAATGGGAGGCTTTTTATGCGTGTCGACTTGAGGGTGAAGCACGACATCGAGGCCAGGAAGGCGGCGATCGGGCTCTTCGAGCGAGGCCACGGCTACAAGTCTGCGGCGAAGGCGCTGTCGGTCCCGCGCGGAACCGTGAGACAATGGCTCTGCGTATACCGGTCGTTCGGAAGCGAGGTGCTGCTATCCATGGACGGCAAGCAGGCCAGGTACACATACGAGCAGAAGGTCGCCGCAGCCTCCGCCGTGGTCGACGGCGGCATGACGAAGGCCGAGGCGATGGCGGCGTTCGGCATAATGTCGATGTCGCCGCTCAAGAGATGGTGCGCGCTCTACCGCGAGGGCGGCGCGGAGGCCCTGCGCCCGAGGCCCAAGGGCCGGCCGAGCGGTTCCAAGGCGAGGCCGCGCACCCGCGGGCAGGAGCTCGAGGAGCGCTGCCGAAGGCTCGAGACCGAGGTGGCCTACCTAAAAAAATTGCGTGCCCTGGTCGAGAGGGACGGGCTCTGACCAGGGCGAAGGTCGAGGCCGTGAGGGTCCTTCGCGAAGAGGGGCACGGGCTGGGGAGCCTGCTGGAGTGCGCCGGCCTGGCGAGGTCGAGCTACTACTACGCGCTGTCGCACCCGAAGGCCCCCACCAGGCCCGAGCTCTGGGAGGCCGCCGCCGAGATATTCTCGCGCACCGCCAACGGGTGCGGCCACAGGCAGATCGCCATGTGCCTGCGCGCCGAGCGGGGCGTGCGCATAGCCTGCAAGACCGTGCTGAAGATGATGCGCGAGATGGGCATCAGCTGCGGGATCCGCCGCGAGACCGACTACCACAGGTACAACTCGTACAGGGGCAAGGTCGGAAAGACCTTCGAGAACGTCATCGGCAGGGACTTCGCCGCCGACGGGCCGTGGGAGAAGATGGGCACCGACGTCACCGAGTTCAAGCAGCCCTGGGGCAAGGCCTACTTCGCGCCGGTCTACGACTTCGGCAGCAAGGAGATCGTCGCCTGGTCCACGTCGCTGCACCCCAACATGGCTCAGCAGCACGAGCTGCTCGACCAGCTCGTGTCCAGGAAGCCCAAGGGCTCCAGGCCGGTCCTGCACTCGGACATGGGCTGGCAGTACCAGCAGGCCGGTTGGTGCAGGCGGTTGGAGGAGGCCGGCGTGGTGCAGAGCATGTCCCGGAAGGGCAACTGCATCGACAACGGCGCGACGGAGCAGGTGTTCGGCCACATCAAGGACGAGTTCTTCCGCGGAAGGACGTGGCCGGACTTCGAGTCCTTCAAGGCGGACCTCGACGACTTCGTGGTCCATTGGAACACGAGGAGGCGCCAGGTTAAACTGAAGGGACTGACCCCGGAGGAGTTCCGGAGACAGTCCCTTGTGGCGTAGTTCTTATTTAAGCCGTCCAAGTTTTGGGGTGCAGTTCACCACACGGGTGACGGGCTTTTCCGCTACCAGCCGCGTGCTTCCTCCGCACGTACGAGCTGACGAGCCTCGATCTGGCGAATCATATCGATGCGTCGCTGGTGACGGCCGCCCTCGAACTCGCCGGTGAGCCAGGCGTCGACAATCATTTTGGCCAGCTCGATGCCTACCACACGAGCACCAAATGCGAGCATGTTGGTGTTGTTGTGCTCGCGCGACAGGCGAGCGGAATACGGCTCAGAGCAGGTGCAGCAACGGATACCGCGCACCTTGTTGGCGGCAAGCGAGATGCCCACACCCGTACCGCAGATAACGATACCGCGATCAACCTCGCCGGACATGACAGCGTCCGCCACGGCCTCACCCGCGATGGGATAGTCAAAGCGCTCGGTGCTGTCCGTACCGAAGTTCACGACTTCGTAGCCGTACTTCTCCTGGATATACGCCGTGATGGCTTCCTTGTACTCGACTGCGACGTGGTCGTTTCCAATACCGATCTTCAAAAGAGACCCCTTTCCATAAGAACCATTCGCGCATGCCGCGCGCTCAATCCGTCCTAATTCGCCGTTCCGCTTCTAATACACCTCGCCGGCGCGCAAACGGCGCAGACACTCCTCGTAACCAGCGTCCTTGCCAAACAGCGCACTGGTGCCCAAGATAAATCCGTCCGCGCCAATGGCGGACAGGTCGCGCACGCGCTCGGGCGAGCAGGCGCCGTCGATCATGAGCTTGAAGCCAAAGCGCTCCTTCAGCGCGGCAAGGCGACGCACCTTGTCGTTCGTGAACTCGATAAAGCTCTGACCGGCAAAACCCGGATTCACCGTCATGACCATCACGTAATCGCAGAGGTTCAACATCTCCTCGATCTCGGAGATAGAGGTGTCGGGGTTCACGGCGATACCGGCGCTCTTGCCGAGGGACTTAATCGCGGCGAGTGTCTTGACCACGTAACGCTCGGACTCCGGATGGATATAGATGATGTCCGCGCCGGCGGAGGCGAAAAGTTCAACCTTGCTGGCAGGATTCTCGACCATAAGGTGCACGTCGACGAGCTTGTTGGTGGCAGCTCGCACGGCCTTGATGTCTTCGAGACCCATGGCGAAATTGGGAACGAAACTGCCGTCCATCACGTCGCAATGGAAGATGTCGATGCCGGCGGCGTCGAGATCCTCGACGGTCGCACGCAGATTGCCGTAGTCGGCGCACATGAGACTGGGGCAGAGCAGCATAGTGAACTCCTTATCTGCTCGGTGATTATCTACTCGGTGGTAATTAATCGTTTAACCTTTATCTACAGTCTGGCTGATTAATCGTTTAACCACGTTGTTAACCTGCAGGCTTTTCCAGATTCACAACGTTGCCATATTTGCCTATCTAGCTGGTATCATGCAGGAGCCCGCACCACGAAACGCTGTCGTATTCCCTAGGAAGAAATCCCGCTACGCGGACAGCAGCAGCCAGGGGCCGCAATCCGCAGACCTGAGCCCGGACCCCCTACGCTCCAGGCGTGATCAGGCGCGCGCACTGGGCGATCTTCTCGTCATAGGACTCCGCGATAATCGACACACCATCGAACCCAAACGCGCGAACATTCGAGAACTGATGGAACTTCGAGCTGTCGCACAGCACGTACGCCTTATTCGAATTCTCGCGCACGATGCGCTTCTTCGCCGCCTCAACGTAGGAGGGCGTCATGACGCCGCGGTCCTCGTCAATCGCGTTGGTCCCGATAAACGCCTTATCGAAGTACAGATCGCGCAGGATCGATTCGGTCATAGAACCGCAGAACGAGGAGTTCACATAGTTGAACTCGCCACCCACCACGATGAGCTGGGCGCGCGTCTCGCTCTTAATCAGGCACGCCGAGGCATCCGTCGTGTAAATTGTCACGTCGCGGTCGAGCAGCAGACGCAGCAGCGCCGTGCAGGTGGAACCCGAGTCCAAGTAGAGCGTGTCCCCGTCCTCAACAAAACGCAAGGCGACTTGGGCAATCTGTTCCTTCTCACTCCCGTGTAGGCCCGAACGCGTCGAGATACTCACCTCGTGGACAGCCGAGAGGAGCCTCACCGCGCCGCCCGAAAGATGCTCAACCTTGCCAAGCGCCTCCAGCTCCTTGAGGTCGCGACGTAGCGTCGAAATAGAGACGCCCGGCAGCTCCTCCTGCAGCTCGGAAATCCTCGCGAGGCCCGACTTCTGCAGGCACTCTACAATTCGCTCCTGGCGCTCATACGGAATCATATTGGGAACCTCTCCAAACCACTCTGCTTCACGCTCGTTCATTTCTTTTCGAAAAGTGTAACGCACAAGCAGAATAGCGGCCGCCACCTGTTGCGATGACGACCGCTTAATCGATTGACCTACCCTCTCGTTCACAATTTGAACGAGGTTGACACACCTCGCGTAAGCGCGACGCTCTTCAAGCGAAGAGAACGACCCTAGGAGAGGCGGCGCATCCGGGGCTCTTAGGCGAGCTGATCCTCCTTGCCGGTGAAGGCGAAGGCAAGAACACCGGCCACGACGGCGGAAATGAGCATGCCGACCATAGCCCAAGCGAAGTTCATGGGGTCGGAACTCACGAAAGCCGGGAACGTAGTGACGGAACCGAAGGTGAACGCAGTGGTGACGACCTTCATGATACCGAGGAACGCGCCGCCGACGGCACCGCCGATGATCTGCGCAAGCCAGACCTTCTTGTTCTTCACGAGCATACCGAACAGCGTGGGCTCGATGATGGCGGACAGGGCGATCGATACGACACCGGTCATCGCGAAGCTCTTGAGCTTCTGGTCGCGGGCCTTGAGGAACACGCCGAAGGCGCAGCCGATAACGGCGAAGTTGCAGGCGAAGGTGAAGGGGCAGATGTAGTCGAAGCCGTTCTGAGCGATGTTGTTGATCATGATGGGGTTCACGGCCCAGTGGATGCCCATGGACACCAGCACGGACCAGCCGCCGCCAACCAGCACGCCGGCGAACACGGAGCTGCGCTCGATCAGCCAGTTGACCACGAAGGCGATGGCCTCACCAGCGTAGACGCCCAGGGGACCGATGACGAGCATGGTGAGCGGAACCATAACGATCAGGGAGATGGCGGGCAGCACGACGAGCTTGAGCATCTCGGAAACGTGCTCATCGAGCCACTTGTACAGGTACGAGTAGACCCAGACAGACAAGATGGCAGGGATAACCGTGGAGTTGTAGTTCATGAGAACCACGGGGATGCCGAAGAAGTCCGTCATGGCGCCGTTGCCCGCGTCGCCCATGAGGGCGATGAAGTCCGGGTAGAGCAGGCACGCGCCGAGCAGCGCCGACAGGTACGGGCTCGCGCCGAAGCGCTTGCCGGCGGAGAAGCCGAGCAGCACGGGCAGGAAGTAGAACACGCTCATGGCCAGGGTGTACAGGATGGTGTAGGTACCCGTGCCCTCAGCGATGATGCCGAGCTGGGCGGCCAGGATAACGAAGCCACGCAGGATACCGGAGCCGGCCATGGCGGGCAGCAGCGGGGCAAAGATGCCGGAGATCGCGGAGAAGACCTGGCTGACGATGCTCTCGCCCTCGTCCTTGGTAGCAGCGGAGATTTCCACGCCCGAACCCTTGACCAGCGGCTCAAACTTCTCGTACAGCTTCGGGACCTCAGTGCCGATGAGGACCTGGTACTGACCGGCCTTGTTCAGCGTGTTCACAACGCCTTCGACTTCCTTGACCGCAGCGTCGTCGCAAGCCGCGTCGTCTTTGAGATTGAGGCGCAGGCGCGTCGCGCAGTGCGTCATGCCCGAGATGTTCTCGGGACCACCGACGGCGTCCAGAATCCCCTGAGCCATCGCGTTCCAGTCGCGTTTCATTGGTTACCTCCCCATTGCGCAGAAGAGCTCGCGGACAAGCTCGGCTGCCTTAATCGCGTCGTTTGCATCGATAACGGATTGGATCTTCTCCATGCTTACGGCCTCGATGGCGTCGTTGAGCAGATGGATCATCTGGTCGTTCTGTGCAGCCTCGCCGGCAGCGGGCTCGATGACCGGGAACGTGTCGAAGTAGATTGCGCTGTCGTAACCGTGCTTCTTCACGTAGTAGAGGAACTCGAGGGTCTTCACCGGCGTGGACGTACCAATCATAAGGCCATCGTCGAAGCGACCGTTGCCGTCGTTTAGGTGAATGCCGTAGAGCTTGCCCTCGCGGCCGAACAGGTCGGCGGCCATGGCAGGGTTCTCGTGCTTCATGAGCATGTGGCAGTAATCCAGCGTGACGCCCAGGTTCGGGCGGTCTGCAGCGTTGAGAATCATGCCGGTCATACCCATGGAGTCGATGAACGCGTACGCGCGCTCCTCGTAGGGTTTGTACTCAATCGAGATCTTGAGGTCGGGCGCGTAGTCGCAAACCTTCTGGAATGCGGCTACGAGCTGGTCGAAGACGCGAGCGTAGGCGATCTGGAAGCTGTAGTCAAAGCCGTCGTGGCCGAGCCAGATGGTCACCGTGTTGCCACCGGCAGTGCGGCAGTAGTCGCACGCCTCGTAGCAGAGCTCAAGGGCTTCCGCGGCAAGGGCATCATCGGCATTGCCCAGGTCACCGTTGAGGAAGGCGTTGCGGAAGCGCAGCGCGCAGCCGTTCAGCTGCAGGTCGTGAGCTGCGAGCTTGGCGGCCATGTCCTCAGCCGTGACACCTGTGCAGTGCTCGGGGTAGTTGAGGTCGACGTGCGTGAGGCCCACGCTCTGGAACTCCGCGAACACGCGATCAAGATTCTTGTCGCCATCGCGAAAATAGGAGTTGATACGAGTTGCAAGCTTCATGCTTCTACGTCCTTTACCTTCGTCCTTGATCGTTTCTGCCCGTTCGAGCACCTGATCTATATCCGTAATTCGATAAGGGCCGCCGCCTGCGCGCCGGGGCTTACCCTGTGACATGTAGATTACTGCCACATAAGTTCATTTTCAATCAGTATTTTTCACTCTTTTTCTCATTGTGTCAGAGTTTTTCACCGTATAAAGCCATCTACCTTGTGGTTTTGCTGTTAATCAAGTTTGACCATTCTTGAAGTTACCTGATTTTTTCTGAATTAATTTGCCGTTTATCGGTAAAAATCGACCGCTCACGGCTGACGGCGACGCAAGATGGAAGATACTTGCATGAGGAAAAGCACTGAATTCCCAGCGCCGATTCGAATGACGCGATTGGTGACGCGAGCGTCGACGGCCCGAATCTGCCGTCGGCCCCCACTAACCAAAAACGGCGCCGCTCACGCGACGCCGTCATATTCCCTGGTGCCCCCGGGCGGATTCGAAAACTCCCCCCCCGCGGGGAAATTGGTGACGCGGGTGTCGACGGCGCTGAGCGCTCCGTGTTTTGGTATGTGGATATGGCAGCCATCAACCTTTCTCGGCATGTGAAACTCTAGGCACATATGAGCATACCTGAGCGACGCAACACATGCGCTCCATCTATCCCAACAAGCTCCAGCGGTACCCGCACTTCCCATTTCGTGTAGAAAAGGGCCTGTATATACTTCCCATTTCGTGTATTGAATCAGGTAACCACACTTCCCATTTCGTGTATACAGCAGCTAGATTGGGCAATCATGTCAGTATTCAGACGTACGGCCTACAATAAACTCCTCGATTGGAAAGCGAGCAATGGATCCCGAGCCATCATGCTCGAGGGGGCCCGCCGCGTTGGAAAAAGCACCCTTGCCCAAGAGTTTGCGCAGTCCAAATACAAATCCCACCTCGTGATCGACGAATCTGTTGCGAGTGAAAAAAGAAGACCGGAGACTCAACTGGTCTCCGGCCTCATTTCTAAAAAACGTCTCGTGGTTCTACTCGTGCTGTCGGGCTTCTACCAGCCTGCAGAAGTCGTTGACGCTCATGAGCCATTCCCTTTGCGCGGGCGTGTAGGTTTCGAACAGCGATGAGGGCACAACGAGGCTGAGCCTGTCCTTAGCCATAGCTCGTGTGTAATCCTCACTTACGGCGGGCTCAAGTGTTACAAGATGCTTGTCCTCGATTCTGTCAGCCTCATCAAGCACCTGACGCCAACGCTCCTTGATGGTTGTCTTGGCACCGAGCATCGTCAGTCGAGCGACAGGGAACTTGGGGTCGTGGTAATCGTCAATAGAGGGAAAGATGAAATCCGGCTTTGATTTGCCCTCGGTGTATTTCTGCGCCGAGTAGCGTATGCCCCTAGCATCGAATAGCATCGAGAGTTGATTCTCGAACGCCGTCCCCGCACGGGACTTGCGGCGCTGGAAGGCCGACATAGTGGTGCGCAGCACGCCATCAACATCAAGCGCCGAGCCAAGGTATGGCGCGAGGTCGCGCTCCAAGAGATGCCGCTCAAAGACGCGGAACAGCATCTCTTCGCGTTCGTAACAAGCGACCAAGCAGCCATCCGGGTCGCCCGTCCAATCGAGCTTTCCAAGGGTGGAAGCTGAGTAGGCTGAGAAGTCTGCCCCTTTGGGGAAGGACTCGCCGAATTTCTCGATCATACCGTCGAGGAAGTTCTCCGCTGCGATCGGCATGCTAACTTCGATGCCGATGGACTCCAAAATCCTTGCGGCGATCGACGTGATGCGCGTATCCTCCCGAGCAGAGGGCGTAAAACCCTTCTCGCCAACCCCGTCGAGCGCGAAGAGCCAGCGAACTTGAGATTCCGCCGTACTCCCCGCTCGGGCAAATAGGATTACGACCTCCTTGGCTTCGTGTAGGGCCAAAACCATGAGGTCGCCCGGACGGGCCATGCCCATGGCAGCATTATCGTTGTAGTAGAGCCTATACTCAGTTCTAGTTGGATGCTTCCTGCGGGCGTCGTACCAAGTGGTATAACCATGGTCGAATATAGGGTCTGCACCATCATCGAGATATGCGAAGGTAGTTCGCATCCCCTTTATGTCATCGTCTCCGAAAAGCGCGCGCAAAGGCCCCACGCCGTTGAATTCGTGCTGGTGGCTTTTATTGGCCCCCATGATGTCAACGCCCGCGAGGGTTTTCGCGACAGCACCGTCAAAATACGCGCCAAGTACTCCATAGTCCATCCTAGAACACCTCCATCATCAACTTCGCGACCGAGCGCACGACCGGCACGGTCACGGAGTTGCCGAACTGCCTGTATGCCTGAGTATCCGACACCGGGATGATGAACTCATCGGGAAATCCTTGCAGGCGCGCGCATTCGCGGGGAGTGAGTTTACGAGGGTTTTTTCCTTCCTGCCCGACCAGAATCTCGCTGCCATCCTTGTGGTACCGGGCGGAAAGCGTCCTTGTCGTGTCCTCTGGGCCGACCATCGAGTATCCAAAGCCGTGGCCCGCCGCCTCATGCTTTTCGCGATAGGCGCGCAGATAGGCCCATAGCTTATCCGAAATGGTGTAGCGTTCGTTTGGTTGCTCTTCGAGGATTTCCCCTAGCGTATGTCCCGGTCCCGGCACCTCAAGGTCATCCCACGAGAAGGGAACTTCCTCCCTGAACCCCACGATGTAGATGCGCTCCCTGTGCTGGCACGTCCAGTTTTTTGAATCAAGCACTTTCCAGAAAATATGGTATCCAAGGTCCTCCTCAAGCGTCTGTCGTATGACCTTGAAGGTCTTCCCGCCGTCGTGACTCGTAAGGTTCTTAACGTTCTCAAGCAAGAAGGCCTTCGGGCGCTTGTCGCGTATGATGCGAGCGACCTCGAAAAAGAGGGTTCCCTGCGTTTTATCCTCAAAGCCGGTGGGTCTCCCCAAAGATTGCTTCTTCGAAACGCCTGCAAGGGAGAATGGCTGACAAGGAAAGCCTGCGAGCAGGACATCGAAGTCCGGTATATCGTTTGATGCGACCTGACGGATGTCGCCCGCCGGGGTCTCTCCATAGTTCATCCGGTAGGTTTTCTGGGCGAACTTATCCCACTCGCAAGAGAAGACGCACCTACCGCCAAGCTCCTGGAACGGCATTCGTATACCGCCGATGCCCGCGAAGAGATCGCAGAAGGTAAAAGGCGCGTCGCTGCGCTCCCCTTGGTCAAATGGAGCCCCCGCATCGAGCGATGCGATAAAGGCGCATTCAGCCGCCGTTGGACTAGTATCCCCAGACTCCCAGCGCCGAACGGTGCGTTCGCCAGACGAGCCCATACCAAGGGCGGCGGCGAACTCCTTTTGGGTGAGGCCGAGGTCAATTCTCTTTTGCGCTATATCAGCTGCATTTAGTTGCATGGGACGCCTATCTTGGTTGAAAAACGGTCAAACTGTCCTGTATTTACCACAGCGTTAGTCTATCACCCCGAGCGGACATGTCTTCCCCTTGCTTCAGTCCGCCTCTAAACCCCGTAGCATCAACTGGGCTTTAGGGCTTGGACACTCTACCGGAGGGCTCTAGACGCAATTGGTGACGCGGGTGTCGACGGCCCGAATCCGCCGGCGGCCCCCGCAAACCAGAAACGGCGCCGCTCCCGCGACGCCGTCATATTCCCTGGTGCCCCCGGGCGGATTCGAACCGTCGACACCCGCTTTAGGAGAGCGGTGCTCTATCCCCTGAGCTACGGAGGCATGTTGTACTAGTGTAGCAGATTTGCCCCTTGGCCATGTAGCGCATGGCCACTCATCAAGAAGGCTCTGCAGCGAATTATCGCCGTAGAGCCTTCTCAATAACGGAAAATTATAACCCAGAATAACGCAAAATAATGGGATGGGGTTTCCTCTAACCACATGTAAGGGAAATTCCATCCCGGTATTCGGCTAAAAAATGGGACAAGCTTTCCCAACTGGCGCTCAAAAGGAAAATGCATCCCGGAATGAGAACGAATTCCGGGATGCATTTTCCGCCATCTATCGCAGACGACTAGTCGCCTTTGTGAAAGAGGCTTTTGATGGCAGCAGGGATGCTCTTGGCGCCCTTGGCCGTCACATCGATAAAGTCGGGCGAACGCACGAGCTTATCCTCGTCGACGTACTTGCGGACAGCACGAAGCGTCTCTTTGTCGTCGCGCGTCGAAAACGTAAAGTGACCGTTGTCCTTGGTGAAGATGGCAAAACGCGTGATCTTCTTGGTGCCGCGTAAAACCTCGGCGGCAATATAATCGACCTCGTCCCACGGGATTTGAATATAATCCTCGGGATTGCGCTCGTTGTAATACTCGAACGCCTTATTGCCCACCATCACGTTACCGTGGCTGGTAAGCCCCATCAGGCAGGTTGCCGGCGTTGCCAGATCGACCGTGCTGTTCTGAGATTGCGCCATGCGCGCCTCGCCCTCCAAATAAAACAATCGGACCGCATCCAGTGTACCCACCGGGTGCGGTCCGTTTCAATGGCTCAAAAGCCCTTGCCTAGCAATTCTCGGTCTTAAGCCGAAGCGTGCTTACATGAAGCCGCAGACGCGACCGATGATGCCGATGGCGAAGAGAGCCAGGATGATGACGATCGGGCTGACCTTCTTCTTGAGGAGCTTGCAGACCAGCAGGGTCAGGCACACGGCGGCAAGGCCGGGGATGAGCTGATCGAGGTTAGCCTGAAGTGTGGTGACCTTAACCGGATCAAGGGCGGTAGCACCGACGGAGTTGTACATCGTCAGCGCTTCCTTGACGCCCTCAGCACCGGAGGGCAGGTTAGCCCAGTCGATAAAGGCGCCAGCGGACTGCGTGACCTTGGAGACGACCGGGGTGAAGGAGATGGACACCCAGCGCTCGACCAGGGCACCGATGATAAACATACCCAGGATGGAAGCACCCTCGGTGACCTTGCCCATCAGACCACCGGAGAGGTCCTTGGCGATGGAGGAGCCGACCTTGTAGCCAAACTCCTGCGTGTACCACAGGAAGGCGTAACGGATGATGTTCCACGCGAAGAAGAACAGCAACGGACCGGCGATGCTGCCGGACAGGGCCAGGGAAGCGCCCAGAGCGCCCAGGATCGGGCGAAGGGTGAACCAGAAGGCGGGGTCGCCGACGCCGGCGAGCGGGCCCATCATACCGACCTTGACGCCCTGAATGGCGACGTCGTCAATCGGAGCACCGTTGGCGCGCTCCTCCTCGAGAGCGAGGGTAACGCCAATGACGGGGGCGGAAACATAGGGATGGGTGTTATAGAACTCCAGGTGGCGCTTAAGAGCGGCAATCTGGTCATCCTTGCTGGTGTAGAGCTTCTTGATCGCAGGGATCATTGCGAAGCACCAGCCGCCGTTCTGCATACGCTCGTAGTTCCACGAGCCCTGAAGGAACTGATGACGGAAGCAAACCTTCTTGCGGTCAGCCTTGGTGAGCTGAATCTTGTTCTCTGCCATATGTATCACTCCCCTCCTACTCGTAATCGTTCAGAATGTCGCCGAGCGGGTCACCGGAGCCGCCGCCCATGCCGCCACCCTGCTTGGCCAGATCCTTAAGGCCAAGGTAGATGAGGGCAAGGGAGATGCCGATGAGGCCAAGGGCGATCAGCGTGAGCTGAGGGATGGCAGCAAGGACAAAGCCGAGGATGAAGAACGGCCAGGTCTCCTTGGTGGCCATCATGTTGATGACCATGGCGTAACCGACGGAAGCGACCATGCCGCCGCCGACAGCCATACCGCCGGACAGCCAGTCGGGCATAGCGTTAAGCGCATTGGTAACAGCCTCGGCCGGGATGATGCACAGAAGTACTGCCGGGATGGCGATACGAAGGCCCTGCATGAGGATGGCAGCGTACTGCCAGCGCTCGATGCCGGAGAAGTCGCCCTTCTCGGCGCAACCGTCCATGGCGTGAGCGATAGCGGTAGCCAGGGTGCGGCAGATCATGGTCAGGAACAGACCAGCGACCGACAGCGGGACGGCGACGGCGATGGCGGCGGTAACAGCCTTGGCCGAATCGGTGGCGCCACCGTTGAGGGCGAGCACCATGATGATCGAAGAAGCGACCGAGGCCAGAGCGGCGTCAGGCGCGACGGCGGCGCCGACGTTAGCCCAGCCAAGGGCCATCATCTGGAGCGAACCGCCCAGGAGGATGCCCTCCTGAAGGTGACCGGTTACGAGACCGATAAGCGTGCATGCCACGAGCGGCTGATGGAACTGGAACTCATCCAGAATGCCTTCCATACCGGCAAGCAACGCGACAATCGCAACAAGCAGAATAGTGATTGCAGACATGTATCGGACCCTCCTTTACTATGCTTGAGCGGCCAGTTCGGCCTTAGCTTTCTTCAACATGGCGTCGAGATCCTCGGAGGAATCCGAAGGAACCTTGCGGACCTCGAACTTGACGCCCTTGGCCTTGAGGGCCTCGAGAGTCTTGACGTCATCATCGCCCATAGCGACGGCGTTGGTGACGACGACCTTGCCCTTGGAGTGAGCCATGGAGCCGATGTTGACTTCCTTGATGTCGACGCCGGCCTCGATGGCCTTGAGCAGATCCTGCGGGTTCTCAAAGAGCAGCATGGCCTTGGTGTCACCAAAGCGCGTGTCCTTGACGACCTCGGCCATCTTCTTGATGGGCACGACGTTGGCATGGACTCCCGGAGGGGCAGCCTGCTCGATCATGGTCTTGCGGAGCTCGTCGTGAGCAACGCCGTCGGAAACCACGATGATGCGGTTGGGGTTGATCTGCTTGGTCCACGTGGTGGCCACCTGACCATGCAGCAGACGGGTGTCGATACGGACGTGGGCAATCTTGATGTGCCCGTCGCCGATGACCGTTCCCGGAGGAATGGCGCCTGCAGGAGCAGCGGCGGCCGCAACCGGCTTCTTCTCCTCGGGCTCCAGAGACTCGGGCTTGACGCGCACGCCAGCCTTAGCCTCAGTCACGAGATGTTTTGCGATCGCATGTGCAGTGTTCTTTGCGTCAAAGCGCTGCGAATATGCCTCGATGAGCATAGGCAGGTTGACACCGGTGACGATAGCCCAGGAATCGTGGCCCTCGATGAGCCCGCTGATCTGGTTGAACGGCGTGCCGCCCCACAGATCAACGAGGAAGAGCACCTGCTCCTGGTCCTCGAAGGAAGCGATTGCTTCCTCGACCTTGGCACGGAAGTCGTCGGGGCCCATGCTCGGCTCGAGCGAGACCACGGCAACAGACGGCTGATCGCCAAAGACCATCGAGCCCGTCTGCTTGATTCCAGCTGCCAAGTCCCCGTGGCTAGCAAGAACAATACTTACCATCACATAACCTCCTTTTTGTCTACGTATTCCCTACACGACATTAAGGAAGTATACCTGTTTAGTTTGTGAAATTATCGCTAAATTTGCAAAAGGTTGCATTATTTGTTTAAACGTCTAGCTTTGTTACAAGTTGATTACGTTGCTGGTTTTTCACTCATTACCCGCCAAGGCGCCGCTCATCAAGCCGCGCATTTTACAGATACAAGCAGGCTGTTCATTAATATCGATTTTAGGCAAGCGTGAATGCGCTTGTACTGCTGCTATTTTGTTTAAACAGACATAACTTGACTATTAGCGTGACTTATGCTCTAGCGCAAGTAGTCATTGGGTGTTCCTATAGTTTTGTCAACCGTCGGGGCTACTCCCGGTAGGGCACCCGGTCGCGCATCACGGCGTATATCGCCCTGAGCCGCTTCCTCGCGACGGCCTTGAGCGC
>CABUSH010000013.1 GCA_902494195.1 uncultured Collinsella sp. | reverse complement strand
TCCTCCTTCTTGGCACCCTCGAGAACAGCCTTGGGAGCGCCCTCGACGACCTCCTTGGCCTCCTTCAGGCCAAGGTTGGTGAGCTCACGGACGGCCTTGATGACCTGGATCTTGTTGTCCCCCGTCTTTTTTGTTTTTGGCTCCTCATTCCCATTGCTCGGCACGCAGAGCATCGTTGTCTTCGCCGTGCCATTCCCGTTACCGCTGGGGCGTAAAATTGCACCATTCGAGCAATAATTTGCGTTGACCTGCTGAAGAATTGCGTTTGCCTTACGGCGACGTATGTCTCCGGCGGTAAGATACTTCGGTATCGCAATTTGGTCTGCGGCCGCCGTGCCGCACGCACAGGGCGCATTCTGCGCCTGCGAAAGGATCCTTGAATAACATGAAGGCAATCATCCCCGCCGCCGGTCTTGGCACGCGTTTTCTGCCTGGCACCAAGTGCACCCCCAAAGAGATGCTGCCGGTTCTCGACAAGCCGGTCATCCAGTATGTCGTTGAGGAGGCGCTCGACCCCGAGGAGGTCGATGACGCCATCATCGTTACCTCTCCCGGTAAGCCCGAGCTGCTGAGCTACTTCCAGCCCGATCGCTCGCTCGAGAATCTGCTGCGCGAGCGCGGTAAGGACGCCTACGCCGACGCCGTCGCCCATGCGGGCGGTATGCCGGTCGACTTCCGTTATCAGTACGAGCCCAAGGGCCTCGGCCATGCTATCCGCTCTGCTGCCGACGCCGTGGCAGGGGAGAACTTCCTGGTTCTTCTGGGCGACTACGTTGTGCCTAATCGCGACATCTGCGACAAGATGCTCGCCGTTTCCAAGGAGCACGGTGGAGCTTCGGTTATCGCCGTCGCTGCTTGCTCGCCCGAGGAAGTCAGCCGCTACGGCGTTATCGCCGGCGAGCGCGTCGGTTCGCTCGAGGGCGCCGAGGACGTTGCCGATGCAGAGCCGGGCGCTGTCTGGCGCATCGGCGGTCTGGTCGAGAAGCCCGCTCCCGAGGCGGCTCCGTCCAACCTGTACATTGTCGGCCGTTATCTGCTGAGCCCGCTGGTCATGGACCTGCTCGCCGATCAGCAGGCCGGCAAGGGCGGCGAGATCCAGCTCACCGACGCCATGGCCCGCTCGCTCGATCGCGAGGCCATGTACGCTGTCGTCATCGACCCGCTCTCGGGCTACGACACCGGCACCCCGTCTGGCTGGATGGCCACCAACGCCCTCATGGCCGCAAGCGATCCTCGCTTTGCCAGCGCCTTCTGGGACGCCATCGACGAGCGCGGCGGCTTGATGCGCAAATAAGCCTTCGGGCATCGACATTTACGGGTGCGGACTTCGGTCTGCACCCGTTTTTTATAAGAGCTGCGATTGCTGGCTCTCTGTTCACAGAAAATATATGAACAGATGTTCGATACACATACATCTACCTGCGTGTTTTCTGCCGAAAAACTTTGCTACTCCAAAAACTCAATCGCGTCAAGGCTTTTCTTGCCCAACGGTCGGTACCTGATAAACTATTAGGTTGCGATAACTGGCGAAGCTATGCCTCGCCAACCCACCGAGCATTTCCGTGAAGGAGGAAAAACCTGGTGACCTACGCATACACTGCCACTGAGCGCAAGCGCGTCAGCTTCGGGAAAATCCCGGAGGCCATGGAGCTCCCCAACCTTATCTCTGTTCAAAGGGAATCCTTTGAGCGTTTTAAGGACGAGGGCCTTCGTGAGGCGTTCAAGGAATCCAGCCCCATCCAGAGTCAGAACCATGTTCTCGAGGTTACCTTCGGCGAGCATCAGTTCGGCGACCCCGCGCACACCGTCGAGGAGTGCCGCGAGAAGGATATGACCTATCAGGCTCCGCTTCTGACCGACGTCCGTCTCACCAACAAGGAGACCGGCGAGATCAAGGAGCAGCTCGTCTTTATGGGCGACTTCCCCATGATGACCGATCAGGGCACCTTCATCATCAACGGTACCGAGCGTATCGTCGTTTCGCAGCTCGTCCGTTCCCCGGGTGTGTACTACAGCTCCGAGATGGATTCGGGCAAGCAGATCTACAAGGCCCAGATCATCCCGTCCCGCGGTGCCTGGCTCGAGTTTGAGGTCGACAAGCGCGATCAGCTCATGGTCTCCATCGACCGTAAGCGTAAGCAGAGCGCCACGATGTTCCTGCGCGCCCTTGGCATCGCCGTCACCAACGACGACATCATCGAGCTGCTCGGCAACTCCGATGTGATCAAGCGCACCCTGGAGCGCGACACCGCCCTCACTCGCGAGGACGCCCTCATCGAGATCTACCGTCGCCTGCGCCCGGGCGAGCCTCCCACCGTGGACGCTTCCCGCAGCCTGCTCGAGGGCCTGCTCTTCAACCCGCAGCGCTACGATCTGGCCCGCGTCGGTCGCTACAAGGTCAACAAGAAGCTCAACCTCACCACCGAGGAAGAGGTCACGGTGCTCACCGACGAGGATATCGTCGCGACGCTGCGCTACCTGCTGTCCCTCGCTGCCGGCGAGCAGGGCTTCAAGGTCGACGACATCGACCACTTTGGCAACCGCCGTATCCGTACCGTCGGCGAGCTCGTCGCCAACCAGTTCCGTATCGGCATGAGCCGTATGGAGCGCGTCGTCCGTGAGCGCATGAGCTCCCAGGACATCGACGAGATCACCCCGCAGTCGCTCATCAACATCCGTCCGATCGTGGCCTCCATCAAGGAGTTCTTCGGTTCCTCGCAGCTCTCGCAGTTCATGGACCAGGCGAACCCCCTGACCGGTCTGACCCACAAGCGCCGTCTGTCCGCACTCGGCCCTGGGGGTCTTGCCGGCCACAAGTCCGGCTCCAGCCGCCGTACCAACGTGCCGACGGCCGTCCGCGACGTCCACAACTCGCACTACAGCCGCATGTGCCCGATCGAGACCCCCGAAGGCCCCAACATCGGCCTGATCGGCTCGCTCGCCCTCTACGCCCGCGTCAACGAGTACGGCTTCATTGAGGCTCCGTTCCGTCGCGTCGAGAACGGCGTTGCCACCGACCAGATCGACTGGATGACCGCTGACGAGGAAGAGAAGCACGTCATCGCGCCGGCCAACACGCCGCTCGATCCCAAGACCAACGAGTTCATCACGACCGATGCCGAGGGCAAGCTTGTCCGCCCGCACACCGTGATCGCCCGTACCCGCGACTTCGACGGCTCCTTCGGCGCTCCCGCCGACGTGCCTGTCGAGGACGTCGACTACATGGACGTCTCGCCGCGTCAGATGCTCTCCGTCGCAGCCACGCTGATCCCGTTCCTCGAGCACGACGACGCCAAGCGTACGCTGATGGGCGCTAACATGCAGCGCCAGGCCGTGCCGCTGGTTCACCCTGCCGCTCCCTATGTCGGTACCGGCATGGAGCGTCGCGCCGCTCTGGACTCCGGCGAGGTCACCCTGGCCAAGAACGCCGGCGAGGTCATCTTTGCCGACGCCGCCAAGATCATCGTCAAGCATGCCGGCGGCATGGACGAGTATCACCTGGCCAAGTACCAGCGCTCCAACCAGTCCACCTGCATCAACCACCGTCCGCTCGTGCGCGTCGGTGACACCGTTGAGCAGGGCGAGCCCCTGGCTGACGGTCCTTCGACCGATCATGGCGAGCTCGCACTGGGTCAGAACCTCACCGTGGCATACATGCCGTGGGAAGGCTTCAACTACGAGGACGGTATCGTCGTGTCCGAGCGCCTGGTGGCCGAGGACCTGCTGACGACCATCAACATCACCCGTCACGAGATCGATGCCCGCGACACCAAGCTTGGCCCCGAGGAGATCACCCGCGAGATCCCGAACCTCTCCGAGGACATGCTTGCCAACCTCGACGAGGACGGCATCATCCGCATCGGCGCCGAGGTCGGCCCTGGCGATATCCTGGTCGGCAAGGTCACGCCTAAGGGCGAGAGCGCTCTGACCGCCGAGGAGCGCCTGCTGCGCGCCATCTTCGGTGCCAAGGCTCACGATGTTCGCGACACCTCCCTTAAGATGCCTCACGGCGCTTATGGCCGCGTCATCGACGTCGTCCGCTTTAGCCGCGAGAACGGCGACGACCTGGCCCCCGGCGTCAACGAGCAGGTGCGCGTCTACGTCGCCCAGCGTCGTAAGATCCAGCAGGGCGATAAGATCGCCGGTCGCCACGGCAACAAGGGCGTTATCTGTAACGTTCTGCCGGTCGAGGACATGCCCTACATGGCTGACGGTACCCCGATCGACGTTATCCTCAACCCGCTGGGCGTTCCTTCGCGTATGAACGTCGGCCAGCTGCTCGAGTGCCACCTTGGCTGGGCTGCTGCCTGCGGTTGGGATACCGAGGATGCCGACTCCGACAAGTATGTCCCCGGTCCGTTCTTCGTCTCGACGCCCGTCTTCGACGGCGCCAAGGAGGACGAGATCGCCGAGGTCATCCGTCGCGCCAACAAGAACATGCTCAACAAGGCCACCGCTGCCTTTGGCGATCACATGCGCCCCGAGTTCGTCACCCAGCTTGACGAGCGCGGCAAGACCCGTCTGTTCGACGGCCGTACCGGCGAGGAGTTCCGCGAGCCCATTACCGTGGGTACGTCCTACATCCTCAAGCTCGGCCACATGGTCGACGACAAGATCCACGCCCGTTCGACTGGCCCTTACAGCCTGGTTACCCAGCAGCCTCTGGGCGGCAAGGCCCAGTTCGGCGGCCAGCGCTTCGGCGAGATGGAAGTTTGGGCACTGTACGCTTATGGTGCTTCCAACGTCCTGCAGGAGATCCTGACCGTCAAGTCCGACGATACTGTGGGCCGCGTCAAGACCTACGAGTCCATCGTCAAGGGCGAGAACGTTCCTGTCCCGGGTATCCCCGAGTCCTTCAAGGTTCTCGTCAAGGAGATCCGCTCCCTCGCGCTGGACATCGAGCCCATGCACGATGCCGACGAGGACGCCTCCGCCCCTGTGACCGCCGAGGAGACCTCTGCTCTCGACGACCTGGCTGCGCTCGCCGGCGTTGACACCGACGTCGAGGCCGAGGATGCCGAGACCGCCGAGGCACCCGAGGCTGTCGCCGCCACGACCACTGATAAGGAGTAGTTGACTGTGGCAGATTTCGAAGCTACTGATTTTGACTCGGTAAAGATCTCCCTTGCCTCCGCCGACCAGATCCGTTCCTGGTCGCACGGTGAGGTCAAGAAGCCGGAGACCATCAATTACCGTACCCTCAAGCCCGAGAAGGACGGCCTGTTCTGCGAGAAGATCTTCGGTCCCGCCAAGGACTGGGAGTGCTCCTGCGGCAAGTACAAGGGCATCCGCTTTAAGGGCATCGTCTGCGAGCGCTGCGGCGTCGAGGTCACCTCGGCCAAGGTGCGTCGCGACCGCATGGGCCACATCGAGCTCGCCGCTCCCGTGTCCCACATTTGGTACTTCAAGAGCCCCACGAGCTTCCCGATGAGCCGTATGCTCGACATCAAGTCCAAGGACCTCGAGAAGGTTCTGTACTTTGCCAGCTACATCATCACCGAGGTTGACTACGAGGCCCGCGAGGCCGACGCCGACGACCTGCGCGAGGAGCTCGCCGCCGATCTGGAAGAGATCGATGCCGAGTGCGCCCGCCAGATCGAGTCCCTCAAGGAGCAGGGCGACCCCGAGAACTTTGACGAGTTCTCCGACGAGGAGCCGCTGACCCCCGAGGAGATCGCCTCTGGCATCGTCGACATCGAGGAAGAGTGCAAGGACGAGAAGCAGCTCCGCACGGACGCCTTCAACGCCTTCATGAAGCTCACCGAGCGCGACCTCATCTCCGATGAGCCGCTGTTCCGCGAGATGACCCGTTACTACTCCATGTACTTCAAGGGTGGTATGGGTGCCGAGGCCGTCCGCGACCTGCTCGCTGCCATCGACCTCCCCTCCGAGGCCGAGAAGCTCAAGGCCATCATCGCTGACGAGGATTCTCAGAAGCAGAAGCGCGAGAAGGCCGTCAAGCGCCTCGAGGTCGTTGACGCCTTCCTGAAGGGCGGCAACAGCCCCGCGAACATGATCCTGGACGTCATCCCGGTCATTCCGCCCGATCTGCGCCCGATGGTCCAGCTCGACGGCGGTCGCTTTGCCGCGTCCGACCTCAACGACCTGTACCGTCGCGTGATCAACCGTAACAACCGACTCAAGCGCCTGCTCGACCTGGACGCCCCTGCGATCATCGTGAACAACGAGAAGCGCATGCTCCAGGAGTCCGTGGACGCCCTGTTCGACAACGGCCGTCGTGGTCGCCCGGTCTCTGGCCGTGGCGGTCGCCCGCTCAAGTCGCTCGCCGAGGCCCTCAAGGGCAAGCAGGGTCGTTTCCGCCAGAACCTGCTGGGTAAGCGTGTCGACTACTCCGGCCGTTCGGTTATCGTTACCGACCCCAAGCTGCTGCTGCACCAGTGCGGTCTGCCCAAGACCATGGCGCTGGAGCTCTTCAAGCCCTTCGTCATGAAGCGCCTGGTCGAGCTTGGCAAGGTCGAGAACATCAAGGGCGCCAAGCGCGCTATCGACCGCGGTGCCACCTTTGTGTGGGATATCCTCGAAGAGGTCATCGACGGCCGCGTCGTGCTGCTCAACCGCGCACCGACCCTGCACCGTCTGTCCATCCAGGCCTTTGAGCCGGTGCTGGTCGAGGGCAAGGCTATCCACCTGCATCCGCTGGTCTGCTCGCCCTTCAACGCCGACTTCGACGGCGACCAGATGTCTGTCCATGTGCCGCTGTCCAGCCAGGCTCAGGCCGAGGCTCGCGTGCTTATGCTCTCTGCGAACAACCTGCGCTCGCCGGCATCCGGCAAGCCGGTTAACATCCCCTCGCAGGACATGATCATCGGTGTGTACTACCTGACCCAGGTCCGCGACGGTCTGCCGGGCGAGAACCACGTGTTCGCCAGCTTCGACGACGCGCTGCACGCCTATGACTGCCGCTCCGAGGTCGACATGCAGGCCAAGATTCAGGTCCGCGTGTCCGCTGCCGACGCCAATGTCATCAACGAGGACGGCACCCGTATCTTCCGCGTCAAGAACGGCAAGAACGAGTTTGTCGACTACGACGTCACCGGCAACAAGACCGCGCGCTTCGAGACCTCTATCGGCCGCATCATCTTCAACCGCCAGTGCCTGCCTGAAGACTACGAGTTCATGAACTACAAGATGGTCAAGGGCGACGTGGCCAAGCTGGTTGCGGACTGCTGCGATCGCTATCCCGAGGCCAAGGTCGGCCCGATCCTCGACGCCATCAAGTACTCCGGCTTCCACTACGCTACCCGCGCCGGCCTCACCATCTCGGTGTGGGACGCTCTCATCCCTGCCGAGAAGCAGGAGCTGCTCGATCGCGCCCAGGCCAACGTCGACCAGATCAACGAGTACTTCGAGGAGGGCTTCATCAACGAGACGGAGCGCCACATCGAAGTCGTTAACGAGTGGACCGCTTGTACCGATAAGGTTGCAGCGCTCATGCTCGACTTGTTCGACGAGGAGAACCCGCTCTACATGATGGCCGACTCCGGCGCCCGTGGTTCTAAGACCCAGCTGCGTCAGCTCGGCGGCATGCGTGGCCTGATGGCAGACATGTCCGGAGAGACGATCGACCTTCCCATTAAGGCGAACTTCCGCGAGGGCCTGCTGCCGCTCGAGTACTTCATTTCGACCTACGGCGCCCGTAAGGGCCTGGTCGATACCGCATCCCACACCTCGGACTCTGGTTACCTGACCCGTCGTCTGGTCGACGTGGCCCAGGACGTCATCGTCCGCGAGGAGGACTGCGGTACGCACGAGGGCGTCACCTACAACCTCATCATCCCCGGCACCACCGACCTCAACACCGACCTCGTCGGCCGTTGCTTCATTGAGGACGTCGTGGCTCCCGATGGCACCGTGCTCTTTGAGCAGGACGGCTACATCGAGAAGGTCGCCGACATCCAGAAGATGGTCGATGCCGGTCTTAAGAAGGTCAAGCTTCGCGCGCTGCTCACCTGCCGCTCCAAGTACGGCGTGTGCCAGAAGTGCTACGGCTGGGATCTTTCCACCCGTCGTCCGGTCGCCATCGGTACCGCGGTCGGCATTATTGCCGCCCAGTCCATCGGCGAGCCCGGTACGCAGCTTACGATGCGTACCATTCACTCCGGCGGCGTCGCTGGCGTCGACGATATTACGCAGGGTCTGCCTACGGTCAGCCGTATGTTCGATATCGTCGGCAACGTCAACGAGAAGATCCTGGGTCGCGAGGCCGAGCTGGCTCCGTACTCCGGTCACCTCTCGATTAAGCCCGAGAAGTCCGAGTACGTGCTGACGCTCACCGACTCCGAGGATCACACCCGTGTCCTCGACGAGCGTCGCGTCCCCGCTTCGGTGCGCTTCATGCCCGAGATCGAGGACGGCTGCGAGGTTCGCGCCGGCGACCAGATCACCAAGGGCTTCGTCAACTTCCGCAACCTGCGCAAGCTGACCGACATCGAGTCGACGATGCACACCTTCGTCGAGAGCGTTAAGGACGTCTACACCAGCCAGGGCGTCGACCTGAACGACAAGCACATCGAGGTGCTCGCACGCCAGATGCTGCGTCGCGTTCAGATCACCAACCCCGGCGACTCCAAGTACCTGCTTGGTCAGTACGTCGACCGCTACGAGTTTGCCGACGAGGTCGAGCGCGTTGCCCGTCTGGGCGGTCAGGCTCCTGTGGCCGAGCCCGTCATCCTGGGTACGCTCAAGGTCGCGTCCAACATCGACTCCTGGCTGTCGAGCGCTTCGTTCATTCGTACCGCTGGCGTCCTTACCGAGGCTGCCATCGAGGGCAAGGTCGACCACCTGCTCGACCTTAAGTCCAACGTCATCGTCGGTAAGAAGATCCCGGCTGGTACCGGCCTCAAGCCGTACGCCAACGCCAAGCTGACGTATCGCACGGCCGACGGCTACGTGGACATCGACGGCCCGGCTTCGCCCAACGCCAAGTCGCTGCCCGAGTGGGCTCCTGTGGAGCTCAAGGACCTGGACGAGCAGCTCCCGCAGCAGCTCGACTGGGCCGGCTACGACGAGTTCGGTGGTGCTGACGGTTCGTTCACCCGCAACGGCCACACCATCTCCGCCGAGAAGGCTCGTCTGTACCTGTTCGACGATCTGGGCGTGTCGCAGCGCTGGACCAACAAGTTCAGCGAGGTTGGCATCGAGACGGTCGGCGACCTGGTTGGCAAGTCCGAGGAGGATCTGCTGCGCATCGATGGCATCGGCGCCAAGGCGATCGAGGAGCTCCGTGACGGCCTGGAGGCCCACGATCTGCTCTACATCCTCGAGAACAACGACGACGTTGCCGACGAGGAAGACCTCTCGCAGCTGCTGCAGATGGTCTTTAGCCCCGACGGTCCGGACGATATCCTGCTGGGTACCTCCGCTCCGACGCATCACGCCGACGCCGACGAGGAGCTCCTGGGCGCCCCGATCGACGACAAGAAGGCTCCCGCCAACGGCGCGATCAACGAGGACATGGCTTCCCTCGACGAGCTGCTCAACCAGCTCGTGGACACCGACGACGCCGAAGAGGCCAAGGACAACGACGAGGAATAATTTCCTAGTACGTTAACCGCCCTTCCAAAGACCCGCTTCCCAACAGGGGAGCGGGTCTTTTTTGGTGAGGAACGTTGCCCCGACGAGCACGTCGGATTCCCGGAACGGGCGGCCCGCTGTTAAAGTTTGTCGCGAGTTCCGCACGCAAAGGAAAGCACTTAATGTGCTTTCCGTCTTGTGCAGGACTGTAGAGCAGCAAACTTAAACAGCGGGCCGCCCGTTCCGGGAATCCGCCCCCGCGCACAGAAGGGGATTCCTTTTGCCAATAAGGGACAGGTTTATTTTGGTCGGTTTTTCATGCTTGAATTTGAAACATTTCGCCCGACAAGAGCGTATCTATGGTGAGGGCCTCATCGAGAACCATTAATGTCACCGGGAGGTGATTATGGAAGAACAAGCTTTTAGACAGGCGGTCGAAGACCACCGGGATGTCGTGTTTCGGATCGCATTGACGTATCTGCGTGATCGCGCTGACGCCGACGATGTCGCTCAAGACGTCTTTCTTAAGTTGCTCAAAAGCGACGCGCAATTTGAAAACTGGGAGCATCTTCGTCGATGGCTTATCCGGGTCACGATCAATGAATGTAAATCTCTCTTTCGAAAGCCGTGGAGGCGCGTGGAGGATATTGAGAATCTGGCCGATTCGCTTTCGACGGCGCAGGAGGAGACCAAGGCGGTCCTGTCAGACGTTATGCGACTTCCGGAGCGATTCCGTATTCCTATCGTGCTCTATTACTATCTGGGCTTCTCGACTTCAGAAATTGCCGAGTTACTGCATGTGCCAGCCGCGACCGTTCGAACGCGTTTAGCTCGCGGCAGATCGAAGCTCAAGTTCATCCTAGAGGAGGGCGACCATGAAATCCAACCAGATCAAGCAGGCCTTCGAGTCCGTCCAAGCCGATAGCGATCTTGCTGACCGTGTTCTTTATGCCGCTGCTGGCGAGCCGCTTCGCCGAAAGGGTCACGCGAAGCCTCTGTATGTTGCCGTAATCGGATGTCTTGCCGGAGTGCTGGCGACCGGAGGGGTCGCCTACGCTGTTGTCAATTCCAGTTATTTTGCCTCTGCCTGGGGAAACCATGGCAACGGAGAGTCCGTTACCTGGACAAATGGCGGCTCGTCGGGGACGAAATATACCTACACCAGAGAGTTTGGTGATGGTATCGCGCCCCAAAGCCTGGAGGGTGCAGTCCAGAAGGTCAATCTGTCCGTCGAGGGCAACGGCTATACGCTCGACATTCATGAGATGGCAATCGACGAGAACGGTTGCGGTGCTGTGACGTTTACATTGTCCAATCCGAATGGCGTTAACTACTACAAGCCGGCGGCAGAGCTTGGCGAACTTGTTCTCTATGGTGAAGAAGAAGGGGGCGTCAGTACACCCAGCATGAACTTCGGCGAGGAATGGGCTGATACACGCTGCACCATTGATAAAGACACATCAAGCGACACGGTCATTAACGGCACGATGTACTTTGCATCTTGGAATCGCGATCGAGATTTACGACATGCGGTCACCTGGAATATCAGTTGGACGGAGGGCAAAGGTGAGGATGCGAAGGTGATCGAGGTATCGACGCCAGAGTTTAACGTCGGAGCGCACGTCGATACAAAAGAACTCCGCTCCGATGACTCGCCTCTCGAGATCAGTCCGTTTTCCATCCAGACGCACATCGATGATCTGGGCTATGAAGCAGTTGATCATAAACTGACCGTCACCTACAAGGATGGGTCAGAGCAGATTATCGAAGATGACGACGCAGGGGCGTACAATTTCTATGTTTCGATGGGACGCAATAGCGGAGAGAACATTTGGGTGCCAACGAAGTTGATTGATGTCGACCAAGTGGTTTCAGTAACGCTCGAAGGCACACGCTGCACTTCAACAGGGGGCGCCGAAACGTCGGAACCCTTTACCATCGTCTATTCGTAAGATTTGGGGCCGCTTTCTACTAGGGGAAGCGGCCTTCTTTGCGGTAAATGGGCGGTTAGACCGCACGATATTCGCCTGCATTCCTGAAGTATGCGGCAAAATCTTGATGGGTCGACCACACCGTATATGCTCAAGCGCTCTACCTGCGGGTTTATTATCGCAAAACCCCGGTGCGCTCGGCGGGTCCAGAATTTGCCGCATACTTCCGAAAGCGCCGCCGATTTCCATGCGACAGGTGAGAGCAGATCACCGTTGGAGCGCGACGTTTCCCCAGATAAAACCGACCAAAATAAACCTGTCCCTTTTTGGCAGGTAACGTTGCCCCGACGAGCGCGTCGGATCCCCGGCCCGGGCGGCACAGGGGTTAAGTTTGTCGCGAGTTCCGCACGAGCCGGAGGCCACTTAATGTGGCCTCCGTGCGAGCCAGGACTGTAGAGCAGCAAACTTAACCCCTGTGCCGCCCGGCCCGGGAATCCGCCCCCGCGCACAGGAGGGGATTCCTTTTGTGTAGGCTTTGCGGAAATGTGCCAATTTTGGGATACGCCCGGCGGCGTGGTCTGTTGACGGCACAGCTAACGCCACGTATCCTATCGAACTGCGTGTTTCGTAGGGGGATGCTGACCCCTCGATTCAAGCCGTTGCACTTTACAGAAAGCTGGAATCATTCGAGAAGGAGTACGCTTTGCCTACTATTAACCAGCTGGTTCGCCAGGGCCGTCGTTCCGTGCCCAAGAAGTCCAAGAACGCTGCTCTGCAGCACAACTCCCAGAAGCGCGGCGTGTGCACCCGCGTCTTCACCACGAGCCCCAAGAAGCCGAACTCGGCTCTTCGTAAGGTTGCCCGTGTTCGCCTTGTCAACGGCATCGAAGTTACTGCTTACATCCCGGGTGAGGGCCACAACCTGCAGGAGCACTCCATCGTGCTCGTCCGCGGCGGTCGTGTCCGTGACCTCCCTGGTGTCCGTTATCACGTCATCCGTGGCGCCTACGACGCTGCTCCGGTCCAGAACCGTATGCAGGCCCGTTCCAAGTACGGTGCTAAGCGCCCCAAGGCTAAATAAGCCAGATAACGTTTTGATACTTTCGCCGTGTGCCGCCTAAGCGCCGCACGGTAGACACTTAAGGAGATTTCACATGCCGCGTCGTGCAGCAGCTAATCGTCGTGAGGTTCAGCCTGACGCCGTTTACAACAACCGCCTGGTGACTCAGCTCATCAACAAGGTCCTTCTTGACGGCAAGAAGGCCACCGCTGAGCGCATCGTTTACACCGCTTTCGAGATCGTTGCCGAGAAGTCCGAGGGTGGCGACGCTCTCGCTACCTTCAAGAAGGCTATGGACAACGTCAAGCCCACGCTCGAGGTTAAGCCCAAGCGTGTCGGTGGCGCTACCTATCAGGTCCCGATGGAGGTCAACTCCCGTCGTTCCACCGCTCTGGGTATCCGCTGGATCGTCAACTTCTCCCGCGCTCGCAAGGAGAAGACCATGGCCGAGCGTCTCGCCAATGAGATCCTCGACGCTTCCAACGGCCTGGGCGCTTCCGTCAAGAAGCGTGAGGACGTCTTCAAGATGGCCGAGGCCAACCGCGCGTTCTCTCACTATCGTTGGTAAGTTAAGGTAAGGAACTAACATGGCTAAGCCTAAGTACAAGCTTTCCGATACCCGTAACATCGGCATCATGGCCCACATCGATGCCGGTAAGACCACCACGACCGAGCGTATTCTTTACTACACCGGTAAGACCCACAAGATCGGTGAGGTCCATGAGGGCGCTGCCACCATGGACTGGATGGTTCAGGAGCAGGAGCGCGGCGTAACCATTACCTCCGCTGCTACCACCTGCTTCTGGAACAAGGACGGCAAGGACTACCGCATCCAGATCATCGACACCCCGGGCCACGTTGACTTCACCGCCGAGGTCGAGCGCTGCCTGCGCGTCCTCGATGGCGCTGTCGCCGTCTTCGACGCCGTTGCTGGCGTTCAGCCTCAGTCTGAGACCGTTTGGCGTCAGGCTTCTACCTTCAACGTTCCCCGCATCGCCTTCATCAACAAGTATGACCGCGTGGGCGCTGACTTCTTCAACGCTATCGAGACCATGAAGGATCGTCTCGACGCTAACGCCGTGGCCGCTCAGGTCCCGATGGGCGCCGAGGACAACTTCTGGGGCGTCATCGACCTGGTCACCATGACTGCATGGGACTTCAAGGCCGACGAGAAGGGCATGACCTACCCCGAGCCGATGGACGAGATCCCGGCTGAGTTCGCCGACATCGCTGCCACCAAGCGCGAGGAGCTCCTCGACGCTGCTGCCAGCTTTGACGACGAGCTCATGGAGAAGATCCTCATGGAGGAGGACTTCACCGTCGAGGAGCTCAAGGCTGCTCTGCGTAAGGGCGTTCTGGCCAACGAGCTCAACCTCGTCTTCGTGGGCTCCGCCTACAAGAACAAGGGCGTCCAGGAGCTGCTCGACGCTGTCGTCGACTACCTGCCCAGCCCGCTCGACGTCGAGGCCGTCACCGGTACCGATCCGGACACCGGCGAGGAGATCCAGCGTCATCCTTCCTTCGACGAGCCCTTCTCCGGCCTGGTCTTCAAGATCATGACCGACCCGTTCGTCGGTAAGCTCACCTATGTCCGCGTTTACTCCGGCCGTGCCGAGTCCGGCTCCTACGTGGTCAACGCTTCCAACGGTCAGCGCGAGCGCCTCGGCCGCATCCTCGAGATGAACGCCGCCGAGCGTATCGACCGTGACGACGCTGCCGCCGGCGACATCGTCGCTTGCGTCGGCTTCAAGAACTCCACCACCGGTGACACCCTGTGCGCCGAGGGCAAGGAGATCGTCCTCGAGAAGATCGAGTTCGCTAAGCCCGTTATCGACGTTGCCATCGAGCCCAAGACCAAGGCCGAGCAGGACAAGATGTCCCTGGCTCTGACCAAGCTCGCCGAGGAGGACCCGACCTTCCAGGTGTCCACCAACCACGAGACCGGCCAGACCATCATCGCCGGCATGGGCGAGCTGCACCTCGAGATCATCGTCGACCGTCTGCTCCGCGAGTTCAAGGTTGACGCTAACGTTGGTAAGCCCCAGGTTGCCTACCGCGAGACCGCTGGTCACGACGTCGAGAAGGCTGAGGGCAAGTTCGTCCGTCAGTCCGGTGGTCGCGGTCAGTATGGCCACGCCGTCATCAAGCTCGAGAAGATGGAGGAGGGCTTCGGCTACGAGTTCGTCAACGCTATCGTCGGCGGCGTCGTGCCCAAGGAGTACATCCCGTCCATCGACAAGGGCATCCAGGAGGCCCTGAACACCGGTGTTATCGCCGGCTTCCCGGTCCTCGACGTTAAGGTCACCCTGTTCGACGGTTCTTACCACGAGGTCGACTCCTCCGAGGCCGCCTTCAAGATCGCCGGTTCCATGGCTATCAAGGACGCCCTCAAGAAGTCCGATCCGCAGCTGCTCGAGCCGATCATGGCTGTCGAGGTCGAGACCCCCGAGCAGTACATGGGCGACGTTATGGGCAACCTCTCCGGTCGCCGCGGCAAGATCGAGGGCATGGAGGATCGCAAGAACAGCAAGCTCATCCGTGCCAAGGTGCCGCTGGGCGAGATGTTCGGTTACGCTACCGACCTTCGCTCCCAGACCCAGGGCCGTGCATCCTACACGATGCAGTTCGACTCTTATGAGCCCGCGCCCAAGTCCATCGTGGACGAGGTCATGAGCAAGAACGCCTAAGTTCGAGCTCCCTGTTACGTAATCCGCGAGAACATCTCTCGCACTCTTTGGAGGTTTAAGTTGGCTACCCAGAAGATCCGCATTCGCCTCAAGGGCTATGATCACGAGGTCGTCGATCAGTCCGCGAAGCTCATCGTCGAGACCGCTCAGAAGACCGGCGCTCGCGTTTCCGGTCCTGTCCCCCTGCCCACCGAGCGCAACCTGTACACGGTTATCCGCTCGCCGCACGTGAACAAGGACTCCCGTGAGCAGTTCGAGATGCGCACCCACAAGCGCCTCATCGACATCCTCGACCCCACCTCGGGCACCGTTGATTCGCTCATGCGTCTCGACCTCCCCGCTGGCGTCGACATCGACATCAAGCTCTAAGCGATATCGCTCATAGCTTAAAGGGCCCCGCTGCCGTTACGGTAGCGGGGCCCTTTTGTTTTGCATGATGGGTTTGGATCGCCGGGTAAGGCTGCCGAGCGGCTGGCTGTGGCGACCTACTCACTCAAGGGGCGCAATGACGCTTCCTCAAAATGGAAGGATCGCAAGCCGTCTTCTGTTTCGATGCACGCACGACCAAAGCCATCGACCGTTTTAAAGATGCCTCGCGCCAGCTCGTCACCGGCAGGGGAGCGGGCGATAACGTGCTTTCCAATCCAATTGAGGTGAGTGACATATTCGCCGTGGACGGGCGCGAGCGGTCCGGTGTTTTCTTCCATGGCGTTGAGGCGTTCTGCCCAGGCATCTATAGCGTCTATAACTGCGTGATAGACCTCATCGAGGAGCATGTCGACAGCTGGAACGTTCTCGTTAAGGTCCGAGAGACCGATTGCCGGCAGGCCGCCATCGGGCACCTCTTGGGGCGCATAGTTCACATTGACACCAATGCCACAGACGGCGAAAGGTTTGCCTTCGTTATCGCGTGCGGCCTCGACCAGAATGCCGCCGAGTTTGCGTCCACGCGCGACCAGGTCGTTGGGCCATTTGAGGCCAATCTCGTTTGCAAGACCCTGTTTTTCGAGCGCCTCGAGCACCGCTAGGCCGCTGACGGCAGCAAGACCAGAGTACTTCGCAGGATTAACGCATGGACGCAGGACAATCGAAAGCAATAGGTTGCCGGCGGTTGAATCCCACTTGTGGCCGCGCCGGCCGCGTCCTGCTGTCTGAGCCCGGGCGGCAAGTCCTGTGCCGTGCGGCGCTCCCTGTTTTCCTGCTTCGAGCAGGTCATCGTTGGTCGATCCGGTTACGTCGACTATCGTTAATTTGGCATCCATAACGGCTGCTACCTCCTTAATGAATAAGTGAATAACGCAATGGTGTCGAGAGAGACACAATGTGAAGCCTTTGTCGCATTTGGACAATTTAATGTTAACACGTTAACAACGACTGAAATGCGCTATCCTCTCTTGGTCGATGTAAACACGTCAACAACTCAAAGGAGGTTAGTGATGGGTTTCACGATTCTTGGAACAGGCTCGGCGCTTCCTAAGCGCAGTGTTTCCAATGACGAGCTGTCCGAGTTCCTCGATACCTCGGATCAGTGGATTTTTACCCGCACAGGTATCAAGAGCCGCCACGTCTGCACCACCGAGTCACTTGACGACCTTGCCGTAGCGGCGAGCGAGCGGGCACTTCAGGTGTCCGGAATCGACGCGAGCCAGTTGGATCTGATCGTCTGCTCGACGACGACGGGTGACCACCTTGTTCCCGCCGAGGCGTGTGCCGTTGCTGAGCGACTGGGCGCGACGTGCCCTGCCTTCGATGTCTCGGCTGCCTGCGCCGGCTTCGTATTTGCGCTCGATGTTGCCGAGGGCTATATCGCCCGAGGACGAGCCAAGCATGTGCTTGTCGTTGCCGCCGAGCAGATGACGCGCGCGCTCGACTGGACCGACCGCGCCACCTGCGTGCTCTTTGGCGATGGGGCAGGCGCCGCGGTGATTGAGGCCGGGGGAGACAGCCCCCTTGCCGTTGAGCTTTCGACGGCGCCCGACGTCGAGACGTTGCACGTTCCCGGACTGGTCGGCACCTCGCCGTTTAAGGCCTCCGTAGATAGCGAGAGCGTGCTGTCCATGAATGGCCGCCGTGTGTTCAAGTTCGGCGTCAACGCCATCTGTGACACGGTTCATAAGCTTGCGAGCGATGCGGGCATTTCGGTCGAAGACATCGACCATTTTGTATTCCATCAGGCTAACGAACGAATCCTGAGCCAGGCAGTCAAGCGCCTCGGCGTGCCAGGCGAGCGCGTGGTTCGAACGCTGCGCGAGACCGGCAATATTTCGAGCGCCTGCATTCCCTTTGCGCTTGATCGGCTGGCGCGCACCAACGCACTGAATGCGGGCGACACCATCGCCCTCGTTGGATTTGGCGCCGGCCTGGATATAGGGGGCTATCTGCTTCGTTGGAAGTAGTCGCACATAGGAAATAAAAACGCCCCTAGGGCACAAACAAAGGAGAACTACCATGGCAGATCAGAAGACCTTCGAGCGCGTTTGCGATGTTATCCGCGAGACCGCCGGTCTTGACGACGTCGAGATGAAGCCCGAGTCCACGCTCGAGGAGATTGGTCTCGACAGTCTGGGCACCGTCGAGATCCTCGTCGCCGTTGAGGATGAGTTTGGCATCCAGCTCGATACCGAGGAGAACCCCAAGACGGTCGGCGAGTTCGCCGATACGGTCGAGGCGGCATTGGAGAAGTAGAGATGCTCAAGACTCCTCTCTGCGATCTGCTCGGCATCGAAAAGCCCGTGTTCCAGGGCGGTATGGCCTGGATCGCCGACGCCTCGCTGGCGTCCGCAGTGTCCGAGGCGGGCGGCTTAGGGATTATCGCGGCCATGAACGCCGACGCCAACTGGCTGCGCGACCAGATTCATGAGCTGCGCGCCAGGACGGATAAGCCCTTTGGCGTCAACGTCATGCTCATGAGCCCGTTTGCCGACGAGGTCGCGCGGGTCGTGATTGACGAGCGGGTGCCGGTCGTCGTGACGGGTGCCGGCAATCCCACCAAGTACATGAAGGCGTGGAACGAGGCGGGCATCAAGGTCATCCCGGTCGTTGCCTCGGTGGCGCTGGCGCGCCTCGTGGCGCGTCGTGGAGCCACTGCCGTGGTTGCCGAGGGTACCGAATCAGGCGGCCATATTGGCGAGACCTCGACGATGGCACTGGTGCCGCAGGTTGTCGATGCGGTCGATATTCCCGTGGTTGCGGCTGGCGGTATCGCTGATGGCCGCGGCGTGGCGGCCGCCTTTATGCTGGGCGCCGCCGGCGTGCAGGTGGGTACGCGCTTTCTGATCGCAGATGAGTGCACCGTATCGGAGCAGTACAAGGAGATGGTCCTGAAGGCCAACGACACCTCGACGCGTGCGACCGGTCGCTCGACGGGACATCCGGTTCGCGCTCTCAAGAGCCCCTTCACCAACGCGTATGCCAAGAACGAGGCGGCTGGCGCAAGCCCCGAGGAGCTCGGGGCCATGGGCACGGGCGCGCTTCGTAAAGCCGCAAAGGACGGTAATTACGAAGAGGGTTCGTATTTGTGCGGACAGATTGCCGGAATGGTCAACGAACGTCAGAGCGCACGCGAAATCGTCGACGATCTGGTCGATGGCGCCGAGCATGTCCTGAAGGGTGCGTTCGCATGGGTAGCGTAGCGTTTCTGTTTGCCGGTCAGGGTGCCCAGCATCCCGCGATGGGCGTCGATCTTATCGAAGCATCGCCGGCGGCTGCCGAAGTGTTCGCCATTGCCGACGAGGTGCGTCCGGGGACGAGCGAACAGTGCCGGAGCGCCTCGAAAGAGGAGCTCTCACAGACCGAGAACACGCAGCCTTGCGTGTTCGTGCACGACTTGGCTGTTGCCGTCGCCCTGCGCGAGCGCGGCGTGGTGCCTGCCGCCTGTGCGGGATTCTCGCTGGGCGAGGTCGCTGCACTCACCTTTGCGGGGGCATTCGATACACGAGCGGGTTTTGAGCTCGTGTGTGAGCGCGCGGCATTGATGGCCACGGCGGCTGAGCGTCACCCCGGCGGCATGCGCGCCGTCATCAAGCTCGATGCAGCGCAAGTCGAGGGCCTGGCAAAACAGGCCGGCGAGAACTGCTGGCCGGTCAACTACAACAGTCCCCAGCAGACGGTTGTGGCCGGAGCGCCCGATGCGTTGCAGAACCTCGACGCCCTGGTAAAAGAGGCTGGCGGTCGCGCCATGAAGGTCGCGGTGTCGGGTGCATTCCATAGCCCCTATATGGCCGAGGCGACTGAGGGGCTGGCGACGTATATCCAAGCCGGGCACGCCCCGTCCCCTTTGCTGATTCCGGTCATGGCAAATATGACGGCGGCGCCCTATCCGGCCGACCCGCAGGCGGCATCGGAGGTGCTGGCCAACCAGGTGAGTCATGCCGTGCGCTGGGTCGACGCGCTGCATGCTCTGCAGGATCAAGGCATCGACACGTTTATTGAGGTCGGCCCCGGCAAAACGCTGTCGGGCCTGGTCAAGCGTACGCTGAGCGACGTTCGCGTGTATTCGTGCGAAACGGCCGAGCAGGTCGCAGCTATTGCCGACGAGCTCGCATAGTTCACAGGGCTGTAACCCGAAAGGAATGACATGGGCAACTTGAACAACGGCGCGCTCGAGCGCGACGGATCGCGCCGCGTGGCGATGGTCACGGGCGGCTCACGCGGCATCGGTCGCGCTTGTGCCGTGGGCCTGGCGGAGGATGGCTACGATATCGCCGTCGTTTATGCCGGCAGCGTCGATGCGGCGCGCGAGGCGTGCGAGGCCTGCGAGGCGGCTGGCGCCACGGCGCGCGCATATCAATGTGACGTGGCCGATTCCGCCGCCGTCAACACGTGCGTGGAGACGGTCCTCAACGACTTTGGCTCCATTTGGGCGCTCGTCAACAACGCCGGCATCACGCGCGACGGCCTGCTCATGCGTATGGGCGACGATGCCTTCGACCGCGTGCTCGATGTCAATCTCAAGGGCACGTTCAATACGACGCGCGCGCTCACCAAGACCTTTATGCGCCAGCGCGGCGGTTGCGTCATCAACATGAGCTCGGTTGTGGGCCTGATGGGCAATGCCGGGCAGGCCAACTATGCTGCCTCCAAGGCGGGCGTGATAGGGCTTACCAAGGCGGTGGCGCGCGAGCTTGCGCCCCGCGGCGTACGAGTGAACGCGGTCGCCCCCGGGTTTGTCGAAACAGATATGACGGCAAAGCTCTCGGAGAAGGTGCGTGCGGCAACCGAGGAACAGATTCCCCTTAAGCGCATGGCACGCCCCGAGGAAGTGGCCGGCGTGGTGCGCTTTTTGGCGAGTGATGCGGCTGCCTACATTACGGGTGAGGTCGTGCGCGTCGACGGCGGAATGGCGATGTAGAAACCAGGGCCGAAGAACGGCTTGAATGAGGAGAGCATGATGGAACAGAGAGTTGCAATCACCGGCATCGGTGCCGTGTCGCCGCTTGGCAACACCGCGCTTGCCACCTGGGCGGCCATGTGCGCCGGGACCTGTGGCATCGGCCCGATCACGCACTTCGATACCGATGCGTTTACCGTCAAGGTGGCGGCCGAAGTCAAGGGCTTTGACGGCAACGAGTACTTTGGCAAGCGTGACGCCAAGCATCTCGACCCCTGCGTTCAGTTTGCGATGGCGGCTTCGGACGAGGCAATGCACGATGCGGGCTTTGATGTCGAAGGCGCCATCGATCGTGAGCGTCTGGGCGTCTACGTGGGCTCGGGCGTGGGCGGCATGACGACGCTCGTCGACAACGTCCACATGATCGCCGATCGTGGACCTCGCCGCGCATCGCCCTATATGATTGCGATGATGATTCCCAACATGGCTTCGGGCAATATCGCGATCCGCCACAAGGCAAAGGGACCGACCCTGCCAGTCGTGACTGCTTGCGCGACCTCGGCCCATGCGGTGGGCGAGGCGTTCCGCGCCATCAAGCACGGCTATGCCGACGCGATCCTCGCGGGCGGCGCCGAGGCGGCCATTATCCCCGATGCCGTTGCAGGCTTTACGTCCTGCCGCGCATTGACCACCAACCCCGATCCTGCGACGGCTTGCCGCCCGTTCGATGCAGACCGCGACGGCTTTGTGATGGGCGAGGGCGCTTGCGTGCTGGTACTCGAGAGCATGGAACATGCGCAGGCGCGCGGTGCGCACATTTATGCCGAGGTCGTGGGCTACGGTAACACCGATGATGCTTATCACATCACGAGTCCCGATCCCGAGGCTGCCGGCATTGCCCGCGCGATATCGCTGGCGGTGGCCGAGGGCGACGTCAAGCCTTCCGAGGGCCTCTACATCAATGCCCACGGCACCTCGACCAAGCTTAATGATTCGTCCGAGACGGCGGGCATTAAGCGAGCGCTCGGCGAGGACGCGGCGCGCGCCGCACATGTCTCGTCGACCAAGTCGATGACGGGGCACATGATCGGTGCCACGGGGGCCATTGAGGTCATGGCCTGCGCCATGGCACTCGAGCAGGGCGTGGTGCCGCCGACCATTAACTACCACACGCCCGATTCCGCCTGCGATCTTGATTACACGCCCAATCGCGCGGTTCGCGCCGACCTTACCTGGGCGCTTTCGACCAACCTGGGCTTTGGCGGGCACAACGCCGCCATCGCGCTGCGTAGATATACGAGGAGCTAGAGCATGGATTCCAAAAGACTTGCCGAGATAGCCGATGTGATGGAGGACCGCGGCCTCACGCGCGTACGCGTTGAGGAGCCCGATGGCACCGCGGTCGAACTCGAGCGCGCGAGTGTGGCGCAGCCGGTTGCCGTGCCCATGCCTATGCCGAGCGCCATGGCCGCTCAAGTTGCAGCTCCCACAGTCGCGCCTGCCGCACCGGAACCCGCCACGCAGACACCTGCCGCCGCGCCGGAGCCCAAGGGCACCGAGGTGACTGCTCCCATGGTGGGCGTCTTCTATGCTGCCCCTGCGCCGGGCGACGAGCCATTTGTGCGCGTGGGCTCCAAGGTCAAGGCCGGCGAGACCCTCTGCATCATCGAGGCCATGAAGGTTCTCAACGAGGTGACGGCCGAGGCAGACGGTGAGGTGCTCGAGATCTGCGTGGCCGACGGCGACCTCGTGGAGTTTGGCAGCTGCCTCATGAGGATCGGATAGGTGATATCCATGAACAAAGAAGAGCTCAAGAAGCTGTTACCGCATCGCGAGCCGATGCTTTTGCTCGACGAAGCCGAGCTGGTGGGCGACGAGGCCCACGGCAAGATCACGATTACAGGCGACGAGTACTTTTTGCAGGGACATTTTCCGGGAAACCCGGTCGTTCCCGGCGTGATTCAGTGCGAGATGCTCGCCCAGAACTGCTGCGTGCTGCTGATGGGCGATGAGGAGGCGCGCGGCGCGACGCCGTTCTACACGAGTCTGGACAAGGTGCGCTTTAAGCGTCCGGTGCGCCCGGGCGACACGGTGGATCTAGTGTGCTCCATCACGCGTGCGCGCGGGCCGTTCCACTTTGCGACGGGTACCGCGAGCGTCAACGGTGAGGTTTGCTGCCGCGCCGATATGTCTTTTGCACTCATGCACGAAAGTTAAGGAAGGCTTCATGTTCGACAAAGTGCTCATCGCCAACCGCGGCGAAGTCGCGGTCCGTGTTATCCGCGCGTGCCGCGATATGGGCATCAAGACCGTCGCCGTTTATTCCACGGCCGATGCGGACGCGCTACACGTGCAGCTTGCCGACGAGGCGTATTGCATCGGCGGCCCGCGTCTTGCCGAGAGCTACCTCAACGACGATGCCGTGCTCACCTGTGCCGTAAAGTCGGGAGCTAAGGCAATTCATCCCGGCTATGGCTTTTTCTCAGAGAAGGCGAGCTTCGTGCGCGACTGCGACAAATACGGTCTGGCGTTTGTCGGTCCTTCGGCCGAGGTGATCGACAGCATGGGCGACAAGGACGCCGCACGCCGAACGGCTGCTGCCGCGGGCGTGCCCATCGTGCCGGGCTGCGATTTGCTCAAAAGCCCCGAGGAGGCGACGGCCGAGGCCGAGCGCATCGGCTGTCCCGTGCTCATCAAGGCGCGTGCCGGCGGTGGCGGTCGCGGTATTCGCAAGGTCGAGCGCGTGGAAGACGCGGCAAAGGCGTTCATCGAGGCGCGTGCCGAGGGCGAGGCCGTTTTTGGCGACGGCGAGTGCTACATGGAGAAGTTCGTCGCGCCGGCGCATCACGTTGAGGTACAGATTATGGCCGATAAGCAGGGCCATGTGTTTTCACTCGGCGAGCGCGAGTGCTCGGTGCAGCGCCGCAACCAAAAGCTGATCGAGGAGAGCCCCGCGCCGTGCCTCGACGGACGCGACGATATTCGCGCGCGCATGCACAAGGCCGCGCGCGACTTGGCTCGTGCCGTCGGTTATGAGGGCGCTGGCACCATCGAGTTTCTGTACTCGGACGACGGCAATTTCTACTTTATGGAAATGAACACGCGCTTGCAGGTGGAGCATCCGGTTACAGAGTTTGTAACCGATACCGACTTGGTCAAGTGGCAGCTGCGCGTGGCAGCCGGCCAGCCTCTGCCCTTTGAGCAGGAGGACATGCCGGTGCGCAACCACGCCATGGAGTGCCGCATCAATGCCGAAACGCCGGACTTTCTGCCGTCGTGCGGAACGGTCACCGCGTTGCGTGTGCCGGGTGGCCCGCGCGTGCGCTGGGATTCCGCCATGTTTACCGGTGCGAAAGTTCCGCCGTACTACGACTCCATGCTCGGCAAGCTCATCGTGTGTGCGCCCACGCGTGACGGCGCCATTCGCAAGATGCGCTCGGCCCTGGGCGAGCTCGTGATTGGGGGCGTGAGCGAAAACAGCGAGCTTCAGCTCGACGTGCTGGCAAACGACGAGTTCTTGTCGGGCATGTATCACACCGATCTGATGGGGCATCTCTATGCTGATGAATAGGAAAGCGAAGACGGTCAACGTCCTTGAGGGGCCGATGACCGAGTCATGCGCCGAGTTTCCCGCGCGCCACGTGTTTATCAAGTGCCCGGAGTGCCGCCGTGTGATCGATGAGGCACGCCTGCACGACAACCTCGAGGTGTGCCCCCGTTGCGGCAAGCACTTTCGCGTGAGTGGGCGCGACCGTATGCGCATGACGGTCGACGAGGGCACGTTTGAGGAATGGGATGCTAATCTGGCGTCGGAGGACTTCCTCTCGTTTCCCGGTTATGCCGACAAACTCAAGAGCGTGAGCGAGCGTTCGGGCGAGCGCGATGCCGTTGTGTGCGGCAGGGGCAAAATCTGCGGTTGCGATACCGCGCTCTTCTTTATGGATGCCAACTTTATGATGGGCTCGATGGGCTCCGTGGTGGGCGAGAAGATCTGTCGCACATTTGAGCATGCGACCGAGCTGGGATTGCCAGTTGTCGGCTTTACCGTTTCGGGCGGTGCGCGCATGCAAGAGGGCGTGACATCGCTTATGCAGATGGCCAAGATTTCTGCGGCGGTTAGGCGCCACAGCGAGGCGGGCGGCCTGTATATCACGGTGCTCACCGACCCCACGACCGGCGGCGTAACCGCGAGCTTTGCCATGGAGGGCGACATTATCCTGGCCGAGCCCGATGCCCTGACGGCATTTGCCGGCCCGCGCGTGATCGAGCAGAACATGCACAAGCGCCTGCCCAAGGGATTTCAGCGCTCCGAGTTTTTGCTGGAGCACGGCTTTTGCGATGCCGTTGTTCTGCGTGGCGAGATTGCGCTCACGGTAGGCGAGCTGCTGGCGCTGCACGAAGGGCGCGCGCCCGGCCTAGGGGCTCCGCATGAGATCGTGCATATGGGTCGTCGCGGCAAAAAGCTGGGACACTTGTTTAAGCGCTCGGCCGCACCAAAAAGCGCGCTCGAAATCGTCAAACAGACTCGCTCGGCGAACCGCGCCACGGCAGGCGAGATGATCTCGTTGGGCCTCGACGGATTCGTAGAGCTGCACGGCGACCGTTACTTTGGCGACGACGCCGCTGTGGTGGCTGGCATTGGCTGGAAAGACGGACGCCCCGTAACGGTCATCGCCATCGAGCGCGGCACCACGACCAAAGAGCGTATGCGCCGCAACTTTGGCATGGCGCATCCCGAGGGTTACCGCAAAGCGCGTCGTCTGATGCGCCAGGCCGAAAAGTTTGGTCGGCCGGTTCTGTGCCTGGTTGATACTTCGGGCGCGTTTTGCGGCATCGGTGCCGAGGAGCGCGGCCAGGGCGAGGCGATTGCCCAGAATCTCATGGAGATGAGCGGCCTTAAGACGCCGATTGTCTCGGTGGTGACAGGCGAGGGCGGCTCTGGTGGCGCGCTGGCGCTGTCCGTGGCCGACCGCATCCTGATGCTCTCAAGCTCGGCCTATTCGGTCGTGAGCCCCGAGGCCTGTGCGTCGATCCTGTGGAAGGATACCGAGCGCGCGAATGAGGCCGCTGAGGCGCTTAAGCTCACGGCCCCCGATCTGTTGGCGCTCGGCATCATCGACGGCATTGTTGACGATAGGGGCCTGTCGCATGAGGAGATCGCCGGTGTCGTCATGTCCTCGGCATTTGATGCCTTCGATACGCTTGGGCAGCTCGACGACGCGACCCTCACAAACCTCCGCTACGAAAAGTACCGCGCAATCGGTCAGTACCGCACGATGTGACAAAGGGACAGTCCGCATGTCACATTGGGAAAGGCGTTCCATGTCACAAGTTTCTAACACCTCGTTTACAACGACGGTTTCATCAAACGCCATGGCCGTGGTGGACTATCTGTCCAAAAGCATGATGTCGGCGTTGCCGTTTATTGTCTGCGCGGCGCTGTTCCGCACCGTTGCCGTCATTATGGGCGAAGGCATGCTTGGTCTATGGCCTGCCGATTCCGAAATCTATCGCCTGTTTTACAGCTGGCTGTATAACGCTGGCTATTACTTTTTGCCCATCTATCTTGGTTGGGCCGCTGCCCGCCAGCTCGGTTGCTCGGAACAGCTGGGCATGATGCTGGGCGGCGTATTGATTGTGCCCGATCTGCTTAAGCTCGTTGATGCCGCATCGACGACGGGGGCATCGATGACTTTCGTGTATGGTCTACTTCCCGCGCCGGTCAACGATTACACGACGACTGTTATTCCGGTTCTCATCTCGGTGCCCGTGCTATGGCAGGTGGAGCGTTTCTTTAAGCGCACTATCCCTCAGGCTGTGGCGTTTTCTTTTGTACCGTTTGCAACCATGCTTGTCATGGTTCCGGTGTCGCTGTGTGTTACGGCGCCGGCAGGCAGCTATCTGGGCATGCTGTTGGGACAGCTTATGTTTATGCTTGGCAATTCCGGTGGCATCGTGTCGCTGCTCACGCTCATGGGGCTTGCCGCGGGCTGGGAGTTTCTTAAGATCGCGGGTGTCAGCAACGTTGTCCTATCGCTCGCCTATGCGCAGTTTATGAGTGTGGGAACGGATTCGTGCATCCTGATCGCCGCGACGATGGCAACGTTCGCCGTTTGGGGTATGCCCTTTGGCGCGTCGCTCCGCGTTGCGGATAAGGACGAGAAGGCGCTCATGCTGGGCTATTCAATCTCGGGTATTCTTGGCGGCGTAAGCGAGCCAGCGCTGTACGGATGCGGCTTTAAATATGGCAGGTGTCTGACGTGCATGGCCGTTGGCGGCGCCGTCGGAGGCCTTGTTGCGGCCGTAGGCCACGTTACGGCTTATACCATCGGTATGACGAATGTTCTTATGGTCATTGGCTTTGCCACGGGCGGCATCTCGAATCTGCTGTGGTGCTGCGCTGCCGGCGGCGCAGCATTTGCGGTGTCTGCGGCGCTGAGCTGCTGTTTTGGCGTGGTGCCGACAAAGATGCAGGCGGCAGAAGACGCAGCTGATTCGCTCGAAACAGTGGCGAGCGCTGCTGAAGCAAGCGCATAAATCTGTGCGACAAAAGGACGATTCCTTTGTCATATTCCAAGGCTGCGGCCCGTGTGGGCTGCGGCCTTTTTGTATCTGGAGGACAAAGTGGCTACACTACAATCCGTTTGAGCAATAGATATATAGGTAGTACCGTGGGGACTGATGAGGATGGTCGAGTGGATTGTTCGTCGTGCGCAGGGCGACCGTGCGCGCGTGGGAACGTTGACGGGCATAGTGTGTATTCTCGCCAATGTTGCGCTTTGCGCTGCGAAGGGTGCAATTGGCGTGCTGTCGGGATCGGTTTCGATTGTGGCGGACGCTATGAACAACCTGTCTGATGCCAGCTCGAACATCGTGAGCGTGCTTGGCTTTAAGCTGGCGGGCAAGCCGGCCGACCCCGAGCATCCTTACGGCCATGGCCGCTACGAGTATCTCTCGGGTCTGGTCGTGGCGGCGCTCGTGCTGCTGATCGGCCTTGAGCTTATCAAGTCCTCGGTTGAGCGCGTCATCCACCCCGAACCTGTCGAGTTCTCGCTTGCCCTGGTGGCAGTCCTTGCGCTTTCGATGGTCGTAAAGCTTTGGATGGCGGCCCTCAACCAAAAACTCGGCGATCGCATTGAGTCCGAGACGCTGCATGCGACCGCGCAGGATTCCAAGAACGATGTTCTAGCCACGGGCGCCGTGTTGGCGTGCGCGATTGTTTCGCAGGTGACGCATATCAATCTAGATGCATGGGTCGGCCTTGCCGTTGGCGCCTATATTGGCTGGAGCGGCTTTGAACTCATCCAGGATACGATGAGCCCGCTTTTGGGCCAGGCGCCCGATCCTAAGCTGGTCAAGCACATTCGAGACAAAATCATGAGCTACCCCGGCGTTTTGGGCGTTCACGATTTGATGGTTCACGACTACGGCCCAGGCAGAAAGTTCGCAAGCGCTCACGCCGAGATGGCAGCCGAGGTTAGCCCCTTGGAAAGCCACGACACACTCGACAACATCGAGCAGTCGTTTCGGAACGAAGACGGCATGATCGTCACGCTCCATTACGACCCCATCGTGACCGACGACCCCAAGGTGGCGAGCATGCGCTTGCGCATTAACACCATGGCACAGGAGATCGATAGTCGCCTCTCGATTCATGACCTACGCTGTGTGCCGGGTCCTACGCACACCAACGTGATCTTTGACTGCGTGCGTCCCTCGGATCTGCAGATGAGTGCCGATGACTTAAAGCACGCGCTGGCACAACGGGTCGAATCGGAATATCCCAAGTCGATTGCCATAATTACGATCGACGAAGACTACGTAGGACATACCCACGAGTAAGGCTGTGCCGGCAAAGCAGGTTATGCAGAAGGGGAGAGCATGAAGAAACTGTATCTACTCCGCCACGGTCAGACGGAGTTCAACGTCAAAAAGCTGGTCCAGGGTCGCTGTGATTCACCGTTAACCGACCTGGGCCGTAAACAGGCGGGAATGGCAGCCGCATGGCTCAAGAGCCACGACGTTGTCCCCGACAAAGCGGTCTCTTCGCCCTTAGGCCGAGCCATGGACACGGCAAGTCTCGTCGCAACCGAACTCCTCGGCCGGGATGCAGCAGTCGAGCCCTGCGAAGGCATCATCGAGCGCAGCTACGGCACCTTCGAAGAAGGCCCCCACGACGCCCTACCCACCGACGTCTGGGATCCAGGCGAGGACTTGGTCCCCTTCGGAGGAGAAGGAAGCCGCGCGCTGCAAGAGCGCATGGTAGGCACCCTCACCAATCTCATGGGCTCTGAGGGCATCGAAACCCTTCTAGCAGTAAGCCACGGCAGCGCCAGCCGCCAATTCATCAAGGCTGCAGCTCCAGACGGCTTCGAGCTCCCAACAAAACTCCCCAACTGCGCCATTATGATTTTCGATTTTGATGAGGCGGAGCCACAAGTAGAGGGCGAGCCAATGCAATGCAAGTTCACCCTCCAGCAAATAGTGGACCCCCAACAAAGTCATTAGCCTGAGCGAGCAGAGTTAAGCAGACATCAACGTGTCGTCTCCCGAGCACGGCGGAGGGCCGGAGAAATATATTAAGGTCATCGCGAGTTCCGCACGCAAAGGAGAGCACTTAATGTGCTCTCCGTCTTGCGCAGGACTGTAGAGCAGGGACCTTAATATATTTCTCCGGCCCTCCGCCGTGCTCGGGAGCCATCCACGCACTTTACCTGCGTAAACAATGTGAGTGAAATATGAATCTCGATGGATACGCCCGCAGCCGTGTATACTAAACAGCTGTGTGAAACCAGGGGAGTATTCTGGCTGGACAAAATGCCTGCTTAATAGGGTTGTCAGGTAGTCCGGGCGCAATACAAGACTGGGGAGCACGTCGTGTAAGTAGTGGTCCTCTAGGGGCGTACGCTCGGTGGTGTACGCATTGTCCCAAGACCACGCGAGAGTTGGGATCATATCTTGATCAGCATGATTCTCGGCCGCAAGATTGGCATGACCCAGGTTTGGGACGAGGACGATAACGTCGTTCCCGTCACGGTCATCCAGGCTGGCCCCTGCGCTGTCTCGCAGGTTAAAACTCAGGCAACCGACGGCTATGACGCCGTCCAGATCGGTTTCGGCGACATCAAGGCCAAGAACGTGAACAAGCCCATGGCTGGTCACTTCGCCAAGGCTGGCGTCGAGCCTGTCCGCTTCCTTCGTGAGGTCCGCGTCGAGAACGGCGAGGAGCACAAGGTCGGCGAGGTCGTCACCGTCGCTGATTTCGCTGATGTCGAGAAGGTCGACGTCATCGGTACCTCCAAGGGTAAGGGCTTCCAGGGTCGCATCAAGCGCTGGGGTCAGCGCCGCGGTCCTATGACGCATGGTTCTCACTTCCAGCGTCACCCCGGTTCTATCGGTCAGTGCGCCTATCCTGCGCGCGTCCTCAAGGGCGTCAAGATGGCCGGTCACATGGGTAACGAGCGCGTTACTGTCAAGAACCTTTCCGTTGTCCGCATCGATGCCGAGCAGAACCTCATCTTGGTCAAGGGCGCTGTCCCGGGTGCCAAGAATGGTCTCGTCGCCATCCGTATGGCCTAAGGGCCCAGCCCATTTAGCCCAGCGTCATACCAAGGAGAACACTTAAATGGCAAAGTTTGAAGTAAAGAACAGCGAGGGCAAGAAGGTCGCCGAGGCCGAGCTCGCCGCTGAGGTGTACGGCATCGAGCCGAACATCCACGTTATGCACCACATCGTCAAGTGCCAGATGGCCTCTTGGCGTCAGGGCACCCAGTCCGCTAAGGGCCGCTCTGAGGTTTCCGGTGGCGGCAAGAAGCCTTGGCGTCAGAAGGGCACCGGCCGTGCCCGCCAGGGTTCCATCCGTGCTGCCCAGTGGCGTCACGGTGGCGTTGTCTTCGCCCCCAAGCCCCGTTCCTACGCTAAGCGTATGAACAACAAGGAGGTCAAGCTGGCTATGCGCTCCGCGCTGTCCGCCAAGCTGGCCGATGGCGAGCTCGTGCTCGTCGACGACTACGGCTTCGAGAAGCCTTCCACCAAGGCTGCCGTTGCCATGCTCAAGGCTCTTGGCCTTGAGGGCAAGCGTCTGACCATCATCGTTCGCGATGAGGACGTCAACGCCTACCTGTCGTTCCGCAATATTCCCAAGACGTTCATCATCACCGCTGACGAGGCCAACACCTACGATCTCGTCAACAACAACGCTGTGCTGATGCCCGCCGACATCGCCGCTCACTTCGGGGAGGTGCTTGCATAAATGACCGCCCACGAGATCATCATCCGTCCGATCGTGTCCGAGCGTTCCTTCTCCGGCATGGAGCAGAACAAGTACACGTTCGAGGTCGCCAAGGATGCTAACAAGTATCAGATCAAGGACGCTGTCGAGGAGATCTTCGGCGTCAAGGTCGTTCGCGTGAACACCTTGACGGTCAAGCCCAAGACCAAGCGCGTGCGCTATGTCGCCGGCAAGACCCGTTCTTGGAAGAAGGCCATCGTCACGCTGGCCGAGGGCGACACCATCGAGGTCTTTGGCAACCAGGCCTAAGACTCGCTGCTGTTGAGTGAGCTCATGCCTCCCAAATAGGGGAGGCGAGAGCTCAAGGTTTCGGGCGTATAAAATGGACACGCCCGGAACCGTGTATACGTCCGGTGTCATCGCACCCGAGGCAGAACCTCGAATCCCTGTCTGCGATGGCTAACGGATTCCTATTGAAAGGGATTGTAATGGCTGTAAAGCACCTTAAGCCGACCTCCGCTGGTAGGCGTTGGCAGACGATCTCCGATTTCTCCGAGATCACCTGCACCAAGCCCGAGAAGTCCCTTCTCGAGCCCCTGCCCAAGAAGGCCGGTCGTAACAACAACGGCCGCATCACCACCCGCCACCAGGGCGGCGGCGTGAAGCGTCGTTACCGCGTGATCGACTTCAAGCGCAACAAGGACGGCGTGCCCGCCAAGGTTGCCACGATCGAGTACGATCCGAACCGTTCCGCTCGCATCGCTCTGCTGCACTACGCTGACGGTGAGAAGCGCTACATCCTGGCCCCCAAGGGCCTCGAGGTCGGTCAGACCATCATGTCCGGTTCTGACGCCGACATCAAGCCGGGCAACGCTCTGCCCCTCGCCGACATCCCCGTCGGTACGCTCATCCACGCCGTCGAGTTCCAGCCGGGCAAGGGCGCCGCTATCGCCCGTTCCGCCGGTAACTCCTGCCAGCTGATGGGTAAGGAGGGCAAGTACGCCATCGTCCGTATGCCTTCCTCCGAGATGCGTCGCATCCTCGTTACCTGCCGCGCCACCGTCGGTGAGGTCGGCAACGCCGATCACGCCAACATCGTCATCGGCAAGGCCGGCCGTAAGCGTCACATGAACGTGCGCCCGACCGTCCGCGGTACCGTCATGAACCCTGTCGACCACCCGCACGGCGGTGGCGAGGGCAAGAACCACACCTCTGGTCGTCCCTCTGTTACCCCCTGGGGTAAGCCGACGAAGGGCCTTCGTACGCGCAAGAAGAAGAAGGTCTCGAACCAGCACATCATTCGTCGCCGTAAGAAGTAATTTCGGATACCGAGTTTTAGGAGAAAGCACTTATGAGCAGAAGTCTCAAAAAGGGCCCGTTCGTGGAGACTCGCCTTCTCTCGCGTATCACCGCGATGAACGAGGCTGGCAAGAAGGACGTCGTGAAGACCTGGTCCCGCGCGTCCACCATCTTCCCCGAGATGGTTGGTCACACCATCGCCGTCCACGACGGCCGCAAGCATGTGCCCGTGTATGTTACCGAGTCCATGGTTGGTCACAAGCTCGGCGAGTTCGCGCCGACTCGTACGTTCCGTGGCCACAAGGCCAAATAGGGGGTTAACCGTAAATGGCAACTAAGTCTATTGAAACTGAGGCCACCGAGGTTCGCGCCGTCGCTAAGTACGTGCGTGTTTCCCCCAGCAAGGCCCGCCTGGTGGTCGATCTGATCCGCCGCAAGCCTGTCGCTCAGGCCTTCGACATCCTCCACTTCTGCGACCGCGCCGTCGCCGTGGATGTCGAGAAGGTTCTCCGTTCCGCCGTTGCGAACGCCGAGAACAACAACGGTCTGCGTGCTGACAACCTGGTTGTCGCCGCTGCCTATGTTGACGAGGGTCCGACGCTTAAGCGCATCCGTCCCCGCGCCAAGGGTTCCGCTTCTCGCATTCTGAAGCGTACTTCCCACATCACCGTCGTCGTTGCTCCTCGAAAGGAGGCGTAAAGCTGTATGGGTCAGAAAGTCTACCCCACCGGCTTCCGTCTTGGCATCACCGAGAACTGGCGCTCCCGCTGGTTCGCAGAGAAGGATTACGCTAAGACCCTCGGTAACGATCTCGAGATCCGCAAGTACCTCGAGAAGCGTCTTTCCCGCGCAGCTGTCTCCCGCGTCGAGATCGAGCGCGCTGGCGACAAGGTGAAGGTCATCATCCTCACCGCTCGCCCCGGCGTTGTCATCGGTAAGAAGGGTGCCGAGATCGATACCCTCCGCACCGAGCTCGAGAAGGTCGCTGGCGTCTCCAAGGGCCAGCTCTCCGTCGACGTTGTCGAGATCAAGCGCCCCGAGCTCGACGCCAACCTCGTTGCTCAGTCTATCGCCGAGCAGCTCGAGGGCCGCGTTGCCTTCCGTCGCGCTATGCGCAAGGCTGTCCAGTCTGCCCGCAAGGCCGGCGCTAAGGGCATCCGTATCCAGTGCTCCGGTCGTCTCGGCGGTGCCGAGATGGGCCGTCGTGAGTGGTACCGCGAGGGTCGCGTGCCTCTGCACACCCTCCGTGCCAAGATCGACTACGGCACGGCTGTCGCCAGCACCACCATGGGCGCTTGCGGCGTGAAGGTCTGGATCTACCTGGGCGAGAAGCTCCCGGGCCAGCCTGTTCCCAACCCTGCACTCGAGGGCTCTTCCCGTCCTCGTCGTCGTAACTCCGAGAGGAGGGGTCAGTAGTGCTTGCCCCTAAGCGTATTCTTCACCGCAAGGTGCAGCGTGGCTCCATGAAGGGCCAGGCCAAGGGTAATACCGAGCTGCATTTCGGCGAGTTTGGTATCCAGGCTCTCGAGGCCCATTGGATCACCAACCGTCAGATCGAGGCCGCTCGTATTGCCATGACCCGCTACATGAAGCGTGGCGGTCGTGTCTACATCACGATCTTCCCCGATAAGCCCATCACCAAGAAGCCTGCCGAGACTCGCATGGGTTCTGGTAAGGGTAACCCCGAGGAGTGGGTGGCCGTCGTCAAGCCCGGCCGCATCATGTTCGAGGTCAAGGGCGTGCCCGAGGAGGTCGCTCGCGAGGCTCTGCGTCTTGCACAGCACAAGCTTCCCATCAAGACCAAGATTGTTGCTGCCAAGAACGCTGAGCAGCGCATCGAGAAGGAGATGGCTGAGGAGGCCGCTCTCGAGGCCAAGTGGGCTGCTGAGGACGCCGCCGCCGCCAAGGAGGAGAACTAATGAAGCCCGCAGAGATTCGTGAGCTCTCGGACGCTCAGCTCGTTGAGAAGCTGAAGGAAATGCGCGCCGAGCTCTTTAACCTTCGTTTCCAGATGGCCACCAGCCAGCTGGACAACACCGCTCGCGTCAACACCGTGAAGAAGGACATCGCTCGCGTCCTCACGGAGCAGCGCGCCCGCGAGATCGCAGCGGAGAAGTCCGCTGTCGCCGAGTAGGACCTAAGGAGAGAACATGACTGATTCGCGTAACTCGCGTAAGGTCCGTACGGGTGTCGTTACCTCCGTCTCCGGTGCCAAGACCATTGTTGTCACCATCACCGAGCGCAAGCGTCACCCCAAGTACGGCAAGATGATGACCAGCTCCAAGAAGCTGCACGCTCACGACGAGGAGTGCACGGCTGGCGTGGGCGATACCGTCCGCGTTATGGAGACCCGTCCTATGTCCAAGATGAAGCGTTGGCGCCTCATCGAGGTCGTCGAGCGCGCTAAATAAGCAGTCGCTCTTACGACTTGTACGTTTCCGAAGATGTGCGTATGCCTGGCTTGCATACCACGGGCCGTATAAAGGCTGCGCACCTCTCTTCGGTTCTTAGTTCGGAGGAACATCTACCATGATTCAGATGCAAACCATGCTGAACGTCGCCGACAACTCCGGCGCTCGCAAGATTCGCTGCATCAAGGTGCTTGGCGGTTCCAAGCGTCGTTATGCAGGCATCGGCGATGTGTTCATCGGTGCTGTCCAGGAGGCTACCCCTGGCGCCAACGTCAAGAAGAAGGACGTTGTCCGTTGCGTCGTCGTTCGCACCGTTAAGGAGATCCGCCGCAAGGATGGCTCCTACATTCGCTTTGATGAGAACGCCTGCGTTGTCATCAACAACGATGGTTCGCCCGTCGGCACCCGTATCTTCGGGCCCGTCGCTCGCGAGCTTCGTGACAAGAAGTACATGAAGATCGTCTCGCTCGCTCCCGAGACCCTGTAGTTAGGGGAGATATATGTATATCAAGAAGGGCGATAAGGTCCAGGTTCTCTCTGGTAAGGATCGCGGCAAGCAGGGCGTTGTCCTGCGTGCTCTCCCCGCCGAGAACAAGGTCGTTGTCGAGGGCGTTTCGGTCGTCAAGAAGGCCGTCAAGCCCAACGCTGCCAACCAGCAGGGCGGCATCGTTTCGCAGGAGGCTCCCATCGACGCCTCCAACGTCAATCTCGTTTGCCCCGAGTGCGGTAAGGTTACCCGCGTTGGTCACGAGAAGGACGGCAAGAACAAGCTGCGCGTCTGCAAGAAGTGCGGCCACAAGTTCTAAGCTGCCCGCAACATCAAGTTGCTAGCAAAGGCCCGGATGCCCCACGGCACCCGGGCCTTTTTCTATCCCCACTCATTGGGGACAGACTTAAATGAGTGATTGCACTCATTGGGGACAGACATAAATGACTAGTCGTTGGGGACGTTCTTAAACGGCTAGTTGATGGGGACGGTCTTTAGATCTGTATATCTGGCCATCTAGGATAGGCTTCAACGAAAGCGGCACCTAGGGACAGTCCTTCGATGTCTGGTGCCCCCAGAGGGGTGAAGTAATACAGCTGGCTCTGTCTTTAGGGCTTTGGTGCTCCGCCTCTATATGTTTCACAAGGATTGTCACATGCGCATTTACGCGCAGAGTCTTGCGCGATGATGCGCATGGCCGCGCAAATATCTGCTAACTATGGTTAAATAATGACCGATAAGCAAATAAACACGCAAACACAAGCAAATGTGCGCGTATTTGTGCGAATATAAGGTTGTTGAAATGAAGGACTTCCGATGACTCAGGAGGCACATCATGGCAGATTACAAACAGGCTCCGCTCGACGCCGAGGCAGCCGCAAAGGCGGCGTTTGCCTCGGTCCAGGATCGGCCGTTCCCCGATGATATCTTTACGGCCCCTGAGCTCCGCTGGGCTGTGATCGGGTGCGGCGTTATCGCCAACCAGATGGCCCAGTCTCTCGCTCTTGCCGGTCGCAAGCTTGCGGGCGTCGCCAACCGCACGCTGTCCAAGGCTCAAGCTTTTGCTGAGCAGTATGGCATCGAGAAGGTCTATGAAACGGTCGAGGACCTCTATGCCGATCCGGACATTGACGCAGTCTATATCACCACCCCGCATAACACGCATATCACCTACCTGCGCGCCGCTCTGGCGGCTGGCAAGCACGTGCTCTGCGAGAAGGCCATTACCCTCAACTCCGCCGAGCTCGACGAGGCACGTGCCATTGCCGACGAGCATAACGTGGTCCTCATGGACGCCACAACGGTGCTCCACATGCCGCTGTATCAGGAGCTGCGCCGTCGCATGGATGCGGGCGACTTTGGCCGCATGAACCTCGCCCAGCTCAACTTTGGTAGCTATAAGGAGTACGGTGACCTGACCAACCGCTTCTACAATCGCAGTCTTGCCGGCGGCGCCATGCTCGATATTGGCGTGTATGCCCTGTCCGTCATGCGCCTCTTTATGGCCAGTCAACCCGCGGAGGTCGTGTCTCTGGGCAATACCTGCGAGACTGGCGTTGACGTCGCGGGTGGCATTGTCTGCCGTAACGCCGAGCAGCAGCTGGGCGTGGTGAGCCTTACGCTCCACTCCAAGCAGCCCAAGCGCTCGGTTATCAGCTGCGACAAGTGTTATATCGAGGTCAACGAGTATCCGCGTGCCGACCATGCGACCATCGTGTGGACTGCAGACGGTCACCGCGAGGAGGTCCACGCTGGCACCGAGGCCTACGCACTGTGCTACGAGATGGCCGACCTGGAGAAGGCCGTTGCCGGCGATGATTTGAAGCGCGAGCTGCTGGATTATGCTTCTGATGTTATGGAGCTTATGACCAAGCTACGCGCCGACTGGGGAGTTGTGTACCCCGAGGAGGAGTAAGCGATGCTGGCGGAAGATAGGCTCAACGCGATCGTGTCGATGGTGCAGCAGGCCGGCTCGGTTACCGTGCCGGAGCTTGCCGATACCCTGGGCGTGACGGCGTCTACCATTCGGCGCGACCTGCAGACGCTCGACCGAGCGCATCGCATCGCCAAGGTCCACGGTGGAGCGACGAGTCTTGAGCGCGCGCACGTGACGCGCGACCTAACGCTTAATGAGCGCAGCGACCTCCATAACGACGACAAGGAGCGTATCTGCGCCCGTGCGGCGGCGCTTGTGGAGCCCGAGAGCTTTGTATACATCGACTCGGGTTCGACGACGCTCAGGCTCATCGAGCATCTTCCACACCTTGAAGATGTCACCTATGTGACCGATTCCGTGCTCCATGCTCAACGCCTTGCTTTGCGCGGCATGCGTACCGTGGTGCTGGGCGGCGAGCTCAAACCCGAGACCGAGGCGCTCGTTGGCCCCGATGCCTTGGCAACCTTAGACCGCTACAACTTCAACTGTGGATTTTGGGGCTCTAACGGCATTGCCGCCGAGCAGGGCTTCACGGCGCCCGATATCGAGGAGGCGCAAGTAAAGCGTATCTCGATGCGCCATACGGCCAAGCGCTTCGTAATCTCGGACGCCAGTAAATTTGGCATGGTGGCGCCCGTCAAGTTTGCGGACTTCCGCGACGCAACGATTATTACCGCAGGCGAGGTCCCCGCCAAGTACCGGGCAATGGACAACGTCATCACGGTCTAACAGCAAGGGACGGGCTAAGGCCAAAACCACCGCGAAGGGGCAGGAACCTTTGTGGTGGTTTTGACGTTTGTCCAGATAAAACCTGCCAAAATAAACCTGTCCCTTTTCGGCAGGTTTTAGGGCTCCCAGGGGCAGGGGGCTTCGATATAGATATGCTCGCCGGTTACGGGATGCGTGAAGGACACGCTGTGGGCATGGAGCATGAGGCCGCAAGGACGCGGCGTGCCGTACAGGTCGTCGCCAACCAGGGGATGACGCTCGCTAGCCAGATGCACACGGATTTGGTGCTTGCGGCCGGTGAGCAACTCGACATCGATATACGAGCGCGCGGGCAGGCCTCGGCGGCTCTTAAGACGCTTGAGTACCTTGACGCGCGTCTGAGACGGCTTGCCGCTGGCGCCAACGCGCATCTTGCGGCTATCGTGGCGGTCGCGGGCGATGGGCTTGTCGATGAGCTTCTCGTTCCAGTCGATCTTGCCCTCGGCGAGCGCCAGATAGTGCTTTTCGAAGGCGTGGTCGTTCACCATCTGGTCAAAGGCGGGCTGCGTCTGTTTGTCGAGCGAGAACAGCACCACGCCGGTGGTGTCGCGGTCCAAGCGGTTGAGCGGCTGCATGTCAGTCGCGGCAAAGCCGTCGCCCATCGCCAGCAGCAGATCGCTGGCGTAGTCGGTAAGCGTGCGCTCGCCGGTGCCGTCGCCGTGGACGATCATGCCGGCGGGCTTGTCGATGGCCATGAGCCAGGCGTCGCAGTAGAGGACTTGAGGTTCTTCGTTCACGTGTAAGCCTTTCGGTTAGCTAATTCCCACAAACATGCAGCCCGAGGTCGCCCCGCGCAGGCGGGCGGCGGGCTTACGGCCGGCTTGAGCCGCCTCGACGGCGCGACGGACGCGTGCGACGGCTCGGCCCACCTCTTCGGCCTCGAGCAAGGTTCCGTCGACCATAAGACGGCGCACGCCGGCATCGAGCAGCTGCGGAACCTGCGGCGTGAGGTCGATGGGGTAGGCGTCGTACAGGCGTGAGCGGCCGTGGATGTCGGTACGCACCGGCATGACTTTTCCGTCGATATTCTTGAGCGAGAGCTTGCGGGCACGCAGGCGGCAGTTGGCGCAATCGTGGATGCAGCCGTTGGCAACCTGCAGAATGCAATGCTCGCTTGTCATGACGCGCGGGCGGCCAAAGACGGTGATGCCCAGAGTCGCGGGCGCGGCGGCGCCGAGCGAGACAATCTCGTCGAGCGTGATCTCGGGCGAGAGCCAAAACGCACCGGCTCCGCGCTCGGCAAGCGCCTCCATGCAGGGCGTGTTATGCACCGGCAGGCAGGATCGAATCTCGGCCGTGGCGCCGGCATGCGCGGCTACGGCGAGCTCGGAGATATTGCCGACGGCGACGGTGGCTCCGGCATTGATCCAGGGATCGACGCGTACGTGGTCAACGGCGCGGCAGACCTCGTCGAGTACGGGTACGATGCCCTGCTCAAATACATCGGCGGGGGAGAGCTCGGCCGCGTCGAGCGCGTCGGTGGTCATATAGATGCGCGTGGCGCCCTCGGCACGAGCTGCCTCGGCGGCTTCGAGCGTGGTGACGGTGGCGCAGATCTGCGGCTCGTCGCGGTAGTGCTCGGGCGCGGGGCGGGAATCACTGGTTACAATCGCCGGCAGCTCGAGCGTTTTCGCGCGCTCCTCATACGGTGCCAGAATGGCCTCTTCCAGCGCCTTACAAGCGGCGGCGCGCACCTTGTGCACGGCGGAAAAGCCCATGCCGCAACTCTCGTCTAGGGCCACGTCAAAGCTCGCGGCCTCAAAGGGAGAGGAGCCCATGCGCCCGACGTGCTCAACCAGATCGGATGCCTCGACGGCGCGGGTCTTGGCGGCCTCGACGGTGAAGCCCGTGGCGGTGGCGGTGAGCGCGGGGTTGTCACAGCAGATGAGCGTAACGGTAAACGGCTCGCCCAGACGCGCCACGACGGACACATCAACAGCTCGGCGGCGCAGCACATCGCGCTTGAGCGCGGCGCCGGCGGCGTCGATGGCACGCTGACTGCGAATCACGCGGACGCGGCAACCCTCGGGCATGCTGCGGGGCACGCGGCATTCGATGATGTCGCCCGCGGCGGCATCATCGGCGGCAATGGTGGTCAGGAACTGGTCAAATTCGTTATCGTGGCGAAGCTCCAGCAGGTCGCCCTTGCCCACGGGCTCAAACAGCTCAATGCGGGCGATGGCGGCGCGGCGACGGCGATCGTCGGGCTTGAGCCCGCGCACATCGCGGTTGGCCAGACGGCTGCCCAGCACCGTGCCCACAATCTGGCCGCGGTTGTTGGAGCGCTCGTAGCTCATCATCTCGTCGCCCGAGGTGCCATTCTGGTAGGCGTGCGTGAAGTCGCGATTAAAGCAGCGCTTGAGCTGGCGCTGGCGGGCTGCATCCTCATCCTTGGAGGTCGAAACATCGGCCAGCATATCGTCAATCTGGTGACGGTACACATCGACGATGGAGTACACGTAATCGGGAGTCTTCATGCGGCCCTCGAGCTTGAGCGATGCGGCGCCGGCGTCATACAGACGGCGAACAAGCTGCGACGTGTTGGTGTCGCGCGGGCACAGCGCGCGCTCGCGACCGGCGGGGGAGAGCGAGCGGCCGTTCTCGTCGATCAGCTCGTAGGGCAGGCGGCAGGGCTGGGCGCACATGCCGCGGTTGGCCGATCGTCCCGCCATGGCAAAGCTCGACAGCAGGCACAGACCCGAGTAGCAAAAGCAGATGGCGCCGTGGCTAAAGACCTCAAGGTCGACATCGGGCGCGGCGTCGTGGATGGCGGCGATCTCGTCGATGGAGAGCTCGCGCGAGAGGGTCACGCGGTCGGCGCCCTGCTCACGGCACCAGATAGTTCCGCGGTCGTCGTGGATGTTCGCCTGTGTCGAGATGTGTGTCTCGATGCCGGGCATCGTGCGCTTGACCTCAAAGAACAGGCCCCAGTCCTGGATAATGAAGGCATCGGCGCCCAGCGTGGAGCAGCGGTGGATGAGTTGCAGCGCATCGCCCATCTCGGACTGCTTGATGACGATGTTGACCGTGACGTAGACGCGCGACCCGGCTAGATGCGCGGCGCGGCAGGCTTGCTCAAAGGCCTCGTCGGTAAAGTTGGTGGCCTTGCGGCGGGCGTTGAAGCTGCCCATGCCGCAGTAGATGGCGTCTGCCCCGGCGGCGAGTGCGGCGGCAAAGGGCTCGGGACCTCCGGCGGGCGCCAAAAGCTCGGGTCTGCGGTTGGTGGTTCGACTGGCGGTTGCGGTCATATCCTGCCTTTCAAAATGCTCAGATAATCAAAAGTATAGTGGCGCCGTTGCGGCAGGCGATGCCCGTGCTCCAAGCGGGATAAAGTCTTCAGCAGCTTGGACTGGCTGCTCCACATGAGAACCGTTCAGCGGTCCGGGGAAACCGTTGGGCGATAAAATATTCTCGCAATGTGATAATAATCTTGCATCGCGCGGAAACCTTGAGTACTATCCCAATCAAGCGCGGTGTTCAGACCGAACTGTGCCTCCCGGTGCGAACGCCGCGCTCACGCTCTCTATCTGATCGTAAGGAGAAAAACATGAGCAAGACCGTCGTGTCTTCCGATAACGCACCCGCAGCCATCGGCCCGTATTCCCCCGGTATCCAGGCCGGCAACATGGTGTTCCTGTCCGGCCAGCTGGGCATCGATCCCGCGACCGGCAAGATGCCCGAGGGCGTCGAGGCCCAGGCCAAGCAGTCCCTTGCTAACGTCGAGGCCCTGCTGACCGCTGCCGGCGCCACCTTTGCCGATGTCGTCAAGACCACGGTCTACCTGGCCGACATCGCCGACTTCGCCGCCGTGAACGAGATTTACGCCTCCAAGTTCGAGGCTCCGTTCCCCGCGCGCAGCGCTTTCCAGGTTGCCGCTCTTCCGGCTGGCGGTTTGGTCGAGATCGAGGTCGTCGCCGCTCTCTAAGGCGTTGGCCACAACTAAACATGACATGCAAAAAGACCCTGCAGCGCGTGCGAGCTGCAGGGTCTTTTGTCAAGCGATGCGACAAAAATGATCCGTTTTCCTCCGTCCCCAAGGGATCGGTGGGTTAGCCCTCCTTGCGGACTTTTTGCAGGTAGCGGTAGACGCTGGGCTCCGAGATGCCCAGTGCGGTGGCGGCGCAGGCCACGGCGCCCTTGAGCATGAACACCCCGTTGCCGTTGAGGTGGCGAATGACGTCCACGCGGTCGCTCTGACCAAGCGACGCTACATCCAGCCCGCGCGCGCTCAGCAACTCGGCAATGCTGCGGTCGATGAGCTCCTGTGTGGACTCCGAAAGGCTTTCGACCTCGATAGGGGCGGGCTCCGTGCGCGTCGGCGCCGCGTCGAAGCACGCCATGAGCTGCTGCGCTATGGCGTTGATGGAGCGCACGGTCGAGAGATCGGTGTTGACGCAGAGCATACCGACGATCTCGTCATTCTCGCGGATAAAGTACGTCGCTGACTCCAACGTCTTGCCGCCGGCACCGCGCCCCTCGTAGCCCGTAATAAACGGCAGGTCGCGATACTTGGGGTCGTGCATGATCTTGAGCGCCAGATCGGTGGCGGGGCCGCCGACCTTGCGGCCGCTCACGATGCCGTTGCGAATATCGACGATGGCGTGGTCGGGATCCGAGAAATCGTGCAGCACGATTTCGCTGTTCTTGCCGAGTACCTGCTCCAGAAAATCGACCATCGGCAAAAAGCGACGTACGGTCTCGTTCACGGGCAACTCCTTTGGGTGAAATCGGAAATGTTCATAACAATTTTTTCTCATGGTAACACGTTGCCTATTGACTCAAATATTCGCAGGTACATTGCGTAATACAGATGAGCGGTAGATATTTGGCGGTAAACGGTCGACCAAAAGAAAAGTTAGATGTTATTTTGACCAGACACTTTCCTGACCTGCGGAAATGCGTTATTTCAGCTCAAGAATAGTCTGATAACAAAAAATTATTATTGAGAATGAGAATCATCTTTAATACGATATGCAACGAAGGCACAACCTCAACCCCGCACTGCGTCACAATAGAGCGTTAGATGCGAAAACAACTACTTCGAGGATTGGTGGTCAAATGACCCAGGAGACGGTTACGAACGGCACTGAAGCCCTGTTCACTCGCGAAGGCATGCCGCCCGTTAAGGAAATGATCCCGTGTGCCCTTCAGCACGTACTGGCATCGTTTGCCGGCATCATTACCCCGGCGGTCATCATGGCCGGCGTCTACGGCTTTAATAGCCAGCAGAGCACCGACATCATCCAGGTCGCGCTCATTCTTTCGGCGATCGACACGGCCCTTCAGGCTTTTGCCCCCTTCCGTCGCATCGGCGGCGGCCTGCCCATCGTCATGGGCGTTTCGTTCGCGTTCCTGCCGGCCCTGCAGGCCATGGGTGCCTCGGGCTTTAGCTTTGGTGCGCTGCTGGGCGGCGAGATCGTCGGCGGCGCCGTCGCGGTCCTCTTTGGTCTGGCCTACAGCAAGATCAAGTGGCTGTTCCCGCCCGTCGTGACCGGTACGGTCATCTTCTCCATCGGCGTTTCGCTGTATCCCACGGCCGTCAAGTATATGGCCGGCGGTATGGGTACGCCGCTGTGGGGCACTCCGCAGGCCTGGTGCGTCGCTCTTATCACCTTCGCCGTGGTCTTTGCGCTCGCCAACTTTGGCAAGGGCACGCTCAAGCTGGGATCCGTGTTCTTTGGCATGATCGTTGGCATGATCGTTTCCATCCCCTTTGGCATGATCGACTTCTCCAGCGTCGCCACCGCTCAGGTCTTCGCCCTTCCCAAGCTCATGCCCTACGCGCTCGAGTTTGATCCCGAGGTCTGCATTACCCTCGCCGTCGTGTTCCCCATGGTTGCCATCCAGGTTATCGGTGACGTCTCCGCCGCCTGCCTGGGCTCCATCGACCGTATGCCCACTGAGCGCGAGCTCTCCGGCGCTATCGTGTCCCAGGGCCTCACCTCTATGGTCGGCGGCCTGCTGGGCGGTCTTCCCACCAGCGCCCTTGGCCAGAATGTGGGCATCATCTGCTCCAACAAGGTCGTCAACAAGTGGGTCTTTGTGATCATCGCGGCCGTCTTTGCCATTGCCGGTCTGTTCCCGCAGCTCTCTGCCGTCCTTTCCGCTATCCCGCAGCCCGTCATCGGCGGCGCGACCGTCGGCGTCTTTGGCACCATCACCATGAACGGCGTGCGCATGTTCACTCGCGAGGGCCTCACGCAGCGCACTACCACCATCGTCGGTACCTCCGTCGTCTTTGGCCTGGGTATCTGGATGGCCAGCGGTTGCCTTGCCGGCGAGGGTATGCCCGCCTGGGTGTCCACCGTCATCGGCTCCAATGCCGTAACCCCCACCGCCATCATGGCCATTGTCCTTAACCTGATCCTTCCGCAGACGCCGGTCGTGGCTCAGCACATCGATGCTGCCAAGGACGCTGCCGTTGATCTGGTCTTGCCCGAGAGCAAGAAGTAACCAATTCGGTGCTATTTGTCGGCGGACGCATCGCCTCGTCCGCCGACGTCATGCGGCGCCAAGCCGCACTTCAAAGGGCTTGTCCCTTTGGTGAAGCGTTGACGGGAGAGGGCCCGTTTCCGGTGTAGGCCGGCGCTTCGCACTCCGCCATGTCAGAGGTGTCAAACCCCGCCTCTGATGTTGAAGGGAGCATTCATGCTTCTGGTCGCTAACGGTTCCGTCTTTACCCGCAACGCTCAGACCCCGTTTATTCCAAACGGTGCGGTTGCCATTGACGGAGATACGATCGTCGAAGTGGGCCCCGAGTGCGAGCTCAAGGCCAAGTATCCGGATGCCGAGTACGTCGACGCCCGGGGCAACCTCATCATGCCCGGACTCATCAACTGCCACACCCACATCTACTCGGGTCTGGCCCGCGGCCTTGCCATTAAGGGCTGCAACCCCACCAACTTCCTGGAGAATCTTGAGCAGCAGTGGTGGAAGATCGACGACAACCTGACGCTCGACGGCACCAAGGCCAGCGCCTATGCTACGATTCTGGATTCCATCCGCGACGGCGTCACCACGATCTTCGATCACCACGCGAGCTTCTGCGAGATCCCGGGAAGCCTCTTTACCATTAAGGATGCAGCCCAGGAGCTGGGCATGCGTTCTTGCCTGTGCTACGAGGTCTCCGATCGCCGCGGCCAGGAAAAATGCGACCAGGCCATTGCCGAGAACGCCGAGTTTGCCCAGTGGGCCGCCAAGGAGCGTCGCGATAACGACAACCACATGATCGCCGCCATGTTTGGCGGCCACGCTACCTTTACGCTTTCGGACGAGACCATGGACAAGATGGCCGAGGCCAACAACGGCCTGACCGGCTTCCACATCCATGTGTGCGAGGGCATGAACGACGTGTGGGACTCCCGCCTCAACCGCGGCGGCGTCAGCCCCGTCGAGCGCCTGCTGCAGCACAACCTGCTTGGTCCCGACACCATGCTGGGCCACTGCATCCACGTGACGCCTGCCGAGATGGATATCGTCAAGGAGTCCGGCACCTGGCTGGTCAACAACCCCGAATCCAATATGGGCAACGCCGTGGGCTGCGCCCCCGTGCTCGAGTTCTTCCGCCGCGGCATCCCCGTGTGCATGGGCACCGATGCCTACACCCACGATATGCTCGAGAGCCTCAAGGTCTTCCTGATCATCCAGCGCCACAACGCCGCCATGCCCAACGTGGGCTGGTGCGAGGCCATGACCATGCTGTTCGAGAACAACGCCAAGATGGCGAGCAAGTACTTCGATCGAAAGCTCGGTGTGCTCGAGGCCGGCGCTGCCGCCGACGTCATCGTTATGGACTACAAGCCCTTTACGCCGCTGAGCGAGGAGAACATCGACGGCCATATGCTCTTTGGCATGATGGGCAAAAACTGCCGCACCACCATCATCAACGGCCGCGTCCTGTACAAGGATCGCGAGTTCGTTGGCATTGATGAGGACAAGATCAACGCGTGGACTATGGTTGAGTCCAAGAAGCTTTGGAGCACGCTCAACGATCGCGCCTACTAATTACAAGTAGATTCACGCGCGTCGGATGTTTCGCCGCATTCGACGCGCGTATAGGCGGCCTCCGCGGGGTCGCCGGCGCTGTGCTAGCGCTACACCGTATTTGCGCCCGCCGCGCGGTCTCGCCGGGCGTTACAGAGAGGAGCTCACTATGAGCGACATCATGAGGCCGATCCCGTTTTCGCAGCTGATGAACTGGATCATCGAGGAGCACAAGACTCAGGGCGCCATCTTTGGCGTGCGCAAGATGGTCACGACCAACCAGGAGGGCGCGCTTCCCATTTTTGACGAGCGCATCGAGACTCCCTTTGGCCCGGCCGCCGGTCCCAATACGCAGCTTGCCCAAAACATCGTGGCATCCTACGTGGCCGGTTCCCGCTTCTTTGAGCTCAAGACCGTCCAGGTTATGGACGGCGAGGAGCTCTCCAAGTGTGTGAACAAACCCTGCATCGTGGCGCAGGACGAGTGCTACAACTGCGAGTGGTCGACCGAGCTCGAGGTTCCGCAGGCCTTTGCCGAGTACGTGAAGGCATGGTTCGCCTGCCACCTCATCGCTCGCGAGTACGGCCTGGGCAGCCCGGACGGCTTTGTCTTCAACATGTCGGTGGGCTATGACCTCGAGGGTATTAAGAGCCCCAAGGTCGACGCCTACATCGAGGGCATGAAGGACGCCAGCGGCTCCGAGGTTTGGAACGAGTGCCGCACGTGGGCGCTCGCTAACCTGGACAAGTTTGAGCATGTCGATGCCGCGTTTGTCGAGTCCATCCCGGCACGCGTCTCCAACTCCATCACCGAGTCTACCCTGCATGGCTGCCCGCCCGCCGAGATCGAGCGCATCGCGACCTATCTGATCACCGAGAAGGGCCTCAACACCTACATCAAGTGCAACCCCACGCTGCTGGGCTATGAGTTTGCCCGTCAGCGTCTGAACGAGCTGGGCTTTGACTACATTGTCTTCGATGACACGCACTTCCGCGAGGACCTGCAGTGGGCCGATGCCGTGCCTATGTTCGAGCGCCTGATTGCCCTGTGCGCCGAGCGCGGTCTTGAGTTTGGCGTCAAGCTGACCAACACGTTCCCCGTCGACGTGACCAGGGACGAGTTGCCCTCCACCGAGATGTACATGTCGGGCCGTTCGCTGTTCTCGCTGACCATCGAGGCTGCCCGTCGCATTACCGAGCAGTTCGATGGCAAGCTGCGCATCAGCTACTCCGGCGGTGCTACGGTCTACAACATCCGCGCCCTGTACGATGCTGGCATTTGGCCCGTCACCCTGGCGACCGACGTGCTCAAGCCCGGTGGCTACGAGCGCTTTAGCCAGATGGCCGGCGAGTTTACCGACCTGGATGGCAAGCCGTTCGCGGGTGTCTCTCTCGAGGCTGTGACTGCGATCCAGACCGACTCACTCACCAACCCGCTCTACAAGAAGCCGCTGCGTCCGCTGCCCGACCGCAAGGTCGCCGGCAAGAGCCCTCTTTCCGATTGCTTTACCACGCCGTGCCGCACGAGCTGCCCCATCCAGCAGGATATTCCCGCCTACCTGGCGGCCGTTGACGAGGGCCGCTACGAGGACGCACTCAACATCATCATCGAGCGCAACGCCCTGCCGTTCATTACCGGCACCATCTGCCCGCATCCCTGCGGCCGTGCCTGCGAGCGTGCGTTCTACGAGCCCGAGGGCGCCCAGATTCGCGCCAGCAAGCTCAAGGCCGCCCGCGAGGCCATGACCGCCGTGCTGCCCAAGCTGCGTGCCCAGGCCATCGCAAACGACGGCGAGCGCAACGTTGCCGTTATCGGCGGCGGCCCGGCCGGCCTGGCGACGGCGTTCTTCCTGACGCGTGCCGGCGTGCCCGTCACCATCTTTGAGGCCCGCGATTCGCTCGGTGGCGTGGTCCGTCACGTGATTCCCGAGTTCCGCATCGCGAGCGACGATATCTCCCACGATGCCGAGCTCTGCCTAGCCTTTGGCGCCAAGGTGCAGCTCAACGCTCGCGTTGATTCCATTGACGAGCTCAAGGACCAGGGCTTTACCGACGTGGTCGTGGCCACCGGTGCCTGGATGCCCGGCTCTGCGGGCCTGGGCGAGGGCGCCGAGCTCGACGTGCTGGAGTTCCTCGAGGCCGCCAAGAAGGGCGAGAAGCTCGAGCTGGGCGAGGACGTCGTGGTCATTGGCGCCGGCAACACCGCCATGGACGCGGCCCGCGTGGCCAAGCGCCTGGCCGGCGTGAAGAACGTGCGCCTGGTCTACCGCCGCACCAAGAAGCAGATGCCCGCCGATGAGGAAGAGCTCGATCTTGCTCTTGCCGACGGCGTTGAGTTCTGCGAGCTGCTGGCACCTAAGGCACTCAACGGCGCCGTGCTGACCTGCGATGTTATGGAGCTTGGCGAGCCGGATGCAAGCGGCCGCCGCAGCCCCGTCGCCACGGGCGAGACTGTTGAGCTTCCCGCCACCACGGTGATCTGCGCCGTGGGCGAGGGCATCGACGCCAGCCTGTACGATGCCGCGGGCGTCGAGCACGACCGTCGCGGCCGCCTTGCCGCTACCTCCACCGGCGTCGAGGGCGTCTGGGCTGCGGGCGACTGCCGCCGCGGTCCTGCCACCGTGGTCGAGGCTATCGCCGATGCCGCCGAGGTCGCCCGTGCCATCGCCGACGTGGACTTTAACAAGTACGCCGACTGCAACGAGCAGGCCGGCCGCGAGGACACTTGCTACGAGCGCAAGGGGTCGCTGTGCCGCGACAAGCGCAACTGCACCAAGACCCGCTGCCTGGGCTGCGGCTCGGTGTGCGAGGTCTGCTGCGACGTGTGCCCCAACCGCGCCAACGTGGCAATTAAGGTGCCGGGCCTGGCCAAGCATCAGGTCGTCCATGTCGACGGCATGTGCAATGAGTGCGGCAACTGCGCCGTGTTCTGCCCTTACCAGGAGGGTCGTCCCTACAAGGACAAGCTCACCCTGTTCTGGAGCGAGGAGGACATGGAGAACTCCGAGAACGAGGGCTTCCTGGCCGTGGACGAGGACCACTTTAAGGTTCGCGTCGCCGGCACGGTCCGCACCGTCTCGGTCGATGCCGTCAACACCGGTCTTCCCGAGGCCGTCCGCCTGACCATCAGGGCTGTGCGCGACAACTATTCGTACCTTCTTAAGAAATAGGCGAGTCTCTTATGGCCAAATCCATTCAACATAACGTGGCCTACGTTGCCTGCGGAAGCGGTTGCGCCTCCGCAGGCGGCGACGCCCGCTGCAGCGAAGGCTGCATTGGCTGTGGCGCCTGCGTCACGGCCTGCCCCCACGGTGCCATTGCGCTGGTCGATGGCATCGCCCGCGTGGATCGCTCAAAGTGCACGGGCTGTGGCCTGTGCGGCATGGCGTGCCCGCAGCGCGTGATTGCCTTCGTTCCCGGCTACCAGAATATCCTGGTGCGCTGCAACAACACCGATAAGGGCGCCATCGCCCGTAAGATTTGCGATACGAGCTGCATCGGTTGCGGCATGTGCGCCAAAAAGTGCCCTGCCGGCGCTATCCGCATCGAGGACAACTGCGCCCATATCGACGGTGCGGATTGCCTGTCGTGCGGCATGTGCGCCGTCGTCTGCCCGCATGGCGCCATCCACGACCGCACCGGCATCGCCGCCGGCGTGTAGAAGGGAATCACCATGGCACAGGAATTCACTTTTACCGTTAACGGCGTCGAGCGCACGACGACCCAAAACAAACCGCTGCTGCGCTACCTGCGCGACGACTTGCATATCCATTCCGCCAAGGACGGCTGCTCCGAAGGTGCTTGTGGCACCTGCACCATTCATGTGGACGGTGCGGCCGTCAAGGCGTGCGTGCTGACCACCGCTCTTGCCGCCGGCCGCAACATCGTGACCGTCGAGGGCCTGCCCGAGGACGTGCGCGAGGCCTTTGTGTACGCCTTTGGCGCCGTGGGCGCCGTGCAGTGCGGTTTTTGCATTCCCGGCATGGTCATGGCGGGTGCGGCGCTCATCGCCGAGGACCCCGAGCCCACTGAGGAGCAGATCAAGTACGCCATTCGCGGTAACGTCTGTCGCTGCACCGGCTACAAAAAGATTATCGAGGGCATCTCGCTGGCCGCTGCGGTGCTCCGCGGCGAAAAGCAGATCGACGAGGACCTGGAGCGCGGCGATGACTACGGCGTGGGCAAGCGCGCCTTCCGTATCGACGTGCGCAAGAAGGTGCTCGGCGAGGGCAAGTACCCCGACGACATCGACGAGCTCGACCAGCCGGGCCTGACCTATGCCAGCGCCGTGCGCTCGAAGTGCCCGCGTGCCCGCGTGCTCTCCATCGATACCTCCAAGGCCGAGGCCCTGCCCGGCGTGGTGGGCATTCTGCGCGCCGAGGACGTGCCGGTCAACCAGGTCGGCCACCTTATCCAGGACTGGGACGTCATGATCGCTCAGGGCGATATCACCCGCTGCGTGGGCGATGCCATCGTGCTGGTGGTCGCCGAGGACGAGGCGACGCTCGAGAAGGCCAAGAAGCTCGTAAAGATTGACTACGAGCCGTTGGAGCCCGTGCGCAACATTGTCGAGGCCAGGGCCGCCGACGCCCCGCGCCTGCATGACAGCTTCTTTGCCTTTGGCAACACAGTGGAGCTCAAGGACAACGTGTGCCAGAGCCGTCATGTGACGCGCGGCGACGCCGCCAAGGCACTGGCCGAAAGCGCGTTCACCGTGACGCAGCGCTTTACCACGCCCTTTACCGAGCATGCCTTCTTGGAGCCCGAGTGTGCCGTTGCCTTCCCGTACAAGAACGGCGTCAAGGTGCAGTCGACCGACCAGGGTGCCTACGATACGCGCAAAGAGTGCGCTCACATGTTTGGCTGGGATAGCGAGCCCGAGCGCGTGGTTGTAGAGACCATGCTCGTGGGTGGCGGCTTTGGCGGCAAGGAGGACGTGTCCATCCAGCACCTGGCCGCGCTCGCCGCCTATAAGTTCCAACGTCCTGTGAAGTGTAAGCTCACGCGTGCCGAGTCGCTCGCTTTCCATCCCAAGCGCCATGCCATGGACGGCACCTTTACGCTGGGCTGCGACGCCGAGGGCAACTTTACCGGCCTAGACTGCGAGATCAACTTTGACACCGGCGCCTACGCGTCGCTGTGCGGCCCGGTGCTCGAGCGCGCCTGTACGCATGCCGTCGGCCCCTACAAGTACCAGAACACCGACATCCGCGGCTTTGGCTACTACACCAACAACCCGCCCGCCGGTGCGTACCGCGGCTTTGGCGTTTGCCAGTCCGAGTTTGCGCTCGAGAGCCTGATCGACCTGCTGGCAGAGAAGGTCGGCCTGGATCCGTGGGAGATTCGCTACCGCAACGCCATCGAGCCGGGCGAGGTTTTGCCCAACGGTCAGATTGCCGACTGCTCCACGGCGCTGAAGGAGACACTGCTCGAGGTCAAGGATGCCTACTATGCGCATCCCGGACACGCCGGTATCGCCTGCGCCATGAAGAACGCCGGCGTGGGCGTGGGCCTGCCCGATGCCGGCCGCTGCAAGATTCGCATCGAGGACGGCGTGGCCGTGGTCTATGCCGCCACGTCCGACATCGGCCAGGGCTGCAACACCGTCTTTTTGCAGGACGTTGCCGAGGCATGCGGTCTGCCGCTTCGCTGCATTGCCAACGGCGAGTGCTCCACCGAGAACGCTCCCGACTCCGGCACCACGTCTGGCTCGCGTCAGACGGTCGTGACCGGCGAGGCCGTGCGCGGTGCCGCCTTCCTGCTGCGCGATGCCATGGTCGGCATCGAGGCCGGCAAGCCTGCGCCTGCCGCCCCGGTGAGCGCCCATGGTGACGGCGTCAAGATTGAGTACGACGACGGTCGCGCCTATCAGCTGCGCACGCAGGAGCTCGTCGCCGGCCAGGGTATGCATCCTCAGGATCCCGCGGCCGCCATCAAGGCGCTCGAGGGATGCGAGTTTGGCTACGTGTACCTGGAGCCGACCGACAAGCTGGGCGCTGACGTTCCCAACCCCAAGAGCCACATCTGCTACGGCTTTGCCACGCATGTGGTCATTTTGGATGATGACGGCCGCGTGAGCGAGGTCTATGCCGCGCACGATTCCGGCAAGGTGGTCAACCCCATCTCCATCCAGGGTCAGATTGAAGGCGGCGTGCTCATGGGTATGGGCTATGCGCTTACCGAGGACTGGCCGCTCAAGGACTGCGTACCCCAGGCAAGGTACGGTACGCTCGGGTTGTTCCGTGCGCCCGAGATTCCGGATATTCACGCCATTTACGTGGAGAAGGACGAGCTGCTGCCTGTGGCGTACGGCGGCAAGGGCATCGGCGAGATCGCAACGATCCCCACGGCGCCCGCCGTACAGAACGCCTACCGCACGTTTGACGGCAAGCTGCGTCCAAATCTGCCCATGGTGGATACGCCCTACAGCCGCGTCCGCAACCGCGGGTAGGGTAGGGCGCGGACAGCCATTGCTGACGAGCTGTTCGCGCTCAACATCAACTGCATATGCTGCGCCTTTGGCCCCGGCTCCATCGCGAGCCGGGGCCTTTTGTTTGGAGCGGAAACTGTGTCCCGGAATCAGGCCTCGGAATGGGACGCGCTTTCCGGAACAGCCCTCAACCGGAAATTGCATCTCGGATTCGACGCTCAGAATGGGATTCGTTTTCCGGAACAGCTCTCAAGCGGAAATTGCATCCCGGAATCAGGCCTCAGAACGGGACGCGCTTTCCGGCGGAGGCCTCAAGCGGAAGCTGTGTCCCAGAATGCGCGCCCGGAATGGGATGCGCTTTCCGCTAGCCGGTCGTTTGGAAAGTGCATCCCAGTTTGAGCATTCATTCCGGGACACGCTTTCCGCTGGCCCGCCATCCGGAAAGTGCATCCCGTTTTGAGCGTCCAGGCTGGGACGCGCTTTCCGTTGGCGTGGCCGTTGGGAAAACGCGGCCCAGATAGGGGGAATGCGATTCGGCGATGCTTGGCCTAGCAGCTCCTACAGGTCCACCTCGTTGAGCCATGTCGGTAGAGCGGTCTGTCGGATGCCTGCCGTCTGCAGCTTTTTGGCGAGCATTCCTGCCGAGCGGACCTCGTTCATGGTAAAGCGCAGCAGAGGGTGACCGTAGAGCGATAGGTGCGCCTCGCGCTGTCGTTCGGCAACGAGCGCCTCGGCGGTGGTGCGTCCGGCCAGCATGGTCTGGTCGGTATATTTGATGAGCCCGTCGAGCTCGCCCAGCGTGAGTTCCCGCGCCTGGCGCTCCCAGGCAAAGTCCGTTCGTATGGGCTTGGCCGAATCGAAGGGGTCCGTCAGCTCGTATTGAAGCCAGTCGGGCGCAAAGCCTGTCTCGATCATGATGGCTCGGGCGACCGATTCCCCGCCGCTCTCGGCGCGGGCGTCGGCATATCGAAGCGTTGTGAGGGCGGTGCGAATCGCGCGACCATTGCGGGCAGTCGCTCGTTGCTCAACGGCCTCCATCAGCTGTTCCGACGCAAGGCCGAGCTTTGAGATCGCCGAATCGGCAATGGGCATGCCGTCGGCAAAACCAGTTTGCAGCAGGCAATCTGTGGCCGTTTGGATGGGCGGCGTTACCGATATGCCGGCTCTGCGTATTGCTCCGGCCGGCTCAATCTGGTGTCGCTGAATATGTGCGCCCGGACGAGCCGACGGCTTTGTCGAGCTGCTGACATGCACGACATTCAGGTGTCGCCACGAGACCTCGAGCCCCAGCAGGCAAGCTGCCGAAAACGAGCAGAACGTCCAATCGGGATGGATGATCGCAAGGGCGCGGAGGATTTCGCAATGGCGTTGCGCTCGGTTGAGTTCATCCCAGCGCGTTTTTCGCGCAAACAACCCCGGCATGGGCGAGACAACCGTGCCGCTGGTGCGCCGAAGGAGCGCTTTTCGGATCGCCGTGCTCGGGGGAATCAGACAGCGCCCCTCTTGTTCGGCTTGAGTGAGCAGTTGGTCGATGAGCTGGTCATTGCAATGGGTCATGAGCTACCGCCTCCTTTTGGGTAGCAAAAACGTATCAGCTGGAACTTGCCGCTCAGCTGACCAAAAGCTGACCAAAATCTAACCATGCAGGTAAATGACCTGCTTTTGGCGACATATTTCTTGTTTGAATCGGTGGGCGGTAATCCGCGACCGTGAACGGTAACTAGATATGAAGTCTTGGTAAGTTTCGGGACGTGAACTTTTTTGAAAAAGAGCATTCTATCTGCTTTTTTGTGTTTCTGGATTGCATGTTTGAAGGCATGTGATAACGGCGGCGGACTGTCGCCTTGTATCTGCGGAAACTACGGCCCAGTTTTGGCTCCAGAACGGGATGCATTTTCCGGAACGGTCCACGTGCGGTGGTGTACCGCCCCTTTTGCGTGCGCTGCCTGTCGAATTACGTTATAGCTAGCTATATTATAGGAAGGTATAATATAGCTAGCTATAACGTAAAGGAAGGATGGCCCTATGTTTATCGGAAGAACAGCGGAAATGTCCGAGCTCAATCGACTGTATGGCACGGGCTCCTTTGAGATGCCTGTGATTTACGGCCGCCGTCGCGTGGGTAAAACGCGCCTTATCACAGAGTTCATCCAAGGCAAGAGGGCTATTTACTTTCAAGCTCGTCGTACCAATGCAGAGGCAAACCTGCACGGCTTTAGCCAGGCGATACTTGCGGGTTCGGTTGGTGCTGCAGGCGTGTCGTTTCGTAGTTTTGACGAGGCGTTCGATGCATTGGCCACCATGGCTCGCACGGAACGTTTGATTGTTGTGATTGACGAGTATCCCTATCTCGCCCAATCGAATCCCGAGATCAGCTCGTTGCTGCAAGACAAGATCGATCACTTGTACAAAGAGACCAAGCTCATGCTTATCCTGTGCGGCTCGTCTCTTTCGTTTATGGAGGAACAGGTGTTGGGCTACGAGAGCCCACTATACGGTAGGCGTACGGCCCAGTTTAAGATCTTGCCGCTCGATTTTATGACGACCCTCGGCCTGTGGCAGAGCATGGGTCGCGAAGACGCTGCAGTTTGCTATGGCATGACGGGCGGCATTCCTGCATATATCGAGAAAGTCGATCCTGCCGCACCGCTCAAGGACAACATCAAACGTCTTTTTCTTACTCCTACGGGCTATCTCTTTGAGGAGCCGAGTAACCTGCTATTGCAAGAGTGCCGCAATCCCGAGCAATATGATGCAATCGTGCAAGCAATTGCTCAGGGGCGCTCGAAGATCTCGGAGATTGCGAGCTCTACGGGAATCCCTGCGAGCAACGTAAAGAGCTATGTGGATAAGCTGGCGTCGCTTGGGATTGTCGAGCGCGAGCTGCCCCTAAACGAGACGAGCAATAAGCGAGCCGTGTATCTGCTGAGCGATCAGATGTTTAGGTTCTGGTACAAGTTTGTTCCGCAGAACATCGGGCTGATTCAAAACGATATGGCCGAGATGGCGTATAAGCGCATTGAGCCGTACGTATCGGATTACATGGGTACGGTCTTTGAGCTCATATGCAGACAATACGTGTACGAACTCGCGCGGGCGGGCCAGCTCGATGTGGTTCCGGCGAGCGTCGGGCGCTGGTGGGGGACGGATAATCGTACGCATACGCAGGAAGAAATCGACTTGATTGTTGACGATGGCGAGGGCGATGCGCTGTTTGCGGAGTGCAAATGGCGCAATGAACCGGCGGGCGAAGACGTGCTGCAAAAGCTCGTGCACCGAAGCGAGCTCTTTAGACGGCAACGAAAAAGCTATGCACTTTTCTCAAAAAGCGGCTTTACGCAGGGATGTCGGGATGCCGCGGAGAGTAGGGGAGACGTCAAGCTGATCTCGTTTGCCGAGATGTGTGAGCGGAGATAACCAAGCGCGCTCTGATGTGATGCTCGGAATGGGACGCGCTTTCCCTTTGGCGGCCTTTGGCGGAAACTACGTCCCGGATTCCCGCTTCAGGATGGGATGCCGTTTCCGATAGAGGCATGGGGCGGAAAGTGCGTCCCAGAATCCGGCGCAACGCCGCTGGAGTAGAGGGGCGAGCTCCGGACTTCGTAACCGAAAATCCATTTGTTAAACCTGGCACCCGTGGGTAGAATAGTTTCGACGGCAGCCCAAGTTCTGGAAAGCTGGGCAGCGCCGTTGCTTGGATTAAGGGGTCAACGCCTTAGCGGCGGCGACCCCTCTAATATGAGAAAGCCATTGTCAATAGGCGTGTTTGTTCGAGCCCGGTCTTAAACCGGGCTTTTTCGTTTCCCGTCGGGAGGGCCCGCGCACGCTGCACGTTTAGTCGACGCTTGCCTG
>CABUSH010000012.1 GCA_902494195.1 uncultured Collinsella sp. | reverse complement strand
TGCTCTGGCCGCTGACCGGTGGGCGGCGCCCACCGTTACGGTGTCCGGTATCGCATACACGTGCCCTGGGGGCCGCATGGCGCATAGGAAAGATGACTCGGGGGCATCCTCGTGCCCGGGGGAGGCCTCGCGGCCTCCCCCTTTTTTGCGTTTGTGGGGCGTAAATGACTCAATTACACTAGACGATCTTATTGTTTTTGGTATTGAGCTTTTATCTAAAGAAAATAAATCGAATAACAAGGGCAACTGCTATGGCCACAATGATCAAAAGCAGGATTGTCAGTCGATGCTGCTTGCGTCGTTTACTTGATGAAACGAAGATTGATTTTCCCTGTTTTGGCGTTTCGAGATAGCGAGCCGAATGCGTCAAGGTTTGCTTTGGCCGAGGACCTCTTTGTTGATGAGCGGCGGATGCTTTCAGTGGCTCATCACTAGCTGCGCTGTTTTTAGATAATGGTGCGTCTTTCAGATATACAGGGTCTCCTGAGGCGACGCCCATATGTTTACGTCCCGTTTGGGCATCCTCGAGCGTTTGATATCGATTTCTCGTCACATACTCGGGCTCAGGATCATTAATGGGCTCTTGCGAGATGTGGGGGCGATGGAACCGTGGCGGCTGCGTGGAAGTTTCTTCCCCCTGCGTCTGCATAAACATTTTGTTCTGGTTTTGGTCGTCCATGATGCCCTTTAGCTCGTTACCAACAACGTGTACGCGCTCATTGTAAGCCCCTTGTTATTTGTAGCTGCGAACATACTCGTTATTTAAGCTCTGGTTCAAAGAACCTTAACCTTACTAAAACCTGAGTCATGCACACTTAGATATGCTTATAGTACCTGACTCAAAAAACTTTATAGTCGATGTATATATAATCACTGTGTGGGCATATATAAGAGCGTCAAAAGAAGTCCCAGTCACCTAGAAGATGGCTCGGCAGTCCTAAAAGGAGTGGTAAACATGGCAAGCATGGTTCCTTATCGTTCGGTTTTTGGCGTTCGTCCTTCTGCTAGCTCGCTGTTCGATCTGTTTGATGATATGACCGATCTTGCAAACAACTCGATTGCTTCCAAGGCGTTTCCCGTTGACGTTGAGGATAAGGGCGACGGCTATGAGGTCAAGGCCTATCTGACCGGTGTCGCCAAGGACGATATCGATGTCGAGCTTAACGAGGGCCGTCTGTCCATTAGCGTGAATGTCGAGGAAGACGAGGAGAACGAGGGCAAGAACTTCCTGCAGAAGGAGTTCAGCTCGTACAGCGCGACGCGTGGCGTGTATCTAAAGGACGCTTCGAGCGAGGGCCTCTCGGCTAAGTACGCTGACGGCATCCTGACCGTTACGGTTCCCAAGATCGTCGAGAAGAAGAACGTTACGAAGATCTCCATCGACTAACTTCGTTGGTGTTCTGCGCTATTAAAAGACAGCAAAAGGGGCTGGGAAGCGATTCTCGGCCCCTTTTGCTGTCTAGGACAGTCTATTGAATGGTTGCCGGCTGATACTGACTCGCAGGGCGTATCGAGAGTTTTCGAGATCCTTGGAGAAGGGTTGCGGAGCTGCCGACCTCGTCATCCAGGGTTGCGGCCAGAGCTTTGGCATAGCTTTTGACGGTAAGGCTCGGACGATTGTTATCTTGGCTGATATGCATGGCAATGAGCTGTTCGGTGCGATCTGTAACAAGTTCGCGCGCGGCTTCGGCGGCTTGGCTGTTGGAGAGGTGTCCCCTTGCAGACAGGATGCGCTCCTGAAGAAAGCGGGGATATTCTCCCTCGCGCAGCATTGTCACATCATGGTTGCTTTCGAGCGCGAGGACTCGACAATCTTTGAGGGTGTTCATGGCTTGGCTCGATAGCTCTCCGGTGTCGGTGGCAAAGCCGATGGAATCATCGAGGGCGTCGAATCGATAACCGACTGGATTGATGACATCGTGTGATGTTGAGTAGGTTTGCACGTGGATGCCGGCAATGGATAGGGCGTCGCCGGGATCGAATTCCTCGACAGGCAGATGCGAAAGATTTTCTTTGTTCGAAAGAGTGCCCCTGCTGGCAAAGAGGGGGCCGTGCCAGTGCTTGCACCAGACATCGAGGCCCTTGATGTGATCGCTATGCTCATGAGTAATGAGAAGAGCCGAGACGTTGTCTGTCGAGAGCCCCAGTTCTGCCATGCGCTTTAATGTCTCGCGGCGAGACAGTCCGTCATCGACCATAATGAGCCCCTGCGGGCCCTCGATGAGTGCGCAGTTGCCTTTAGAGCCACTGCCGAGGATATGAAGGTGCAGACGAGACATAAGATTCCAAAGGATACAATGGGTGCGGACGAATAGAGGAGGAAGCAAATGCCTACGGTATCTCAGCATTATGGACACCATGCCGTGCCTGGGGCAGTCGATGAGACCCGGACGAGGCAGCAGGCTGCTCCTGTCGTGCTCATGGTATCAGGCGGCGCGGACTCGACGGCACTGCTTCTTATGGCGTGCACATCAAAGCTGGATATCCAAGACGGACGCGGTGTTGCCCCCATTGCTCGCGAGCGCCTGCATGTGCTGCATGTAAACCATCATCTGCGCGGCAAGGCGTCCGATGGCGACGAGGCCTTTGTGCGTGAGCTCTGCGCGAAATATGGTTTACCGCTGTGCGTGGAGCACGCTTATTTTGATGGGGAGTCGGGCAATATTGAGGCCGCGGCCCGCGAGGTGCGCTATGCCGCGGCGCGGAGGTATGTTCGCGAGCTCTGCGCCCAGACGGGGGCACCGCGAACGGCGGCTCGTATCTGCACCGCGCACACGTCTTCGGATCGCGCGGAAACGTTTTTGATGAACGCGATTAAGGGTTCGGGGCCCGCTGGCCTATCGAGCATTCCTCGCCGGAGGAATATCGTGGTGCGTCCCTTGCTCGACCTAACTCATGGCGAGCTCGTGGGCTATCTACAGGTACATGGTCAGCCGTGGCGTGAAGACGAGAGCAATGAGGATATCTCGTATCTGCGAAACTACGTGCGCCATCGAGTGATGCCGGTGGTGGCGCAGCGCAACGCGAGCGTCTGCAAGACGATTGGCGCCGCCTGCGAGATCTTAGGCGATGAGGACGCGTTTTTGTCTCAGCTTTCGGCACAGGCGTTTCGAAGCTGCCTGCGTAAGGAGGCGGCGGGCGCGCTGGTGCTCGATGCCAGGCGCCTTGCTGCGGCCGAGGTGGTAATCGCGCGGCGCATCGTGCGACTGGCGATCAAACGCATCGATCCGGACGCTCGTCCAGAGATGCGACATGTGGAGCGAGTCCTTTCCTGCGTTGCCGAGGGCGCCGGCTCGGTCACGCTTCCGGCGGGGATTGACGCGCGCGTCGAGTTTGGCATGCTGGCGTTCAAGGCGCCGGCGGCTCGCGAGGGCCTGGTCGCGGACTGGGTTACCGTACCCGGTCGTTTGCCGTTGGGCGGGGGACGTATGCTGGTCACAGAACCGATGGCCGTTGAGCCGGGATGCGATATCGTGCGCCGCGCCCGTGAGCTTGCAGCTGCCGGGGAAGTGACAGCTTTGGTAGACGCGGCTGCCCTGGGTTTTGCCGACAGCGATAGTGAGCGGATCCTGGCGGGCTCGCGTGGCGAGATCCCTGCCGAGGCGCGATTGGCGCGCCTGTGGGTGGACGGTCCTGCACCGGGAGACGTGATGTGCCCGTTAGGGATGAGTGGTCGAAGCAAGAAAGTATCCGACTTGCTAGGTGAGGCTCGCATTCCCGTTTCCGAGCGCGCCGGCGTGCCCATGGTGAGGACGGCGCCGGGGGGTGCCGTGGTGTGGGTCGCCGGAGTTCGCGCGGACGAGCGTTTTAAGTGCACGGCTGCAACGCGCGTGGCATATCTGCTCCGCGTGGTCGATGCGGAATAGCGTCCCACGCCTGCTATTCTGTGCGACGTTGACGGTATTCCCGCGCTGATGGCGCACGGGCTGGTAAATTTACCCCGTGCGCTGCTAGAATGTGTAGTTCGCGTCCATACGGCGGTGTGTGGGCGATAAGCACAAGAAAGGGTTGTCATGGCTTCTCAACATCCGGATATCGAGAAGGTTCTGTTCACGCAGGAGGATATCGACGGCATCGTTTCTCGCCTGGGCGAGGAGATCACTCGCGACTACGCGGGTAAGGATCTGGTGCTGATCGCGGTTCTGCGCGGTGCCGTTGTCTTTATGGGCGACCTGATGCGCAAGATTGAGCTACCGACCAACATCGATTTCATGGCTGTTTCGAGCTATGGCGACGGTGTGAAGTCTTCGGGCATCGTGCGTATCATTAAGGATCTGGATATCGACATCCGTGGTCGCGACGTGCTGATCGTCGAGGACATTCTGGACTCGGGCCTGACCCTCAAGTACCTGATGAAGAACCTCGAGAGCCGCAAGCCCGCTTCGCTGGAGGTCGCTGCCTTCCTGTGGAAGGACGTTGAGGACCGCACCTCGGCCATCACGCCCAAGTATGTTGGAACCCATTGCCCCGATGCCTTTGTGGTGGGCTACGGCCTCGACTATGCCGAGCGCTATCGTAACCTTCCGTATCTGGGCATTTTGAAACCGGAGGTTTATTCGTAAGATGCCCGACGACCATAACGATAACAATTCCCAGACTCCCCGGGAGCCTAAGATCCCGGGGATGCCCGGAGGCAAGAAGCCCACGCGTACGGGCTGGCTGTATTTTATTTTGGCTTGCGCGCTTCTGGGCTACGCCTTCTTTAACATGGGCTCCGGCTTTGCCAATTCCAGCAATACCGTTAAGCTCGCGACGAGCGAGATGGTGAGCGCCATCAAGCAGGATCGCGTCGAAGATCTGACCTATACGGTTCAAGACGGAAGCGTGACGGGTCATTACTGGAAGACGAAGAAGGACAAGGGCGATACGAGCGAGCTCAAGAGCTTCTCCTCGACCTATGTCGGCTCCGATTCGCTTGCCGAGCTCATGGCGGAGCACCCCGATACCAAGTACATCGTCAACACCAACGATCCCGATTTTTGGGGCGACTTGGCGATGAGTGTGCTTCCGACGATCGCCCTTATCGCCATCATGTTCTACTTTATGCGCCAGATGATGGGCGCCAACAACAGGAACATGCAGTTTGGCAAGACCAACGCCAAGACCATCGAGGCCACGCGCCCCAAGGTCAAGTTTGAAGACGTTGCCGGCGTGGACGAGGCAGTCGAGGAACTCGAGGAGATCCGTGACTTTTTGAGCGATCCGGACCGCTATCGCAAGCTGGGCGCCAAGATTCCGCGCGGCGTGTTGCTGGTGGGCCCTCCGGGCACCGGTAAAACGCTGCTGGCCAAGGCTGTAGCCGGCGAGGCGGGCGTGCCGTTCTTTAGCATCTCGGGTTCCGACTTTGTCGAGATGTTCGTGGGTGTCGGCGCCAGCCGCGTGCGTGACCTCTTTAAGGAGGCCAAGTCCCAGGCTCCGTCGATCATCTTCATCGATGAGATCGATGCTGTGGGACGTCAGCGCGGAGCTGGCTTGGGCGGCGGTCACGACGAGCGCGAGCAGACGCTCAACCAGCTGCTGGTCGAGATGGACGGTTTTGAGGAGAGCGAGTCGGTCATCCTGATCGCTGCAACCAACCGTCCTGACATCCTGGATCCGGCGTTGCTGCGCCCCGGTCGTTTTGACCGTCAGGTTACGGTTGACCGTCCGGATGTGAAGGGCCGCGAGCAGATCTTGCGCGTGCATGCCGAGAACAAGCCGATGGACGAGGACGTGAAGTTTGAGAAGCTCGCCCAGATGACCGTTGGCTTCACCGGCGCCGATCTGGCAAATCTGCTCAACGAGTCTGCGCTGCTGGCTGCCCGCCGCCATCGTTCCGTGATCTCGATGGACGAGGTCGAGGAGTCGATGGAGCGCGTGATTGCCGGACCGCAACGCAAGGGTCGCGTGATGACCGAGGCCGAGCGCACCACGATTGCCTACCACGAGAGCGGTCATGCCCTGGTGGGCCACATCCTGGAGCACTCCGATCCGGTCCACAAGATCTCGATCGTCAGCCGCGGCCAGGCGCTGGGCTACACGCTGCAGCTTCCGCAGGAGGACCACTTCCTCAAGACCAAGAACGAGATGCTCGACGAGCTCGCCGTGTTCTTGGGCGGTCGCGTTGCCGAGGAGCTCATGTGCGATGATATTACGTCGGGCGCGAGCAACGATCTGGAGCGCGCAACCAAGATGGCGCGCGAGATGGTCACGCGCCTGGGCATGAGCGAGGAGCTGGGCACGCAAGTGTTTGGCGAGGCGCAACATCAGGTGTTCCTCGGTCGCGATTACGCCGATCATCAGGATTACTCCGAGGAGACGGCGCGCCGCATCGATATCGAAGTTCAGCGCATCATGCGTGAGGCCCATCGTCGTGCGGTCGAGATCCTGGACGCTCGTCGCGATCAGCTCGATCTGATGGCGAAGGTGCTGCTTGAGCGCGAGACCGTCGAAGGCGACGCCGTGAATGCCCTGCTCGATAACGAGTGGGACGCCTACCTTGAGCGCGAGGGCGATATTCTGGCGGCCAAGGAGGAGCGCAATGCCAAGGCGGCTGGCTTGCCGACCAAGAAGCGCACGCCTCGTATGAGCGAGGAGGAGCTGGCGGCTGATGCCGCGGCCTTTGCGCAGGCGGCCATGCAGGAGGATGCCGAGGCCGCGTCCGATGATGCTGGCGATGACCATACCGTTGTCGATGCCGATGCCGATGCCGACAAATAGTCTTTGTGGCGAAAGCCTCTGCGGGGAAACCTGCGGAGGCTTTTTCTTTTGAGCGATATGGGGCCGCCTGTTGATTGGGGACAGACTTAAATGAGCGTTTTCACGCATTTAAGTCTGTCCCCAATCAACATTGCTGCGGCACTTTGCTCGGCTAAAGCGTACAATAGCGCCTATGCGAAAGGGGAACAGATGATCAACGAAACTATGTATGCTCGCGGTGCGGAAAGCTCCATCATCCGTGAGATTTTTAGCTATGGCCTTGAGCGCAAGGCGCAGATCGGTGCGGAAAACGTATTTGATTTTTCGCTGGGCAATCCGAGCGTTCCGGCACCCGCTGCTGTGGCGGAGTCCATTAAGAAGGCCCTGGAGCTGCCGAGTGACCAGTTGCACGGCTACACCCCCGCTCCGGGCCTGCCGCAATGTCGAGCAGCCGTCGCCGAATCGCTCAACCGCCGCTTTGGAACGAACTATGAGGGTAAGGACGTCTTTATGACGGTGGGTGCCGCGGCTTCGCTCACCTGCACGCTCAACGCCGTTACGAACCCGGGCGACGAGGTTATTGTTATCGCCCCGTACTTTCCGGAGTATCGCGTTTGGATTGAGAAGGCCGGCTGTACGTGTGTTGAGGCGCTCGCCGATGAAGATACGTTCCAGCTGAGCGTGGACAACGTGCTCAAGGCGATTACCGATAAGACGACTGCCGTCATCATCGACTCGCCCAACAATCCGACTGGTGCCGTATATACACGCAACACGCTGACGCGACTGGCCAATGTTCTGCGCGAGGCCAACGCTCAGCGCGATCCCGAGAATCCGATTATGCTTATCTCGGATGAGCCGTACCGCGAGATCGTGTACGGTGCCGAGGTGCCTTGGGTGCCCTCGATCTACGAGCACACCATCGTGTGCTACTCGTATTCCAAGTCGCTGTCGCTGCCGGGTGAGCGCGTGGGGTGGATCTTGGTTCCCAACACCAATCCGCAGGCTGCCCGTCTGATGCCGGCTGTTGCGGGCGCTGCCCGTACGCTGGGTTTTGTATGCGCACCGGCACTCTTTCAGCGCGTGATCATCGATTGCATCGATGAGCCGAGTGATGTCGGGGCCTATGCCCGCAACCGCACGGCGCTCACCGATGCTTTGACGGACTACGGCTATACCTATGTTGAGCCGGACGGTGCTTTCTACCTGTGGGTGAAGGCACTCGAGCCCGATGCGAATGCGTTTTGCGAGCGCGCAAAGAAGTATGAGTTGCTTGCGGTTCCCTCGGACAGCTTTGGTATGCCGGGTTGGTTCCGCCTGGGCTATTGCGTGAGCTACGAAACGATTGTCAATTCGCTACCCGCTTGGAAACAGTTGGCGGACGAGTATCGTTAAAAGTAAAGCGCTCTGCCTACAATGTTTTACGTGAAACGGGGTTTGGTGTTAAGCCGGACCCCGTTGTCATGGACGTTGTGTCTTTGGGATGGAGTGGTTTTACGACTATCGAAGGCTATGCGTACAATGAATATAAGCGACGGCCGTGCCAGATAAGGAGACCTGATGCCCTACCTGCTTTCTTGTGACATTCATACCCATACGATGTTCTCTGCGCATGCATATTCGACCATTGAGGAGAATGTGTACTGGGCGGCAGAGCGTGGTCTGCAGGTGCTCGGATCTGCCGACCATTTGAGCTCTATGGTTACGGCTTGCCCCAATGACCTGCGCAGTTACCAGTTCTTTATCAACCAGGATATCTGGCCGCGCATTTGGAGCGGCGTGCTGGTGCTGCGTGGTGCCGAGGCCGATATCGTTTCGCTGGACGGAAGCCTGTTTGGCGAGGACACTCCTGTCACGCTCGATATTGCCGGCGATTCGTACAGCCGTCAGCATTCGCTGTTCGATTTGGTTACGCGTAATTTGGATTATTTGGTTGCAAGCGTGCATAATCCGCAGATTGCTGAGGGCGCGACGCTGGCCCAGACGACCGAGATGTATATCAATGCCCTGGAGCACCCCAAGGTGTTCATGCTGGGTCACACGGGGCGTTCGGGTGTGCCGTTCGATATCGACGAGGTGCTGTTGGCAGCTAAGGCCAAGCACAAGATTATCGAGATCAACAACCATAGTCTTGAACACGGTGTCGACACTGAGCATTGGGCCGTATGCCGCAAGATTGCCGAGCGCTGCGCCGAGCTGGGCGTGGGCATTGGCGTGTCGACCGATGCCCACATTGGCATGGCCATTGGCAAGCTCGATCACGCGCGCAAGATGCTCGACGAGATTCACTTCCCGCTGGATTTGATCGTGACGCGCGACCGCGAGACGCTGCTGCGCGAGATGGCGGCAGCCGGCGTGTGCGATCTGCGCAATGGGATGTAGCGGAGTTTATAAACCAAGCGAAGGGGGCGGCCCAGGCGGGTCGCCCCCTTTCTTGTCCCAAAAATCTACTGAGGTTGGTTAGCGGCGTTCGAGGACCGCTACGGTTTCGGTGTGGTCGGTGTGAGGGAACATGTCGACGGGCGTGATCTTGAGCAGGCAATAGCCTCCGTCGAGGAGCTGATGCAGGTCGCGCTCTTGAGTTACGGGGTTGCAGCTGATATAGGTGATGCGGCGCGGCTTAAGCGCGCAGGCAGCTTCGAGGAACTCGGGCGTGGAGCCGGCGCGCGGCGGATCGATGGAAAGGACATCGACCCGCTCGTTGTTATCGGCGGCATCCAGGATGTAATCGGTGGCGTCGTCGGCCATAAACCAAGCGCTGCGGGTGAGGCCGTTGAGCTCGGCATTGCGGCGTGCGTCGGCAATGCCCGCCGGGTTGCGCTCCACGCCGAGCAGCATAATGCCGATACCCTTGTTCTGGGCATCTTTAGCTGCGCAAAGGCCGATGGTACCGCTGCCACAGTAGGCATCCATGAGCACATCGCCCTGGTGCAAATCCATGCCGTCGATAGCGAGCTGATAGAGCAGCTCGGTCTGTTGCGGGTTGGTCTGATAAAACGCGGTGGGGGAGATGTCGAATTCGCAGCCGAGCAGCTGGTCGCGCATGCACTCGGCGCCATATACAATGCGGGTTTCCTCGCCGAGGATGGCGTTGCCGGGACGTCCGTTGATGTTTTGGGCGACGGTGACGATGTGCGGATCGAGTGCGGCGACAGCCTCAAAGAACTCCTGCGCATGCGGCAAGTCGCGCTGAGCGGTCACGAGCGTGACCATGACCTGGTCGGTACGCCAGCCGCAGCGGACGACGGCATAGCGAAGCAAACCAAGATGCTTGTCCTCATTAAAGGCGGGAATATGCAGCCGCTCAGCTTCGCGTGCGATGCCGTTGAGAATCTGACGGGCACCCGGTGCCTCGACAGGACACTCGGGTACGGCAACGATCTTGTGCGTGCCGCGCTCAAAGAAACCGCAACGGACAGCACCCTCCTTACCGGGAGCAAAGGGAGTGGCGGCCTTATGGCGAAAACCGCGCGGCGCAGGATATTTGCCCGGGTCGCCCAGGGTGACGCCCATACCGCGAATGGGGTCGACGCTAATGCCCTCGCGCTCGCAAAGGGTAGCAAAAAGCTCCTCCATGGCGGCCTGCTTGGCTGCCAACTGCTTCTTATAAGGACGATTGAGCGCCGTACACCCACCGCAAGCTTTCATGATCGAACAGGGAGACTTGGGGTCCACAGCCTTACGCGCAGACGAAACCGAATCATTATGCGGGCGCTTGGAACGAGTCCGAGGCGCTTTGTCCCCGCCTCGACGAGAGTCAGAACGCTTGGTCTTAGCCCTGTTCTTGGTCGATTTGCTTTTTGCAGCTTTAGAAGACTTGGATTTCGTAGAAGATTTCTCCTTCTTCGACCCCTCAGCCGCCTCCACCAAAGCACGACGAGCTCTACGTTCCGCACGAGATTCTGCCATCAATAACTCCACTAATTCATGAATTAAAGCTGCAAGTATTGTACCGTGCCAAGCCAGCAGACGATATACAAGCGGTTTAATCGTGTCAGTGATAAGTCCAACGACGTTTGCCCGGCGTGGGCGGGGAGCGGCGCGTAATTAAGTTTATCGCGAGTTCCGCACGCAAAGGAAAGCACTTAATGTGCTTTCCGTCTTGCGCAGGACTGTAGAGCAGGAAACTTAATTACGCGCCGCTCCCCGCCCACGCCGGGCAAACCCTCCCTTGTACTCCATCTCACTAAAGTGTATGATTCTGGACGTTACACGAATCACTTTACTTAACTAAAGTGCCATCAAGGGGGGATACCATGAACACCGATATGTCTCGTCGTCAGTTTGTTGGTCTAGCCGGCTCGCTCGCCACGGTGCTTGGCCTTGGTCTTGTCGGTTGCGGCGGTGGTGCCGGCAAGGGCTCCGCTGCTGGCTCTGCCGCGGCCAAGGATGTGAAGGGCGCTGCGGAGTCCAAGAAGCTCGTGGTGGGCTTTGATAAGTCCTATCCTCCGTACGGCTTTGTGGGCGACGATGGCGAGTACACCGGCTTTGATCTCGATCTGGCCAAGGCTGTTGCCGATAAGCAGGGCTGGGAAGTCGATTACGAGGCCATCGATTGGGATGCCAAGGACACGCTGCTCAACTCCGGCGCCATCAACTGCATCTGGAACGGCTTTACCATGGAGGGCCGCGAGGACGATTACACGTTCTCCGAGCCGTACATGCTCAACGAGCAGGTGCTGGTGGTCAAGAAGGACGCGGGTATCAAGAGCTGGGACGATCTTGCCGGCAAGACTGTGATTACCCAGACCGATTCCGCTGCGCAGGATGTGCTCGAGGGTGACCAGAAGGATCTGGCCGCGACGTTTGCCACGCTCGATACCATCGGTGAGTACAACACGGCGTTTATGCAGCTCGAGAGTGGTGCAGTCGATGCCGTTGCCTGTGACCTCTCGATCGCTCAGTATCAGCTTGCCGCCAAGCCCGATGCCTATATGCAGCTCGACAAGCCGCTGTCCAGCGAGCACTACGCCGTCGGCTTTAAGAAGGGCGACACCAAGTCCGCCGATGCCGTGACCGAATCGCTCAAGGCACTCTACGAGGATGGCACGGTCAAGGACCTCTGCGATAAATATGCAGATTACGGTCTGTCTTTCGATAATTGGGTGCTCAAGTAATGTCTATTCAGGTCATGATGCAGATGCTTGGCCAGGGATTCTTGGTCAGTTTGCAGTTGTTTGTGCTGACGCTGCTCGGGTCGATTCCGCTGGGAATTCCCGTGGCGTTTATGCGCATGAGCAAAATCGCGCCGCTTCGCTGGATTGCGCGCATCTATATCTCGGTCATGCGCGGCACGCCGCTCATGCTGCAGATGTTTGCCATCTACTTTGCCCCGTATTACGTGTTTGGCATTTCGCTCACGCCCGATTCCAAGTGGACGGCGTGCGTCGTGGCGTTCATCATCAACTACGCCGGTTACTTTGCCGAGATCTATCGCTCGGGCCTGCAGTCCATTCCGCGCGGTCAATACGAGGCCGCCGAGGTGCTGGGCTATTCGCGCATGCAGACGTTTCTGTATATCGTGATGCCGCAGGTCGCCAAGCGTATTCTGCCGGCGATGGGCAACGAGATCATCACGCTGGTCAAGGACACGTCGCTGGCGTTTGCCATTGGCGTGGGTGAGATGTTCTCGACGGCCAAGGCGCTGGTCGCCTCGCAGGTGAGCATGGTGCCGTTTGCGATCGCGGCGCTGATCTACTGGATCTTTAACTTTGTGGTCGAGATGCTGCTGGGCGCCGCCGAGAAAAAATTGGATTACTACCATGATTAATTCGGTAATGAATATATCGAACGCGCGTAAGGCGTTTGGCGGCAATGAGGTGCTCAAGGATATCTCGCTCGAGGTCAAGCGTGGCGAGGTCGTGGCGATTATCGGGCCTTCGGGTGGCGGCAAGTCCACGCTGCTGCGGTGTGCCACGCTGCTCGAGACACTCGACGGAGGCTCGCTCTCGTTTGGTGACCTTGCCGTTGCGACGGATGCGGGTTCGGGCGCGGTCTATGCGAAGGGCGATGTGCCCAAGCGGGCACGCTCGCGATTCGGCCTGGTGTTCCAAAATTACAACCTGTTCCCGCACTATACCGTGATGAAAAACATCATCGACGCGCCGATCCGCGTGCTTAAGCGCCCGCGCGAGCAGGCGGAAGCTCGTGCGCGCGAGTTGATCGAGCAGATGGGGCTTACGGGCAACGAGAACAAGGTGCCGTGTGAGCTTTCGGGCGGCCAGCAACAGCGTGTGAGTATCGCCCGCGCCTTGGCGCTCGATCCGGAGATCCTGTTCTTTGACGAGCCGACCTCGGCACTCGATCCCGAGCTGACAGCCGAGGTGCTGCGTGTCATTAAAGACCTTGCCGCGCAGAATATGACGATGGTGATTGTGACCCACGCAATGCAGTTTGCGCGCGATGTTGCCGACCGCGTGGTCTTTATGGATGGCGGCCGCATTGTCGAGGAGGGTCCTGCCGAGCAGGTCATCGATCATCCGCGTGAGCAGCGCACCCGTGAGTTCTTGAGCCGTATCGAGGGATAGGCTCAGGTATTTACTCAACTATTAATTGAGACGAAGCCGCCGCAGGTCTTACGGTCTGTGGCGGCTTTTTGTTTGCATCGACGGGGTTCAATAATCGCCTCACAAGCTTGTCTCTTCCTCTCGCCGCCTGTATTCATACGTGTGCCGAAAGGTGTGCATGGACGGTCGCCCGTGAGGGTAGGGTGGTGGCATAGGACATTTGGAGGGTGAGTCGGCTCGGCTGCCGACCATGCTGCTCCCGGGGTGGCACCGACCGCGAACTCTCCCCGTTGGCGTCGCGCATTGCGCGCGGCCCTGCAAGGAGGTCATCATGGGTGCTCCCAAGACCGGCAACGTAAGGAACGTGGTGCTCGTAGGCCAAGGCGGGGTGGGCAAGACTTCACTCGCCGAAGCCATGCTCCACCTTTCCGGCAAGACCGCCCGCCTGGGCGGCCACGACGGCACCAAGCCCACGCTCGACTATGACCCCGAAGAGGTCAAGCGTGCGTTTTCCATCTCGACGACCATTGCGCCGATCGACTGGAAGGGCGCGCGCATCAATGTGCTCGATGCCCCGTGCTACCCCGATTTTATCGGCGACGCCTTTGCCGCGATGAGCGTCTGCGAGACGGCTCTGTTTGTGGTCGACGCCGAGGCCGGCCCGCAGCCTACGACGGTTAAGCTCTGGTATGCCGCCGAGGACCTGCGCCTGGCGCGTGCGGTGTTCGTAAACCGCCTGTCGCGCTCCGAGGCCAGCTTTGCGACCACGATGGACCTGCTGCAGGAGCGCTTTGGCACGCGCCTGGGCGCCGTGACCCTTCCCTGGGGCGAGGGCGAGGACTTTGACGGCATCATCGACCTGGTGCGCATGAAGGCGCGCCACTGCAACGGCACCGAAGCCGTTGAGTCGGAGATTCCCGAGGAGTATCGTGCCCAGGCCGAGGAGGCCCATGACCATCTGTGCGAGTTGGTGGCCGAGGCCGACGATGAGCTGATGATGAAATACTTGGAAGGCGAGGAGACGCTGACGCAGGAGGAGCTTGAAGGCCTGCTGTCGAAGGCGATCGCCGAGCGCATCTTTGTGCCGGTCTTTGCGGGCGATTGCATTAAGGAGCAGGGCGTCAACTCGCTGATGGACGACATCGCGACGTACTTCCCGGCGCCGACCGACTACGGCGAGATGCCGCTTATCGACGGCGATTCGCTCAAGATTTCGAGCGACGATGATCGTCCGGTGGCGTTTGTGTTTAAGACCCTGGCCGATCCGCAGCAGGGTCGCATCAGCTTTATCAAGGTGCTGACGGGCACGCTTGAGCCGGGCCTTGAGCTGGTCAACGCCCGCACGCGCAAGGGCGACCGTCTGGCTCACCTGTATGTGATGTGCGGCCGCGACATGACCGAGGTCGGTCACGCCTATGCCGGCGACATTATCGTGGTACCCAAGCTGGCGGCCGAGACGGGCGATACGCTCTCGATTACCGGCAAGGTCGAGGCTGCGGCGTTTAAGTTCCCCAACTCGCAGTACCGCATTGCCATCGAGGCCGAGAATCGCGGCGACGAAGAGAAGCTCTACACGTTTATCGAGAAGGCCTGCAAGGCCGATCCGACCATGAGCATCGACCGCGACGAGGAGACCGGCCAGACCATTATCTCCGCCGTTGGTGAGGCGCAGGTTTCGGTGCTGCTCAACCGTCTGGAGGACCGCACCAAGGTCGCTGCCAAGAGCGTGCCGATCCGCATCCCGTATCGCGAGACCATCCGCCGCACGGCGAGTGCCCAGGGCCGCCACAAGAAGCAGACTGGCGGTGCCGGTCAGTATGGCGACTGCTGGCTGCGCGTTGAGCCGCTCATTGGGCCCGACGGCACGAGCGACGGCTACGAGTTTGTGGATGAGGTCGTGGGCGGCCGCATTCCGCGCTCGCTGATTCCCGCCGTGGACAAGGGTGTCCAGGAGACCATGAAGGACGGCATCATTGCCGGCTACCCGCTCACGGGCATTCGCGTGGCTGTGTACGACGGCTCGTATCACAGCGTCGACTCCAACGAGATGGCGTTCCGCGCGGCGGCTCGCATCGGCCTGCGCAAGGCATGCGCCGATGCCGACCCGGTGGTGCTGGAGCCCATCGAGGAAATCACGGTGACTATCCCCGAGAGCTACGCCGGCGCCGTGATGGGCGACATCTCGGCATCGCGCGGTCGCGTGACGGGCATGGAGACCGATGAGCGCGGCGACACCGTGGTCATCGCCCAGGCGCCGCTGGCCGAGTTGACGGATTACTCGACGCGCCTGCGCTCTATCACGCGCGGCACGGGTGACTTTACCATGAAGCCCGCAGGCTATGAGCAGGTGCCTTATGACGTTCAGGCCAAGCTGGTCGAGCGCTATGAGGAGGGTCGCGCCAAGTAGCGTGTGATTTTGCCTGCAATGTAGGTGCTGACGAAAGGGCCGCCTTGGGTAACCGGGGCGGCCCTATTTGATCCTTTGGGACGGAGGAAAACGGATCATTTTTTTTGGTTACGGGCAGCGCGGCCGGCATTAGTCTCCGGATGCCTGGTTGCGGCCGGTGGCGTAGTCGATCTGCACGTGCGGCTGTAGGTTATAGCAGTACACGTGGAAGCACAGGGTCTTGCCGTGGTCCTCGACCGATTGCGCCTCAAGGCGCGCGCCGCGGCAGACAAGTTCCTCTTCGTTATACATGGGCGTGACGCGGTAGAGCACATGGTTGCCCGTGTCGCGGATGTAGCCGAGAATCTGCTCCTCAAACGGCAGCATGCCCGTTTCGTTGAGATAGCGCGTGCCGGTGAGGAGATTTTTGCGGTTGGCGTTTTCGCCGCAGAGCGACCAGGCGATAAGGTGGCAGCGGTTGTAGAGGCTCTGGCCCGGAATAAAGTCGTAGCGCTGCTGGTGCCAACCGGCAGGATGGATACGCGAGATATCGCCGCGCTCGCCTTGACCGAGTGATTCGGGGCCCACGCAGGCGAGTGCTTTGCGGGTGCGGCCCAGGCTGTCGAGCTTGGAGAACTTCTTAAAGCAGCCCTCTTCGGTGGCGCGCTCGTATTCATCGAGCGTGAATGACGGCGTGCCGAGCGGGTGCGTGCTGTCGGCGCGCAGGGCAACGTAGGGGTTGCCGGCGTAGTCGGGAATGCTGCTGAGATATACGCCGCGGGCGCGGTCGAGATCGGGGTTTTCGACCTCGTCGATGGGGGTGGCGGCACTGTCCGCGGAAGCATCGCCATCGGTGTCGGTTGCGGCGGAATCGGAGCCATCGCCAGAGTCCTGGCCGTTTTGAGGGTCCGGGGAGCTCGCCGTTCCCGATTCGAGTCGAGCGACCAGGCCTGCCTCGTCGTCGGTGCGGCTGGGACTCTCGTTTTGCTTTTCGGCCAGAGCCGCCGCCTGTTCATCGCTTTGCGGCGACAGCAGCTTGGGCGCCCCGTCGACCGATCCCGTAAACAGCGCAAACCCCAGCACCACGGCGGTGCCGATGGAAAGTACTTGCTTGTAAGCGGACTTGCGCGACATAGGGGCTCCTGGATGGACGGTTGGGAATCTACCAGTCTAGCAGGAGCCGGCAGGGGCCGTTCTGTCGAACAAATACTCAAGATTTGGGATAGACGCTACTGATTCATTTGTCCCGCGGTCTAGATCGAGGTGGAGTCGAGCCAGTTGAGCTTGCACTCGAGAATGCGTTGCTCGCCGGGTTCGCTGCTGCCGTCAAGTAGGGCGAGCAGCATCTCGGCTGCTTCGCGACCTTCCTGGTCGACGGGTTCGATGATGGTGGAGACGGTCGGCGTGGTGAGATTAGTCCAGTCTTCGCAGTTGAGTCCCAAAAGGCCGATTTGCTGCGGAAGCAGATGGGCCATGGGCTGAAGCGCCTTGTAGACGCGGGGGAGCGCCCATTGGTTTTGGACAAAGATGAGCGTACGCTTGGCGGGATTGAACTTGAATTTAAAGTACTCGGTAAGCTCGTTGATTGACGGCTTGTTGTGATCGATGGGAATCGCTTTGTAGAGCTGCCCATTCGCTGCCAGCGCCTCGGCATACCCCTGAAAACGCTCCATGCGGGTGCGCATCTCGGTCATGTTGGCAGCAATGGAAAAGAAATCTTCGTAGCCGGCGTCGAGGAGTGCCTGTGTGGCGTTGTACACGCCGTCGTAAAGGTTGGTTTTGATCCAGCTGGTACCTGGGCTATAGATGGCCGCATCGAAAAAGACGACCGGCTTGCCGGCGCGTCTAATGCGGTCGTGCACGGCTTTGAAGTTTGCCGTGGGCTGGATGATAAAGCCATCGACGCCCAGCGAGAGCATCTTGTCGACGTACATGAGCTCGGTCTCGGGGTTAAAGTTGCTCGTGCAAACGACCGTCTGGTAGCCCGCGGGGAGCATGACCTGCTCCATGCCATTGAGAACGAGCCCCGCCCATTTGTTGGTGTTATCCAAAATGATGATGGCAATGACGTGGGTTTGCTTGCCAGTGAGCGTCTGCGCTTGGGCGTTGGGAACGTATCCGAGTTCCTTAATGACGCGCGCGATTTTGTTCTGCGTCTTCTCGCTAAGCTTTTCTCGTTTGTCGTTGAGGTAATACGAGACGCTTGCCGTCGAGGTTCCCGCCTCTCGAGCGACGTCTGCGATCGTAACGCGCTGTTTTGCCACAGCGACTCCTTCCGACAGATGAGCATTTTCCAACATGATGACTTTGAGTCTTGGCGAGGGATACGCTTCGGTGAGCGACCTTTTCCTTCCATATGAGTATGCAACAAATGCGGTATACGGGTGGGGTCGAAATTTGTGACCGGCATGCGCATCTGCCGTCTACCGAGAAAATCAAATACTTCTTGACTTTTGAAATCGAGGGTAAAATCGCAGGATTCATTTTTGGTTAAACGCATAACTAAATCGCATAACCAACGCTCTGACCTGCGCGTTTACCGAAATAAGCTGGCATTAAGAAAAACGAGCACCTATATTGGTCTTGTCGAAAAGACAGCAAGTCCAAACGGCAGGGGATGCTCCGGAGGCCTCCGCAAACGGTGTCTTGCGCACGCAACTCTATGAAAAGAGGGAAGCAATGAAGATCGTAGGCGTTGCCGCCTGTACCGTGGGTATCGCCCACACGTATATGGCCCAGAAGGCGATTCAGGATGAATGCGCCGCCCGTGGCATCGAGTGCAAGGTCGAGGCCCAGGGTGGCCTGGGTATCGAGAATGAGCTCACGCAGGAAGACGTGGACTCCGCCGACCTGGTCCTGGAGTCCGTCGACGTGGGTGTCGAGAACGAGGACCGTTTTGAGCAGAAGATGGCCGAGGGCAAGTTCCTCAAGGTCGGTACTTCCGATGTGATCGCCGATCCGGTCAAGATCATCGACCAGGCTGTTGAGATTATCAAGGCGACGGGTGGCGCCGTTGACGCGCCCAAGGCCGAGGCCAAGGCAGAGAAGAAGGCCGTCTCCGCTGCCCCGCAGGCCCCGACACCGGCGTCCAAGCAGTCTATCTTTGCCGATCCTGGCAAGACGCTGCTCAATGCATTCAATACCGGCGTTTCCTATTTTATCCCCATTGTCGTTATCGGTGGCGTGTTCCTCGCCTTCTCGTTGGCATCCGGTACTGCCGGTGCTAGCGGTATGGAGGTCACCAACCCGTTGATGGTGAGCCTTAACACCATCGGCATGGCCGGCATCTCCATGATGATTCCGGTGCTTGCGGCATACATCGCCTACTCGATGGCCGGCAAGCCCGCGCTCGCCCCCGGTTTTGTCCTGGGCTACCTGGTCAACAACGCCGTCGTCACCCCGAGTGGCAACAGCGTTTCGACCGGCTTCTTGGGCGCCATGATCATGGCTGTCATCTGCGGTTACTTTGTCCGCTGGATGAAGACCTGGAAGGTCAACAACACCATCCAGACCATCATGCCGATTCTGATCATCCCGATTCTGACCTCGCTCGTCCTGGGCATGGCCTACATCTACATCCTGGCCACGCCGCTTGGCTTTGTGATGGATTGGCTCACCAACGTGCTCGGTAGCCTGCAGGGCGGCTCCGCCGTCGTCCTGGGCCTGGTCATTGGCGTTATGACCGCCTTCGATATGGGTGGCCCCATCAACAAGACCGCTTCGACCTTTACTATGGCCATCATGGCCTCCGGCATCTACGGCCCCAACGGTATGTTCCGCGTCGCCGTCGCCATTCCCCCGATTGCTTGCGGTCTTGCAGCGCTCATTGCCAAGAACAAGTTCGATGACGCCGATCGCCAGATGGGTATCTCCGCACTGTTCATGGGCTGCATCGGTATTACCGAGGGCGCTATCCCCTTCGCGGTCAAGGACCTCGGTCACACCCTTCCCGGCATTTGCATCGGCTCTGCTGTGGGTGCCGCGCTTGCCGCCTTCCAGGGCATCGACTGCTACGTCCCGCACGGTGGCTTTATCGTCGCCCTTGCCACCAACAACGTCGCGCTGTTCTGCCTGGACATCGTGATTGGCTCCGTGGTCGCCGCTGCAATCCTGATTGCCATGAAGCCCACGCTCGATAAGCAGGCCAAGTAAACCTTTAAGGACTCCGGTTGTGCGGAGGGATGGATTTGACTCCGCACAACCGCCCCTACACAACAAAATCCATCCGTACTGATAGGGCCCGCATCTGGGTCCCAGGGAACTTTTGTCAAAAATCCTCTGGAGAAGGAGAACAAAATGTCCAACCTCACCATCCGTCAGGCCGTTCAGGGCATGCTCAAGCTGCAGGATAGCGGCGATCACGCAACCATGGTCGGCATTGGCCCCATGAGCCCCAACCTGATTCAGGCCGTGTTCGAGCTTGCCAAGGACGAGGATTTCCCGCCCATGTTTATCGCTAGCCGCAACCAGGTCGATATGGACGAGATGGGCGCCGGCTACGTCAACGGTTGGGACCAGACGCGCTTTGCCGCCGACATCAAGAAGGTTGCCGACGAGGTGGGTTACACCGGTCCGTACTACCTGTGCCGCGATCACGGCGGTCCGTGGCAGCGCGACGAGGAGCGTAACGCCCACCTGCCCGAGGACGAGGCCATGGAGCTCGCCCGCAAGTCCTTTGTCGCCGACATGGAGGCGGGCTTTGACCTGCTGATGGTCGACCCCACCAAGGACCCCTATCAGATCGGCAAGGTTATTCCGCTCGACGTGGTGCTTCGCCGTACGATTGATCTTATCGACTACCTTGAGCAATACCGTCGCGAGCATAACCTGCCCGAGGTTGCCTATGAGGTCGGTACCGAGGAGACCAATGGCGGCTTGACCTCTACCGATAAGTACGAGGAGTTCATTTCTCAGCTGCAGCCCGAGCTCGAGAAGCGCGGCTGTCCCATGCCCACCTTTATCGTCGGCCAGACCGGCACCCTTACCCGCTGGACGGAGCAGGTCGGTCACTACAACTTCAAGAACGCTCGCGAGCTTGCCGATATGGCCAAGCGCTACGGCGTGGGTCTGAAGGAGCACAACGCCGACTACCTGGATGACGCGACGCTGCTCGAGCATATCCCGGCACACGTGACCGCTTCCAACGTTGCTCCGCAGTATGGCACCGAGGAGACCCGCGCTTACCTCAAACTCTGCGCTACCGAGCAGATTCTGGTCGACAACGGCCTGTGCGACGATCCCTCCGACCTGTATCACACGCTGCTGGTCAAGGCCATCAAGACCGAGCGCTGGCGCAAGTGGATGACTGGCGACGATGTCAACCTGCAGGTTGACGACATTCTGGCCGACGACGAGCTCAGCCTGAAGATTCTGGATGTCTCCGGCCACTACGCGTTCAACGATCCCGAGGTCAAGGAGCAGGTCGAGAAGCTCTATCGCAACCTCGCTGCCCAAGACATCGACGGCAAGCGCTTTGTGATCGAGCACATCAAGCGCCCGATCAAGCAGTACGTCGTCGGTCTTAACCTCAAGGGCGTCACGAGCCGCATCGAGAAGGCTCTCGAGGACTAAGTAGTTTTTCCTACACGACGCCGGGCCTGGGGCATGTCCCAGCTGCAGGCCCGGCACATAGGACAAAGGGGCATCCCCTTTGTCCTTTCTTTTGAGTTTTGGATTCCTCCGAAGGAGTTTGCACCATGAAGTTCTTTATCGATACCGCCAACCTTGACGAGATTGCTGAGGCCAAGAGCTGGGGCTGCCTGGCCGGTGTTACCACCAATCCGTCCCTGTACGCCAAGACCGGCGGTAAGCTCGCCGACTTTGAGCCCCATATGCTCAAGATTGCCGAGCTCTGCGAGGGTCTGCCCGTGTCTGCCGAGTCTACCGCCACCACGGCCGAGGGCATGATCGAGGAGGGCAAGCGCCTTGCTGCCCTCGCCCCCAACATCGTGGTCAAGCTCCCCGTCTGCGAGGCCGGCCTCGCCGCCTGCCGCGCGCTGGCCGATGCAGGCGTGCGCGTCAACATGACGCTCGTCTTCTCGCCGACGCAGGCCCTTATGGCCGCCAACGCCGGTGCTCGCTACATCAGCCCGTTTGTCGGTCGTTTCGATGACATCGCCGAGGACGGTATCTCGCAGCTCGACAACGTCGTGACCTGCATTAAGAACTACGACTGGACGGGCAAGAACGTCGACGACACCGTCGAGATCATCACCGCCTCGGTTCGTACGCCCAACCACGTGACCCAGGCCGCGCTACTCGGTGCCGATATTGCGACCGTGCCCATGGCCGCTCTCAAGAAGTGCCTGCATCATCCGCTGACCGACCAGGGCCTCGCCTCTTTTGAGGCTGACTGGCAGAAGGTCGTCGCTCAGGCTTAACGAGTGGATTGCCCCGGCATCGCGTCATCCGGTGCCGGGGTTGTTCTCAAGAGAGGAATTCGTATGACCAACCAGGAGCTGGCGAAGGTCGCCAATGAGGTCAGGAAGGGTGTCGTGACTGCGGTTCACGCGGCCAAGTCGGGACACCCGGGTGGATCGCTCGGTGCTGCCGACATCATGACGTATCTGTACTTTGAGGAAATGAATATCGATCCTGCCGACCCTCACAAGGCCGATCGCGATCGCTTTGTGCTCTCCAAGGGTCACGCGGCGCCGGGCCTGTATTCGGTGTTGGCAAATCGCGGCTATTTTCCCGTCGAAGAGCTCGAGACGCTCCGTCATATTGGCAGCCGACTGCAGGGCCATCCCAACATGAACGACGCCCCTGGCATCGATATGTCCACCGGATCGCTCGGTCAGGGCATCTCTGCTGCAGTTGGAATGGCGCTTGCCGCTAAGCACTGGGGCGACGGCTACCGTGTCTACACGTTGCTGGGCGACGGTGAGTGCGAGGAAGGCCAGGTGTGGGAGGCGGCCATGTTCGCCGGCAACCATGCGCTCGACAATCTTGTTGCCGTCGTCGACCACAACGGCTTGCAGATTGACGGCACGATCGATGAAGTCAACTCGGCCATGCCGCTCGCTGACAAGTTCCGCGCCTTTAAGTGGCATGTGATCGAGCTCGCCGACGGTAACGACATGGCGCAGATTGCCGCCGCCTTTGCCGAGGCCCGCAAAGTGAGCGACTCGCCCGTGGCCATTATCGCCGAGACGGTGAAGGGCAAGGGCGTCTCCTTTATGGAAAACCAGGTGGGCTGGCACGGCAAGGCACCCAACGATGAACAGTTTGAGCAGGCCATGGCCGAGCTCGCAGCAGCAGGGGAGGAGCTCTAATGGCAGACGTCAAGAAAGTCGCTACGCGCGTTAGCTATGGCGAGGCACTTGTCGAGCTGGGCAATGAGCGCGATGACTTTGTGGTTCTCGATGCCGACCTGGCCGCCGCCACGCAGACCGGTAAGTTTAAGGCTGCGCACCCTGAGCGCTTCTACGACGCCGGCATTGCCGAGAGCAACCTGATGGGTCTTGCCGCCGGCATCGCGACCACGGGCCGCGTTGCTTTTGCGAGCACCTTTGCGATGTTTGCCGCCGGTCGCGCCTACGAGCAGGTCCGCAATTCCATCGGCTACCCGCACCTCAACGTCAAGATTGGCGCTACTCATGCCGGCATTTCGGTGGGCGAGGACGGCGCCACGCACCAGTGCTGCGAGGATATCGCACTCATGCGCACGATTCCGGGTATGACGGTGGTCGTTCCCGCCGACGACGTCGAGGCTCGTGCCTGTGTGCGCGCCGCCTATGAGTTTGAGGGCCCGGTTTACATGCGCTTCGGCCGCCTGGCAACACCGGTCATCAACGACTGCGAGGACTATGAGTTCAAGATTGGTCGCGGCGTGGTCGTGCGCGAGGGGTCCGATGTGACCATCATCGCTTGTGGCCTTATGGTCGCCGAGGCGCTTGAGGCTGCCGAGGCGCTCGCTGCCGATGGCATCGATGCCGAGGTCATCAACATGCATACGATCAAGCCGCTCGACGAACGCCTGGTTGTAGCCAGCGCCAAGAAGACCGGTCGCGTGGTCACTGCCGAGGAGCATTCGATTATCGGCGGTCTTGGCGAGGCCGTTGCCTCGGTGCTCGCAGAGCAGTATCCGGTGCCGATGCGTCGCGTCGGCGTGCGCGATGTGTATGGCGAGTCCGGCCCTGCGGTCGATTTGCTGCACAAGTACGGTTTGGACGCCGACGGCATCGAAGCTGCGGTCAGGTCTGTGTTGTAAGGAAGGTTTCCATGGGATTTGTATCTGCCAACCAAGTGACGATAGGGTATACCGCCGCCTCGCGCGAGGATGCCCTGCATTATTTGTCCGATCAGGCCGTCGAGCTCGGCTTTGCTGACGACGCATCTGCCGTAGAGACTGCCTTCATGGCTCGCGAGAACGAGGCCGAGACTGGCCTTGTCGCCGGTTTTGCCGTTCCACATGCCAAAAGCGATGCTATCCACACGCCGGGCGTTGCCGTGCTTAAGCTGGTCGAGCCCGTTGAATGGCCGAGCTTCGATGGTGTGCCCGTCGATGTTGCGCTCGCGCTGTACGTGCCTGCCGGCGAGGCAGGAACCACGCACCTGCGCTTGCTCTCCAAGGCTGCCGTGATGCTGATGGACGCCGGCTTCCGTGACAAGGTGCGCGCGAGCACCGATCCCGTTGAGATTGCGGAGCTCATTAATAGCGGACTCGAAGACTAGAACGGTCATCCCGCTCAATCAATCGATCCTTCTCCAAGGAAAAGGGCCGCGACGCCATATAGGTGTCGCGGCCCTGTTCGCGTTTCCCAAGATAAAACCTGCCGAAATAAACCCGTCCCATTTTGGCAGGTTAATCGGGGACTATTTCACCGCAACTTAGGGCACGGTTAGGAAGTGTGCACCTTAAAGAGCGGAGCCCATGATTAGAGAGGTCGCACTCGTCTCTCTAAATGTCTCTCTAAAGAGAAGGTTGGTTAGAGAGATAGCATTAGGCAATCTAGCAGCGAATTCGATACATCTCTCTTAATGTCTCTCTAAAACAAGGCGCTTATCTCTCTAAAGTTAGAGAGATAAGCGCCTTGTTTTAGAGAGACGGAATGCCACAATTCGTCCGTCCGCTACCATCTGCCAAAAATGGCGGATAAAGGGCTCATCGAAGTAATGGGTTCATCGACGAGCCGCAACCGCCGATATCGGAAGAAGTAGATGCAGCCGGGTCGCCTCTCTAGTGTCTCTCGAGGCCAGATGGGTGCTGGAGGGGCGATTGTCTCGCGATATTTCCCCAGATAAAACCTGCCAAAATAAACCTGTCCCTTATTGGCAGGTTACTGATTCATGGCACCGTGAATGTAGGGGGTGACCTCGGGGGAGATATGGCCGCAGCCCAGCTCGCGCAGCGCGGACTCGATAACGGCGGGCAGCGGGGTCTTGCCCTTGTCGTCGACGGCGGCACCGCCGAGGGTGGCAATCTTGGCGACATCTGCGGGTGCGGCCTCGATATGCATGCAGCCGCCGACCAGGCGTGCGCGGACCTGAGCCAAGTCAAGATCGTGCAGGTAATCCTCGCAGGCGCGGATTAAATCGACCTTCTCGCGCGTAAGCTCCTCGCCCGTGGGGACGCGCGTGGCAAGACATGCTCCCGCCGGCAGGTTCCAAACGGGATAACCCCATGCGCGCAGCAGCTCGCGCTCTTCGTCCTTGGTAAAGCCGACCTCCATGAGAGGGGATCGTACGCCGAGCTCTTCTGCCGCGCGCATGCCGGGACGGTAGTCACCGCGATCGCTTGCATTGCTGCCATCGATGACGGTGGGAAAGCCGAGCGACTTGGCGTGGTTGACGATGGCGGTAAAGCCGGCGTGCTTGCAGTGGTAGCAGCGATTAGCATCGTTGCAGGCTACTTGGGGGAGCTGCAGCTGATCCACCGAAAGATTGAGCACGGGGAGCTTAAAATGTGCCCCTTCATTGGCTTGTCCATCAACGGACTGCTCAAACGAAGCCTGTTCGGGCGTGCCGATGAGTGGCGTGGTGAGATGGACGAGGAGGGTATTGGTAGGCATGATGCGGGCGCATACGGCGGCCAAAAAGCTGCTGTCAACGCCGCCGGAAAACCCGATAGCCACGCGCCCGTATGCCAAAAGCAGCTGTTCGAGCGCCGATAGCTTGTCTTGAAGCTCCTCTGCGGGTGCCGTGGTGTCTAAAATCATGAAACGATCCTTATCGTTGAGTACTCGGTCGAAAACTATAATCCTAATGCGTTACTTGCCATAAGTCTTCTATCTATGTAACGAAAGTGCAATATGCTATATACGTTATATACAAGTTTGTAAGTGCGGTAGAGTGGTAGTAACACAATCCGGTGAGGGGGCCGATATGATCAAGGCTGTTATTTTTGACATGGACGGAACGCTGGTCGATACCGAGCGTTTGGGGATTAAGGCCTGGAAGGCAGGCGCCGCTGAGCTGGGGCTCGCGATTGATGAAGCGCTGATCCATCAGTTTATCGGCCGCACGCTGCCCGATGTCATGGACATCCTCGATAGGCATTACGGCAGCCATGAAACCACCGAGGCGGTCTATGTCCGCCACAAGGAGATTCGCGACGAGATGGTCAAGACCGAGCTGGAGCTTAAGGCCGGCGCTGCCGAGTGCCTAGACGAGCTGCTGGCTGCGGGCTATCACGTGGGTCTAGCGACGTCGTCGCGCCTCGTTACGGCCGAGCGCAACCTTAAGATGGTTGGCCTCTTTGACAAGTTTGAAACGGTAACGTGTGGCGAGGACGTCGTGCACGGCAAGCCCGACCCCGAGATGTATCTGCTCGCCTGCGAGCGCGCGGGCTTTGCTCCCGAGGAATGTGCCGTGGTCGAGGATTCGCGCAACGGTTGCGTCTCGGGCATTACGGCCGGCTGCCATGTCTTTGCCGTCCCCGATATCGTGCCGCTGCCGCAGGACGTGGTGGATGGCTGCGAGGCCGTGCTCAATACGTTGTTCGACCTGGCGGCGGCAATCAAGACTGTGCGCTAGAAAATTGCGGCGTTGAAACGAGCGATTGCTCACGTTTGCGCTTAAGCAAAAGGGGTCCGGCAATGGTCGGGCCCCTTTTGCTTAAGCGGCGACTTAGCATACTTGCGGGCGTGCTATAGATACGCACCGAGGTTGATGGCCGTGGCGTCGGTCTGGCTGCTTGCCTGGGTGCTGGCGCGTTCCAGCAGGAACGGCCGCACGAGTTCTTGGCGGTTGATGTCCTCGATGGCCGTGACCGCGGTGACGGTGCGCGCGGCAGAGCCGATGTGGACGTGCTTGGTCTTTGCCGGGGCCTTGTTCTCGATTTGCTCCATCAGCAGTTGGACACCCTTGCGGCCAATCTCGTAGCCCGGGGGCGCTACCGTAGTGAGCGGGACCGATCCGCTCCAAGCGAGCGGGTTGCCGTCGCATCCGGCCACGCGTACTTGCCCGGGGACGGAGATGCCCTTGTCGACCAGTGCCGAAACGACGCCCGAGGCCAACACATCGGTCAGGCCGACGACAAAATCGGGACGTTCGTCCGCGGGGCGCTCGGCGATTTGGGCACCGATGCCGTAGCCGTCGGCAGCGGTATTCCATTCGCCGGCGTCGATGACTTCGATCTTGATATCGGGGTGCAGGGCGAGCGCCTTATGAATGCCAAGGACGCGCAGGGTGAGTTGCATAAATGCTGCTCGGCCGACGACGACAATATGGTGCGCGCCGCGGGCGATAGCAAGTTCGGCAATGATGCGACCCTGGGCCTCATTGTCGGCCGCTACGTAGTAGCCGGGCTCGGAGCAATGGATGTCCAGATGGACGATCGGCACGGGCATTTTAGTCATGGCCGGATGCCAGTCGGGGGACGCCATGGGCTGAACCATGACGCCGGACATCTGGGTGCCCATAAAGTAGCGCAGGTAATGGTCCTGGAGAATATCGTCGTTATCGGCGTTGGCGATGAGCAAGTCGTAGCCGTGCTTGCGGGCCTCGTTGTGGGCGCCGCTGGCGATTTGGAGCGAAAAGCCGTGATCGAGACGGGGGAGCACCAGGCCAAAGGACTTGGTGGCGCCGCCCGCGAGCTGACGGGCGCTTTGGTTGGGCAGGTAGCCAAGGCGATTGATGGTCTCGTTGATGAGCTTGAGGGTCTCGGGGCGCAGCTTTTCGGGGTGGTTGAGCGCGTTGGAAACCGTGCCCAACGAAACCCCGGTCTCGCGCGCGACGTCGCTGATTTTTACCTTTGCCATAGCGGCCCCTTTGATGCGTTTCAAGTACAAGCCAGATTGTAGCATCCCAAACCTACCAAAAAGGGACAGGTTTATTTTGGCAGGTTTTATCTGGGGAAACGCCGTTGCCAGCGCGACCACCACAAAGGTGCCTGTCCCCATTGTGGCGGTTTGGACCGGCTGGGCATGTGTGCATCGGGTGGTATCTAAGTTGAGATACCACTTCTGGTATATCAGCTTGCGTTTGCGTGAGTACAATACTCGAACGTTGTACGTCTCAGCGCCCCTTGTGCGTGGACGTTTTGCAGTCAAGCGGACGAAGGGATTTATCCTATGTGCGGAATTGTCGGCTACACCGGCTCTGATATTGCAAAGAACATCCTGGTCACAGGCCTCAAGCGTATGGAGTATCGCGGCTATGACTCCTCGGGCGTCGCGCTCGAGGTGGGCGAGGGCGCCGCGGCGCACCTCGACGTCATTCGCCGCGTGGGCAAGGTTGCGGGCCTGGAGAGCGAGCTTTCCAACATTGACAGCGACGCTACCTGCGGTATCGGCCACACCCGTTGGGCCACCCACGGCAAGCCCTCCGTCGTTAACGCTCACCCCCACACCAGCTGCGACGGTCGTATCGCCATCGTCCACAACGGCATCATCGAGAACTTTGCCGAGCTGCGCGAAGAGCTGGAGGGCCGCGGCCACCACTTTAAGAGCGAGACCGATACCGAGGTCTTCGCGCATCTGATCGAAGAGGCCTATGCCGAGACGCACGACCTGATGGCCTCCGTGCGCGAGGCTTGCACCCACGTGGTCGGTGCCTATGGTCTGGCTGCCGTGTGCGCTGACGAGCCCGGCGTGATCGCCGTGGCCCGCAAGGATTCCCCGATCGTAGTCGGTGTGGGCGAAACCGGCTCCTATGTTGCTTCCGATGTCATCGCGCTCATCGACGCCACCCGCGATGTCGTGGTGCTCGAGGACGGTCAGTTTGCCAAGCTCACGCCCGCAGGCGTCGAGTACACCGACGAGGCCGGCAACGTTATCGAGCCCAAGGTCACCCACATCGATTGGGACCTGGACATGGCAGAAAAAGGCGGTTATCCCGACTTTATGCTCAAGGAGATTCACGAGCAGCCGCGCGTCGTGCGCGACACGCTGGTTGGTCGTATGACGCCGGCCGGCGAGCTCGACATCGACGAGCTGGGCCTTTCGCTCGAGGAGCTCAACGACATCGACCGCGTCTACGTGATCGCTTGCGGCACCAGCTATCACGCTGGCCTCATTGCCAAGAATCTCATTGAGGGCTGGGCTCGCATCCCCACCGAGGTGGAGGCGGCCAGCGAGTTCCGTTATCGCAACCCCATCATTACGCCGACGACGCTTGTCGTTGCCGTGTCCCAGTCGGGCGAGACGGCCGATACCCTTGCCGCCATTCGCGACGCGCGCATCAAGGGTGCCAAGGTCTTCGGCATCACCAACGTGGTGGGCAGCCCCGTGGCGCGTGAGAGCGACGGCGTCATCTACACCAAGGCCAACAAGGAGATCGCGGTCGCCTCGACCAAGAGCTTCATCGGCCAGGTTGTGAGCCTGACGCTGCTGGCCCTGCTGCTGGCGCAGGTCAAGTACCGCCTGACCACCAAACAGGCACGCATGCTGTTCCGCGAGCTTTCCGATACTGCCGAGCAGATCCAGTGGATTTTGGACACGCAGACCGATGCCGTGCATGAGGCTGCCCTGCTGTGCAAGGATGCGCAGTCGGCGCTGTTCGTGGGCCGCGGCATGGGTGCCGCTATTTCCTACGAGGGTGCGCTCAAGCTCAAGGAGGTCAGCTACCTGCACGCCGAGGCCTACGCCGCCGGCGAGATGAAGCACGGCCCCATTGCCCTGATCGACCCGGGCTTCCCTGTCATCGCTGTGGCCACCAAGAGTGCCACCTACGACAAGACCGTGTCGAACCTTATGGAGTGCAAGGCGCGCGGTGCCAAGGTCATCGTCGTTGCCACCGAGGGCGACGAGGAGATCAACAAGATCGCCGACTGCATTATCCGCGTGCCAGCAGTCCGCGACGTGTTCAGCCCCATCACGGCGAGCGTTCCTCTGCAGCTGCTCGCACGCGAGGTCGCCATCCTGCGCGGCTGCGACGTCGACCAGCCCCGAAACCTGGCGAAAAGCGTTACTGTCGAGTAAACGAGTTCCGTCATCCTAACAACTAAGGCCCGGCTCCGTTGCAGCGGAGCCGGGCCTTGTTGCATTTGCCCAGATAAAACCTGCCAAAATAAACCTGTCCCTTTTTGGCAGGTTAGCGGAGCTTGCTGGTCTCGAAGTACTCGGGGAACTGGTCCAGAACTTCGGTTTGATTGCGGAACATCATGTGCAGGTGCTTGCTGACCAAAAAGCTCGCTTCGATGGGGTCGCGACCGGCGATAGCGCGGCGAATCTGCTTGTGCTCGTTCACGATGTCCTGATTGTCGAGAACCTGCGTGGCGGCGCGCAGCCAGCGGAAGCGCTCCAGGTCGGCATTGGTCTCTTCGAGCCACGACCACACGGTGCTGCGACATGCGATGCTAAAAATCATGTGATGCATGAGGTTGTCGCTCAAAAAGAAGCCGATGCGATCCTCTTCGGCCATGGCCTTTTCCTGCAGCGCGATGGCGCGGTCGAGCTGCTCGATACCGGCCGACGTGGCGCGCGCACAACACTCCACGATCACCTGCTTTTCCAGATGTTCGCGGATGTAACAGGCGCTCTCGGCAAGGGTGAGGTTGATGGGTGAGACGTAGGTGCCGCTCTGGGGCACGGTGCGCACCAGGCCTTCCTGCGCCAAGCGAACCAAAGCCTCGCGCACGGGCGTGCGACCCATGTCCAGGTCATCGCAAAGTTGCTTGACGCCCAGCTTTTCGCCCGGCTTGTAGTCCAGATAGACGATTTTGCGTCGAATGGTGTGGTAGGACTGGTCCTGTAGGCTCGTTTCCTGCTCGCCGACGTGCATCGATTCTTCCATAGCGCCTCGCAACTGTTCTATCAAACTCATATGTCAGTTGTTAATTATGCCGCGAATCAGCTCTCCGCGGTGGGTAATTCGGCTGTCGCCCGAGAACTATTGCGGCATCTTAGTCTGTGTTTGCGCAAGGCTGCGCTCAATGTTGCCGTATCATAAGCCGTCGCAAACGTGAAATAGAAAGAAGGAATCCCATATGCAACTGGCAAACATCGTACGCGAGCGCTGGAAAGGCGTTTTGTTCTGCCTGATCATCGCCATTCCCGCGACGTTGCTCGGCAAACAAATTGAGGTGGTCGGCGGTCCGGTATTTGCCATCCTCTTTGGCATGGTCCTGGCGCTCGTCTTTCCCAAGAATCGTCGCGAACAGCTCACCGCCGGCGTTACCTATACGTCCAAAAAAGTCTTGCAGTACGCGGTTATCCTGCTTGGCTTTGGCATGAACCTCTCCCAGATTCTGTCCAAGGGCGCCCAGTCGCTACCGATTATCGTGGCGACGATCTCGACCTCGCTTGTCATTGCCTTTGTGCTCTGTCGCGTCATGAACGTGCCGGGCAAGATCGCGACGCTTGTGGGTGTGGGCTCGTCGATTTGCGGCGGTTCGGCCATCGCTGCGACCGCGCCCGTCATCGATGCCGACGATCGCGAGATTGCCCAGGCTATTTCGGTCATCTTCCTGTTTAACGTTATCGCGGCGCTCGTGTTTCCGACGCTCGGCGGCATGCTCAGGCTGACCAACGAGGGCTTTGGCCTGTTTGCCGGCACCGCCATCAACGACACCTCGTCCGTAACGGCTGCGGCGAGCGCCTGGGACAGCATGCATCCCGGCGCCAATGTGCTCGAGAGCGCCACGGTGGTCAAGCTCACCAGAACGCTGGCCATTATCCCCATCACGTTGGTCCTCGCATGCTGGCAGATGCATCTGGCGCGCAAGGCCGGCGGCGACGCCAAAAGCACGTTCTCCCTTAAACGCGCGTTTCCCATGTTTGTGCTGTTCTTTGTGCTGGCGAGCGTAATCACCACGGTGCTTCAGCTTCCCGCGCCCATTACGGCGCCCATCAAGGAGCTATCGAAGTTCTTTATTGTGATGGCCATGGCGGCTATTGGTTTTAATACCGATATCGTCGAGCTGGTCAAAAAGGGCGGCAAGCCCATCGCGCTGGGCTTTTGCTGCTGGATTGGCATTGCGTGCATGAGTTTGGGAATGCAGCACGTGTTGGGAATCTGGTAGAGAAGTAGCTTATTTGCGTGCTGCGTGCTGGTGAGCGCATCCTCGCGGTGGAGCGATAGGAGCTCTTGCGGGTATGGCTTGTCCGCAGGTTTATAAGTCCCGAAGAGCTCTTATCGCCCCGCCAGGATGGCGATGCGGGGCAATACCTATACTCGCAGGACGGCGCTTTCTGCCCTATAGTGTTTGGTGAGCAATATCGTTCAATTTTGAAACACTCGGTCGTGCGACCGTCGGCGGCTGCATGTCGTCGCGGACAGGGGCAAATCATGGATAGCGATGCCAAGCTGAACATCTTGACCGAGGCCCTGGCTGCTGCCGGGGCCTCGGCATTGGCAATCGATGCGCGTGGGGATGTCGCGATCTCGACCATGAATGACGCGGCGCTTGAGCGGGATGTGACGGCTTTTGTCGCTGAGCGCCTCGACCGTATAGGAGACGGCGCACGTTTGGTTATGGGGCGTGAGGGTACGCGCCTGAGCCTGACCGTTCGCCCCACCGACAAAGAGGGCGGGGGGCTTTGGGTCGTCGTGGTCCGCGAGGTGCGCGGTGCTGCGGCGCATGCGGGCATCGAGTGGCTCAACGCCGACGAAGTTGAGGCCCGCTACGAATCGAGCGCGTACGGCATCGTCGAGGGTGCCGCTGCGGTGGCTGCACTGGTTGCCGAGAGCTATGCGCGCGGCGTGCCCCTTATGCTCGAGGGCGAGCTTGGCGCGGGCCAGGTCGAGATCGCCAAGCGCCTCTATCTGGACGGTCCTTTTGCCGATCAGCCCTTTGTTTCCGTTGCGCTTGATGAACTCACCGAGCGCGGTTGGCGCCATGTGCTCAAAAGTGCCGAATCGCCGTTGTTCCAAACAGGGCTGACCCTTTGCATTGAGGGCTGGAACGCGGTTGGCCCCCAGCGCCTCCGCGAGCTCGTTTCCACGATGGCCGACACCGCGTTGGCGACGCGCTGCCATGCGGTGCTGACGGCGAATGACATGCCGGGCGGCAGCGAAAGTGATCAAGCCGCCTTTGTGACCGAGCGCTTCGCCTGTGCGGTGAGCGTGGCGCCGGCAATCGCCGAGCAGGGAGCCGCGTCGACGAAGGTTGCGCGCTATTTGGAATATCTCGCTGATGCATTTGGGACGGCAGCGCCCACGCTGTCTGCCGCGGCGACGAAGACGCTCGATGCTTACCGCTGGCCGCGCAATTATCTGCAGCTTCGCGAGGTCTCGGAACGACTGTATATATTGGTGGGGGCGGGCACGGTGGACCGCACTGTGGCGGAGGAAGTGCTCGCCCAAGAGGACGTGATTAAGACCGCAACCTTTGGCGCCCCGACACTCGAAAGTGACCTGTATATCCTGCGACCGCTGGCCGATACCGAGCGAGATATCGCGCATCTGGTTGTAGACCATCTCCACGGCAACCGAACCCGTGCGGCGGAGGTGCTGGGCATAAGCCGTACAACGCTGTGGCGCTTGCTGAAGGACGATGACCGTTGAGCGAGGCGCCCGTGACCGCGCGCGACGCGTGTGCTACAGTCCAAAGCGTTATTGTTTCGATTTGGTTACGGCGTGCGAGGGCATATGGCTGAGACTTCAAAACCGAGCCGCAGAAGGCAGAGTGCCGCGCCGGTCAACCGACGCACGACATCGGTGACGTGGGGCAAACACGCCTCGGGGTTTGATGGCTCGTTCAAGCGCACTAAATACGGCTATCCTTCGGCAAGCGCCCGCTTGGCAATGCAGGCAGAGTCCTCGCTGTGGGGCCGCAAACGCGTGGTGGGCTCAAAGCTCAAGCACGACGGAACGCTCGGCTACATCAGCCGCGGGGCGGCTCGCCGCAGCGGGCTCAATCCCGCCGGCTGGCATCGCTACGTGCCGATCGTGGCCGCCGTTGCAGTGATCGTCATCGCACTCGCTGCGCTTGGCTACGCCGGCGGTGGCGCCAACTTGGACGCAATGTTTAAATCGCCCGAGCTCGCGCATGTAGGTACAGAAGTTGTCGAGGGCGCTCAGGCCCAGACGGGCGTCGCGCCCCAACGCGGTATCGTCGCGGCGGCCTCCACCATCGCCGATGCGCAAAAGGACGAGGACGAACAGGGCGATGGCGCCGAAACGGCCCAGATGAACGAAACGACGACAACTCCATCGGCAAGATAAGTTGTGAGTGGGGCAGCTAATTTGGGACGGGGCTTTTTTAGCTGCCCAAGACAGTGGCTCATTCGATGCCAGTCGCCAAAAGCGAGCGAGCCGCATTTGCGCCAAGGTGACGTGAAATGAGAGGGCGCTGACCTTCTGGTCGCGCCCTCGAAATTGAACGTCAGATTGGCGTGAATGCGGCCCGCGCAGCGTCAACGAGCCCGCCGTTCGGTAGAACGGCGGAACTAATTACCTTACGTAGATGATGTTGTCGCGGCGCGGCTTTGCCTCGGGTAGCGTGTCCTCGGCGTAGCCAAGAATGCAGTTACCGACACCGCGCAGGCTGCCGTCGGCGGGCAGGCCCCAGCTGGCCAGCAGCTCCAGGCCCTCGGGCGAGTCAAAGACCTCATGCGCGCGGTGAATCCAGCACGAATCGACACCCAGTGCATAGGCGGCGTTGAGCAGGTTGCCCATGGCGAGCGAGCCGTCTTCCAGATGTGTGGGCACGCTGCGGTCAACCAGCACCACCACAACGGTCTTGGCGCCATAGAAGGGGTCTCCGTTGCTGCCCATGACCTGGGCGTTGAGCCGTGAGAGACGCTCGACGGTCGCGGGGTCGGTGACGGCGACAAACGTCACCGGCTGGCGACCCATGCCGCTCGGTGCATATTGGCCGGCTTCGATAATACGCGCAAGCTTTTCGGCCTCGACGGGACGATCGCTGTAGTTGCGGCAGCTGCGACGGTGAATGAGCGCTTCGATAGTCTCCATGGTGTCTCCTTGCGGTGGCGTTGCAGATGCCCCGTTCATACCCGTCGGGCTTAAACGATAGACGGTCAATTGCCCGGCCAAAAGGATAGATTCCAATTGGGAAAGTAGGTTTGCATAAAAGTACCTTCAGAATGTGACAAACAAATGGGATGGTTAAACGTTTTATCCCGTCTACCCTGCGGTTTTTTACCACTTGCCTAAATGACGAACGCATAACCTTTGATAAAGGTTTTACTAAAGGAGTACCAACGTTTATCAATGCGCCGTGGTGGCGCCGGGCCAGGAGGTAACATCATGTTCCAGGCTGGAGATGTCGTCGAGACCGATTTCGAAGGATTTCTGAAGCTGCTGCGTTCCAAGACGCGCGCTTTCGTGTCGATCAACGATCACGAGTACTACATCACGCACACCGATGGCTATTGGCGTGTTCAGGATTGCGAGGCCCTCAACGACAAGGGCCACTTTACTGACTGCTCCGAGCTGGTCAACACGGTCTGCGAGGTCGTCGAGCTGCCGTGGATTGCCGGCAAGAGCCTGCATGACAGCTTCTCGGGTGCTACGGTCTATGAGGCCGTCGCTGCTTAACAGCCAACACTCGATATTCTCTCGCAACCGCCGGCGCCGCCCCCGCGCCGGCGGTCTTTTTTGTCGATATGCTTATGTAGAGCCGACCATAAACAACGAGCTTGTTGACGATAGTCAAAACTCGGACTAATGTAGAGATATTAATTGGTCAAAACTCGGACTATCGAATGGTGGGAGAGATGAATAGTGCAGTTAGCCCGGTCGATTTCGACCGGATGCTCAACGGGCTTGACCGTATCTATTCGGAGTTCGCGCGCGCCTGCGGTCTTTCGGACTGCGCCTACTGGATGCTCGTCGACACGAGTGCGGCGGGCGGAAGCGTTGCCGTGAGTCGGCTGACGAGTGAATGGTTCTACAGCAAACAGACCATCAATTCGGCGATCAAGACGCTTAGGGCGCGAGGGCTTGCGACGTTGGAGTTTGCCGAAGGTAGTCGTAAGAACAAGGTTGTGCGACTGACCGAAGAAGGCGTGCGGTTTGCCAAGCGCTACGCGTTGCCAGCGCAAAAAGCCGAGCAACAGGCATTCGAGGCGCTCGAGCCGTGGGAACAGCGCGAGATCATGCGCTTGGTCGGTAAGTTCTCCCATGTTCTTAACGAAGAGTGCGAGGCATTTAAACGGCAAGTGGCCGCTGAGAACGAGGCTGACGATAAGAGCGAAGGGGAGACATGCGACTCTTAATGAGGTTTATGAGGCCGTATCGCGGGCTGATTGCGGTGACGCTGTTTGCGGTGCTGATAGATAACGTCGGTACGCTGTTGGTTCCCACGATGCTGGCGAACATGGTCAACACCGGTATTACCACGGGCGATATCGACTATATTTTACGCAACGGCCTGTACATGCTTATCGCGACCGGCATGGCCAGCGGCGGCACGGTGCTGGGCTGCTATCTTTCGGCGCGCCTGGCCGCCAACGTGGCCTGCGATATCCGCAATGCCGTGTACGACAAGTCGCTCGAACTCGCGGCTAGCGACTTTGAGCGCTTTGGCACGGGTTCGATGATCACACGCTCGCTCAACGACATCAACGTGATTCAGCAAGCTGTCCTTCAGACGATTCAGTTGGTGCTGCCGGTGCCGTTCTTGGCCGTGGCAGGCATCATTTTTGCTTGGTTCATCGATCCCGCCATGGGCACGCTGCTGGGTGTGGTCGTTGCGATCGTGCTGGTGGCGGCGGTCTTTACGGTGGCTAACGCCGCGCCGATCTTTATGCGCCTGCAGAGCTTTATCGACCGCATGAACGTGGTGCTGCGCGAGAACATCGTGGGCGTGCGCGTCATCCGCGCATTTAACAAGGAGCGCCACGAGGAGCAGCGCCTGGACGAGGTGTTTAGCGATTACGCGGCCAACGCCATCAAGGTCAACCACCTGTTTGTGGGTCTCGACAGTTCCAGCTTCTTTTTGATGAATATCGCCGAGGTGGCGGTGCTGTGGGTGGGCGGCAACCGCGCGGGCGTCCACGCCATGCAAATCGGCAGCATCTCGGCCGTGTTGGAATACGCGATCTTGATCCTGTTCTTTGTGATGATGGCGCAGATGGTGATTCTGACGCTTCCGCGCGCTGCGGCGTGCCTCAACCGCGCGCAACAGGTGCTCGAAATCGAGCCGAGCATCGTGGACGGCAAGGCAACGCTGGGCGACGGGGCGCCTGAGTCCGCAGATGGTGCCGACGCGGTTGCCGTGTTCGACCATATGTCGTTCCGTTTTGACGATGCCGACGAGGACACCCTGTGCGACCTGAGTTTTGCCTGCCGCCGCGGACAGACGACCGCGATCGTGGGCTCAACGGGCTCGGGCAAGTCAACGGTGGCCAAGCTTTTGCTTCGCTTCCACGATGCCACGAAGGGCGCCATTCGCCTGAACGGCGTTGACCTGCGCGACCTTTCGCAAGGTGAGATTCGCGGGCATATCGCTTACGTGCCGCAGAAGGCGTGGCTGTTCTCGGGCACGGTGGCGAGCAACCTGCGCTTTGGCAACGAGGGCGCGACTGATGCCGACATGCTCCATGCGCTGGAGGTTGCCCAGAGCACCTTTGTGCTCGATCAGCCCCAGGGGCTCGATACTCCGGTATCCCAGGGCGGCACGAACTTCTCGGGCGGTCAGCGCCAGCGCCTGGCGATCGCCCGCGCACTCATGAAGCATGCCGATCTATATATCTTCGATGACAGTTTTTCGGCCCTGGACTTTAAGACCGATGCCGCCCTGCGCCATGCGCTGCAGGACGAGACGCGCGATGCCGCGGTGCTCATCATCGCGCAACGTATCTCGACTATTTTGCATGCCGATCAGATCGTGGTGCTCAAAGACGGCGAGATCGTGGGCCTAGGCACGCACGACGAGCTCATGGAAACCTGCGAGGTGTACCGCGCTATCGCGGAATCGCAGATGAAGGGAGGTGAGTAGCATGACCGAGGAGCTCAAGAAGCAGGCCATCGCCGAGGATGCCGCGGTTGCAGAGACAGTTGAGGAGACGGGCGCCACACCCGGCCTGGACGAAGCCGCCAAGGCGGCGGAGCGCGAGGCTCGCCGCCAGGCACTCTACGAGGAAAACGAGCGCGCCGAGGACGAGCGCGCCCGCGCCGAGGCGGAACGCATGCGCGACGTTGACGACGAGGACGAGGACGAGACGCCCCGCGACACCTGGGCGACGGTGCGCCGCCTGTGGAGCGAAGCCGCCGGCGACCATTGGCGCTTCTATATCGTGTTCGCGAGCATTGTGTTCTATGTCATCTTTAACACCGCCGCGCCGGCATATAGCGCCCGCGTGATCGATGAGCTGTGGGGCCACATTCAGGTGGCGTTTGCCAACAACACTACCTTCAGCATTACCTGGGAGAACTGCGGCAGGACCATCTTCATCTACTTTATGATCTGGACTGCCGCCGCCTCGTTCTACGCACTCCAGAGCTTTTTGATGTCGAGCGTTGCCGAGCGCCTCAACCTGCGCCTACGCAACCGCATCGCGCAAAAGCTCAACCGTCTGCCGCTTGCCTACTTTGATGCGCATCGTCCCGGCGAGGTCGTCAGCCGTGCGACCAACGACTTGGACAAGATGTCCGAGAGCATGCAGCGCGGCTTGCTGCAGCTTCTGGTGTCGATCGGTACCGTGGTGGGCGCCGTGAGCGTGATGTTCGTGTTTAGCGTGCCGCTCACGCTTGTCTTTTTGTTCTTTACGGCGCTTTCGCTGCTGGTGACGAAGGTCGTTTCGCGCCGCACGCACGATGTGACGGGCGAGCGCCAGGAGTGGGTGTCCAAGATTACGAGCGCGGTCGAGGAAGGCTACTCGGGCCGTCTGGTAATCCGTGCGTTTAACCGCGAGCGCCAGAGCTCTGCCGAGGTGCACGAGGCTTCGAAGGAGCTGGCGCGCGTGAGCGCCAAGGCCGACTTTATGATTAACGCCGTCGGTCCCGCGGTGCGCTTTATCGGTCGCTTGGCGCAGATCGTGATTGCGCTTGTGGGCTGCAGCATGTTGGTTGCCGGGCATATGACCGTCGGCGTGTTCCAGGCGTTCTTCCAGTTTATCTATGAGGCGTCCGAGCCCATGACGCAGCTGTCGTTTACCTTTAACTCGCTACAGAGCGCGCTGGCGAGCGCCGAGCGCGTGTTCGACCTGCTCGACGAGCCCGAGATGGAAGCCGATCCGTTGCCAGCGGCCGCCGCCAAGCTGCCAGGCAAGGTGGAGGGCCGTGTCGCTTTTGAGCATGTGCGCTTTGGCTATTCGCCCGACAAGCCGCTTATGCGCGACGTGTCGTTTGCCGCCGAGCCGGGTCAGAAGATCGCGGTGGTGGGAACCACGGGTGCGGGTAAGACCACGCTCATCAATCTGCTCATGCGCTTCTACGAGATCGACGGTGGTCGCATTACCCTCGACGGCGTGGACACGAGCCGCATGGATCGCGGCGAGCTGCGCCAGCAGTTTGGCATGGTGTTGCAGGACGCCTGGCTGTTCGATGGCACCATTGCCGAGAACATCGCCTATGGCTGTCCCGAGGCAACGCGCGAGGAGATTGTCGCGGCCGCACGTGCCGCTCAGGTCGACTTCTTTGTGCGCACTATGCCGCAGGGCTACGACACGCGTGTGGCTAACGATGCCGAGAGCATCAGCCAGGGCCAACGTCAGCTGCTGACCATCGCGCGCGTGCTGCTCAACAACCCGGCGATCCTCATCCTGGACGAGGCGACGTCGAGCGTGGACACGCGCACCGAGCTCGCCATCGGCCGTGCCATGGACGCGCTCATGCGCGGGCGCACGAGCTTTGTGATCGCGCATCGCCTGTCGACGATCGTGGATGCCGACCTGATCTTGGTCATGGATCACGGCAACATTATCGAGCAAGGCACGCATAAGGAGCTGCTCGCTGCCGAGGGTGCCTATGCCGACCTCTACTTGAGCCAGTTCGCCTAATGTGACAAAGGGACAGTCCCACATGTCACATCGAAAAAAGGCGCGCCGGGGATTGATCCCCTGGCGCGCCTTTTGCATCGGTGCCGATGTCGTTTTGTGCCGCTTGCGTTCCTAGCGTTCGTCCATGAGCTTGGCGACGAGGGCTTTGAGCTCGGCCAACTCTTGCTCGAGTTCCTTGACGCGGCGGGCGTTTTCGGTGATGCCCTGACGGTTGAGGGCGCTCTGCTCGGCGGCATCGTCGGGCATGTACTCGCGATGCTGCTTGGCGTCGAAGCTCTCCTCGAACACGCGGCAGCCGTTGCGCTTGATGATGCGCCCGGGCACGCCCACGACGGTGCAGTTGTCGGGCACGTCCTTGACGACGACCGAGTTGCCGCCGATTTTGACGTTGTTGCCAATGTGGATGTTGCCAAGCACCTTGGCGCCCGTGCCCACCGTGACATTGTTGCCCAGGGTGGGGTGACGCTTGCCGGTCTCGTTGCCGGTGCCGCCGAGCGTGACGCCCTGGTAGAGCACACAGTTGTCGCCCACGATGGCAGTCTCGCCAATAACGACGCCCATGGCGTGGTCGATAAAGAAGTGCTTGCCGATCTGCGCGGCGGGATGAATCTCAACACCAGTGATATGGCGGGTTAACTGCGAGAGCACACGGGCGAGTGAGCGATGACCGTGCTCCCACAGCCAGTGCTCGGGCACGTGGTTCCACTTGGCGTGCAGGCCAGGATAGGAAAGGAAGATGACCAGGCCGTTTTGCGCGGCAGGGTCCTGCGCCTGGACGGTCTTGATGTCCTCGCGAATGGTATTGATAAAGCTCACCGGCCGCCCTCCCTTAGCGCCGTGACAATGCGATTCAATAAAGTATAGCGATTCGCTAGGGATTAGGAAGGGCGATCTTGCTTCGCTTTGGGCGACAAGTGTCAGTTATGCAAACTTGCTGGTAATGAAGTAAGACTTTTGAGGGGTTTGGCCCGTGCTCGCGCCGCAACCGTATACTGGTCAACTTGGACGTGTCCGCGCCCACAACTGAGAGGTTTTACTTCATGGGTTTCATCAATTTTATCGCCGAGCTGCTTAAGGACCCGCGCACCGCGATCGCCAGCTGGATCGCCGCCGGCCCGCTTATGGCCTACGGCTGTGTGTTCCTGATCATCTTTATCGAGACAGGCGTGGTGTTCTTCCCGTTCCTTCCCGGCGATTCGCTGCTGTTTGCTTCGGGCTTCTTTGCCCACAACGGCGGCTTTAACATCGTGGCGCTTCTGGCCACCGCATGGGCCGCAGCCATCCTGGGCGACCAGTGCAACTTTATGATCGGTCACTTCTTTGGCAAAAAGATTATCGCTTCGGGCAAGGTCAAGGCCATGACGCCCGAGCGCATCAAAAAGTCCGAGGATTTCTTGGACAAGTGGGGTCACCTGGCCATCTTCCTGGGTCGCTTCTTCCCGTTTATCCGCACCTTTGTGCCCTTTATCGCCGGCATGGGCGGCATGCACTGGCGCAATTTTGTCATCTTTAACGTGCTGGGCGGCATTACCTGGTCGACGCTCTTTACACTGCTGGGCTACTTCTTTGGCGGCATCCCCTTTGTGCAGGAGCACTTTGAGCTGCTGATCGTCGGCATCGTTGCCGTGTCGATCATCCCGACCGTGGTCGGTCTGGTTAAGGCTAAGCTGGGCAAAAAGAACGCGTAGCTCGAGCCAGCGCGCAAACCGTGCAGTTGAGGCCCGTCACCGCTTACGGTGGCGGGCCTCTTTAGTTTCGGTCAAATGAAAATACTTTACTTAGTTAAAGAAAAGCGTTTTATCAGACGCGTACGGGGAGTACAATCTCGTGCATGCGAATCGACGTGCCATCGGCTTTGATGCTGTTCGCGTGTCCCGTCCGGCTCTACGCTCCGGGCGTGCGACGTTGCGACGCGGTCGGCCTCGGTCCTTGCGTGCGAGTTCGCGAGTATGCAACTGTGTATGTAAGGAGCGACACATGACTGTCGAGAAGAAGGATATCGATTGGGGTAGCCTCGGCTTTGGCTACATGAAGACCGATTACAGCTACGAGGCCCATTGGAAGGACGGCGAGTGGGACGAGGGCGGCCTGACCACCGACCACACCTTGCATGTCTCCGAGTGCGGCGGCATCTTCCATTACTGCCAGGAGGTCTTTGAGGGCCTGAAAGCCTACACCGCCGAGGACGGCAGCATCGTCTGCTTCCGTCCCGACATGAACGCCGAGCGCATGTATAACTCTGCCCAGCGCCTCGAGATGCCCCCGTTCCCCAAGGACAAGTTCGTTGAGGCCGTCAAGCAGGTCGTCTCTGCCAACGCCGCCTGGGTTCCGCCCTTCGGCTCCGGCGCGACCCTGTACGTGCGTCCGTTTATGATCGGCTCCGGTAACGTGATCGGCGTGGCTCCCGCTCCTGAGTACACGTTCCGCATCCTCGTGACCCCGGTCGGTCCGTACTTTAAGGGTGGCCTCAAGCCCGTCAAGCTGCGCGTTTCCGAGTATGACCGTGCAGCACCGCACGGTACCGGCAACATCAAGGCCGGCCTGAACTACGCCATGTCCCTTAAGCCCACGATGGAGGCCCATCGCGAGGGCTATGCCGAGAACCTGTATCTCGACTCCGAGTCCCGCACCTATGTCGAGGAGACCGGTGGCGCCAACGTCCTGTTCGTGAAAGAGGAAGGCACGCTCGTCGTTCCGCAGTCGCACACCGACTCCATCCTGCCCTCCATCACCCGTCGTTCGCTCGTTCAGGTTGCTCGGGACCTGGGTATGACCGTCGATCAGCGCCCCGTCGAGTGGGCCGAGGTCAAGGCCGGCACCTTTGTGGAGTGCGGCCTGTGCGGCACCGCTGCCGTCATCTCCCCGGTTGGCGAGATCGACAACAAGGTCTATGGTGCCGATGAGACCGTGACCTTCCCGGCTGGCTACACCGAGATCGGCCCCGTGATGAAGAAGCTCCGCGAGACTCTGACCGGCATCCAGTCTGGTGCTGTCGAGGACAAGCACAACTGGGTTTACACCGTCGCGTAAGCTGTCTTAGCCGTCCGGCCCGAGGGCGACCCTCCTTTCCGGCGCGTCCTCGGACATGAAAGAACCTCCGCTGCGCACTTCGTGCGGCGGAGGTTTTTTCGTCCCGCGGAGTGCGCCGGAAAGGAAGGCCGCGCTTTTGTTTTGGTTCACGCCATGTGGGGGTGGTGGCGACGTGCATTTTTGCGAGTATTCTGCAATCGAAGGCCCCTGCATACCGATTCCGGGCAAAAAATCGGGAGTTCTCGATGTTTTCTACGGATGATGGGCGGGGTTATGGGCTGACAGCGTTTGATTTGCAGGGATATTCGCGGTCATTGGCATTTATCGTGGCGCCCGAAGCTCTTGGCTATGTTGAATACTCCTAAAAATGCACGGCGCTTAGAGGGGGACCTTCGCGAAAAAGGAAACCGCCCCGTCGAAGTATGCATTCGACGGGGCGGTTTATGCATTTGGCCGATTAAGGATGCGCTGTCAAACTACTAGAACTTGACGCTCGGGGCCTGGCGGGCTGCTTCGGCGGCCTCGAAGCCCTGGCGCTCCTTAAACTGAAAGATGCCGGCAAAGATGACAGCCGGGAACGTCTGAATGGCGTTGTTGTAGCTGAGTACGCAGTCGTTGTAGCTCTGGCGTGCATAGCTAATCTTGTTCTCGGTATCCTCGAGCGATGCCTGCAGCTGCGTAAAGTTGGTGTTTGCCTTAAGATCGGGATAGGCCTCGGCTACGGCGAAGAGCTGGCGCAGCGCACCGGTCAGCACGTTGTCGGCTTCCATCTTGGCCTCGGGCGTGGTGGCCTTGACGGCGGTGTTACGCGCGCTGATCACGGCGGAGAGCGTCTCCTGCTCGTGCTTGGCGTAGCCCTTGACGGTCTCGACCAGGTTGGGGATCAGGTCGTTGCGGCGCTGCAGCTGTGTATCGATGTTCTGCCAGGCGTTATCGATGCGGTTACGCTTGGTGACCATGTTGTTGTAGATGCCGGCGATGGCGCAGACAATCACAATGACAACAACGATGCCGATGATGACGGTAATCATGATGTCTCCGTTTCGAATGGCCGCGGCGGCATGCGCCAGCTGCCGTTGGTATAACGCTACTAGTATACCCGCAACGTTTTGCCGTGCCGAACTTTCCGGTAAGCGTTGTGTTTTCGGCGGGGTCGGTACCGGGGCAAAGCGCGCGAGGTACAGGTGTAAGATATGCGACAGATTGACGAGTGTTGTCTTTGCCCTGAGGATGGCGATACCAGTGGACCTTCGCATTAAGAAAACCTACCGCGCCCTGTTCGATGCTTTCACCGAACTTCTCGAGGAGCATCGTTTTGAGGACCTGACGGTTGCCATGCTGTGCGACCGCGCCATGATTCGCCGCACGACGTTCTACAAGCACTTTCGCGACAAGAACGATTACTTTGCCTTTTATATCGATGAGCTCATGTCGGGCTTGCCGCAAAAACAGTCCAATGAGGTCGGCGCGGTATCAGCCGAGGACGTGCGCGCGCTTCGGCACGCGATTTTGGACGATGCCATGGATTTGATTCTGGCGCACGAGCAGCTCATGGATAACATTTTGGCAAGCAGCATGTCGGGCATGTTGACCAACGTTATTTGCGACCGCATTGCCCGTTCCATCCGCGAGCGTGTGATGAACGTGCTTGCCGAGGATGCCCTGGCCCCCGTGTCACTCGAGACGACGTCTGAGTTTGTCGCCGGCGGTATTATTCGACTTTTCACGATATGGTGGGAATCGGGCCACGATCTTGAGCGTCGACCTGAGATGGCCGACGTGGTCGATGCGCTGTTCGAGCGGACCATGACGCCGGTGAATCACTAAAGTGGCGGAGAGAGGGGGATTCGAACCCCCGGAACGCTCTCGCGCTCAACGGTTTTCAAGACCGCCGCATTCAACCGCTCTGCCATCTCTCCGTGAGTCGTAATGATAGCATCGTTTTGAATTTGCAACAGGGAAGGCGAACGATGACGATCACCGAAATCGATGAGAAGTTCATGCGCGAGGCGCTGGCGGAGGCGCGAGCCGCCGCGGCGGTGGGCGAGGTGCCCATCGGAGCCGTAGTGGTGCGCGACGGCGAGATCGTCGCGAGGGCGCACAATCGGCGCGAGCTCGATCAGGATCCTTCGGCTCATGCAGAGTTCGCGGCCCTGTGCGCTGCCGCTCGGTCGCTCGGTCGCTGGCGCCTTTCCGACTGTACGGTCTATGTGACATTGGAACCCTGCTGCATGTGCGCGGGCCTTATGGTTAACGCGCGCGTGGGGCGCTGCGTGTATGGCGCGGCCGATGCCAAGGCGGGTGCGCTGGGCTCGTTGTATGACCTCAATGCCGATTCGCGCCTGAACCATCGGTTTAACGTGACGGCTGGGGTCCTGGCGGATGAATGCCGCGAGCTGCTGAGTAGCTATTTTGGCGGTCTGCGCGGAACGGGCGGCGTTGATTGCGGTTGTGGGGCCGATCTTGAGGCGCATGCTGCTCATGCCGAGGCGCTTGCGGACGCCGATGGGGATGCTGGCACGGCGGTTGACTTTGGTCCTGCGTGCCGCCGACCCCGCCGTGTGCTGTTGGCGATTGACTCCTTTAAGGGCAGCGTGTCGAGCGCGCAGGCGGAGGCGGCGGTTGCCGAAGGCGTGCGCCGCGTTTGGCCCGATGCCGAGGTGCGCGCATTGCCGCTGGCAGATGGTGGCGAGGGAACGCTCGATGCCATCGCCGCATGCGGTGGCGAGCTCTCAACCTGTGATGTCGCAGGCCCCTTGGGCGACCGCGTGTCTGCCCGGATGCTGGTGGACGGCGAGCACGAGTCGGCTGTAATTGAGATGGCCGAGGCGGCCGGCATTGGGTATTCGCCTTGCACGGAGTCGGCGGCGTTGGCGGCCACAACCTATGGCGTGGGCGAGCTTATGCTTCGCGCAGTTCGCACGGGCGCAAGGACACTCTATATTGGCTTGGGCGGCAGCGCCACCAACGACGGTGGCACCGGCATGCTGCGGGCGCTGGGCGCGCGTGTGGTCGATGATCAGGGCTGCGAGGTCGTCCCCGGTCTTGCCGGCCTTGAGCGGGTGACGAGCGTTGATTTGGCGCCAGCGCTACAGGCTTTGGATGGCGCTCGTATCGTTGTGCTTTCGGATGTCGAGAATCCACTCGTAGGGCGTCGCGGCGCGCTTGCGGTGTTCGGCGGACAGAAGGGTCTGCCGGCGGATGATGCCGAGGCGCTGAGCAGGTGCGACGGCTGGATGGTCGGCTACGGTCGCCTGCTCGATGCGGCAATTTTCGAGGCGCGAGCCCAGGGGTTGTTGCGCACACCCGAGAACGCACGGACATTTGGCTCGGTGCTTGGCGTGCCCGGCGCGGGCGCTGCCGGTGGCTTGGGCGCGGCGTTGCTGGCGCTCGGCGCGGAGCTACGCTCGGGTGTGGAGACGGTGCTCGATCTCGTGGGGTTTGACGAGCGCGTGCGCGATGTCGACCTGGTCATTACAGGCGAGGGCAATATGGATGAGCAATCCGCCGCCGGTAAGGCGCCGGTGGGCGTGGCGCGCCGTGCCAAGCGGTGTGGCAAACCGGTGATCGCTGTCGTGGGCGGTCGCGCTGACAACCTGGATGCGGTGTGTGTGCGGGGCATCGACTTGGTGCTTCCGATCTGCCGCAAGCCCATGGACCTGGAACAGGCACTCGATCCGCAAGAAGCCACAACCAACCTCATCTGTGCCGGCGAGTCAGCCGCACAAGCCTATGACCTCGCTCGCCTCTAAGGCCTATCTCCCTATAAGTTGCGGTGGAATACGGAGTGTTTTTGCCTTTAAGGGGCCAATTCAGTCCGTATTCCACCGCAACTTCGAGAATGGCCATTCGAGGTTGGCTGCCTTGGGTCTTGGATCGGACCGTTTGCCACGAAACGTGGCCATCTACTACGTTAAACCGGCCATCCTCGACCATCCCGGAATTTACAAAAACAAAACCGCAGGTAGAAAGCTTGCCGATTTTCGAAAAAGCCGGCTATGGTTGACCTCTGTGACCAAAACGTAGTAGATAGGCCCTTTTCGTGGCACGGCACCAGATCAGTCTATTTAGGATGGGGCTTACTTGACTACTTTCGCCACCCTGATGCCCCTCCAGTCAAAAAGTGGTCAAAAAGCCCCGTCCCAAATTAGCTACCTTGCTCTGGCGGGCGGGAGCAGGTAAGATATACCGAGCGTCTAGCGCGTTCGATGGGTTCGGATGACGACATGTTCCGAATCTGGTCAGGTCCGGAAGGAAGCAGCCATAAGGAGCCTCTGTCGGGCATCCGAATCCATCGAGTGCGCGGGCGCTTTTTGGTGCCGCGAAGTGGTCCCGGTGCCGGCGGGCTGTTTGGTGTCTCGCTGGTCCTCGGCTTTGCCTGCGGGATCGCTCGACTACCAAACACCTCGCCGCCGGCCGGGCCCCGTCGTCCAAAAATCACCCGTAAAAGCGCGTTAGCCTAATTAAATCTATCCCTTAAGGAATGCTGCTCGTTGGCGTTGTTTGGAGCGCGGCGGCGATGTGCTTCAAGAGACAGTGGCATTACCATTTGTTTTTACAAGTAAAGAGGCTCGTTTCCCTAGGTGGGGAAACGGGCCTCTTTTTGTCTCTGGGCTTGTGGGTTGGCAAAGACAATAGCCGCTAGCGGCTATTTTGAGTTTTTGAGGCGGCGTGTGGCTGTGGCGGTTATTCCGAGGCCTGCGGTGGCGATTCCTGCGAGTGCGATTGCGCTCGGTGCTGTGTCGCCCGTGTTCGCGAGCTTGCCGGCGGTCGTATCTGCTTGCTTGCCGCTGCTCGAGTTCGCCTGCTTGGTGGAGCTTGGCGGGGTATTTTTGCCGGTCGCGGGCGAGCTGGCGGGCTGTGCCGTTTCGGCCGGCTGCGCTGAGCTGGAGGGTTTTGTCGTCTCGGCGGGTTTCGTTATCTCGGGCGAGGTGGCCTTGTCTGCCGCGGCCTTTGCCTCTTCGTATGCTTTGCAGGCGTCGTCATAGGCCGCTTGCGCCTTTTCCAAATCGCCGAGGAGTGCATTTCGCTTGGCAATGTCCTCGTCGATGTGGGCTTTAGCTTCCTCTGCCTCACTTTCGAAATGCTGAACCTGTTTTTCCTGGCTTTCGAACCGGCGTTGGTAGTGGTGAAGATCATCTTCAGAAGATTTTTCTTGCGCTTTTGCCGATACGATCTCACTGCGCAACTGCTTTATTTGCTGTTTAATTGTTTCGACAAGCTCCTCGTCGCCGAGTGCTTCGACTGCCTTAAGCGCCTCAAGTTTCTTGTCTAATTTTGCCTGGAGCTCGCTTACCCGGTTGTGGGCCTCATCGTATTTGGCTTGGGCTGCATCGACGTTCGCTTGCATGGCGGGAAGGGGTTCCCTCCGTTTGGCGGCTTCCGCCGCCACCATGTCGTAGAGTTCTTGAAATACGGCAATGTCATCATCGATTTCCGCAAGTTTCTCGGGACTTGCGGCGTCTTTTGCGGCTTCGAGGTTTTTGAGCGCTTCCTGCATGGCTGCATACGCTTTTTCTTTTGCGGCGGCCGCATCTTCCGTCTGCAAGGCAACTGCACCGGTGGGGGAGCTGGTTTCTGCCGCGATCGCCGCTACGGGGGCGATTCCCGCGACAAGTGCCGCGGAAAGGGCGATGCCCACAGTTGCTCGTCTTGCTCTTCTTGCGAGAATGTCGTTCATCTCGGCACCTCATTTCAAGGGTCGGCGACTAACTTGGTAGCACTAATGTAAGTATACCAAGCGGTCGACCCGACACTGGCTGGGTGTGCGCGTGTTTTCCGCTTCTTTGGAAACCGAATCCCATTAGAAATGACGAGTTGTTCACGCTTCTTTTGGGCTCACCGTACTATCATGATTCGAATTGAATGTGGATGATGATAGGGAGCGCCTTTTTATGATTGAGCTGCTTAGGCGTTTTGGTGGTAAGTTTCGCCGGTATATGGTGATCGGTCCTGCGTGTAAGCTGATCGAAGTGATCTTTGACCTGCTGACGCCGCTGGTGATTGCCCAGATGATCGACAAGGGCATTGGCTCGCACGACGTGAGCGCCGTTATCCACTACGGCATGCTACTTGCCGCCATGGCCGTGATCGGCATCTCGTTTACGCTCGTCTGCCAAAAGATGGCGGCGCTCACCTCGCAGGGCATGGGCACCGACATTCGCGGCGCGCTCTACGAGCACATCAACAAGCTGAGCTATGCTGAGCTCGACCGCTTTGGCACGCCGTCGCTCATCACCCGCATCACCAACGACGTTAACCAGGTCCAGCTCGCTGTGGCGCTGGGCGTGCGCATGCTCATCCGCTGGCCCTTTCTAGCGGTGGGCTCCATGTGCGCGGCCCTTGCCATCGACCTTAAGCTCGGCATCATCTTTTTGATCTGCACGCCCGCCATTGGCCTGGTGTTCTGGTTTGTCATGGCGCGCTGCATTCCGTATTACAAGCAGCTGCAGGCAAAGCTCGACCGCATCGCGCTCATTTGCCGCGAGGGGCTTTCGGGCGCCCGCGTTGTTCGCGCCTTTGTGCGCGAGGGCCACGAGCGCGAGCGCTTTGCCCAAGCCGCCGATGACCAGGCCAATACTGCCATCGCGGTGGGCAAGCTCTCGTCAATCCTTAACCCCGTAACGTTTTTGGTGATGAACCTAGGCGTGTGCGCCATCCTGTGGGTGGGCGGCATCCAGGTCAACGTGGGTGAGCTCACGCAGGGCCAGGTCATGGCGTTTGTGAACTACATGACGCAGACCCTGACCTCCATCGTGTACGTTGCCAACCTGGTCGTGGTCTTTACCAAGGCGAGCGCGAGTGCTTCGCGTATCAACGAGGTGCTCAACTGCGAGCCGAGCATCACCGACGAGGGCAATCAGTCGGTTGCGCTGCCCAAGCCGGGCAATGTCGCTCCAGTTCCTGCGCTGAGCTTGAGCCATGCGAGCTTCTCCTTTGGCGCTGGCGCGGCCAATGCTGTCAACGATGTGACGCTGGAACTCCCGCTGGGCAAGACGCTCGGCATTATCGGCGGTACGGGTAGCGGCAAGTCCACGCTCGTCTCGCTCATCCCGCGCCTGTACGATGCAGGCGCCGGCAGCGTGTGCGTGATGGGCGCCGACGTGCGCGCTTGGCCGCTCGACCAGCTGCGCCATGTGGTTGCGACTGTTCCGCAGCGTGCGTCGCTGGTGAGCGGCACTATCCGCAGCAACCTGACCTGGCGCGACGAGACTGCGACCGACGAGGAGCTCTGGGCAGCGCTCGATATGGCGCAAGCGAGCGATTTCGTGCGCAGCAAGTCGCAGGGGCTCGATGCCCCGGTCGAGGCGGGCGGTAAGAACTTCAGCGGTGGCCAGCGCCAGCGTCTGACCATCGCGCGTGCCCTAGTGGGCTCGCCTCAGATATTAATCATGGATGACTCCGCGTCGGCGCTCGACTTTAAGACCGACGCGGCGCTTCGCCATGCCATTCGCGAGCGCAGCGTGCGCGGTGCCGTCGAGGGCGGGCTGCCGCTCACGACCGTCATCGTGAGCCAGCGCGCCTCGACCGTGCGCGACGCCGACATGATCTGCGTACTCGACCACGGCTCGGTTGCGGGTCTGGGCACGCATGATGAGCTGTACGCGACCTGCCAGCTCTATCGCGAGATTTGCCAGTCGCAGCTGCGCCGCGAGGAGCTCGAGGGCCAGCAGGGGAGTGCGGCGCCCGCGCCCACCCCAGGTGCCCCGACCGCCCCTGCATCTGCCTGCGCAAAGGAGGGATGCTAAATGAATCCGTACACTTCCTCCGGTTCGGTCGCCACGATGACGGCCAACGTGTCCGGCAACGATAACCTCAACGACCTGGGTGACGGTCCGCGCCGGCCCGGCGATCCCGAGCGCTATCCCGTGGGTGCGGTGACTCGCCGCCTGATGGGCTACGTTCGTCCGCATCGCATTTCGTTTGTAGCGTCGTTTGTGAGTGCCGCCATCTCCGTGATTCTGCAGCTTTACACGCCCATTCTCATCGGCGAGGGCATCGACCTGATCGTCGCCGCCGGGCAGGTGGACTTCGACGCGCTGTTGCCGCTCGTCACCAAGCTCGCGCTCGTCGTGGTGGGAGCCGCGGCCTTCCAGTGGCTGCAGGGCTACTGCGTCAACCGCCTGTCCTACGAGACGGTGCGCGACATGCGCGTGGAGGCGAGCGACAAGCTCAGCCGCATGCCGCTCAGCTTTATCGACAGTCATGCCCACGGCGACCTTATGAGCCGCGTGGTCAACGACGTCGACCAGGTGGGCGACGGTCTGCTGCAGGGCTTCACGCAGCTCTTCACCGGTGTTATTACCATCGTGGGCACGCTTGCGTTTATGCTCTCCATTAACCTGACCATGACGCTTGTGGTGGTGCTCGTCACGCCGCTTTCCATTTTTGCAGCCGGTGCTATCGCCAAGCTTTCCAACAAAAGCTTTACGGCACAGCAGCGTATTCAAGGGCAGCTCGGTGGTCATATCGAGGAGTACGTAGGTGAGCAAAAGCTTGTCGACGCCTTTGCCTATGGTCCCAACGCTCAGCAGCGCTTCGATGCCCTCAACGCCGAGCTCTATGCGGCAGGTGAGCGCGCGCAGTTTATGGGTTCGCTCTCCAACCCCGGCACGCGCTTTATCAATAACATCATCTATGCCGTGGTGGCCGTGATTGGCTGCGTGGGCGTGATCACGGGCGTGCCCGCGGCACTCACGGTGGGCGGCGTGCAGATCTTCCTGTCCTACGCCAACCAGTACACCAAGCCGTTCAACGAGGTCACCAACGTCATTACGCAGATCCAGACGGCGTACGCCTCGGCACGCCGCATGTTTGCGCTGCTCGACGCGCGCGAGCAGGAGCCCGATGCGACGGGCGCCGTGGAACTTGCCGTCCCGCGTGGCGAGGTGACCTTTGAGCACGTGGACTTTAGTTATGTGCCCGATCGCAAGCTGCTGCAGGATATCTGCATCGAGGCCAAACCCGGCATGCGCTTTGCCCTGGTCGGCCCCACGGGCTGCGGCAAGACAACGCTCATCAACCTGCTGCTGCGTTTTTACGATATTGATGCCGGACGCATCATGGTCGATGGCCGGTCTTCGCGTGACTACACGCGCGCGAGCCTGCGCCGCGCCTTTGGCATGGTGCTGCAGGATACGTGGCTGTTCGAGGGCACGGTGGCGGAAAACATCGCCTACGGCTGTCCCGACGCCACGCGCGAGCAGGTTATCGAAGCTGCCAAGCGCGCGCATGCGCACAAGTTTATCGTGCAGCTGCCAGGCGGCTACGATACGGTCATCGGCGAGGACGGCGGCACGTTTAGCCAGGGTCAAAAACAGCTGCTGTGCATTGCGCGCGTTATGCTCACCGATCCGGCGATTCTGCTGCTGGACGAGGCGACCTCAAGCATCGATACCCGCACCGAGCTGCAGGTGCAGGCGGCATTCGACGAGCTCATGGCCGGTCGCACAAGCTTTGTCGTGGCGCACCGCCTGAGCACCATCCGCAACGCCGACTGCATTCTGGTGATGCGCGACGGCCAGATTATCGAGCGCGGCACGCACGACGAGCTGCTAGCGGCAGGCGGCTTCTACGCCGAACTCTACCGCAGCCAATTCGCCCAGTGAGCAAGCCCGTGGGGCATATTAATCAATCGACAGACGGTGGTTTACATCTGTCACGTTAGTACTAAGATATTCATCTAATAAATTGCATTAGTGGCTTTAGTTTTGGGGGAAACGAGGCAACGTGACTATGACGTGCTCTTTGGTGGTTAACAGCAAGAGCGGTAATACCAGGATGGTTTCGGGCGCGATCAAGCGCGCTCTGCAGGCTGCGGGTGTTGAGTTTGTCCATGCCGCGGCGTTGAGCGATGATGCGGATGCAGATCAGGTTGCGCTCGAGGCGCAGGGCGCCTGCGCGGCCGACACGGTGCTCGTCGGTTTTTGGTGCGACAAGGGCGCGTGCACGCCTTCGGTCGCGGCGTTGCTCTCCGCCTTGCACGGCAAGCGCGTCTTCCTGTTTGGCACCTGCGGTTTTGGCGCCGACCAGAGCTACTATCAGCAGATTATCGACCGCGTAACTTCCAATTTGGCTGGGGATGCCGAGCTTGCGGGCTGGGCAATGTGCCAGGGCAAGATGGGCCCCGCGGTCAAGCAGCGCTACGAGGCCATGCTCGAGCAAGATCCCGACAACGCCCGATTTAAGATGCTGCTCGACAACTGGGTTGCCGCGAAGGACCATCCCACCAAGGAGGACCTGGGCAACATGGCCGCAGCCGCCAAGAAGGCCGTGCTGGGCGAGTAGCTTCGTCGTTTGTGGTGCTTCGTGCAAAACAATACAAATGTGAAAGCCTCGAAATCCTCGAGGCTTTTTTCTTGACGCTCGTGGGCGCAACGATGGCAAGCGTCTGGGGCGATATTTTCCATCGCCCTGATGACGAGGCCGTCCTGGACGACACGCTCGCATGCGTTCGCTGGATGTATTCAGATTGGGACACGGTTTCCGGATGCAAAAAAGGCCACATGACGTGGCCTTTAACTTATATATGTTGCGGGTGCCCCCATGACAAGCCGCGCTTCAACAACAAGGCGTCTGTCCGAGCAGGGAACCTTATATGCCTCCGTCCGGACAGACGTTTCAGTTATGAACTCGCAGCTAGTCGCTACTTGATCTTGGTCGTACCCGGTGCCAGGTTGGGGTCGGTCTCGTTGGCCTCGGTCTGGAAGTGCTCGGTGTACACGTTCTTGCCGTCGCGGAACATCTCGTAGTACTGCATCTTGGCGTAATCCTCGCGCGCCTTGGTGGCGGCTGCGGCTTCGGCGTCGTCACCGGTGACGTTGGAGGAGAGCGCCCAACGCAGGCTGGCGTCCTCGTAGCCCACGGAGTTGATAGCGGGCAGCGACTCGCGCAGCGTCATGTGCGCTTTCTGGTAGTCAGTCAGCGGGGCGCCAATCAGCTGCATGAGCTGCGTGGACAGGTAGTTGGTGGACAGGTCGTCGACCTCACTCGTCTGGTCGCAGCCGGCAACGTCGTAGTTGGCCCAGATGATGTAGTCGGTCTGCCACAGGCGCTCCTGGTGGGTGGCGTCGTCCTCGCCGGTAAACCACTTATCGTTGAACTTGGACGGGAAGAACGGCTGGTGGTCGCCCCAGAACACCACGACCACCTTACGGTCGAGCTTGCTCAGGGCGTTGAGGAAGTAGCGCAGCGCCTGGTCGGACTGCTCGATGCACGAGACGTACTCGTCGACATCGGAGAGCGTGCCGTCCTCGACGGTCTTGGCGTCCAGATCGGTCGTGTCGATGTTCAGGTGCATCTGCTTGTCGACCGGCAGCAGGCCCGTGTCGTAGCCCGAGTGGTTCTGCATGGTCACGTCGAAGATAAACTGCGGATCGGCGTTCTGGTCGAGCAGCTCAAGAATCTTGTCATAGGTCGCCTGGTCGGTCACCATACCGCGCAGAGTGTCGGCTCCCTGGAAGTCGTTGATGGACAGGAACCGGTCAAAGCCAAAGTCCTTGTACACGTTCTCGCGGTTCCAGTTAGTGGCGTGGTTGGGGTGCATGGCCGTGGTGGAATATCCGAGCGACTTGAACTGCTCTGCCAGGTTCCCGGTCGTTTCCATGTTGTAGATGGTGTAGGGGTACACGCCCGAGCCCAGGTTGGCCATGGAGTTGCCGGTCATAAACTCAAACTCGGTATTGGCGGTACCGCCGCCGTAGGCGCTCACGTAGAGCTTGCCGCGGCTGAGGCAGTTGGACAGGTTCTTAAAGTACTGCGGGCCCTCGTAGCCGGCGCGCATGTTCTGGTAGATCGACAGATCCGAGAAGGTCTCGTTCATGATGGCGATGACCGTGGGCTTCTCGCTGTCGAACTGCTCCTTTGCGGCGGTGCGCTCATCGCTCTTAGCCGCGTCGGATTTGTCATAGGCCTTGGCGTACTTTTTGAGCGTGGCCTTGGCATCGTCGACGGAGTAGTCGGCGGGTTTGGGCGGCTTGATGGACTGCGCTGCGCTAATGAAAGCGGGCAGGTAGCCCTCGCGCCAGTAGCTCTCGAGCGGGCGCCAGGTGTAGACGGTGATGCCGAGGGTGTTGTAGTAGTCGATGAGCGTGACGTGTGCGGTTACACCGCCCAGGCACAGCACGGCGACGAGCAGGTTGGTGAGCAGCATGCGCTTGGCGTTGGCGGCGCCCTTCTGACGGTGCGGTGCCACCAGGCCGGCGTACTCGCACAGCAGCATGGCGATGGCGGTAAAGCCCATGGACAGCACGCAGAACAGCGAGATCGAGAAGGTGTAGCCGGTGCCGGCGACCGCGGCGGCGGTGGAGATGGCCGAAAGGTCGCCCGGCTGGATGGGCATGGATTTAAACGTGATGACGAAGAACTCGGCAATGCCCAGGACAAAGAGGGCAAAGGCCAAGACCGCGGGGGCTGCGCCGTGGCGCTGGAACAGGAAGAACAGGCCGACCATGAGCGTGGTGATGATGGCCCACTCGAGCAGGATGCACAGGGGGTAGACCCAGGTAAAGTCGTGGTTGGACGAGACCTCCATGCCCAGCAGCGCAAAGACGCCGGCGAGCAGCAGGCACAGGACGGCGGCGACGAGCGGTTTACCCACAAAGGCTCCGCGCAGGCGGGCGAGCTTGCCGGTGGGGGCGGGGGCGTCGGGCCCGGCGAACGCAAAGACGCGCGGGGCGATGCGGTCGCGGGCGATGCTGGCCCAAGCGCAGCCGGTGAGGATGGCGTTGGTCAGGATGAGCATCACGAAGGCGAGCGGCTCGTTCTGCGCGACGAGGCCAATAGCGCCCCAGACGGTCAAAAAGAGCTGGAACAGGCCGAAGGCGACGCTCCACCCAAGAGCGCTTTTGGCAACGGTGCCCGACTGAGCGCGAATGGCCTTGGCCTCGCGCAAAACAAGGTAGACGGTCGCCGCAAGACCGACGAGCGAGATGGCGGCAGCGAACATGCTGAGACTCCTCACAAACTTAAAACCTACGAAAGCGGGGGTTTACCCGATTGTTACCTAAATATGCGCTGCAATTGGTGTCTGCGCACAACAACCAGCCATATTAACGCGCACGTGTGGCGGTGTGGCGCAATGTAGTGGCGACCTGCGCGATAATGGACGGGAATTACACGGAAACGTAAAGGCTTCTTAAAGAATTAGCGAGGATGAGGCGATGAACGAACGGGCTTGTATGACGAGTGCGGGTGACGTGGACGCGGGCGGCTATCCGGTCGAGACGACGGGCAATGCGGTGCTGGACACGTTGGAGCACCGTTCCTCCACGCGTGCCTTCGCGCGTGATGACGACGACCGTCCCGTGGCGGTGACCGACGAGCAGCGTGCAGCGATTTTGCATGCGGCGAGTCGCGCGCCGTCGGCGGGCGCCATGATGATGTACTCCATCGTGAGCATCCGCGAGCAGGCTACGCTCGACCGCCTGGCCGACCTGTGCGACCACCAGCCCATGATTGCCAAGGCGCCCTGGGCACTCATATTTGTGGTCGATTATGCCAAGTGGATCGATCTGTTTGAGCACGTGGGCTGCTTTGAGTCCGAGTTTGTCGAGCGCACGGGTAAGGAGCCCCGCCGCGCGCCGGGTTTGGGCGACTTTGCCATCGCGGCCCAGGACGCCGTGATCGCCGCGCAAAACGCCGTGGTTGCCGCCGAGGCTCTGGGCCTGGGGAGCTGCTACATCGGTGATATCGTCGAGAATGCCGAGGAAGTTGCCGAGCTGCTGGACTTGCCGCCCTATACCATGCCGCTGTCGATGCTCATCATCGGCACGCCCCGTAAGGAGCGTCCGGCCATTGCGCATCCCGTGGTGAACCTGGTGCACGAGGAGCGCTACTGCCGCGCCGATGCTGCGACCATGGACGCGCAGGTGGCCGAGATGGACGCGATGTTTCGCCCGCATGCCCGCGAGGTGGGCGAGCGCGTGGTGGATATCTACACCCGCAAACACACCAGTCCCTTTATGGCCGAGATGAGCCGCTCCATGGAGTGGTGGTTCAAAAATTGGCTTGGAAAATGACGAATGTGACAAGGGGACAGTCCTTTTGTCACATTTCATATCGCCGTGGTGGCCTAAAGGCCGTATAAATGTTTATCTAGCTGGGAAAACGGTGCCGTGCAAGTGCAGGCCGATTACCTATAATCCCTTCGAACATTAAAGTTGGGAGGAAACCGGCTTATGGAACAAAAGGCCAAGGAGGCAGCCTCGCACGCTGCGATTCCTGTGAGCATCTCGGCGATGCTCGTCACGCTGGGTGTGGTGTATGGCGATATCGGCACCAGCCCCATGTATGTAACCAAGGCGCTCGTTGCCGGCAACGGCGGCATCGGAAGCGTGACGGAGGAGTTCGTGCTCGGCGCGCTCTCCCTTGTCGTGTGGACGGTCACGCTGCTGACCACCATCAAGTATGTGCTCATCTCGCTGCGCGCCGATAACCATGGTGAGGGCGGCATCTTTGCCCTGTACAGCCTGGTCAAGCGCTGCGGCAAGTGGCTTATCATCCCCGCCATGCTGGGTGGCGCCGCGCTGCTCGCCGACGGCATCCTGACGCCAGCCGTTACCGTTACCACGGCCATCGAGGGCCTGCGCACCATCCCGGCGGTCCATGCCGTGCTGGGCGATGACCAGGGCCGCGTCGTCGCCATTACGCTCGCCATCATCATCGTGCTCTTCTTGGTACAGCGCATCGGTACGGCCAAGATCGGTCACGCCTTTGGCCCCATCATGACGCTGTGGTTCCTGTTCCTGGGCGGCACGGGTCTTTTCTTTGTTTTCCAGCACCCCGCCGTGCTGCTGTGCCTCAACCCGGTGCGCGGCATCGCCTTTTTGCTGAGCCCCAACAACCACGCGGGCATCATGATTCTGGGCAGTTGCTTCCTCGCCACCACCGGTGCCGAGGCGCTCTACTCCGACATGGGCCACGTCGGCCGCGGCAACATCTACGCTACCTGGCCGTTCGTTAAGTGCTGCCTGCTGCTTTCCTATATGGGCCAGGGCGCTTGGCTTATGAACAACGCTGCCAACCCCGAGCTCATGGGCATTGCCGACCTCAACCCGTTCTACCAGATGCTCGCCCCGGGCCTGCGCCCGTTTGCCGTCGGCCTTTCCACCGTCGCGGCCATCATTGCCTCGCAGGCGCTCATCACCGGCGCATTCTCGCTGGTGTCCGAGGCCAGCCGTCTGGACCTCATGCCGCACATGCAGGTCTTCTACCCTGCCGAGACCAAGGGCCAGCTCTACATCCCCATGGTCAACAACGTCATGCTTGTCGGCTGCGTCATCGTGGTGCTGCTGTTCCAGAACTCGGCGCATATGGAAGCCGCCTACGGCCTTGCCATTACGCTGACTATGATGTGCACCACGCTGCTGCTCTTCTTCTACCTGCACGAGGAGCGCAAGCTCAAGGTTGCTCCGTGGATCTTCGCGGCCTTCTTCCTTTTGCTCGAAGGCTTCTTCTTCGTGAGCTCACTTACCAAGTTCTTCCACGGCGGCTACTTCACCATCCTCATGGCCGCGCTCATCATGGGCATCATGGTGTGCTGGTACAACGGTACGGCTGTTGAGCAGCGCCAGTTTACGCTGCTGCCGCTGCGCAGCTACCTGCCGCAGCTCAAGCGCCTGCGCGACGACGACCGTTACGAGCGCATGAGCGACAACGTCGTGTACCTGACCAAGGACACCCATACCGACTACATCGACCGCGACATCGTCTACTCGATTTTGGACAAGCATCCCAAGCGCGCTCGCGCCTGGTGGTTCGTGAATGTCGAGACCATGGACGAGCCGCATACCTTTGCCTATTCGGTCGAGACGTTCGGCACCGACTACGTGTTCCGCGTGCATCTGTACCTGGGCTACAAGATCAACCAGCGCGTCAATGCCTACCTGCGTCAGGTTGTTCAGGACCTGGCTGCCACCGGCGAGCTGCCGCCGCAGACGCATGACTACTCGGTCTACAAGGATCCGGGTAACATCGGCACGTTCAAGTTCGTCCTGATCCGTAAGCTTCTGGCGCCCGAGAGCGACGTGGAACCGAGCGAGCGTACGGCCATCACGCTCAAGTACATCATCCGCCGTGCTGCCGGCACGCCCGCGCGTTGGTACGGCCTGGAGAACTCCAACGTGAGCTTTGAGTACGTGCCGCTGTTCACTAAGTTCAAGGCCGTGAACAAGATGCAGCGCCTGGCCCCCAACGAGCGGCCGTAGGCGCCGACGGGTTGCACGGAGTTGGTTTTCGATGGACAAGATTGAGACCGGGGAGGCAAACATGGATGCAAAGATGCTTGATGGCCGCGAGGTGGTTGCCGAGCTGGTACGTGAGGCACGCGCCGACGCCGCCGAAGATCGGTTCTTTACGAATCGTGCCAACATGGACATGGCCGACCGCGTGATCTCGATCGTGGCACTGGTATTTGGAGCGGTGTGCGTGTGTGCCCTGCTCGCGCACGTGCTGTTTGTCTAGCGACCGCAGGTTGCAAAGGCTATACACTTGGAACCACCACAAGGGAAACCACCACAAAGGTGCCTGTCCCTTTGTGGTGGTTTTTGTTTTCGAGAGAGGGGCGGGGCGCTGATGGACGTCCGTACGGACGGTGATATTGCCGATAGCTTTTGGTGGCGGCGCACAACGCTGACGCGCCGCACTCCTCTGTATGACGCCTGCGTGTCGGTGGGGCTGCTGGTCGCGGCGACGATTGTGGGCGCGCTGCTCGACCATCCGGGTCTCGCGCCGAGCATCATGATCGTCTATGTGTTCGCCGTTCAGCTGTGCGCATTCTTTACCTGGAGTCGCCTGTATTGCTTGCTGAGCTCGGCTGCCGCCGTGGCGCTCTACAACTTCTTGTTTGTCGACCCGCGCTACTCGCTGTCGCTTATCGACCGTGGCTATCCCGGGATGTTCTTCATCATGTTTGTGGTCTCGCTTGTGTCGAGCTCGATTGCCTTGGCCCTGCGTCGCGCTTTGGCGCAGGCTGCCGCCAGCGACCGTCGCACGCATATGGTGCTCGAGACCAACCGCATGCTGCAGCGGTGCGCCGATCAGCAGCAGATCGTTCACGCCATGGCCACGCAGCTGGCGCGTCTTTCGGGCTGCCCGGTCGTGTGGTACAGCGCCGACGCTGAGGGCGATGACCTGCTGCCGCGTGCGACATACACGGCCGTGGGCGATGCCGCGCCGGTGCATGAACTGGCGCCGCAGATGCCGCCGCGGCTCTCGGCGTCCGCCTATGTGGGAACGCCGCTCGATGCCACCTATGGTGGCTCGGCGTTTTATGGCATCTACCTGACGGTTCGCACAGGCGACGGCTTCGCGCGCTCGGGCGACCCCGCCTCGGTGGTGGGCGTGCTGGCTATCGTTGCCGAGCCCAACGTGCTGACGCATGAGGAGCGGACACTTGCCGATGCCATCGTGAGCGAAGGCGAGCTGGCGCTCGACCGCGCCCGCGCCATGGAGGCCCGCGAGGAAGCGGCGGTGCTCGCCAAAAACGAACAGCTGCGCGCCAACCTGCTGCGCTCCATCTCGCACGATCTGCGCACGCCGCTCACCAGTATTTCGGGTAATGCCGACGTGCTGCTCGATCAGGGCTCGACCGGCACCGCGGTGCTCGATGCCCAGACGCGCCGCGGCCTGCTTCTATCCATTCGCTCGGACGCGTTGTGGCTCAACGCCACCGTCGAGAACCTGCTCGCCATCACCAAGCTCGAGGGCGGCGGCATGCATCTGTCGACTACGCTCGAGCTCATGGACGATATCGTCGAGGAGGCACTGCGCCACGTGAACCCTGCCGTGCGCGAGCACGACCTTAAGGTGGTGGCGTGCGATGAGCCGGCGCTCGTCAACGTCGACGCGCGCCTGATGGTGCAGCTGGTGGTCAATCTGGTGAACAACGCCATCACCTATACGCCCGCAGGCTCGCATATCGTGATTTCGATTGGCGTCGACGATGGACGCGTGGCGTGCTCGGTGGCCGATGACGGCCCGGGCATTGCGCCCGAGGACCGCGAGCGAATCTTTGAGTCGTTCTACACCGCCAACCACGGTCTTGCCGACAGCCACCGCAGCGTGGGCCTGGGTCTTTCGCTCTGCCGCTCCATTGCGCTGGCGCATGGCGGTAGCATAGAGGTTGCCGCGGCGGACCCGCACGGCTCGGTCTTTACGATTGAGCTTCCCGTCGCCGATGTTTCGTTTGATAAGGAGTAGCGCTGTGCCGAACTCTGCCGTAAAACCGCTCATCTTGGTCGTTGAGGACGACCCCGCCGTTCGCAATCTTATCGTTGCCGCGCTCGAGGCGCACGGCTTGCGTCATATGGCCGTGGAGACCGCCCATGCCGCTATCGCTGCCGCCTCATCGCAAGCGCCGAGCATTGTGTTGCTCGATCTGGGCCTGCCCGATATGGACGGCGTCAAGGTGGTGGAGTCGGTGCGCGCATGGTCGGGCATGCCGATCATCGTGGTCTCGGCGCGCAGCGAGGATGCGGACAAAATCCGCGCGCTCGATGCCGGTGCCGACGACTATCTGACCAAGCCGTTTTCGGTCGAGGAACTGCTCGCGCGCATCCGCACGACGCTCAGGCGCCTTTCGTATGCGCAAACGGGCGGCGTTGTCTCCGAGGGCTCGTTCGATACCGGTGAACTGCATATCGATTTTGATGCCGGCATTGCCACGATGGATGGCGAGGAGTTGCACCTGACGCCGATTGAGTACAAGCTCCTGTGCCTGCTGGCGCATAACGCCGACAAGGTACTGACGCACCAGTTTATTTTGCACGAGATTTGGGGCACGGCGACCAAGAGCGACCTGGCGAGCCTGCGTGTCTTTATGGGCACGTTGCGCAAGAAGATCGAGTCCGACCCCGCGCATCCGCGCTATATCCAGACACACGTGGGTATCGGTTACCGATTGGTCATCCAGGGATAGGTCGGCATCCGCCATCCCAATATGAGTTGCGGTGAAATACGGTCTAAATTTGCCTAATTCCAGGCAAAACAGTCCGTATTCCACCGCAACTTTGTTATTTGCCCTTGGGCTTGCTGGCGTAGAACTTCTTCTTTTTGGGCTTGCCGGCGGGGGAGGGTTTGCCGTCGCCGCGCGGCCCTCGGTCTCCGGCCTGCGCGTGCGCGGGTACTGCCGCGCGAGGCTTGCGGGCCTCGGGGTTGCGCAGCTCCTCGACACGCTCGGCAATCTCCTCGGCGCTAAAGCCGACCTCGGCCATGGCGTCCTCAATGGGCAGGCGGCGCACGATATAGCAGTGGTGCACCTTCTGGTTGCGTGCGAAATCCTCGGGGATGGTCTGCGCCGTAATGTCCTCCAGCACCACGCCCGCGCGCGCGAGCTTGCGCGTCTCGGGGCGGAAGCCGCGCAGGTTGCAGCTAAAGATGGCGTGGCCGCCCTGTGCGAGCAGGCGCGATACGCCGGCCAAAAGCTCAACATGGTCGCGCTGGACATCCCAGGTGCGGCGGCCCATCTTGGATGAGTTCGAAAACGTGGGCGGATCGACAAAAATCAGGTCCCAGCGGTTGCGCGTCTGGCGCTGGTCGCGAATCCAGGCGAGCACGTCGTCGCGCACAAAATGATGCTGCGGACCAACAAAGCCGTTCTGGCGCATATTGCGCTCGGCCCAGTCCAGGTAGGTGTTGGAAAGGTCGACTGTCACGGTTTCCTCGACGCCGCCGTCGGCCGCATAGCAGGTGGCGGTGCCGGTGTAGGCGAACAGGTTGAGGAAGCGGCGCGCCTGTTTGGCGTGCTCGCGCACCAGGTTGCGGGTGACGCGGTGATCCAGGAAGATGCCCACATCCAGGTAGTCGTCAAAGTTGACGGCAAAGGTGAGCCCGCCCTCTTCGATGAGTGGCAGGCGACGGCGTGCGATGTTGGCGCGCTCGCCCGATGCGCCCTTGCCGGCGCCCTGCTTGCCGTACTGCGAGCCGCCACGTGAGCGCATGCGGGCCTTGGCGTGCACATGCTCGGCGGGAACATCCAGGATGCGCGGCGCGATGGCCAAGATGTCGAGCATGCGGGCCTGGGCCAGTGCGGGGTCGATGGTCTTGGGCGCGGCGTATTCGGCGATGACGAGCCAGCGGCCCGGCGTCTGCGGGCAGCCCTCGTACAGGTCGATGGCGGCGGAGTAGTCGGGCAGGTCGGCATCGTAGACGCGGTAGCAGCTCACGCCCTCGCGCTTGGCCCACTTGCGGCGCAGACGGGCATTCTTGCGCAGGCGGTTGGCGAACTGCTCGGACTCGGGGATGAGCACGGGCAGCGGCTTGCCGTCGCCCAAGTCGAGCGTGGCGGCAGGTTCGGGCATGAGGGTGTTGGCGGCTTCGCCTTCGGCGTCCGTGGACTGTTCCTCGGCGTTTGCGCTGGTCGCAGCCTCGAATGCCGCGGCGGCGTGGTCGAGCGAGGGCCAAACCTCAAGAGCCGCCTCCTCGTTATTGGGCATAACGGCGATGGAGCGCTCGGGCTCGGCATGGAGCGCGCGGGCCATAAGACCATCGCGGGTGAGCGCGGCGACCGGCGCCGAAGCGAGCTCGGGCGCGCGGTGCAGCTCGCCGACCAGCGTCATAGCGTCGTGCATAAGCGACAGCGGCGTCTCGGTGGTGTCTGCGACTACGGCGGCTCCGGCGACGGCGCCAGCATGGTCCAGCACGGTGGCGGACTTGGCGGCGCAAAAGTCGACAAAACGCTTGTAACCAGCGCTCTTGACCATGCGCTCGGCGGTCTTGCGAGCGGCGGGGTCGATGTCTGCGGACACGATGCGCG
>CABUSH010000011.1 GCA_902494195.1 uncultured Collinsella sp. | reverse complement strand
GACACAGCTTGTGTGTCCATCCTCGCAGTATCCGGTTCTCAAGGTGCACGCCCCGCGGCTGATCCGGTCCGACCGGGCCGCGCGGCAAGGAGATATATTGCCAGACCGGAGGGGCCCCGTGGGCGGGAATCTGGGCGTACACATTTCCTACACAGTTTGGGATTCGACTAACGTTTACCAGCCGTTAACTACCGCTCGCCGAGCATCTCTTTATATAAGGCAGTCTCATGGTTAAAGCGGATACGTCCCCCTAGCTAAAGCACAGCCAGCATCGAGCAACTCATCGCGTTCTTCCACCGAGAACCCCTCGGCGTAGACGCGCACCACTGGTTCGGTCCCACTAGGACGGACCAGCAGCCACGTGTCATCCTCGAATGCCAAACGCAAGCCATCCATATGACTAACGTTTTGCGGCACCTTGCCACAAATCGACTTGGGGTTTACGCCCGGCAGCAGGGTTCGTAACGTTTCGGCATCTTCGGCCTCAAGGCGTAAATCGCGTCGACCGTAACTCGTCTTACCAAAACTGTCCTCGAGTTGGTCGACCAGAACGCCCAAAGGCGCGTCCGTCTTTGCCATAAGCTCACACAGAATCAGACAGGCGAGGATTCCATCGCGCTCGGGCATATGCGCGGCGATGCCGATACCACCGGCTTCTTCGCCGCCTATGAGGACGCCGCCCTTCTTCATCTCCGCCGCTATATATTTGAAACCGACTGGTTTGACGGTCACGCGGCAGCCAAGCGCCTCGGCAATGCGACGCACGAGCGTCGAGCATGAAAGATTGACGACGACGCGCCCCTCCAAATTACGAAATTGAACCAAGTCGCCCAAAACGAGCGCCATGATCTGATGCGGATGTATATATCTGCCGCGCTCGTCAACCGCGCCGATACGGTCGGCGTCGCCGTCGGTCACCAGGCCAGCGCAAGCTCCGTCCTCGATAACCGTGCGCTCGCAAGCGTCCACCCAAGGCTCAACGGGGTCGGGGCAGATATCTTCTTGGTCAGACGCCTGCCCGGCGTGAATCTCGTGCACCTCAACGCCAAGCTCGCGCAGCAAATCGGCTAGATAGCCCTGGGCTGCGCCGCCCATGGGATCGACAACCACGCGCAGGTGCGCGGCGCGGATGGCTTCGGCATCGACAAACGATGCCACCGCCTGCATATAGTCAGGAATGATATCCGCGGTGCGATATTGCCCCTCGATCCCCATTGGCTCGGGAGCCACGGTCTCTTCGAGCTCTTCGATGACATCCTGGTTGGCGGTCGAGCCGTCACCCATGCGAATCTTGAGGCACAGATAACCCTGCGGATGATGGGACCCCGTCACCATGAGCGCGCCGCACGCCTCACCGTCATAAGCCGCCGCCCACGTAAGGGCAGGGGTCGGAACAGGTCGCGAAGCGAGCACGGCGTCCAGCCCGTGCGCTGCTAGCACGCCCGCCGCAAGCTCAGCGAACTCGCTCGCCAGGGGCCGGGTGTCGAACCCTATATATACCGTTTTGCCCGGATTGGTCTTTTGCCACAACTCGCCGACGGCATCGGCGATACGGGCAACGTTATCGGCAGTGAAGTCCTCATCGACGCGAGCGCGCCAACCGTCAGTTCCAAAATGAATTATCGCGCACACGCGCAGACACCTCACAGCGTTTGGATCATGGTACGCATGGGGTATACCCGCAACATGCACTCGGCAACCTGCCGGCACCAGCATTCACCATTTGGGCAAATGCTGCCGAGGACATGCAGGCAATAAAAAAACCGCCCCGTATGGAGCGGTTTTGCCCTTTATATATCGAGCGCCTCGGCCATCGCTGCCGTAGTGATTGCCGTGGTTCCACAGCAACTGCCCACCATTGCGGCACCGGCATGCCTCCATTCGATGCATGCGCGCGCGAAAGCTTCGGGGTTCTCGTGCCATACGGGGCCATCCTGAGTCTGGACCGGATCGCCCACATTGGGACGCACCGTGACGGGAGTAGTCGCCGATGCAACCATCCTGGGCACCGCCGCGTTCGCGGCCGCAAGCGAACAGCAATTAACACCAACCGAGTTTGCGCCGTGTTTTTCGGCGTACAAAACGGCTGCCTCGATGTTGAGGCCATCGCCCAACAGGTCGCCTTTATCGTCAACGACAAAACTCACCAGAACAGGCATGCCGTCGGCGGCATCTCGAGCGCCGGCAAGCATGGGCTGCAAATTACGGATAGACGTCACCGTCTCGATCAGCAGACCGTCAACGCCGGCATTGAGCAAGGCGTGCGCCTGTTCGCGCGCAATGCCTCGGATTTCACGATACTCGGCAGAGTCCTCGGCAAACCACTCAATACCGATCGGGCCCATCGAGCCCAGCAGCAGCTGAGGGTGCGCCTGGCGGGCATCGTCGACGGCCCCGCGATTGACCTCCGCCACGGACGGCGAAATCTGGTCGTGCTTGAGGGCATAGCTCGATGCCTGAAAGGTGTTGGTAATGAGCACCTGCGCGCCGGCGGCGACATACAAGCGATGGATACGAGAAACGGTCTGCGGCTCTGCCAGATTCCAAAACGCCGGTGGAATGTCGGCGGCATCGTACTCACTCAACAAGACACTGCCCATGGGACCCTGCGCCAACAAGGTCTCGCTCGACAAGCGGCGCGTAAGTTCCTCGGCACCAAAGCGGTTGTAATAACTCGTATCCATATATATCCCGCTATTCCTCGACGCTGATTCCCTGCTTTTCGAGATAGGCGAGCCAGCGGCTCATCGTGTCCTCGGATAGCGCATGCTCCATCATGCAGGCCTCGGAATCGGCTCGCTCAAATTCGACACCGAGCTCCTGAACCAAAAACGTGCGGATGAGGCGATGACGGTACCAGATAGCCGTGCCAACCTCGCGGCCGCGATCGGTCAGGATTACCTTGCCGTAGTGCGATTGCTCGACAAGCTCGGATGCCTTGAGCGCCGAAACCGCTTTATTGACCGATGCCTTGGAGACGCCAAGGCGCTGCGCGATGTCGACCGATCGCACACCGTTGGTTTCCCCCTCTTCGCTTTCAATGCGAACCATGCACTCCAAGTAGTCTTCGTTCGCCACCGTCAGATGCAGTTCGCGCGAGCTATTTGTCGTATCCATGATCTTCCGTCCCTTCTGCATTCAATGGCTGATTCTACCCCATCCAAGCGTCGCGGTATGCCGTGGCATACCGTGCTAGAGTTCTTGTTGCACACGACGACCAAGATTGGAGCGGTCTTTATGGAAAACACCACCACGAACCCCGATGTCCTCGAGCGCTTTTTGCGCTACGTCCAGATCAACACGCAGTCCGAGGATGCAAACTGCGACCAGGTACCCTCGAGCGCCGTTCAGTTTGACCTTGCCAACGTGCTGGCTGAAGAGCTGCGCGAGCTTGGTGCGGAAGATGCCCACGTGACCGAGCACGCCTATGTCTGCGCGCATATCCCCGCAAGTGCGGGCGCTGAGGACAAGCCCGCCCTGGGCCTGATCGCCCATCTCGACACCACCGAAGTTGCACCGGGTGCCGGCGTGAAACCGCACATCGTACACTACGAAGGCGGCGACCTGGTCTGCGGCACGGTTGACGGTAAGCCCGTTGCCATGAGTACCGCCAAGCTTCCCGCCCTGAACGACCTCGCGGGTGAGGACCTGGTATGCAGCGATGGCACCACGCTGCTGGGCGCGGACGACAAGGCAGGCGTCGCCGAGATCATGTCACTTGTCGCGCGTATCGCTCAGGACCCCTCTCTGCCCCATCCCGCACTCGGCATTTGCTTCTGCCCTGACGAGGAGATCGGCCACGGAGCCGAGCTGCTGGATATCGATACCTTTGGCTGCAAGTACGCCTACACGGTCGACGGCGGCCCCATCGGCGAGCTGGAGTGGGAGTGCTTCAATGCCGCCGAGGTGACCGTCCGCTTTGAGGGCCAGTCCATCCACCCGGGCGACGCCAAAGGCCGTATGGTCAACGCAGGCAATCTGTTCTGCGACTTCAACGCGTTGCTCCCCTACGTGCAGCGCCCGGAGTATACGGAAGGCTACGAGGGCTTTTATCACCTTGAGGGCGTATCTGCGACCGTCGATCACGCCACAGCGCGCTATATCGTCCGCGACCATGACGCCGCCAAGTTCCAGCAGAAACTCGACCTTATCGATGCCGCCGCCTCGATGCTCAACCTGCGTCTGGGTGAGGAGCGCGTGACGGTCGAGATTAAGCAGCAGTATCGAAATATGGCCGAGATCGTTCGTGACTATCCCGAGCTTATTGATGTTGCCAAGGAAGCCTACCTTGCCTGCGGCGTTGAGCCCCAAGTGCTGCCAATTCGTGGCGGCACCGACGGCGCTCAGCTGTCGTTCCGCGGTCTGCCCTGCCCCAACCTTTCCACCGGCGGCTATTGCTACCACGGCGTCAACGAGTTTGTCCCGGTCAGTTCGCTCGTCAAGATGACCGACGTGCTCCAGGAGCTCGTCGCCCGCTTTGCATAGGGAACTCGAACAATCTAGGTAAGCAAAACCGCCCCGTCCTCAAAACCGAGAACGGGGCGGTTTTTGATGCAAGGGGAGTAGTCAGCACCGCAGGTTGAGCCAACGTCAGCGAGCGACGTCCAAGGCGAACAAGTTGGCATGAAAAAGGCAGGGCATTGACCTTCTGGTCATGCCCTGCCTTTTGAATGACAAATTGTCGCCTTGGGCGGCGCGCAGCGTCGAGCCGTTACGGCGTTTGGTAAAACGCCGTAACTTAGTAGTTGGCTTCGTAGCCGTTGCCGTCGCCGGTGGGCTCTTCGTAGTAGTCCGAATCGCTTGAATCGCTTGAGTCATCGGAATCGTCAGAGCTGACCGATGAGGTTGCGGTACCGTTTGCGTAGTCGTCAGACGTGTTGTTGTTCAGGTCACCGATCGTAGAGCTGGAACCGTCGGAAAGACCCATGGTGTTGGGACCCTTGGGATCCTTGCCGGCATCGACGCGCTCCATCATTTCCTTGAGCTCGTCCTCGTAGACAAAGACGTAGCTCACACCGTCGATCATGGTGCTGTCGTCGGCGTACGAAGGCAGGTTGGCCGAGTAGATACCGTCGACATCCATACCGCGCATGGCGTTGACCGTAGCCACGATATCCTGAACGCTCATATCGGTTACGAGCATATCGGACAGCGAATTAACCAGGCCAAAGATCTTCGTGGCATCGAAGTTATTGAGAATCTGGTTGGCAAGGGCGCCAAGCACCTGACGCTGGTGGCGCATGCGCGTGTAATCGCCGTCGGCATAGGTGTAGCGGCAGCGGGCATAGGTAAGGGCGGTGGCACCGTCCATATGCTGCTGGCCAGCGGCAATCTTAATATCCAGGTGCTCGGGGTCGTCAACATCATCGGTTGCGTTAATGTCGATACCGCCAACCGAATCAATCAGCGCCTGCATACCGTCGAAGCTGACCTCGGCATAGTGGGAAATCTGAACACCGCACAGCTCGTTGACCGCCTCGACCATGGCCTCGGCGCCGCCAACGGTATGGCAGGCGTTGATCTTCATGGTCTCGCCCTTGTACTCGACCTTGGTGTCGCGCGGAACGGAAATGAGCGTCGCCTGCTTTTGCGTGGGGTCGATGCGTGCCAGGATAATCGAGTCGGCACGATACGTATCCTCGCCCGGACGGCCGTCGGTGCCAAGAAGCAGCACGTAGAACGGATCCTTTGCCTCATCGGTGTCAACCAGAACCCGACGCAGATTGTCGGTAATGACATTAGAATCGCCGAGCTTGCCCATAATGGTGGCAAACCACAGGCCGGCAGCGGTAGTGGCACTCAGCAGCACGCCAAGCACGACAATGAGCGCAACGTGACGAATCGTGTGGCTACGACGACGTTGACGAGCGCGCTCGGAATAGCGAGCCACGTTATCGCGACTGTAGATCTTGGCCTGCGCACCAGTTGAGGGTCTTCGGGCGGTGGTATCCGCGAGGGGCTTTTTATTAAACATAGGCAACCTGTATTAGTAGATGACGGGATCGGGGACGGTAGCATGCTCGACATGCGCGCCGAGCGCCTGCAGCTTTTCGACAAACTGCTCGTAGCCGCGCTTGATGTGATGGATAGCCGAAACCTCGGTCGTCCCGTCGGCGATCAAGCCCGCTACGACGAGGGCCGCTCCGCCACGCAGATCGGGCGAGGTAACCTGTGCGCCCGAGAAGCCCTTGACGCCATGAATCATGGCATGATGACTCTCGATACGAATGTCGGCACCCATGCGCACCAGCTCAGAGGCAAACATAAAGCGATTCTCGAAGATGTTCTCGGTAATAACGGAACTGCCGTCGGCAAGGGCGGAGAGTACCATAATCTGCGCCTGCATGTCCGTCGGGAAGCCGGGGAACGGAAGCGTCTGGATGTCGACCGGCTTGATACGCTCGGCACGGTTCACATGGACACCATCCTCGACGCGCTCGCAATCGATACCCATGAGCTCCATCTTCTTGAGCACCATGCCCAAGTGAATGGGGCAAAAGCCCGTGACATCGACACCGCGATCGTCGGCCATCAACGCACCGGCAACGATAAAGGTACCGGCCTCGATGCGGTCGCCTACTACGCGATGGGTAACAGGATGGAGCTCTTCCACGCCTTCGATAGTCACGACGGGCGTGCCGGCGCCAACAATCTTGGCGCCCATCTCGTTGAGCATGTTGGCGAGATCGACAATCTCGGGCTCGCGGGCGGCATTGTCGATAACCGTGGTGCCCTGTGCGCGCACAGAGGCCATGATGAGGTTCTCGGTCGCACCGACGCTGGCGAACTCGAGCGTGACGGTGGTACCGCGCAGACCTTGGGGCGCATTGGCGTTGATGTAACCGTGGGCGGTATCAAACTCAACGCCCAGGGCCTCGAGACCCAGAATGTGCATATCGATCTTGCGAGCACCCAGGTTGCAGCCGCCCGGCATGGCAATCTTGGCGCGATGGAAGCGGCCCAGCAGGGGTCCCATGACGGCGGTGGAAGCACGCATCTTGGCAACGAGCTCGTAGGGGGCCTCCCAAGAATCGACCTGAGAGGTATCAATCTCGAGCGTGTGCTCGTCGAGAACATCGATCGTAGCGCCCATGCCCTTGAGCACCTTGCCCATCACGTGAACATCGGAAATATCGGGCACGTTCTGCAGCGTCGTCTTGCCCGGCGCCAGAAGCGTTGCCGCCATGAGTTTGAGCGCGGAGTTCTTGGCACCCGAGACGGGCACGGAGCCTCCGATGGCGTGGCCACCCTCAACGCGGATAATATCCAAGGTCTACCCTTTCAAAAAGCATGCCCGGGGTGGCTGGGCCATCCCGGGCATGATGTGTTCGCAAATGGTCGAACGCTAAATCGTTTGACTATTGGGCAAGCTTGAGCTTACACCATGCGATTTCATTATAGAGGTAGGCGCGGCGTGCATCATCCTCCGACAAATTACCCAGCTTCTCTTCAAAACCTTGAATATCAGCTTTAAGCTTGTCGGCATCGACGGTCGCCAAATCGCAAGCGCGCTCGGCGAGAACGGTCACGACATCGTCCGCAACCTGGGCATAGCCGCCGGCCACGGCAAACGTGTGGTCGACAGTGCCCATGGCCTTATCGGAAACGCGAACGTAACCGCGGTCGATCGTGCAGATCTCGCTGGAGTGAGCAGGCAGAACGCCAAACTCGCCATCCGTGGACGGAATCGACACAAACGCAGCGTCGCCCTCATAGGCGCAGCTCACGGGGCACACGATGCGGATACGCATAACCTACTTCTCCCCCATCTTGCGGGCGCGCTCGCGCACGTCCTCAATCGTGGAAGCATAGCGGAAAGCCTGCTCGGGCAGGTCATCGGCCTTGCCGTCGACAATCTCGGCGAAAGAGCGGACGGTATCCTCGACGCGGACGTAGACACCGGGGTTGCCGGTGAACTTCTCGGCGACGTGGAAGGACTGCGAGAGGAACTGCTGAATCTTACGGGCACGGTTGACCGTAAGGCGCTGCTCCTCGGACAGCTCGTCCATACCCAGAATGGCGATGATGTCCTGAAGGTCGGAGTACTCCTGCAGGAGCTCCTGGACCTTGACGGCGACACGGTAGTGCTCCTCGCCGACGATCGAGGGATCGAGAGCGTCGGAGGAAGATGCGAGCGGGTCGATAGCCGGGAACAGGCCGAGCGACGAAATGCTACGCGAAAGAACCGTGGTGGCGTCGAGGTGCGTAAACGTCGTGGCAGGCGCCGGGTCGGTCAGGTCGTCTGCGGGGACGTAGACAGCCTGGACGGAGGTAATGGAGCCCGTCTTGGTCGAGGTAATGCGCTCCTGGAGGTCGCCCATCTCGGTTGCCAGCGTGGGCTGGTAACCAACGGCGGACGGCATACGGCCCAGCAGTGCGGAAACCTCGGAACCTGCCTGGGAGAAGCGGAAGATGTTGTCGATGAACAGCAGAACGTCCTGGCCACGATCACGGAAATACTCAGCGGTGGTAAGGCCGGCCAGACCGATGCGCAGACGCGCTCCGGGCGGCTCGTTCATCTGACCATAGACCAAGCAAGTCTTGTCGATAACGCCAGACTCGCTCATCTCGAGGAACAGGTCGGTGCCCTCGCGGGTACGCTCGCCGACGCCGGTGAACACCGAGGTGCCACCGTGCTCCTGGGCGAGGTTGTTGATGAGCTCCTGAATCAGAACGGTCTTGCCGACGCCGGCGCCGCCGAACAGGCCTGTCTTGCCGCCACGGATGTAGGGCTCGAGCAGGTCGACGGCCTTAATGCCGGTCTCGAAGATCTCGGTCTTGGTGGTGAGCTCGTCGAAACGGGGCGCTGCATGGTGGATGGGGTAGAACTCCTCCACCTCGGGCATGGGCTTGCCGTCGACGGGCTTGCCCATGACGTTCCAAATACGGCCGAGCGTCTTGGGGCCAACGGGCATCTTCATGGGCTCACCGGTATCGGTGGCGATGAGGCCGCGCTGCAGGCCGTCGGTCGAGGACATGGCGACCGTGCGGACGACGCCGCCCGGAAGCTGGCTCTCGACCTCGAGGATCGTGCTCAGATGACCGATCGGGGTCTCGGCCTCGACCGTGAGCGCGTTGTAGATCGGGGGCACCGCGCCGTCAAACTTGACGTCGACGACAGGGCCGATGATTCGCACGATGCGACCATCACCGGCAGTCGTCTTCTTGGTGGCTTCCTCGACCGCAAGCTTTACGGTGTTATTAGCCATTACTGTTCCTCCAATGCTGAGGCTCCGCCGACGATCTCGTTGATCTCGGTCGTGATCGAAGCCTGGCGCACGCGACTATACGTGCGGGTAAGGGTCGAGATGATCGCGGTGGCGTTTTCCGTTGCGGAGTGCATGGCCTTGCGGCGTGCACCCTGCTCGGCGGCCGCCGAATCGATCAGGGCCTGGTAGATGACCGTCAGGATATACGACGGTACAAGCTTGCCGAGAACATGCTCGGGAGAGGGCACGAACTCGAACGTGGACGAGATGCGCTTAGGGGCGTCGGTCTCGTTCTTACGCGGACCGTGGGCCATAGCGATCATCTCGGGATCGAGCGGCAGCAAGTGCTCGACGCGAAGCTCCTGATCCACGCGGTTTTTGGCGTGGTGGTAGACAAGCTCGACACGGTCAAGCTCACCGGCACGATACGCATCGCAGATATGAGAGGAAATCATGCGAGCCTGATTAAAATCGGGCTCGGAGGAATTGCCCTCAAAGTGCATGACAACGTTTGCACGGTCGCGGAAATACGTGGCCGGCTTGCGTCCGCACGCAATGATCTCGCACTCGATGCCGTCGTTCGCCCAAGAAGCGGCGAGCTTTTCGGCCGTGCGCTCCACCGTCGTATTGAAACCGCCGGCAAGGCCGCGGTCAGAAGCAATGACGACAATCAGGCCACGCTTAACGCTCTCATGCTTCTGCAGCATGGGATCGGTGCCCGAACAGGAGGCGTCGCCGGCGACCGTCAACATGACGTCGGTCAGCGCCTCCTTATAGGGCTCGGCCTGCTTGGAGCGATCGAGGGCACGACGGATCTTGGCCGTAGAGACCATCTCCATCGTGCGCGTGATCTGCTTGGTCGTGGTAACCGAGGAGATTCGCTTCTTAATGTCGCGAAGGTTGGCCATGGGGCTTAGTTCTCCTCTGATCCAGAAACATCCGAATGGTGCTTGGCCATGAACTGCTGCTTGAAGTCGCCGATGACGCGCAAGAGCTCAGCCTTGGTGTCATCATCGATCTTCTTGGCGCGAACCTTGTCGAGCAGCGAACCAAAGCCATTGTCCATGTACTCGATGAGCTCGGCACGGAAGGGCAGCACGTCGGCGATCTCCAGGTCATCCAGGAAGCCCTCGTTGCCAGCGAACAGCGTAACGATCTGCTCGCCAACCTCAAACGGCTTGTAACGCGGCTGCTTCAGGAGCTCGGTCATGCGAGCACCATGGGTCAGCTGCTTCTGAGTAGCCTCGTCGAGGTCGGAGCCGAACTGCGTAAAGCCAGCGAGCTCCTGATAGGAAGCGAGGTCCAGACGGAGGTTGCCGGCGACCTGCTTCATGGCCTTGGTCTGCGCATCGCCACCGACGCGGGACACGGAGATGCCCACGTCGACTGCCGGGCGCTGACCCTGGAAGAAGAGCTCGGACTGCAGGTAAATCTGACCATCGGTAATGGAAATGACGTTGGTCGGAATGTAGGCCGAGACGTCGCCGTCCTGGGTCTCGATGATCGGCAGTGCCGTCATGGAGCCATAACCGTTCTTCTTGGACATCTTGACGGCACGCTCGAGCAGACGAGAGTGCAGGTAGAAGATGTCGCCAGGATAGGCCTCGCGTCCGGGCGGACGATGCAGCGTCAGCGACATCTGACGGTAGGCCACAGCCTGCTTGGACAGGTCGTCGTAGATGACGAGCACGTGGCCGCCGGGGTTGGTCTCGCTGGCGGGCTTGCCGTCCTCGCCGTTGTACATGAAGAACTCGCCGATAGCGGCACCGGCCATAGGCGCGATGTACTGCATAGGGGCGGAATCGGCAGCGGTTGCCGAAACGATGATGGTGTATTCGAGCGCACCGTGCTGAGCGAGGGTCTCGCGGATGTTGGCAACCGTGGAGGCCTTCTGGCCGATGGCGACATAGATGCAGACCATGCCCTTGCCGCGCTGATTGAGGATGGCGTCGATGGCAATGGCGGTCTTACCGGTCTTACGGTCGCCGATGATGAGCTCACGCTGACCGCGGCCAATAGGCACCATGGAGTCGATAGCGAGCAGACCGGTCTGAACCGGCTCGCACACCGGGGTACGGTCGATGACGCCGGGGGCCTTGAACTCGATGGGGCGACGGTGCGTAGCGACGATGTCGCCTAGGCCGTCGATGGGCTGGCCGAGCGGATTGACGACGCGGCCGAGCATGGCGCGGCTCACGGGGATATCCATAATGCGGCCAGTGGTGCGGCACTCGTCGCCTTCCTTGATGGAGTCGACGGCACCAAACAGAACGGCGCCGACCTCGTCACGGTCAAGGTTCTGGGCAAGGCCGAAGACGGTCTCACCGGTATCGGAGCTCTTGAACTCCAGAAGCTCGCCTGCCATGGCGCTCTTGAGGCCGGAGACGCGCGCGATGCCGTCGCCTACCTCGTCGACCGTTGAAACCTCATGCGTATCGACCGTCGCGGAGAGGCTCGTGAGCTGCTCCTGCAGTTTCTTGGCGATATCCTGGGCATTGAGGGTTTCGGACATTAGGCTTCACCTCCGTACGAATTAGCAGAGTTTGCGAGGGTCTCCTGCGCGATGCGCAGCTGCGTCTTGACGGAAATGTCACGACGCTCGCCGCGGGCCTCGAGCACCAGGCCGCCCACGATAGACGGGTCGACCTGCTCGATAAGGAATACCTTGCGGCCGAAGTCCTGCTCGCATTTCTTAGTGATGGTTTGACGCAGCTCGTCGTCGAGCGGGATCGCCGTGGTGACGGTCACGCCCACTACATCCTCGTCTTCCTCGGCAACATACTTAAAGGCAGCTGCCACCTTGGGAAGAAGGTCGAGCTGGTCGCGCTTGGACATGGTGTCGAGCACGGCGATGATCTCGGGGCTGGCGCTAGCCAGGCGCTCGATCATCTCGAGGTCCTCGAACACATGGTTCTCGGCCTTAGCGGCTTCCAGAAGGGAGCGCGCGTAGGTCTCGAGCACCTTGTCCTGATAGCGGCTAGTCGGCATTCAGGCTACCTGCTTCCTGGATGTAGCGCTCGATGAGCTTCTTCTGCTCGGCATCGTCCTCGAGTGCCTCGCCCACGATCTTGGTGGCGACGGCAACGGACAGGTCGGCGATGGAGCTCGCGGCACCGGCGTAAATGGACTTGCGCTCGTCCTCGACGGTCGTATGGGCCTTGGCGATGATCTCCTCGGCCTCCTTGTGAGCAGCCTCGATGATACGGGCGCGCTCGGACTCGGCGTCCTTACGGGCCTCGAGAACGATGTCGGCAGCCTGACGACGGGCGTCGGTGACGATCGAGTCGGACTCAGCGCGCTTGGCGATAGCCTCCTGCTTGGTCTTCTCGGCCTCGTCGAGGCTCTCCTCGATCTTCTTGCCGCGCTCCTCCATGGTTTTCATGATGCCCGGCAGGGCGACCTTGGCCAGCACGATCCAGATAATCAGGAAGGCGATAAGCGCCGGGATGAACTCCGCCATCTTAGGGATGAGGATGTCCGCACCGGCAGCGCCGTCCTCGGCGAACGCGGAAACCGGCATGAGCAGCGCGGCCGCGGACGCGGAGAGTGCGATCGCGCTCTTCTGGGATGAAAGATTCATACTTGACGCTCCGTGCTATTTAACGATCAGCGCGACAACGAAGCCGATCAGAGCCAGAGCCTCGCCGAAGGCGGAGCCCATGATGAAGACGGTGAACACGCGGCCCTGGACCTCAGGCTGACGGGCCATAGCACCCGTAGCACCCAGAGCAGACAGGCCGATAGCAAGACCAGCGCCGATAACACCGAGACCGTAACCGATAACTCCCACGATTCCTCCTTTGTCGTGCGTGTCTTATTTCACGCAGGATAACCTTTTTATAACTGCCGGGCTCCATGGGTACGGGCACCGGCGGTTTAACGAATTGCTTACCTTTAAGGCGCGAGCGGAAGACTACTCCTCCTCCGCGACCTCCTCTGCCTCGGAGACATACACGGCGGTAAGGACCGTGAAGACGTAAGCCTGGATGGCGCCGACCACAAGCTCGATCGCATAGATCAGGATGAGGATGGCAAGCCAGGCCAGCGAAGGCAGGGCGCCGACGGCGTGGGCCGCGGAAACCTGCTGAAGCAGCGGCTGCATGAACATGCTCGCCATGATGGCGAACGAACCCATGACCACGTGTCCTGCGAACATGTTGCAGAACAGACGGACGGCGAGCGTGATGAGGCGCAGGAAGGTCGAGAAGAGCTCGACGACCCACACGAGCACGTTCATCGGGAAGCTCACGCCCTGCGGGGCGAGGCTCTTGATGTAGCCGATCACGCCGTGAGCCTTGCATCCGTAGTAGATGAAGTACACGAAGGCGAAGATGGCGAGCGCGGCGGTGGAGCCGATTGCGCCGGTGCCGGGCTTCATTCCCGGGATCAGGCCGATCATGTTATTGATCAGGATGAACAGGAAAAGCGAGCACAGGAACGGGAAGTGCTTCTTCCAGTTCTCACCCACGACGCCCTTGCCGATATCGTTCTCGACGTACTCGATGATGTACTCGAAACCGTTGACGAAGAAGCCCTTGGGAACCAGGGTCTGCTTCTTCTTGAACACGGCCAGGACGATCAGGAGCACGATCGTGGAGACGATCAGCCAAAACGAGTACTGCGTGATGCCGCAGCTCAGATCGCCCACGACAGGGGTGGAGCTGAACTCGCTGACCAGATGATTAATCTCATCAGGCAGCTTTTCAAAAATTTCCACGACTTACCTTTCGACCTCATGAGGATCTCGCAGCGCCTTGGCGACACGAACCGTGCAGGTGGCCATAAAGGCCACGAAGCCGATCGCCTCGCCCAGGAGGAACATGCGAAATGCCTCTCCGAACAACACAAACACAACCAAGGTAAAGACGAGCAGGGCGATCGCCGAGACCGCCAGACTCACCATACCCTTGAGCATGTCCGCATTCTGCTTATCGTCAAGAACCGGCTTGAGCGTAAAGACAAAGGGAAGAAAGGCGACCGCGCCCGCGATGGCGCCTGCAACGATAGCGAGCAGATCGGCTATCTGAAACATTGGCGTCCTCACTTTCCTTTTTTAACGCCTCACAGAACAGTTCCCGCCAAACATTGGTGACTATTGTACGAGCCAATCGCTAAAGTACAACCGAAAAAGCATCGGTTAATACGCACCTGTTCGTTTTCTTAAGACCTTCTTTATGCCGCAGGTACGGTAATACGTTTTTCTCGAACCCTGCAGGGCAAAACGTCCATTAACTAAAGGTGCGCACAGGCGTCTTCTACTTGCCCGCGCGCACCATTTCTTCCTATTTGCAGCCGCGGCCGTCTTAGCCCAGCGACTAGAGCGTGCCGTAGATGCGATCGCCGGCGTCGCCCAGGCCGGGAACGATGTAGGCAGCCTCGTTGAGATGGTCGTCGATGGCGCACGTATAAATATGCACGTCGGGGTCCTTTTCGGTCAGTGACTTGAGGCCCTCGGGCGCGGCGACGATGCACAGCATGCGGATGTCCTTGACACCGCGCTCGCGCAGGTAGCTGATGGCCATCTCGGCCGAACCGCCCGTGGCAAGCATGGGGTCGACGACCAGGCAGATGCGCTGGTCGATATCCTTGGGCATCTTGCAGTAATACTCGTGCGGCTCGTGGGTGACCTCGTCGCGCTCCATGCCGATGTGGCCCACGCGAGCGGAGGGCACCAAGTCGAGGATGCCGTCGACCATGCCAAGGCCCGCACGCAGGATGGGCACGATGGCGAGTTTCTTGCCGGCAAGCTGTTTGAACGTGGCGGTAGTGATGGGGGTCTCGACCTCGACGTCTTCCATAGGCAGGTCGCGCATGGCCTCGTAGCCGTCAAAAAGCGCGAGTTCGCGCACGAGCTGACGGAACTGGTTGGTGCCGGTGTTTTTGTCGCGCAGGATCGACAGCTTGTGCTGGACGAGCGGGTGATCGACAAGCGTCACACGGGACGCATCGTAGGTGACGGTCATGGATTGATTGCCCCTTTCGTTGCGGCCGCAAAACGGCCTTGCTGACAAGGCGCGCAGCAATGTTGCCGCCGCACGCCATGCATTAGTTTAGCGGTTTGTTGTATCGAGCAGCCCATCGCAGCCCTACTGTGCGGTGCTGAGCGAGCGCCTGACCGCATCACGCCAGCCCGCAAGGTTTTGCTCGCGGCGCTCGGCGGACATGTGGGGAAGGAAGGTCCTAACGATCTGGGCATTTTGCTCCAGCTCTTCCAGGTCTTCCCAATAGCCGACGGCAAGACCCGCCAAGTACGCGGCACCGATTGCCGTGGTCTCCACCGTCTCGCATTGCAGCACGGGGATATCCAGCAGGTCGGCCTGGAATTGCATGATGAACTCGTTGCGCGAGGCACCGCCATCGACAGACAGGCGCTCAATCGAAAGCCCCACGTCCTGCTCCATGGCGCGCAGCACGTCGTAGCTCTGATATGCCATGGATTCGCAGGCGGCACGTACGATGGTCGCACGGCTCGAGGCGCCGGTCAGACCGCACACGATACCGCGAGCATGCGGGTCCCACCAGGGAGCACCCAAACCCGCAAAGGCGGGAACGAAGTAGCAGCCCTCGTTGTCGCTAATCGAAGCGGCGAGTTGTGCCGACTCGCTCACGCTCGAGATGATGCCCATGTTGTTGCGAAGCCAGTTCATCGTTGAGCCGGCGGCAAAAATAGAGCCCTCGAGCGCATAGCTGACTTTGCCGTCCGCAGCGATACCGATGGTGGAGACCAGGCCATTCTTGGATTCGACGATCTCGTCGCCGGTGTTCATGAGCATAAAGCAGCCCGTGCCATAGGTGTTTTTGGTCTGGCCGGGACGGAAACAGCAGTGGCCGAACAGCGACGCCTGTTGGTCACCCGCCACGCCCATGATGGGCGGCATGTTGGTCATGATGTCGCTCGCGACGCGGCCGTAGTCGCCCGAGCTCCAGCGAACCTCGGGCATCATGGAACGTGGGACGTCAAAGAGCGCCAGCAGGTCGTCGTCCCAATCGAGCGTATGGATATTAAAGAGTGCCGTGCGGCTGGCATTGGTGTAGTCGGTGGCAAAGACCTGGCCGCCGGTGAGGTTGTAGATGAGCCAGGTGTCGATGGTGCCAAACATGAGGTCGCCCGCCGCCGCGCTCTCGCGTGCGCCGTCGACGTTGTCGAGAATCCACTGCACCTTAGAGGCCGAGAAATACGGGTCAAGCGTAAGTCCCGTGCGGGAGCGCACCAGCTCCTCGCAACCCTGTGCAACCAACGCGTCGATCGCCGGCGCGGTACGACGGCACTGCCATACGATGGCGTTATAGATGGGCTGGCCGCTCACGCGGTCCCAGACCACCGTGGTCTCGCGCTGGTTGGAGATGCCGATGGCGGCGATGCGGTCAGAATGGATGCCGCTCTTAAACTGAACCTCCATCATGACGGCAATCTGGCTGGCAAGGACCGTCATGGGGTCTTGCTCTACCCAACCGGGACGCGGAAAACTCGTTTTGACGCTGCGACGTGCCTGCGCGACGATGCATCCATACTCGTCGACGATGGTCGCAAGTACCGAGGTGGTGCCGCAGTCGAGCGCCATGATGTAGGAACCGCCAAAGTTAAACGAGGCATCTTCCATGCCTAGGCTGCCCAGATTCAACGACATCGCTTACACCTTTCTATTGCATCGGGTCGGACAGGACCCGCTCGATCTCTGATGCGGGAAGTGCGCCTTGGCGCAGGATCTGGAGCCCGCCGTGCTGGAACGACACAATGGTCGAGGCGTCGCGACACGGGGTCTCACCGGCGTCGACGGCAACATCGACCCCCTCCAGGATGCGACCCTCGACGGCGGCAAAGCTTGCCGGCGAAGGCGCGCCGTGCGTGTTGGCGCTCGTGCAGGCAAGGGGACTGCCGCAGGCGCGGATGAGCGCTTGGACCACGGGAGAGGCCGAAGCGCGCAGGGCCACCGTGTCGTCGGCGGCGCGCATAAAGGTCGGCACGCAGGGGGCTGCCTTGACCACGATAGTCAGGGCTCCCGGCCAGCATCGTCGCGCGAGTACGCGGGCATCTTCCGGGATATCCACGCCATAGCGGTCGAGTGCTTCGACGCCATCGACCAGCCAAGCGACGGTTTGCGTGAGCTCACGTTGCTTGAGAGTGAAGATACGGCGATAGCCGGTGCCGAGCGCAGGAACTGCGGCACCGTTGACGGCAGCCTGCGGATCGCGCGGCCACGATGGGAATTCGCTTGTATCTTGGGGCACGGCGTCCGAGAAGGCGTTGACTGCCACGGCGACACCGTAGACGGTCTCGGTCGGGATCAAAGCCAGGCCGCCGCGGCCGAGCACCTCGGCCGCGCGCTCGACGGCAAGCCGATGCGGCTCGCGCGTTCCCTCGTATACCCGATAGACCGTCTGCATGTGTATGCCAGCCCCTTACGCTCTGGTGCAAGTTTGTTTACTGTGGGGCATTCTCGCACGAAACATTCAACCTATTTGCCCAGAGCGCATGTTGGTTTGGTGAGCGGCTCTAGTAGTCGGTGAAAGTGAGGGGGTTAATTGAAGATTTTTAGCGCGCAAGCGTAACGGTACGATCGGGAAACTCGATGCTTGCAACCAGTTTTCCGCCGAGGCTCTCTGCGTACCTGCTCAGCGTGTCAAGCCTCATCGAACCCAATTCCCCACGCTCGAGCTCGGATACGCGTTTTTGAGAAACGCCCATCGATTGGGCGACCGACGCCTGTGTTAGATCTTTTAGCCTGCGAATCTGAGCAAGCTTATAGGCTTCGATACGATCGCGAGTCCTCTCCTGCTCGGCGGTAATGGAGTCGCGTGTTATCCCGCGAGATTCCATATACTCATGCAGTTCCATCTCGATCGAGCCTCCTTACGTGGCGACGGTATATTTGCTCGGCCTTTGGAATGTTGATCGCATACCAGCCGTTCCATTTTGCCCTTGACGATTCCGCTCGCGACTTATCACCCGCCAATAGCAATACCGCCTGGCGCTTGGGGTCAAAGGCGAAGAGGATGCGAATCACCTGCCCACCACACGACGTCACTCTCAGCTCCTTTAAATGATGAAGCTTCGAGCCCTTTACGCGGTCAACCAGCGGACGACCAAGGCTGGGACCTTCCTTCTCGAGCACCAAAAGGTCTGCATAAATCTGCTTCAGCGTAGCTTCATCCTGCTCATCAAGCCAAGGTTCAATGTAATCAAGCACGATACGGTACCGATGCAGCTGATTTGACATACCTTTCTCCTTCTATAGTAGAAGTTTTACGGTATATTGCAAGGACAAACTTGCGCAAATGTCTATTTATTCAGCTTAAATACGCTGTTTGGGCTCGGTGACGATGGCTCGAACGATGCGGGGACGATCGGTGAGGTCGTGGACGATACGCACGTCCGAAAGGCCTGCCTGGCGACAGAGCTCGGCCGCGGCGTCGAGGGCGCCCTCGTAGAGCTCGCAGGCAAACAGGCCGCCGGCGCGCAGCATGTAAGGCGCCGCATTGAGCAGGCGGCGGAAGATATCGAGGCCGTCGGCACCGCCCTCGAGCGCCAGATCGGGCTCAAAGTCCTTGACCTCATGCGGCAGCGAGCGCATGACATCGGTGGGGATGTAGGGCGGGTTGGAGACGAGCACGTCAAAGGTGCCCCACTCTTCGCGGGGAACAGAGCTCACCAGGTTGGTGAGGCTAAAGGCAACCTCATCTGCCGTGAGGCCGAGCGCGTCGCGGTTTTTGGTGGCCAGATTGATGGCGCGCGGCTCGATATCGGTGGCGGTGCAGGTAACGTGGCCACGGCGCTCCCAGGCAAGGGAGAGCGAGATACAGCCCGTGCCGCAGCCGACCTCGAGAACGCGGGCAGTGCGGGGCTCGGCTGGGGCAGGCGCAGCGGCATCTTGCGCGGGAGTCGTCTGTTGGTCGTTGCCCTCAATGGCGATACCGTATTCGTCGAGATCGGGCTCGGCGGCTTCCGTGGCTTCGGCTTCTGCTGCCTGCGCGGCGGCTTCCTCGGCTTCTCGATCGGCAAGCTCCTCGGCATAGGCGCGGCTACCGAGCACGTCGCTACCCAGCGCAGCCTCATCAGCGGCCGTCAGGTTGGCAGCACGGCGCTCGGCGGTCGCGCGTTCGTCTGCCAACGCGACCTCGGCCTTGCGCGCCTCCTCGACCTCATCGTTCCAAGGCAGCTCAACACGCTGGCGGGCAGCAGCCTCGGGGCTCAGCACCTCGGCATCCAGATAATTGAGGACTTCCTCGACGAGCATCTCGGTCTCGGGGCGCGGAATGAGCACACCGGGGGCGCACGCGACGTCGATCATGCGAAACTGCGTGCTGCCCGTGATGTATTGCAGCGGCTCGCCCTTCGCGCGACGGACGACCGCCGCGTGCATGGTCTCGAGCTGGTCCGCGTTAAGCGTCTCGTCCATGCGCATATATAGGTCAATGCGCGCCAAGCCCGTGGCGGCGCACAGCAGCCACTCGGCAGAAAGACGGGGGTGCTCCTCACCGCGCTCGGCCAGGTACTCCTTGGTCCACTCGAGACAACGCTTGATGGTCCAGATCTCGTTTGCCATGGGGTCCTCCCCTCTTAAGCGCCGGGCGGCGCGCGAATGTCGGAGCAGATTGTACGCGAGGGTGGCACGCGGCAAGGGACGATTGAAGGCGATTATCGAGAATCAGCCCAGAATTATTGTTTGTCCCCGTCCAAAGTGTTCATTTGTCGACGTTCATATCTGCATCCGTCAAGCTTTTGGCAAGGTTGCCCCAAAACTGACCAATACCTAACCAACTACTTGCCATATCGCTTGACGCGCGACGCGCCAAAAAGGGCCCCGCGACTTCTTGGACGATTTTTTGAGCAATATTTTCAATTGCAGATGCATACCGTTAATTGCTTTAAGCAGGTAAGCAGCTCAAAGGCCTTCACAGCTGATTGAATAACATCTCAAAGCAATGTGCCCAACCTAGTCATTGGGGACGTTCTTAAACGACTAGTCAAACAAGAACGTCCCCAATGACTAGTCAGCCAGATGCCCAGGGTAGTCTTTCTGGGACGGGGCTTTTTTAGCTGCCCAATCCGGAACCCTCGAAGCTTGGGCACTATTTGAGATAAGGCAGCTAAAAAAGCCCCGTCCCAGAAAGACTACCCAACAAGGGGTGTCCCAAAGTGCCGGCAGAAAAGGAACGTCCCTAACTGCCGCCTTCCTTTTGACTAGTCATCTACGGAGCAAGGCAACGCCGCAATCAGAGGATGGACAGCGAGCGGGCCGCATTTGAGACAAGATGACGTGAAACGAAAGGGCGCTGACCTTCTGGTCGCGCCCTTGAAGTTGAACGTCAGATTGTCCAAATGCGGCCCGCGCAGCGTCGGCTGGTCCGCCGTTCGGTAGAACGGCGGAACTTAAACTGCCTGTGCCAGCTTCTCGGCTCGCTCGGCGGCGGCAAGCGCCTCGATGACGGTGCCGAGCTGATCGCCCAGGAGGACACCGTTGTAGGTGGAGTTGAAGCCGATACGGTGATCGGTCACGCGGTCCTGGGGCTGGTTGTAGGTACGGATCTTCTCGGAACGATTGCCGTGGCCAATCTGGCTCTGGCGCTCGGCGCCGAGCTCGGCCTGCTGTTTCTCGAGCTCCATCTCGTACAGACGGGCGCGCAACATCTGCATGCAGACTTCGCGGTTCTGGATCTGGGAGCGCTGTTCCTGCGACTGCACCACGGTGTTGGTGGGCAAGTGGGTGATGCGCACGGCGGAGTAGGTAGTGTTAACGCACTGACCGCCAGGGCCGGAGGCGCAGTAGGTGTCGATGCGCAGGTCGGACTGGTTGATCTGGACGTCGATTTCCTCGGCCTCGGGAAGTACGGCGACGGTTGCCGTGGAGGTCTGGATGCGGCCCTGGGACTCGGTCTTGGGAACGCGCTGGACGCGATGCACGCCGGACTCGTACTTCATGACGGAGTAGACGCGGTCGCCCTCGACCTTGAACTCGATGGACTTAAAGCCGCCGGCCTCGCTGGGGCTGGAGTCGAGCACGGTGGTCTTCCAACCGCGCGACTCGCAGAAGCGCTGGTACATCTTGTACAGATCGCCGGCGAAGATGGCCGCCTCGTCGCCACCGGCGGCGGAGCGGATCTCGACGATGGTGTTCTTGTCATCGTTGGGGTCGCTCGGGATGAGCATGTACTTGATGTCTTCCTCAAGCTGGGGAAGCTTCTCCTCATTCTCGGAGATGTCCATCTGGAGCATCTCCTTCTCGTCCGCGTCGGTAGTATCGTGGAGCATTTCCTTGGCAGCCTCGATGTCATCAAGCGCGCCGATGTACTCGCGCGAGGCGGCGATGAGGTCGGACTGGTGCGCGTACTCCTTGTTGAGACGCGTGAACTCCTTGATATCGGAGGCGACGGCCGGGTCGGAAAGCTTCTTCTCGAGCTCCTCGTAGGCCTTGATGATCTTTTCGAGCTTGTCGCGCATGGCGGGACTCCTTTTTATGCGTGAAGGTGAAAATCGGCAGAATTGATGGGGCGCACGGCGCCACTGCGGGGGTAAGCCCGGCTAGAACATGTCGATCTTCAGATACATACGCATCCCTTCGCGTGTGGGGTACATAGTTGCGGTCTAACCCATACATGATAGCGTGCGCAGGCATACCTGCATATAACCCGCACGGAATGCGACAAAGGGTCAGTCTCTTTCCTTGAATACAACTTCATCCGAACGCCTCCCGCATTCATCCGCACATATACGGATAAATTTGGGAATCCGATACCCTGAGGGCCGGATCGGCCGGCCCCAGGAGATCGGAGGACGCCATGTCCGGAAAGGGCGGGAAGGGCGCCGCGAGGGCGGTCCCGAGGACCCACGGCAGGCTCACCGGGTACGAGCGGGACACGGTCCAGAGGATGCTGAAGCGCAGGGTTCGCTCGGCCACTTCCTCGAGAGGTTCAAGGGCGTATCGACCCGCAGGCTCCACAGCTGCCTGATGTGGTTCAGATGGCTGCGCGAGGCCGCACGCGTCGGGGACAGGACGTCGCTCATGCGCGAGCAGCTCGACGACGGGCGCTACGAAAAGATCCGGAAGAAGATGATGGAGCCGGAGTACGAGTTCCATCTGGAGCCGGACGTGCAAACGGCGGGTTAACATAGCCTTTCACCAAAAAGGGCGAGCGGCCGCGCCCTGCGACCACCCGCCCTCAATCAAAGCCCTTCTCGGCCGCCGTAGCTACCGGTTCCGGCGCCGCAGGATAACGCCTGCGGCGATCAGCACCACCGCGCCGCCCGCGATGCCGCCCAGGGCCATCGGCGACAAGCTGGTATCGCCCGTATACGGCAGACCCGGCTTCTCCTCCTTCGGCACCGGTGACTTGCTCGGCGGATTGGTGGGCGGCTCCGTCGGCGGGGTGGTCGGCGGCGTGTACGTGTTCTTGAACACCGGCGCCACGGCGCCGTCATAGGTTACCGTCGCCACCAGATGGCCCGCACCGTCGTCCGTCACCGTCACCGTTACCCGGTGCTCGGCCGCGTCGTACGTCACGTTCTTCTGACCGTCGTCCACCTCGGAGATGCTGTAGGCGTACGTTCCGGGCTTGTCGTACGAGATCGCCTCGAAGCCCACCGTGCCGTCCGCCGCGTTCTTTGCGGTCTGCAGCACCTTGCCGTCGGCATCCTTCAGCTGGAAGGAGAACTGCCCTTCCTTCAGGTCCTCGCCGCTCAGCACCTTGGAGGCTCCCAGCTTCACCTCAGTCGCGGCCGGCGCGTAACTGTTGCTGAACGCCACCGCATCCGCAGCCTTGCCGCCCTTGCTGTAGGCAACCTGCGCCTCCAGCGCGTGCGTCTCCGCATTCTCCGTCACCGTCACCGTCGCGGTAAAGACCGTCGTGTCGTAGGTGACGCCGTTCGCCGTCGCCCCTGCCCGCTCGGACACGGTGTAGACGTACGTCCCCACCTTGTCCAGCTGCAGCGGCGCGAAGCCGAACGTGCCGTCGGCGCCGTTCTGCACCGTCTGCACCACGTTACCGTCGGCGTCCTTCAGGTCGAAGAAGAACTCACCCTCGGCCAGGTCGCGGCCGGTCAGAGCCTTCGTTCCGGTAATCGTCGCCGTCGTTGCCGTCGGCGTGTAGGTGTTGGTGAAGGTCAGATCCGCAGCCGTCTTGTTCGCCGTCGCGGTCAGCTGGCCGCTGCCGTCATCGGTCACGTTCACCGTTACGTCCAGCACCGCATCGCTGTAAGTGATGGTGCCATCTTGGCCCGCAACCTCCTTCACCTGGTACGCATGCGAACCAGTTGCGGTGTACGAGATGGCCTTGAAGGTAAACGCTTTACCCACGTTCGTGGTCCGGTCGATCTCCTGCCCGGTGGCCACGTCAATCAGCGCGAATGTGAACTCGCCATCGGCGGGCGTCCGTGTGGTGGCCGGGTCGGCATTCTCAAGCACCTTGGTGCCAGAGATCTGGTAGGAGGTCTGACCCGGCTGGTAGCTGTTCACAAACGTCATGGTATTGGGGGTGACGCCGTTCTCGGTGCCCTCGCTCGGTTTCACCGTAGAGCTCTCTACCACCAGCTTGCCGTCGTTGTTGTCCTTCACCACGTAGGTCAGGGTGTACGTCTTGCCGGTGTAGGTCACGCCCGGCACGCCCGGCGCGCCGTCCGTCGGCTGCACCTCACGGACCGTGAAGGGAAAGGTGCCCGCATGGTCGAAGGTCAGCTCGTTAAAGTAAACCTTGCCCTTGGCGTCGTTCTTCTGGGTCTGGAGCACCGTACCGTCAGACCCCACCAGCTCGAAGGCGAAGTCTCCCGCCTTTAGCTGATAGCTGCCGTCGTGCACGTCAACGCTCTTGGTGAGGGCGATCGCGCCGGAGTTCGTCGCCTTCGCCTTGTAGGTGTTGGTGAAGGTGGGCTTCGTGGCGTCCGCGCCGTCGTAGGCGACGCTCGCCTGCAGCGTGCCGGCATTGTCCACAACCGTCACCACGGCATGATGCACCGCGTCGTCGTAGGTCACGTAGGCCAGATCACCCTTCCGCTCCACGATAGTGTACTCGTACGTGCCCGGCTTCGCGTAGGAGAAGGCGTCGAAGTTAACGCTTCCGTCCGCGCCGTTGGTCGCGGTCCGGACGGGCTTGGCCCCGGCAAGCTGCTCAGCAGTCATTTTGCCCTCGTACACATCGAAGGTGAACTCGCCGTCCTTGGGGACGATCGGCGTGTTGTCGTCCTTCTTCACATAGCTCTTCTGCGCACCGAGGGCCAGACCGGTCGCGGCCGGCTGGTAGGTGTTGGTGAAGGTATCCGAGCCGGATGCGCTCGTCACGATCGCCTTCGCATTCAGTGCTCCGTTCCCGCCGTCTGTGACCGTCACCGTATAGGTGAGGGCATGATTGTCATAGACCATGCCCGGCTCCGCGCCCGGCTGCTCCACGATGGTGTAGGTGAAGTCCTTGCTCGCGGCACCGTCCAAGTCGGAGAGCTGGAACTCGCGCGTGAAGCAGACCTTGCCGTTTGCATCGTTCTTCGCGGTGGCGATCACGTTGCCGGCAGCGTCCTTCAGGTCGAAGGTGAACTCGCCGTCCGCAGGCTTCGTCGTGTGATCGAAGCCGTCCGCAACCTTGATGGTCTTGGTCGCCGTCAGCTCCACGGATCCCTTTGCGGTGTAGGTGTTGTTGAAGGTGGGAGCCGTAGCGGTACCGTCATAGGTGACGGTCACCTTCGTCTTGTTGTTGTCGTCCTGGTTCTGCTCTACCTTGACGTGGACCTTGACTTCCTTGGCGTCGTAGGCCACGCCGTCGACGGACTGGCCGGCCTTCTCCTCCTTGAGCGTGTAGTCGTACTCGCCCAGGTTCAGGCCCTTGACGGTCAGCTTGACCTTGCCATTCTTATCGTTGGTGCCGCGAGCGTCCTCATTGCCGTCCTGGTCGTACAAGCCGAAGGTGAACGCATCGGCCGTCAGGTCCTTGCCCGCGAGAACTTTCGTGGCCTCAACGGTGACGTCCGCCGTCGGCTTCGTGTTGGTGAAGGTCGGCACGGCCTTCTCACCGTCGTAGGTGACGGTCGCCTTCAGCTCGCCCTTTTCGTCGGTGACCTTGACGTGGACCTTCACGCCCTGCGCGTCGTAGACGACGGTCGAGTCGGCGCCCTTCACCTCCTTGATGGTGTAGTCGTGGTCGCCCGGCGTAGCGTAGTCGATGGCTGCAAAGGCGACCTTGCCGTCCTTCTCGTTTTGGACAGTCTGGACCACGCTGCCGTCCTTGTCGAGCAGCTGGAACGTGAAGTCACTCCCCGCGAGCTCACCGCCCGTGAAGCGCTTCGTCGCCTTGAGCGTTACCGAGGTCTCCTTCGGGCGGTACGTGTTCGTGATCACCGCAATCTGATCGTCGATCACCTGAGATGTGGCGGTACCATCATCCTTATAGATCTGCTCCATTTTGACGACTGGCTCGGTCAGATTTCCCTTGCCGTCATCCTTCACCGTTACGGTCACTTTGTATTCGGCGCTGGAGTAGCTGACACCGCCCAGCCAACTGGGATCGCTCTTGGCGGGCGTAGTCTCGGCAATGTAGTAGGTGTACTTGCCAGGCTTCTCATACTTAATCTCTCCGAAGCTAAATTCTTCGGCGCTCGTAACGGTCTTCTCGACCTGCTTCATGCCGGCCACGGGCGCTGCCGTGGCACCATCAGGCATCGGCGTTCCATCGGCGGCGCGCAGGCAAAGCTCGAAGCTGTCGGCGCTAGTCCACTCACGGCCGGTGAACTTCTTCTTCGCCTTGATGCCTGTGAGCGTCACCGAAGACTTCACGCTGTAGCTGTTGGTGAACACCAGCTTGTTGTCTTTGGCCACCGTGCCGTCGGAATTCTGCGGGGCAATCCTGCCCGAGATGCTATCGCCTTCTTCAGTCAGATTCTTGTCACCCTGCTTGCGGCCGGTCAGCTTATAGCCCGCGGGCATCTTGTCTGCGCCGGTCAGCTCCTGCACCGCGTACTGGTCACCCTCGGCGAGACCGTACACGCGGATCGTCTGGTCGGCCGTGATGGTCTGCTCGCGGCCGTTCTCGAGGTCGAACATTTTGCCGACCTGCTTCTCGCTTGCGGTCCCCGCGTTCTCAAACACCGCGGCCTTGTACGTCTTCCCCGCCGTCGTGGGCACGGTGAACTTGAAGGTGAACCCCGCGTCCGGTTTTCCCGTCAGGCCCGCTGGCACCATGACCTTCTTCATCACCTCGAGGCTCGCCTCGCGTTCGTTCGCCACGCGCACGCAGGTGGCGCCCGTAAACAGGGCGTTCAGATTCATGTCGCCCAGGTCGGCGCGGGTGCCCTTCGCATTAGTGTCACCAGACACGTCCTGCGTGATGCCCATACGTATCCAGCCCGTCTCGGTCTCCAGGCGGTAAGGTTCGTCCTTCTTGGTGGGCCCATACTGGTAGACACGTCCATTGGCGCCGTACTTAAGATGTACCTCATTCTCGCCGCCCTTGGCGTCATTGTTCCAGGAAAGGTTGCCGTTGCCGTCGAGCGTCCCGTCGGACGTCTGGCGCTGGCCCTTGATCCACGTGAGCGTGTTGTCAATGTCGCCCTCTGCGCCAAACTGGCCCAGGCTCTTCATGAGCGAGCCCACGCCCACGAACGTCGAAACGCCGTCATCAACTGTACCAGCATCGGCGTGGACGCCGTAATCGTCCACAATCACCTTGATGAGCCTGTCATTAAGCAGGAAGCCATTGGGCGCCGAGACCTCCTTCAGGAAGTAGGTACCCTTCACGAGCGGCTCGCTACTGTCGCTCGTAGACGGGAATACGCCCGCCCCTTCGAGCTTGACCGGGTTGGCGACCGACCTCGTCGTCAGGGTGTCGTAGGGGGCCTGGTCGCCATCGAGCACGGCCTTGCCGTTCGCATCCGTAGTCACCTGGGTGGACTTGTAAAGGCCGAACTTCGCCCCGTCAACGGGCTTACCCTCGGTATCGGTCTTCTGCACGAACAGGCGATTCTGGATGTTCGTGACGAGCAGGCGCGTGGCGAACTGCCGCTTGAAGTTCGTGCCGTCTGCGATGTCGTCGCTGTACACGTGGACTGTGTTCTTAGGCGTCGCGTCGCCGATCGAGCTCGCCGTTGTGTGGTAGATGGCCACCGTGTACTCGGCATCCTTGCGGGCATCACCGCTCAGCAGGTAGTAGTACTTGGAGATGTCACCGGGCAGATTTTGAATCTCTACCTGGTACTGGCCGCTTGTGTTGAGCGTGAAGGCGTGCAGGTCCTTCTTCGCCGCCTCGATAGCACCGGTCATGCCCGGCTCCTTGGCGAGGGTGTATCCCGCTCCCGTCGATGGGTCGCCCGACACGGCGTACCAATTGCTCGGATCTTTGATACCTGTGCCTGCGCTTTTGTCGCGCTTGAGCACCACAGCGAACAGTATGCCGGAGTCCAGATTGACGGTCTTGTCGGACTTCGTCAGGTCATTATTTGCCTTGTACACGGTCGACGGCGCGGTGATGGTCTCCTTCGCGGCGGCGAACGCACCGGTCTTCCACACGACGCTGCCCACGTCCATACCGCCGCGGTTGATGATGACGCCGCCCGCGCCGTTCTCAGCGCTCGCGGGCACGTACTCGAGCTGCATGCTACCACCCGTCGCCGCGAGACTCGAGCGGTATCCCTCGGGTACGCGCGTCTCCTTCAGGAGGTAGTACTTGTTGTTGTCGTGATCCTTGTTGTAGAGATCGTCGAAGTTGATGACGCCGTTGTCCACGTCGTTCGTGAGCGTTAGGTGGCCGGCCTCGTCCGTGGTACCGGAGCCGATGAGCTCGCCCACGGTCTTGAAGTCCTTGTCGGTCTTATAGAGCTTGAACTCGGCACCCTGTACGAACTTGCCGTCCTGGTCGAACTTGATGATGTCGGACTCGGGCACCGTCACGAGGTTGAACTTGAGCTCCATGTTGGAGTCGGTGGCGCCGCGCTCCAGGTAGAAGAACTTGAGGGTGTGGTTGGTGCCGTCGGCGAAGGTGTTGCCGTTGAAGCCCGAAGTGTCCTTATTCGCCTTCTGGTACTTGTTCTTCAGTGTGCCGTCGTTATTACCGTTCACCTTAATGTCGCCCGTACAAAAGTTGATGCTCAGACTCGCGCGGTTGTGAATACCGCCGATATCACCCACGAGGACATCGTCGATGAACACCCAGACGTCATCATCGCCGGCGAACTCGAACACCATGTCGTCGCCCGCGTTCGTCTTGCCGCCAGCAGGCTGCACGAATCGCGTGGACATTGAGAGGCCGAAGTGGTGGTTGACGGGGCGGCCGTCGTTGTAGCGCGAATCACCGGTGTTGTCTGCCTTGATGCCGGTTTGGACGAGCCGGCCGTTTTCCTCTTTGAGCACCTTGTCTGCCGCGTCGAACGGGAAGAACTGACCCTGGTGGGACGAATCGCCCACTTTGTCAATGCCCCAGGTGTCATAGATGTCGAAGGCATTCTTGTCAGCGTTGTAGGCTGCGTAGTTTTTGGAGCTGTCATAGACGTAGTAGCCGTTCTGAACCTTGAGGAGGCCCGTCACGCCAAAATGGGACGTCTTGCCGATCTGGGCAGAGGAATCGAACAGGTAGCAGAGGGACTCGCCGCCCCAGGTTTTGGAAAGCTGCGGATAGCCGTCTAAAAGCGTGTTGTTGACAATGCCGGGCTGCGGGTTCGTGTTGCCCGTCCAATGGTTGAGCGACTCACCACCCTGGCCGTCGTTAAACTGGAACCGGTGGTTTGCGTTGACGCCGCCGTTGCCGGAAACCGACAGATGGTTATCGGGATTCACCCAGTAATCAAACAGGTTGATTGTTGTCCCCGAAGGCGAAATCGTCGTAACCGTGTGGTCCGAAAACGCCGCTTCCGCACGGGTCGGCAGGAAGAAACTCGCCGTCAGCGCGACGGCGAGGGCCAAAACAATCACATATGGCGAGACCGGGCGCAGCCCACGACGACGGCCATAAGACATGACGGACCACCGCTCGCGCGGCCGGTGTTCACCAGGAAGCTCCCTGCTTAGACACCCCCCCCGGTAGCATTATTCACGAGTCGAGACGTCGTCTCTCTGAGCTCCTGCATAATTTCCTCCCCAGTCACACGGCGACCTGCCCGGGTGCTCCCCGGGGGCCGAGGCAGTCTGGCACATGCCCGCAGTCGTTCAAGGAATACCAACCCCAGCATATGTCTCTTAAGATATCTTAGTCTTATTCTATGACAGTTTTTGTCTCATTACCGATGAAATCGGCTCAGTCCCTTTGTCGCATGCTAGAGCGTGTGGAGCAGGGCGATGAGGAAGCGGATGCCTTGGAGGTAGGCGCGACGGGTGATGCGCTCGTTGGTGCCGTGGACGCCGCGGTCGCATTCGTCATCGTCGACCACAAAGGCGGAGAAGCGGATGCACTCGTGGCAAATGCGCTGGTAGTTGGCGGCATCGGTTGCACCAATCACGGTCGAGGGCACGATGCTCATCGGCTCTTGGCCCACCGCAGACGATCCGTTTTCCTCCGTCGGCTTGGGATCACGGAAATAGCGGGCGGCGATGGCGCGGACGGCCTCGAGCCCCGGACCGCCCACGCGCGGGGACGGCGAGGGCTCGGAGCTGCCGGGGCCCAGCTCGACCTCGACTCGGCCGGCGAGCCCAGCGGTGGCAACGGCCTCGCGGCAGCAGGCCACGACATCGGCCACGCTCGTACCCTCGAGCATGCGGAAGTTGATATTGACCCACATATCTTGCGGCATTACGTTGGCACCGGTACTGCCGCCCTCGATTTGCGTGGGCGCACAGGTGGTGGTCACAAGCGGGTACAGCTTTTTGCTGGCAAGGCAGTCGCGCACGATGGCATCCTTGCTGGCAGCAATCTCGTCTGCGGTATAAAGCCCCAGCTCGACGAGCTGCGCGGCAAGCAGATCGGTCACACGCGCCGGCCACTCGATATCGCAAATCGCGGCAATAGCGCGGCTGAGCACTTCGAGCGACGTGCCACCGTAAGGGTTGGAAGAATGCCCGCCCTCGCTCTTCGTCCTGAGCACGATATCGGCATAGCCCTTCTCGGCAAGATCGGCATGCATAAGCCAACCCTCGCCTGCGCCGTACTCGGCAGCCTCAACGATACGATAGTCACCCTCGTCGATCAGGTACTCAAGCTCAACGCCGCGCTCCTCGAGCACGCGGCCAATGGCACCCGCGCCGCACTGCGTGGTCTCCTCATCCTGGCCAAAGGCCAGCAGCAGGGTTCGTTCGTGTTGCCAGCCGTGCGCCAGCGCATACTCAACGGCCTCCAGGATGCCTGCGACCTGGTCTTTCATATCGATGGCGCCGCGACCCCAAATATAGGTGTCGTCCACGTGCCCGCTAAAGGGGGCATGCGTCCAGTCAGCCTCGGTGCCGGGTACCACGGGAACCACGTCCATGTGGCCCATGAGCATAATGGGCTTGAGGGCAGGGTCGGAACCGCCAAGCGTCACCAATAGCGAATGGTCGATAAGCTCGACCTTACCCGCCGTAAATACGTGCGGCCAAGCCTGCTGCATATACGCGCGCAGGTCGTCGAACGGCTGCCAGTCCACCGCCTCGGCATCCATACTCGAGATGGTCGGAAACGACAGCACACGGCCCAGGCGCTCACATGCGCCGGCCTTTTCCAAATCGGCAAAATCATCCTCATGCGCAAAGAAGCGCCAAACCTCGGCCATGACATCCTTTCGATTGTGATGACGAGGGCCGCCCCACCGGAGCGGCCCTGCCACATAAGCGTTTGCGGTCGGTTACCTGTCCTCGAGATAGCGCGAGAGGAACTCGCGGGTACGTTGGTGCTTGGGGTTGCCGAAGAGCTCGGCCGGCGCGGCGTCCTCGAGCACTACGCCCTTGTCCATAAAGACCACGCGGTCGGACACCGTGCGGGCAAAGGCCATCTCGTGTGTGACGACCACCATGGTCATGCCGTCGGCCGCGAGCTTGCGCATGACCTCGAGCACCTCGCCCACGATCTCGGGGTCGAGTGCCGAAGTCGGCTCGTCGAACAGCATAATCTGCGGATTCATGCACAGGGCGCGGGCGATGGCAACGCGCTGCTTTTGGCCACCGGACAGGCGACCAGCCGCGGCATGGGCGAATTTTTCGAGTCCCACGCTCGCCAGATGCTCCATCGCGACCTGTTCGGCCTGATCTTTGCCCATCTTTTTGAGCGTGACGGGCGCGAGCGTGCAGTTGTCGAGCACATCCATGTTGTTGAACAGGTTGAAGCCCTGGAACACCATGCCGATGTCCTCGCGCAGCTTGTTGATGTTGCAGCGCTCGGCCGTGAGATCCTGGCCGTGGAACCAGATGTGACCCGTGTCCGGAGTCTCGAGCAGGTTGAGGCAACGCAGCAGCGTCGACTTACCCGAGCCCGAGGCGCCGATGATGGTGACGACCTCGCCGGGGCTAACGGCCAGGTCGATGCCCTTGAGCACCTCGAGCGAGCCAAAGCTCTTGCGCAGGCCCTCAACGCGGATGAGCGGCTCTTTGGTTTGCGCGGCCGCGGTGCCGGTAGTGGCGGTATCTGCCATGATGATTCTCCTCGTCTTGAGCCTAGTTGGAGCTGGGCAGCGTTGCCGGGGCCTCGGCGCCGAGCTTTTTGCCAAAGGCCTCGAGCAGGCGGCTCGCCACGAGCGTCAGGATCAGGTAAACCACGAGCGCCACGCAGTAGACCTCCATCTGGCGGTAGTACACGCCGGCGACGGTGGTGGTGGCGTACATGAGGTCGAACACGCCGATGACCGAAAGCACCGACGAGTCCTTGATGTTGATGATGAGCTCGTTGGTGAGCGCGGGGATCGCGTTTTTAATACCCTGGGGGAACACGACCTTGCGCATGGCCTGCCACTGCGACAGACCCAGCGAGCGCGCCGCCTCGGCTTGGCCGGCGTCGATGGACTCGATGCCGCCGCGCAGGACCTCCATCATGTAGGCGGTGGAGTTGAGCGAGATGGTGACGAGACCGGCGGTGAAGGTACTCCAGATCTGGTTGGCCTGGGCGGTCTCGAAGCCCATGCCGCGCAAAACGGTGAAGCCCGCGTAATAGATGAGCAGGCCCTGGACCATCATGGGCGTGCCGCGCACGATGGTGGAGTAGATGGTCGCAAAGCCGCGGCCGATGCTTTTGAAAAAGCGCGTGAGGTCGTTGTCCACGCGGTCGAACGTCTGAATGCGCAGGAACACAAAGAGCAGTGCCAGGAAAAAGGCGATAACGGTACCAAAAGTCGCAAGTGCGATGGTGATCTCGATACCGCGGATAAAGAAGTCCCCGCTCTTGTAGGTCATGTAGACCAGGCTCGACAAAAAGTCGCTGGGGTTGGAGTCCGATACAATGCTCACCTGCACCAGGTCGATAAACGACATGACACAACGGTCGATAAAGAAAATCGCCGCGATGGCGACCACGACATAGCTGCCCAGGCGCGCACCGCAACGGAAGCGCTCGGAAGCAAACGGCGACGTTTCGCGATAGTCGTTCCAGTGCATAAGCTTGGTGACAAGCGCCGCCGCCGACACGACGAGCCAGGCCCAAAGGATTGCCCAGAGGCAGTCTTGGAACACGCCCGCAGGCGCCAAAAAGCTCAGCGGCGTGGGGTTGCGTTGACTAAACGCCAGACCGAGCGCCGCGATGACGCTCGTGCCCAGGTACACATAACGGTGGTCGGCCTTGATAAAGGAGGCCAGACGATTGATGGTTTTCATGCTGCCCCCTATGCCGGCTGACGGTCGAGGCACGCGTCCCACATTTGATCGCGCTCCTCTTGGCTAATGCCCTTGAGTGTCTTGTCGATGAGCTTAAGCAGCTTGTCCGAGCCCTTGCGGCAACCGACATTTGCCGTGACCTCCTGCTTAAAGCCCTCACCCTCGGCAAAGTGAATGGGGACAATACCTGGATTTTGGGCCATATAGCCCTTCTCGTTCTCGGTATTGTAGGTCACGGCATCGCACGTGCCCTGCAGCAGGTTCGAAAACACCGTGGGGACGGAGTCGACCGGGTTTTTGTGCACAACGCCCGGGATCTCGTCGATGACGGTATCGAGCATGGTGTCCTTTTGGCCGAGCACCGTGGCACCGCTGAAGTCGCTGAGCTTGGTCGCGTTTTGGTAGGGCGAACCCTCTTTTACGAACAGGCCAAAGTATCCAATAAAGTACGGATCGGAAAAGCCGACCGACTCCTCGCGCTCGGGCGTGGCGCTCATGCCGGCGATGATGAGGTCGATCTGGCCGTTGTTGAGCGAATCGATAAGACCCGAGAAGCTCTGCTTGACGGCAACGGGCTCGCCGCCGAGGGCCTTGCAGACGATCTTGGCGATCTGCACGTCGTAGCCGTCGGCATAGGCGCCCTGCACGTTATCGATGGGGATGGTGAACTCGCTGGCCTCGGAAACCTGCCAGTTGTACGGGGCGTAGGCCGCCTCCATGCCAATGCGGATCTTGTCCTTGCCGATCACGGAATCGGACAGGTCGTCGCGGCCGCCGCCCGTCGTGGGCTGAACTACTTCCAGCGTGGAGGGGCGCTGGCAACCGGCAAGTGTGCCGGCGACGACAGAAGCGCTCGCAGCGAGAGCGCTACCCAAAAAGATGCGACGGCTGCATATCGGCTGGGTATGCGCGCCGCATTGATGGGGAGAATGCATAATCTGCCTTCCCTGTTGAATCGTATGCTGACGACTTAACAGGATATACGCCAGCGACCAGCGGCGCAGCACAAGCTCGAAAAATTAATAGACACACGGTAGTCATTGGGGACGTCGATGTTTTGGCAATGCCGGCGAGCGACGTCCAGAGCGAACAAGTGGCATGAAAAAGGCAAGGCATGACCAGAAGGTCTATGCCTTGCCTTATGAATGACAAATTATCGCTCTGGACGGCGCGCGGCATCGACCGAGCGGCGGAACCTCTAGAGCAAGGTGACGCTAAAGCTGCGTTTATCGGTAGCGCCGGGGGCCAGGGTGATGGTGTTGGCCTTGTGCTCAAAGACATCGTCCTCGGTGTCCATGGTGGTGTGACCGGTCCAGGGCTCGAGCGCCACAAACGGAGCGTCGTTGGCGGCAGACCACACGCCAATGTACTTAAAGCCCTCAAAGTCGATCTTGACGCCGTGGCCCGACTTGCGACCGCGCAGCGTAAGCGTGGAGCCCGGGGTATCGGTGAACATGATGGCATCGTTATCGAAGCTGCGATGCGTGATGGGCAGCACGTCCGAGTTATTGGGAGCCTTGTAGCTGCCCTCGAACGTCATAAGACCGTCGGGCGTGATGATGGGAGCCTCGTTAGTCCAAGCCTCGGTAAACGCCAGCTCGTAATCCTCGAATGCCTCGTCCTCGGCACCGGGAGCCGGTACGTTAAACGCGGGGTGGCCGCCCACCGAGAACGGCAGGTCCACGTCGCCGGTGTTGGTGACGGCAAAGGTCTGGGTAAGCGTGGCGTCACCAGTCAGGGCATAGGTCATGTTGAGCTTAAAGTGGAAGGGGAAAGCCTTGAGCGACTCGGGCGTGTCGGTGATCTCGTAGGTGACGGACGAGCCGTCCTCGGAGACCTCGACCAGCTTGTGCTCGACGATGCGCGCGAGGCCGTGGCGCGGCATCTCACAGGTGCCGGCCGCAGACATCGCCGTGTTGTTGCGCAGTGAGCCCACGATGGGGAACAGAATGGGCGCGTGCTTGCCCCAAAAGGCCGGATCGCCCTGCCACAGATACTCGTTGCCGTCGAGGGCAAGGCTCGTGAGCTGGGCCCCCATGGAATCGATGGCCGCGGTGAGGCCGCCGCGCTTGATGGTGGTGACGGTGGACATGCTACTTCCTCCAAAAGTAAACAACAGTGTCGAGGGCTATTGTCCCACTCTTGGCGGCAAGAAGAAGAGGCAGGCGCAGTTATTGAACGATTGCGTAAAGGTCGAACCCGCCCTGCGGCGTGCTGTCGACCGTATCGGGCGCCTGCGAATTAAAGCTCACGGGAACCATGCGCTTTGAGGCGCGGAAGCGCATGCCATCGGTGGCGACGGGCGGCTCGTCGACCGTGAGCTCATAGTCGCCAGGCTTGAGTTCGACGCCGTCGCCAGCGGAGTTGACATATTGATACTCGTCAATCGCCTGTCCCCTGAGCGTGCGGCCCACGATGTGGATGAGCATTTGGCTGTCGCCGCGGGCGGTGTCCCATGTCGCACCATCCTTGACCTCGACCGACACATGCACCGAGCGCGTGCGGCTGAGCGATTGCTCGACAGACATCTCGACCTTGGCGGCATCTCTGCGCTGTTGCTCCACATGGCTCCAGACATTTCCAATCGTCGAGCAAGCGATGACGCCGGCCATGAAGGCGATGAGGATGGGGCCGAGCGGAGAGCGGCGGCCCGCGTCTTCCTCGCGAGCCAGGTCGGGGCGATGCGTGGGCGCAGGCGCCTGAGCACCCTGCGCGGGCACGTCGAGTATGCTGAAAGATGCTGTGCTGCCGGGGTCGATGGTGTGGCGCGGCTGCGGGGTCTTGGCCGGCGAGATGGACATGTCGGCCGGCTCATCCAGCGTGGCCGTGGCATCGGCCTTTGCCTCGTCGGCCTCGGCCTGGGCCCAGGCCTGTTCAAAGGTCAGGGGCTCGACGGAGTCGGAAGCGGCGTCCACCTCGACGGCATCGTTGCCGGTCTCGTCCTCGTCGCTCGACGCGTCACGCGGTGCGGGCTCGTCCCACTCCTCGTCCGGAGCCTCGCCCTCGCTATACCACCATTCAAAGTTATCAATATCCATACGGGGCGCCCCTTAAGCCTCGCGAATAAACACTCGCTAGTCTTATACCCCCAGATGGCGCTGGAGCTCGCCGGCACAGACGGGAAAACCGTCACAACATTCGACGCTTTTCCTCGTTTTCGAGATTTTCATCGAATGTTGTGACGGTTTGGATATGGCAAAGGGGATGTCCCTTTGTCACATTTTGCGTTTAGCCGTGGGCGATCTTGTTTCTCAGCAAGAAATCGACCGCCCCTACGATTCTGATGCCGTCGATGTCTGTTGGATGCTCACCATCCCTGACAATCAGGATCTTCTCGTACGAATCAGGGATTTTTCCCAGCGTGTTTAGTTTGAGCGGTCGCAGCTCACGCTCTCTGGTCGCCTCAGCATCGATCCGTTCGGTAACCTGGATATATTTACGGTCCGATCCCTCGCCGATTGCGACAAAGTCGATTTCCCCCGCGCGCAGATGGCCGCAAAACACTTCGTATCCTTCAAAGACAAGCTGGTTGTAGATAACGTTCTCGAGCATCCTTCCGCTATCGCTGCCTCTATATCCGTCAAGATAGCTGCGGATTCCCGTATCGGCTATGTAATATTTACCGCCTGTCTTAAGAAGTTCCCGCCCCTTGACGTCGTACCTTTTTACCTTGGTAAACAGGTACGTCTCTTCCAGAGCGTCAATATACGCCGACACCGTCGATGCATTGGTCTTACCGCCCGCCGATTCGTTGAGCGTCCCTACGATTTTGTTGACCGAGGTTTGATTGGAGATGTTGTCTGCCAGATACGCACAGAGCCGCTCGAGAACATCGCGCTTGGTAATAGCCCCGCGACCTCTACGCGTCGCGCGCAATAGGATATCGCGCGCGACAATCGTCTGATAGAGGCTGCGGATGTAGTCACGGCACGCCTCGCGTCTCGGCTCGTCATGAGCCAGAAACGGCATGCCGCCATAGGTTATGTACTGCTCGAGCACGGTGTTTGAATTAAGGCGATCGCCCGTCTTGGAAACGAGCTCGGCCCTCTCGCCAAGCCCTTCGGCGACGACCGCATCAATCGAGCGAAAATCAAGATACTCGCCAAACGTGAGCGGCTGCATCTTGACCTCGATATACCGGCCCGAGATAAGCGTTGCAAGCTCGCTCGATAGCAAAAAGGCATTGGAGCCCGTGACATAGATATCGCACGGCAAATCGATTCGGAGCGAGTTAACCGCCTTTTCCCAACCTTCGACATTCTGGAGCTCGTCAAAGAACAGGTAGGGGCGATCGACACCGTCAACGCGCTCCCGAACCATGCGATAAAACGTCAGGTAATCTGTAACCCCCGCATACTCTAGAGATTCCATCTTAAAGGTCAGCAAACGCTCGGCCGGCACCCCCTGTTGCGCCAGGTGCTCCCTCATCATGTCCAATAACGTGGATTTGCCGCAACGGCGTATACCCGTCACGATTTTGATGAGGTCGGTATCCTGAAAAGCAATGAGTCGATCAAGATAACGGCTTCGACGAACGATATCCATAGAGTCCCCCTAGCGCCCGACTAGACGTGATAACTTATAAACTTGCACAATTTGCAAGTTTATAAGATGCCACCTTAGAAACTTGCAAATAATGCGAGTTTATATTAAATGAGCCGCCTTTTTCCGCTTTAAAACAAACTCGCGGTGCCGTCCGTCGATGTAGCAAAGGGACCGTCTCTTTGTCACATCGAAGTTGCGGTGGAATAGTTCCCGTTTGTGCGATTACTCGGGCTATTTAGGAACTATTTCACCGCAAGTTATTTGAGGACAACGGGGATTTGGATGCAGCAGAAGTCCTCTTGGTGGGACTCGTCGTAGCTCGTGGTATCGAGGTAGCAGAAATCGAATGCGTTGCCGATGGGCCGGAGCGCGTGCTTGTCCATGCAGGCCACGACGGCGCGGATGCCCTCGGGCTCGTATGGCATACCCCAGCGGCTCATGCACAGGTACGTGCCCTCGGGCAGTACCTCGACGCCAATCTCCGCCAGCTCGGCAGAATCGCTCGGCAGCATTTCCTCGGCACCGCGCGGCAGCACGGCAAAGGAGCCGGCACCGGCGATGGGGTCGTCGGAATGCAGTGCCTCGCGACGCAGCATGGCGCCCCAGCCGCGCATGGGGCGCGTACCCGTCAGCGCACGCATGCGCAGAATCGCCCGCATAAGCGTGGGATGAAGCATCGAGCGGCCGCGCTCGATATCGCCCGGAAACTCCTCAAAGACCACGTAGCGGCGCTCAAACTGCTTGAGCTCCGGCTTGCCCTCGCGCTCGCGCCAATAGACCGCCTCGTCGTAAAAGCTCAGGCGCTCCTGCACACTGGCGCGCTCGGCATTAAGCCCGGCAATCTTCTCGTTGAGCGCCTGCACCCGCGAGCGCAGGTGCTCGGTCATCTCGCCGATGTCGAACGTCGAGGTCAGACGGTCGATCTCGTCGAGTTCGAGCCCCAGGTCGCGCAGCATGCAAATCAGGCGCATAAGCGGGATCTGCGTGGGCGAATAGAAACGGTAACCCTTTTCGTTCACCACGGCGGGTTTAAACAGGCCGATCTTGTCGTAGTAGATGAGCGTTTGGCGCGAAACGTTAAACAAGCTCGCCATCTCGCTAATCGCGTACATGCCCGTCTGCATAGATCCTCCCGACACATCCTTTGACGCGAAAAGCCCGCCGCCCACAGGGGCAGCGGGCTCAAACACTCCTCGTATCCTACCCTAAAGACGCCTATGACCAGCGCTTATAGTTTGCACATGACACGCCGACGGCCTCGAGCGCCTTGGCGGCGATGTGATGCACCGCGTCATCGAGCGTGGCGGGGCCGTTGTAAAACGTGAGCATGGGCGGCATGAGCATGATGCCGGGCACGCGCGCCAGGCGCGCCATGTTATCGACGTGAATGGCGCTGAAGGGCGTCTCGCGCACCATGAGCACCAGGCGGCGCTGCTCTTTCATCTGCACGTCGGCCGCGCGCAGCAACAAGTTTTCGCTGTAGCCGCTCGCAATGCCGGCGAGCGTCTTCATGGAGCAGGGCGCCACGATCATGCCGTCGACCGGATAGGTACCGCTTGCGATGGCGGCACCGATATTTTTGTTGTCGTAAACCACATCGGCATACGTGGCAAACTCGTCGAGCGTCATGCCGAGCTCCTGCTCGATGGTGATCTCTCCCCCGCGTGTGACGACAAGCGCCGACTCGGCACCGGCCTGACACAGGCACTTGAGACACTCGAGGCCCAGCGCAGCGCCGCTGGCACCAGAAACGCCAACGACAATGCGACGGGGACGGACAGAAGACTCAGGCATGACAACTCCTTAACTACTTGGTAGGGCTTACCAGCAACAACAAAATGGCGGCTATAGGTCGGGCAATGTCAGCGAGCGCGCGCCTGGCGAGACAAGGTGCCCCGAAACAAGAAGGCATAGGGCTTATGCCCATGCCTTCGCAGCTGAGGGGCAGATTGTCCGCCAGGCGCGGGTGCAGCGTCAACCGGTGCGGCGTTTGTTAAAACGCCGCAATCTCCCTAGCCCACTTGTCCTTGTCGATCTCCATGAACTGCGAGCGGATGAAGTTCTTCTTAAGGTTGAACGGGACCGTGCAGTCGAAGATGGCCTTGCAGGCGATGCCGTGCTCGCGGATCGAAGGATCGAACGCGGGGTCGTTGGACGGGTCGAGCACGTGGCAGTGGCAGCCGGGGATGGTGATGAGGTCCACGTCGGCCTGGAAGCGCGTGGTCATGGCCCACATCACGTCGCTCATGTCGAAGATGTCGACGTCTTCGTCAACCAGGATCACGTGCTTGAGCTCGGAGAATGCCGAGAAAGCGAGCATGGCGGCGTTGCGCTGACGGCCCTCGTCATTTTTGCTCGACTTCTTGAACTGCATGATGGCAACGAACTTGCCGCCGCCGCAGGGAGCGGCGTGAACGTTGAGCAGGCGGCCCGGGATGGCGGTCTCGACCATCTTGTAGATGGAAGCCTCGGTGGGGATGCCTGCCATGGAAACGTGCTCATGCGAAGGGCCGATGCAGCTCTCCATGATGGGGTTGACGCGCGTAGTGACGGCGGTGATCTTGATCACCGGGCAGACCTTGGCGCCGCCGGTGTAGCCGGGGAACTCGGGCATGGCGTAGCCGTGGCCGTTGACGTCCTCGTTGATGGTTTCGTCGTGCATGAGGTAGCCCTCGAGCACGTACTCGGCATTGGCAATGCACTTCTGCGGAACGGTGACGCAGTCGGCAAGCTCGACGGCGTGGCCGCGCAGGGCACCGGCGATCTGCAGCTCGTTAAAGCCGAGCGGCGTGGTGGGAGCCTCGAAGCCGCAGCACATGTACACGGCGGGGTCCAGGCCGATGGAGATGGAGATGGGCATGTCCTCGCCGCGCTGGCAGTACCCGTCAAAGAATGCGCCCAGGTGACGGCTGCCGGGGGTGATCCACATGGCGAGCTTGTCCTTGTCGACGCAGGAGAAACGGTGGATGGTCACGTCGGACTGGGAGCCGTCGGGGCTCGTGCCATAGGCGAGACCCATGGTGATGTAGGGGCCGCCGTCGACGGGCGTGTTGGTGGGAGCGGGAACGATCTTGCGCAGGTCAAAGCCCTCGTCGGTCGCCTTGTACACGACCTCCTGGCAGTCGACGTGCGCGCCCTCGGCGATCTGCTTAGGCGCAATCAGGCTCTCGAAGCGCTTGCCGATCTCGAGGCCCAGGTGCTCCTCGTCAAGGTCGAGCAGGGCGGCAACGCGCTTGCGGCTGGCAAGCATGCCGATGCAGACCTTGGCATCGTCAAAGCCCTTGACGTTGTTGAAGACCATCGCCGGACCCTCTTTGGTCGGACGCATAACGGTACCGCCGGCACCGACGTGGCGATAGACGCCCGAGACTTCGGCGTCCGGGTCGACCTGGGTGTCGGTCTCGAGCAGCTGGCCCGGCATCTCACGCAAAAAGTCGAGCGCGGAGCGCAGGTCGTGGATCTGGGAAGCATCGGTAGTGGACATAGCGTGCTCCTTTCGGGAGAGTGCCCGGCGACGGGAGTGCCGCCGGGCTGGGTAACGTAGTGGGGCCGCAGCGCTTATAGATGGAGCGCTTGGCAACTCGCGGTTCAAGCACTCGGCTGTTTACAGCCCAAGCGCTCGGCCGCTTACATCAGGCCAAAGAAGTGAAACCAGGCAGCCTCGACCAGCACGACGATAAAGACGACCGCAGTGAGGGGAATGCCCATGCGCATGGCCTCTTTGGAGGTGTAGCCGCCGGCGTCCTTGCCCTCGCCGATAAGGATCGGCAGGTTATGGAACGGCAGGATGTAGTGGATGTTGATGGACGTGAAGACGATGAGCGCCACGGCAAGCGGGCTTACGCTGGAGCCGGCCGCGAAGCTGATGAACGCCGGCACGCACACACCGAGCACGGCCATGACCGAGCCCATGAACATGTGGATGATCATGGAGAGCGCGGCGACAAGCAGGGCGAACAGGAAGATGTTCTCGGGCACGGAGCTGGGAAGCACAACGTCGGCGATCCAGGCGTTCATGCCGGTGGCACCGCCCACGGAGCCCACGGCCATGGCGGCCGTCAGGAACATGAGGGACTTGATGTCGACAGCGTTCCAGCTGGCGGGGGTAAGGACCTCGCCGATGATGGGCATGGCGAGAGAGACGCCGATGGCAAGCGTCACCCAGCCGATATAATCGCCCGAGACGGTGAGCCACAGCGCGATGGCGATGACAAGCCACACGATGGTGCGGATCTCCTTGACGGAGAACTTGCCGAGCGCGGCCTGCTTGGCCACAATCTGCTCGCGATCGTAGACGAGCTCCTTGCTGGGCTTAAAGAGGAAGAGGCCCAGGAACAGGGTGCACAGCAGCGCGACCAGCATAGGCACGCTCATGTACAGGAACCAGTCGACAAAGGACGGGCTCATGCCGCCGGCCTCGGCGCTGTACTGCGCAACGAGCGGGTTGAGCGTGGAGTCGCCCGTCAGGAAGAACATGGAGCCCGGGGCGGCAGCGGCAAACACGAGGAAGCCGAGCTTGCCGCGGTCGTCGTCGCCGTAGCCGGCGGACTCGGCGATGACCGAGACGACGGCGAGGATGAGGAAGGCGCGGGGGAACGGATGCGGGATCAGCAGCGACAACACAAAGGTGAGCGCGAAGATCGAGATGATGAGCGACTTGGCGTCGCGCACGAACTTGAGCATAAACGCATAGGCGATGCGCTCGCCCAGGCCCGACTCCTTGACCGCGCTGGCGATGAGGTAGGCGCCGATGACGAGCCACATAGTGGCCTTGGTCCACGAGCTAAACGTGGAGGCGACCGTCGCCGAGATGCTCGCGGCGCCCGTGTCGTCCACGCACACCTTAAACAGAACGAGCAGCGCGCAGTAGAGCAGGCCCACAAAGCCCGGCTGTGCCACGCCACAAGCCCAGAACACCACCGTGGCGAGCGTCAACGCCAGACAGGTCTGACCGCCGACCGTAAGCTCGACCGTCGAGCTCAGCTCCGCCAAAGGAAGAAACTTCACCAGCAAAAAGACAACGATACCCAGCACAAAGCCAATTTCGCGCTTGGTGATCTTAAACGCCTTCTTTTCCGCTTCCATCTCCCCACCTTTCTTGTTGGGGGCGCTCCGGATTCGCAGCCACGTTGCCACTTAAAAAGGGGCGCCCGTTATCGGACACCCCTTACGTTGCGCTGTGTTGCGGCAATACAGTCAAGCGGGATTTTTGGATGGGAAGCGATCCCCTGGACAAAAAACCGTCACAACATTCGACGCTTTTCCTCGATTTCGAGATTTTCGCCGAATGTTGTGACGGTTTGGTTGTGACAAAGGGGCTGTCCGATGTCACATAGCGAGGGCCGTACGGATGAATGGGTCGCTGAGGGCCTCGCGGAGCCAGGGGGCCAGCTGCTCGGGGTGACCCTGCAGGTAGCCTTTGAGCTCGGACGGGGCCACGCGACGCACCTCCGAGATCTCCTCTTGGTTGATATGCAGCTCGCCCGGCTCAACATGGGTTGCGAACACCTCGCACCATTCACACTCGCAGCGGCCGTCGCCGTGGTCCTCGCGGTACGCCACGTGTCCGAGGTGCTTGAGCTGATCGGGCTTGCGCGTAATGCCAAGCTCTTCGTTGATGCGACGCGCCGTGGCGGCCGCGACGTCTTCCCCGGGGAGCGGATGGCCGGCGCAGCTATCGGCCAGCACCCCGCCCCACAGTCGTTTGAGCGGACTGCGGCGACAGAGCAGCAGGCGTGCGTCTTCGCCCCGGCCCTCGACCAGAAGCGTCAGAAATGCTTGATGCAGAATACCCTCGCCGGCATGGGCTTTGATGCGATCGACGGGAGCGAGCGCCTCGCCGGTCGCGGCATCGACCGCCATGACCTCGGCGCCCGCGCCGCCCTCATCCCAGCCGGCGCGCAGGATGCGCGCGGCAGCTTCCTCGAGCGCGGCGATGAGCTCCTTGGTGGTGTCGAGCACGCGCTGCAGGTCGTCCTTGCTCGCCTGTTCAACATGAAAGCCCGTGCTTGCAACTACCGGCACGCCAAAGCGCGTGGCCAGCGCCGCCGCAATATCGTGCGCCGGGATCTCGTCTCGATGGCACGGAACGGCCAGGATGCTCACCGTCGCCGTACGGCCGGACTCGGGGCGCGGAATGGCCTGTGCCGTGGCGCCCAGGTGCGCGAACTCCGGCGAGCAGGCGTACACCATCATGCCTCGCGGCGTCACCGTCAGCTGGGCCTCGAGCGCAAACTTGCCCTCGCCCACTGCAACCTTTGTCGTGTGCATACCCATGGGATCTCCTGTCGCCCGCAATGTACCTGAGACCATCATCGTCTGTATTGCGACTATACAGGCAAGCTTTCCATGTGACAAAGGGACTGCCCCTTTGTCACATTCTGCTAGAGTTGCAGGGATTGAATCCCGCTTATTCATGCGACATTGGAGTGACAACCTTGACCGCCGCAACCACGCCTAAAAGTAAGTCAACCGCCGCCGCGCTCTCCTCTGCGCGCATCAAGCTCTGCCTGGCGCTGCTCGTGCTGTTGGGATTCTCGCTCGGCTGCTCCGAGTTCGTGGTCATCGGCATCGAAAGCGACCTGGCGACGGAACTCGGCGTATCACTTGCCACTGCGGGCCAGCTCATCAGCGTGTTCGCACTCGTCTACGCCATCGCTACGCCGGTGCTTGCGCTCAGCACGGGGCGGTTCCGCCGCTACCAGCTGCTCGTGTGCTACAGCATTATCTTTGTGCTCGGCAATTTGGTTATGGCGCTGGCACCCAACTTCCAGGTGCTGTTTATCTCGCGCATTGTCCTGGGCTCCGTCTCGGGCGCACTGCTCGCCGTGGGCGTGACGTACATCCCCGAGCTGCTGTCCCCGCAGCAAACTTCGCTTGCCATCTCGGTGGTATATGGTGCGTTTTCCGTGGCAATGGTCTTTGTGACCTCGATTGGCAAATTTGTGGCCGACACGCTCGACTGGCACGTGGCCATGTACGGCGCGCTGACCTTTGCCGTTTTGATCTGCGGAGCGCTCGTGGCGTTTATGCCGCGCGCTGGGCAAACCGACGAGCCCGCCACCTTTCGCGAGCAGGCGAGTCTGCTGCGCGAGCCGAGTATCATCACCGGCATGCTTATCTTTTTGTTTGGCGTGGGCTCGGTCTATGTGTTCTACGGCTACGTGACGCCTTATCTTGAGCAGGTGCTGGGCATGGGCACGGTCGAAGCCAGTACCACGCTTATGGCCTACGGCGTGTTCTGCCTGATCTCGAACATCCTGGGCGGATGGATCGATGCGCGCTTTGGCATGAAGGCGCTGCTTGTGACGTTTATGCTGCAGGCAGCGGCATTGTTTGGGCTGTTTGCCGTAGGCGCTGCCATGCCGCTCGCACTTGTCTTTGTCTTTAGCCTGGCGATGCTCATGTACCTGTTCTCGGTGTCGTGCATCACGCACTTTATGGACGTGGCTCGCAGCCGCCATCCCAAATCGATGGTGCTCGCGAGCTCGGTAGAACCCATGGCGTTTAATGTCGGCATTTCGTTTGGCACCGCGGTGGGCGGCGCCGTGGTAAGCGGAGCTGGCATTGCGTACGTGGGCGCCGTGGGCGCCGCGTTCTCGCTTGTGGCCTGGGCGCTCACGCTGGTGACGATTAAGTTGGCTCGCTGGGAGCGTCGTCGTCAATCGGCACAGCCCTCGATACGGGCGTAGGGGCGAACACAGCCCAGGGTGGCGAGCAACCGGTGAACCGCCCAATATGAGTATGTTTATCCGCCCGGAAGCTTCAGCAGTGCAATTTCGTGTACTTGAAATACACGCTCTTCTACGATTTCGTGTATTTCAAGTACACGAAATGCGTGTGGGGCAACTCAAAGGCGGCGACAGACGCATTGTCTGCCGCCGCCTTTTATACCGGATTTTATAGATATGTGGGGCGTTTACTCCATGCCCAGCAGCTCGCGCATCTGGGTTGCGTAGTTAGAAGCCATGTTGCCGTAGACAATCTGCACGCCGCCGTTAACATGCACGATGCCACGCGCTTCGAGCTTTTCGGTAAACTCGGCGTCATCAACCACCTTGTCGCAGTCATTGAGCTGGATGCGCAGACGGGTGAAGCAGGCCTCGACAGACTTAATGTTGTTGTCGCCGCCCACTGCCTCAACGATGGCGGGAATGAGGTCGCTGATCACGGTCTTGGGAGCCTTTTCGGCCTCATCGTCGGACTCTTCCTCGCGGCCGGGGGTCTTAAGGCCCTTCTTAAGAATGATGAACTTGAAGACGAAGTAGTACACCACGAAGTAGATGGGGCCGAGGAACAGGATAACCTGCCAGTTGGAGCCCTTGGCCGCACCCATAATGCCGTTAAAGATCAACGACAGGAGCGGGCCGCCAAAGGATGCAGAGCCAGCCACGTTGAACTGCAGGATATAGGTCAACGCATAGGCAAGACCAGCCATGAGAGCGTGGAACACGTAGAGGATGGGCGCGATAAACAGGAAGGAGTACTCGAGCGGCTCGGTAATGCCGGAGAGGATGCAAGGCACCACGATGGCGATCATGAGCGCTGCGGTCTTCTTCTTGTTCTTGGGAAGTGCCGTCTTGTAGAAGGCGAGTGCAGCGCCGGGCAGGCCGAACATGGCGAAGATAACCTTGCCGTTCATGACAAAACGGCTGACCTCGATGTTAAACGGCGTGCTAGGAGAGCCCAGGATCGCGTTGTAGATATTGATAGCGCCCTGAACGGTCTGGCCGTCGATGGTCTCGACGCCACCGAGCGACGTGAAGAAGAACGGCAAATAGACAAAGTGATGCAGGCCAAAAGGCAGGAGCATGCGCTCGCCGGCGCCGTAGACAAATGCACCAAAGGCACCCGTGGTCTTGATGAACTCGGACAGCGCGCCGAGAGCGTTCTGAATAAACGGGAATACAAAGGACATGACCAATGCGAGGATGCTGCATGAGAGCAGCGTCACCGCCGGGATAAAGCGCGTGCCGTTGAAGATGGAGAACACGGCAGGCAGCTCAATCTTGTAGTAACGGTTATGCAACCATGCGACGATTGCACCCACCAGAAGACCGCCAATAACGCCAGTGTCGAGCGTGGTGATACCGAGGATCGTGCTCTGGCCCGTCGTAAGATTCGCGGGATCGATAACGCCAGTCGCCGTAAGGAACGTGCCCATCACGGAGTTCATGCACATGTAGCCCAAAAAGCCACAAAGCGCCGCGGTAGCCTTCTCGGACTTGGCGAAGCCATAGGCGAGACAAATCGAGAAGATAACCGGGATGTTGTTCATAACGATGCCGGCTGCGGCCTTGAGAATCGAAAAGAAAATCGCAAAGCCCGGAGCGGCCAGCCAGGGAACAGCTGCCGTAAGGGTGGGGCTGGTAAAGGCATTGCCAAAGCCCTGAAGGATGCCGGCGATTGGCAGGATCAAGACAGGCGTCATGAGGACTTTGCCCAGGCGCTGGAACTTTGCCAGCAGCTCATCTTTGTTCATGGGATACCCCTCTTAAAGAAACGGGGCGTGCAGCTCTACAGCCCACACGCCCCATAACAGTTATCAAGCGCTATGGAACTAGCTACTTAAGCTCCGGCCAGTAATCCTTATTGGCCTCGATGAGCTTGTCGAGCACTTTGCGAGCCTTCTTTGCGTCACCGACCAGACGATTAAGTGTGAGTGCCTGCAGGGCCTTCTCGTAGGAACCCTCCATCCAAGCCTCAACAGTCAGACGCTCATAGGCGTACTGGTTCTCCATAAGGCCGCGATAGAAGGTGCCAATCTTGCCAACAGCATAGGGCTGCGGGCCATTGGCGCCCACGCTTGCCGCGACCTCGACCATGGCGTCATCGGGCATACCCTCGATAATGCCGTTGTTGGGCACGATGACAATGAAGGTCTTGTTGGTGTTGCGATAAATGGCCGAGGTGATTTCCACGATCATATCGCCATGAGCATCGTTCTGCACAACCGAGGAGTTCTTTGCGGTGCCGACTTTGGCAACACGCTCGCACTCGGCGAACACGCGCTTCTCACGACCGTTGATAACCTCGTCGGAGCGAGTGTAGTCGGGGTCGAGGTGAGCGACCTTGTACTCGGGATACAGATAGTACTGCAGATAAGTGTTGGGCAGATAGTCGGGGAAGTCCTCGAGCATGTCCTTGACCATGGCGTAGGTATCAAGCCAGGACTGGTCACGCTGCTCGGCATCGGCAGGAAGGAAGCCGTTCTTCTCCGTGTACTCCTTAATCTGCGGGACGAGGTCATGGCCCTCTTCATCGTAGATGTGCTTGAACCAACCGAAGTGATTGAGGCCAAAGTACACGGGCTCCGTCTTGCTCATATCGCGACCGAGCAGGCGACCGTAAGAGCGCATGAGGTTGACGGGCTGATCGCAGATGTTGAGGACGCGATGCTCGTCGGGCAGGACGCGCTCGAGACCATATGCCACAATAGCGGCCGGGTTGGTGTAGTTGATAATCCACGCCTCCGGGCTATGAGCGCGAACGTCGTTGACGATCTCAACCATGTCATGCATGGAGCGCATACCGTAAGCCATGCCGCCAGGGCCCACCGTTTCCTGGCCGATGATTCCCATATGCAGCGGAATCTTCTCGTCCTTGCTACGCATCTCGTAGCCGCCGGTACGAATCTGGCAGAGCACAAAGTCGACGTCGGTGTAAGCCTCGTCCTTATCGGTGGTGTAACCAAACTCCACACCGGGCTCCTCCTCGGCGAAGAGGATCTTGCCAAACTCGCCGATCGGACGCTGACGCTCGGCATCGATGTCATAGAGCATCACGCGGTTCAGCGGCAGAATGTCCATGTGCTTGGTCAGGGCTTTAAGAATGCCAGGGCACCACGTTGAGCCGCCGCCAACGATCACAATATTGAGCTTATCCTTCATGTTCCGTCCCTCCAGGGTTGGCTGATCGGTGTTCTCGAAGACCTTGGGCTCCGCGGTTGTCCTCGGCTTGCTTCGTTTCGATTGATATTTTGCGACATAAGGTCATTTGAGAGTCCCCGTGTGGGCCAATGCGAAACGGGGACACATGATTTCGCTCACGACACAGATATGTGTAGGAAGACACGCACGTTTGCCCAGTTCATGGGCAATAGGCAATCTTGACCGATTACCGATTTCTCACCTGGCTACACAAAGCGGTACCATATGTACGGCGAGGTGCGAGGGGCTGAAACATCTTATGAAAGATCAAGAATCTTTTTATGATCATGTGCGAGCTGGCGAGAGCAAGCTCAACGATCTCGAAAGCGAGATCATGCGCTACATCATCGAGCTGCGTGATGATATTGACGATGTCACGCTTAAGAGCGTTGCTGAACGGTTCTTCGTCGCTCCCAATACAATCGTCAGGCTTGCCCACAAGCTTGGCTTCTCGGGGTTTACGGAGCTCAAACAATCGTATTCTGCCTCGCTCGACCGCAATCGATTCACTATCGAGGCACTCCCTCTTGATACCCAGCTCGTACAGACCAAAGATTTGCTTAACGACCGGGTCATCGATTCGGTTGTGAGTCTTATCCAGGACGCCTCGCATATCGTGTTCTTCTGCTCGGGCTTTTCGAAATACCCGTGCCTCGAGATGGCTGAAAAGCTCAAAATAATGGGCAAGAATACCGACACGCTCAGTGAACGCCATGTCATGAGGCATTACGCAGAACTCCTCGGCAAAAACGACCTGGTCTTCAGCGTTTCCGTAAGCGGCGAGACGCAGGTGTCTATTGACGCCACATCGATAGCCAAAACGCGCGGATGCAAGGTCGTCACGCTCACCGGCTTTTCTCGAAATTCTCTCTCGAAACTAGCCGACTACCCTATCTACACCGTGCAAAAAGAAATCCGCCTGGGCAGCATGGACCTCGACAGTCGATTGATGTTCTATTACGTTTTCGAATTGATATTTGAGCGCTACTTCAAACTGGCCAAGAAATAAAACTTGGCATGCGCCCGGCTTCGACTCTTTAGCGGCCTTCTATATGAAAGGTATCGTTCTATGCAACGCGTACTGTTTATCTGTCATGGGAACATCTGCCGCTCGACGTGGTAACCGCTGATTATCAGGCGTATTAACCATTCAAATCATCTGACCTACTACCTTTTTACTACTCATAGAGGCTCAGGCACGACAGGTCAGATGGTTCCGCTTTTCACAACAGCCTACTTTTTCGACCGTTCAACAGGTCAGTAGATTAAATAACTTATCAGCATGCTAGAGTTGTACCTGCTACACAGCTCTAGCATTTTTTAATGCTCGCGCTTCACAACTGAAGACACTCAACCAGCGACAAGGAGGGGTATTTGCCCTTTCTCCTTGCTGGTTCGTGCTATTGCGAGGCGCTCGGAGCTGTGTAGCAACTGTGGGTGGATACTCCTCCTTTTCGTGCTGCACATCCGCTCTTCGGATGAGTCTCCTTCCGCAGTTTCCGTCACGCCAATGGAAGGAGAACGCATCGTGCACAAACACATAGCTTTCATCTCTCAAAAAGTTCAATTTGCTGCACAACAATTCCGTTATCACGATGAATAAAACGTGACCCTCGTCCGTTAACCCCAAGCTGCGAAATCGGTGTCAGTTCACACCGATAGCATTTAATTCACAGACGTCTTGAAAAGAAATACTTGAAGTCATAAAGACGTTGATGCACCGATCGCCAGAGAAAGGATGATTTTTATGGCAAACAAAGCACCAGCACAATGCCCATCTTGCGGAGAACGCACAGGTTGGAAATGCACAGGAGAATCTAATAAAGGCTTCAGTGTGGGAAAAGCCGCCGCTGGAGGTCTGCTTTTAGGCCCCATTGGCCTCGTGGGCGGAGCACTTGGCAAGAAGAAAAAGACGTATTACTGCCAGAACTGCGGATTCCGCGAAGACTACGATGCGTAAGGGATGACACCCATGACGGACGAAAACACTGGCACCGAAAGTGAAAGCGCGAAGTTTGCGACGCGCTTTAAAAAGGTATTGCTGCCTATGCTTGCCGTCTGCCTTCTTTGCGCCCTATACATCACCAGCTGTGCTTGCATATTGAATTCTTTCAATGATTCGTCAAGCTCCTCTTCTTCTGCCGCCTATGATGAAAATGATGAAGACGCTGAGGACGATGATGATTATTCTTCTTACTCCAGCTCCTCATCGAGCTCATCCTCTAGCGCATTACTAGATGAGGATGATTGGGTTGATACAGATGATGGCAAAACGTATCTAAAGTCAGACTCGGAAGACGGTGGCACAGACTACATCGACACCGATGGGGAGTACGCCATTCATAAAAATACCGATGGAACTGGAGCAATTGCTGACAGCAAGGGCAACAAAGCCGTGGATAGTGATGGAGACGGAAAGCTCGATTCCTATTCAACCGATAATGGAAAGACTTGGAGCAGTCTCGAATGACACGGCAATATCTATCGCTCGGCTAGGTAAGCGCTGATTATCAGGCGCATCAGCCATTCAAACACAGCGTTTACCAAGTGTCGGAGGAAGGAACGCACGCCATGAAACGATCGGCTCCCCTCGCCGCGGTTGCGGGGCTTATCCTAGCTTTAAGCGTCACTGGATGCACTGACCCTTCGGTGTCTGCAACGATGAAGTCCATTGACTCTATCGGAACCGTATCAATCGAATCAAAGGATGCCATCGACTCGGCAAACAAGCAGTATGACTCCCTTGATAAAGAGCTTAAAAAAGAAGTTGAGAACTACGATGAACTGAAGAGCGCAAACAAACGTTACGACCAACTTCTCTATAGCGAAATCACCAAGGAAATCAGCCATTCTCAAGAAATTCTGAGTTCATATTTTGCCCAGCAGTTCGATACCAAAGAAATCGAAGCTGCAAAAACAGACGCGCAGGCCGCACTGGATGCTTCTGATACTGATGGTTACTACAAAGTCTACAAGGCATTGAAAAAAGCCGACAAGGAACTTGATACCTATATTAAGGACGAAAAGGGAAAGTCCTACAGCATGGAAACGTACGGCGGAGATAACCCCTTCAGGCTGGAAGAGTCCGACCTTCCTTCAGAATGGTCTTTCAAGCCGATTACGCTGCAGTCTTCCACTCATCCCAGCTGGGTTATGAGCGAGAAGAAGGCGACCGACCTCCCCATATACGTCTATTTCTTCATTAACCAAACTTCCCGTGAGTACACTTACCAGCTAAACCAAATCCCCACCAAAGCAATCAAAGTGCAGGACGAGGATGGAAAGATACAAACCGCCTTGGTAAACACCGAAGTTCAGTTCACGGGACAATTCGACCAAGTTGTCAACGTCGATCCCAACAAAGAATTAAACGAACGTCCCGCTTATTTCTTTGCAAGGGCAAAAGATAACGCAATCGTCCTCGCTCTCCAAAACTACGATGGCGAAGACCATTACGTTCTGTATACGTCTGGAAGTTAGCGCTGGGTTAATTTCAGCATATTGGCTGCAATCAACGACTCCGTCCTTTCGATTTGCTGTTCTTGTCTCTACGGCAAATCGATAACTCAGATGATTGTGCTACTGCCTAGAAATCCCAGCCAAAGACCCCACACCCCCATTGTGATATACGCATATGCACCACAAGGATGAAGCACCTCTCGCTTAAGCTTTAAGCTGATATTGAGAAAAGGAGCCAATAGATGAGCGATTCGCGCACCTTCTCAGAAACGACGAACCATATAAAGGAACTTAAGTTTTTGCTGGATCAAGGTATCCTGTCTCAGGATGAATATGAGCAGCAGAAAAACGCACTCCTCTTCCCAGACGGCCTACCGACTCCTGCGGCTGAGGCTCAGCCCCAGCAAGCTCTCAAAGCAAGCCAAAACTCCGATGAGAAGACCACCGCAACCGACAGCCCAGCTGAAAAGAAAAATACCAGCGATAAACAATTTGACGAAATCATCGCCTTTAAAAAGCTCCTTGAAAACGGCGTCATCACTCAAGACGAATTTAACCAGAAAAAGGAAGAGCTACTTGGAATCAGCCCTTCTACTCCCAGCCAAAAAAAGACTGCTGTCAAACCTACCATCAAGATTCTGGTTTCAATAATCATTGCATTCGCAATTGCCCTTCTTATGGTGCTCCTTCTGGGCCAAAGCTATAGGACTAGCGCCTTCATTGCACCAGGATTTCTTGGATCATTTATCGTTGTGTTTCTACTTATCCATATGGCATGGAAATAAAGGGCACTCATTCTCAACCTAAAGATAGGAATTCACCGTGTACGAAGAGCTTAAAGAGCTTAAGGAGCTCCTTGATATGGGAGCCATCACACAAGAGGAGTTCGACGCGAAGAAGACCGAGCTGCTTAGCGTCGCCTTCAATGAAAAAGATTTGACAAATCCCGCCGTCCCCTCTTCAACCTCCGATTCACTTACGCAGCAGAAATCTAAAATGGCAGCACCGCCGATAACAAGCGATACCGTTACTCAAAATAACAAAAATGGAGCAAGCTGGCTCCTTGTCGCACTCGGGTGGGCGATTATCATCTGGTTTGTGTTCTTCTGTTTTTCAAGCTGCTCAGATAACCATAGTTCAAGTACCAGCTACTCGTCTTCTTCGCAATCGTACTCATCTGAAAGAGAGAAAGATGACGCTCTGAAAGACGAGTTACGAAAGTACTCATATGACGAGAACGGACACCTCCACAAAGAGGGCGAGTATTAAACAAGCAGGCCAGATGAACGGTTCAAATCAGAGCCGTTCATCATTTTACCTTACTGTTCAAAACGTATATATCCCGTCTATACCAGCGCTTGATGGCCGATTCCCACAGATAGGAACACCTTATGAACAAAACTTTGCGGACTTAAAAGTTGACAGAAACAAAGTTAGAACAAAACACAATATAAAAATCGCAATGGCCGCTGCTCTATTGTTGGTTCTAGCCTTTGGTTGCATTGCATGCTCATCCAACAAGACATGGTATGAAGATGACAGTTTTGCTATTTCAGGTTTCGAAGTCAAAGAATCCAGCGGTATCTATATAGCCGAGGGAACCATTAAATCCAAAAACGGCGCAAGTTCTTCTGCCGTTATGGCATCCGTAACGATTAAAGATAAAAACGGGAAAACCATAGCTAAAACCACTGGATTTGGCAGCGATATCCCTGAAAACGGTACGGCTTGCTTCAGTATCTACTTAAGCGATGGAAACGGCTTTCTTGATAAGAATCAGGTCGAATCGATTTCCTCATATGAGATTTCAGACATCAACACATTGGAGGGCATGCAAGCATTAGCCAACAGAAAAGCAAGAGAAGCTAATCGCCTTGAAGAAATGCTCTTGAGCAAACAGCAATAGGAAAAGCCCTTTGGTCTTGATTAAGACGTCCAGCAGGCTTCCCGCACCACTCCACACCCCAGCACTTCCCACATGTCCCATTGAAGCAAAACCGAAATAATCAATCTGCTGCATGCAATTATGTTAAAGAGACTAGACGAAAGCCGAAGCAAGGCGCAGGCTGAAGCCTAGTCTCTTTAACATAATTGCATGCAGCACCAAGCGTAGCAATGAAACCGTAGGTTTCGTTGCGGGCGCGGTAGGGCAAGGCGAAGCCGCACAGCCCGAAGGGCGGAACCTTAACTCTCATTAATAAAGCTAAAGGGGAAAATTTGGATATGTTTTTCTTCAAATGCCGATAGCCCCTTTTCCGCATTATCCCGAGGAAGAAACACAGCCGAATACCAAACCATTAAGAGGATGAGTCCGATGAGCAGCATTGGCACGAAGAACCTGATTGCCTTTTTCTTGGTTTCGGCCTGTTTCTCATCTCTTTTTTATCTTTCGGCCTCTTCCCTTTCTTTTCGATCCGCCCCCTTTTGCGAGAGCGTTTTTAAGTCCTCAAGTTCTGGTGAATAGGCCGAAAGGTCTAGCCCGCACGAAACGCAGCGTTTAGTCTCAACGTTAACTTGGCCACAGGGGCAAAGCGTCCAACCATCATTTCTCTCAATGGAATATAGAGATGCCTTACGCGAATCTTTGCACCCTAATTCTCGAAGCTCGCGTACCCGCTCCTCAAGAGTCGTTGAGGACAACGACAACGTGCGCGGCTTACGCACCTTCGAAAGCGGCAAATGCGAGACCCACCGCCCTGAATCCTGACACACAATTTCAACTTTGACCCTCGCTGCAATCGCATCTCCCGCTGAAAGAACAACGGGCTTAGCGGAATACGTCATTCCTGAAAATATGTCGGCATCCAAAGGATTCAGGCATAGGTTCTCTTCCGACCCGTCACCATAAACAACCGTAATCGTGGCCTTGAACGAGTTTATTTTCTCACCCGATATATTCAAAAACCTCGTCTGAACATAGGCCTTGCCTGTGTCGGTGTTTCTTGCAATCTGGAGCGCATCGAGCAGAAGAGGGCACCCTTCCTCCCATGTTATTTCGGAAGTATCGTCTGTCGGGTCAATTCGATACACAACTTTAAATCCGCCCATGGACGCCCCCTCTAGAGTTTCGGAAGAGAGTTTCGGAAGATTGGGCTGGTCATTCTGGACATTCCTATGCTTGAAAGAGGCTGAGGAAATCTCGTTGAGGCACCTGACCACTTCACTGAACCCGAGCATGAAAAGCCCGCCGATAGCAGAGCCAGCCGCACCTATTAGCTGGATATTTGCAGAGAGCTTACTCACCTCATCAAAGTACTCTGATGCATCCGCCATGGCACCTACGCCCAAAAAGAATTCGATAGCTCCAACGGCGATGGCAATGATGCCAACGATGCAAAGCGCCTTGCCGATATCGCTTTCCTGAGTGAGATTCTTAATCATGGCATTCTTCCTTAATCCGACAACCTTGGTAATTGGCATTCCCACACCTTACGGGATCGAATGCTCGATCTCTCATGTGCTCTGATTTCGATGTTAAAGAGAGCCAATACCTCAAATAGCAAAAGATAGGCCAGCGGAGGGCGCTCACGCTTTATCCACTCTGGTATCGGAAATGTTGCACAACAATTATCTAACGCCCCGATTCTGGAACGCCAGCATCCAAATCAATCAAATTGCGATTTCAATTGATGTCCGCTCAGCCTATAGCAAAAATGCACGCTGAGAGCGAAATTAAGGCTTGGAATTGCACCGATGAGCACTTACTCCAGCCCCAGCCCCAACGGGGCAAATAGGCCCCATTTCCTTTGATTTAACCCAATAAACGAACCCTTTTACCATGGCATAGACAGCCCCATGGCTACAATCATGTTGTCGTGCTTGAGCCTCTGAAACGAGATTCAAGCCATGTCGAATAGGAAAGATAACAAGGGGCGAGTTCTCCATCGCGGAGAAGGCCAGCGCCCAGACGGTCGCTGTAGCCGAATGGCACGAGCTGGCATGAGTCCAGCAAAGCTCAGATACATTATGGGGCACTCAGATATCAGCACCACTTACAACGTCTACACCCATCTTGGGTTTGAAGATATTCAGGATGAGATGCTTGCTATTGAACAAAACCGCGGGTAGACATTGGTAGTAAAAATTTGAGCCGTACTACGTTTTTACTACTTTTTCTTTTGCTTTTAGCTGATTTCTGGCCTTAATAAAGCGGATTATCTACCCTATATTGAAACTGATTTTTAGAGCCATTCAACTCGTTGAATGCAGTATAGGTGTAGGGATTAACGGCTTCATCTTGCTATCATCGCAGGTAGATACAACCGTTAAGCCTGTCCCCTTGTTACATTGGGGCGCAAGTATAGGTACGATAATCGAGCTCATCGATACCGATTGAAAAGGAAACCGCATATGCAACGCGTACTGTTTATCTGCCACGGGAACATCTGCCGATCGACGATGGCTGAGTCGGTGTTTACCGAGCTGGTGCACCGCGCCGGGCGCGCGGGCGAGTTTGTCGTTGATTCCGCGGCGACCTCGACCGAGGAGATCGGCAACCCGCCGCACCACGGTACCGTTGCCAAGCTGCGCGAGGTCGGGATTCCCGTCGTCGCGCACCGCGCGCGCCAGGTGCGTCGCGCAGAGTATGGCGACTGGGACCACATTGTCTATATGGATGCCGAGAACGCGCGTGGCCTGTGTCGCATCTTTGGCGACGACCCCGACGGCAAGATTACGCGCTTGCTCGATTGGACCGAGCGCCCCGGCGACGTGGCCGATCCCTGGTACACCGGCAACTTCGATGCCACCTACCGCGACATGCTCGCCGGCTGCACCGCTATGCTCGAGCAACTGTAGGTTCGTGGGCGCACGAACCGCGCCCTCGGCATAAATCGAGCGTAGATTTTCTCCCACTTTGAGCGTTCAAGTGCGCTCTATACGGAAGGAAATCCACGCTCGTTATCTCGGCGGGAGAAAATCCACACTCATGGATGTGACAAAGAGACTGGCCCTAGACCGGCTTGACCTCCAGCTTTATCCCCTCGGCACAGGAGTCGCCCAAAACATCCGAAAGGGCCCAGGTCGCATATAGCGGCAAATAGAGAACCGCTCCGTTGCGCTCAACGTTGCCTCTCGAGAAAACAATCCCGAGCCTTACGCCATATTCAGCCGTATCAAGCACATGACCGAGCGCAGCGTGCGCATGGTAATAGGAGCCCGATTTAACCTCGATCGGAACAGCCGTCCCATCCGGTCCATCGACCACAAAGTCCACTTCACCGCGCTTTTTTGTCTGATAGTAATAAAGCTGGCGATTTTGGGCAGCCAGCTGCTGGGCCACCACGTTTTCGTAAACGCCGCCCAGATTGGGCTCCTTGCTATCAAGATAAGCCGCTTGGGCGACTCCAACGGGGTAGCGCGCCATCAACATGCCCGTATCCGATTGATATAGCTTGAACTGCGACGGCCGTGCCGTCTTGAGCAGGGGCGATTTTGGCTCGGTTACGATATCGGCTTTGAGAGCAACGCCGGCATCGACAAGCCATACAAAATCTCGCTGATACTTCTCGTAGTGAGCCTTGGGGTCAATGGAATTGAGCACGAAGCGCTTGTTTTCGCCCTCGAGCATAATAGGGAGCTGATCGTAGATGCTCCGCACCTGAAGGGCTCGCCCGCTTGCATACTTGGAGATATCCCGCCGGTACTGTTCGTTGAGTTCTGACTGCAGCTGACGAACAGAGGCAAGGTCGCCCCGCGTGTCAAGGAAACGCTGCACGACCTCCGGCATTCCGCCGACAACGGTATAGGTCCTGAAGTTTGCCATCATCGCGTCATGAATGTAATCAGGAACGGGCCTCTCGCTGATACACGCGTCACGTATCGTTTGGCGAGCCCCCTCGCTCACCCCGATTGCCCAGCAAAACTCCTCAAAATCGAGCGGGAACATCCTAAGCTCGTGAACATACCCCACGGGATAGGACCTGACGCCCTTGAACTGAGTCCCGAGCATTGACCCCGAAAACGCCCAGCGGCACCTCCCGTCCTCAACAAGGAACTTTGCCATCGTCATGATGTCGGGGGCCTCCTGGACCTCATCGATAAACACGAGCGTTTTGCCTGGCGCAATCGACTTTCCCGAAAGAAGCGTCACCCTGCTGATGAAATCATCGGCATCCCGCGCCTCGAGAAGAGCATCTTTTGCCTGGCGGTTTTCCATGAGGTTAAGCTCGATATAGGTTGCATGGTTAGCTTTGCCAAATGCGCGAATCGAATAGCTTTTGCCAATCTGGCGAGAACCCGTAATGAACAAGGCCTTTTGCTCGGAAGACTTCAGCCAACGCTCCAGCTCTGCCGCTATTTTCCTACGCAGCATAGGCTCTCCCCTCGGTGTCATCGAATGAAATGCAAAGTTTTGTACGCTTGATTATCGATGAAACGCAGAATTTTTAGAACCTAAAATCGGATGAAATGCAGAGATTTGAGATTATAAGCAAAAAGAAGGGACACCACCCGCGAATGTGACAAAAGAACTGTCCCTTTGTCACATTGCGCTCAACTACTCGTCGACGATTTCAGCGAGCCAGACGTTCAGCGTATCGACCTCGGGGCAGCAGAACTTTGCCGTGCCGGGCTCGTTGCCGGGCACATTTCCGCCATAGCGCAGGATATCGATATAGGGAAAGCCCACGTGGCAGGCCATGGCGCACATCTTGCCGCGATCGCGATCGAAGTCGAAGACATCGCCCGGCTTATGACCATGGTGGCAGCGGCACGCACCCAGCTGGTCCACGCAGCTCACGCGGATACGCGGACGCTTGCCACGCGGCGCGCCGAGCGGCTTGTTCTCGCCCGCAGGCTTGATGCCGCCCTCGCCAGCATTACTCATGGTCAACCACATCCAGGCAGGCCTCGATGGGAAGGCCAGCCGACTTGTCCTCTTGGTCGGCATTGCGCTCGATAAGCTCAGCCACCACACGCATGGCATCGGACGTCGCGCGCTGCAGACTCCAACCCGACATAACGCGGCCGACGAGCACCGCCGAAAACGTGTCACCCGTGCCCGGGAAATAGACCGGAATGAGCTCAAAGGGAATCGTAAAGTACTCCCCCGCCACATGGTCGTAACCGATAACCGCGTTCGTGCCATTGACAACGGCGCTCGTAATGACCACAGATTTGGCACCCAGCTCGCGCACGGCGTCCACAAGGTCACGGGCCTCATCGGGCGTAATTTGCTCGGCGATAGGCCTATCGGCAAGCAGGCACGCCTCAGTATAGTTGGGTACCGCGTAGTCTGCGCACTCCAGCAGGTGCCGCATAAGGCCAATCGTGGACTCGGGCACGCCGGCGTAGAGCTTACCGTTGTCGCCCATGATGGGGTCGACGAACACCTTGGTGCCCTTTTGCGCGCGGCGGTGACAAAAGTCCGAGATGATGCGCGTCTCTTCCTCGGTCACGATAAAGCCGGTGGAGATGGCATCGAACTCAAAGCCGAGCTCCTCCCAGATAGCGAGGCTTTGACGCACGTACTCGGTGGTGTCGTGGATGTAGAACTTGGGGTAGTTGAGCGTGTCGGAAACGAGCGCCGTCGGCAGGTTATGGATACGGTAGCCCATGTGCGACAGCACCGGCAGCATGGCGGAAAGCGCGACCTTGCCGTAGCCGCACATATCGTTAATCAGCAGCAGCTGAGTATTCTTCATGAGTGTCCCCCTTGAGTCGGGCGCGGCGCAGTAGCGCCACAGTGCGACTAAGTGTAGCGCAGGAGGCGTTGTGAGCGGAGTCGAGCGGCACGAAGGGCAAATTGTTGCGGAAAGGTTTCGGAAACGAGGGGCTAGCTTGCTTCATTGCGGCTCATTTGCCGCCACTTATTCAGTGCCATTTCAAAACTATGCCGGATTACGGGGCTGAACCTGAATGAGCCAACCACACCCCCTATTTTCAAATCATAGCGAGCCTTCTACCTGCGGTTTTCTTTTTACCAATTTCGGCATGGTCGGCAATCCGTCGTTCAGCCCCGTAATCCGGCATAGTTTTTAAGTTAGTCGTTGGGGACGTTCTTAAATGACTAGGCAAACAAGAACGTCCCCAACGACTATCATGCCGCCGAAGTTGAAAGGCAGATTGCCGCTCTGGCGGGTTTGCAGCGTCGAGCCGTTACGCGGTTTGGTAAAACCGCGTAACCACTAGTTTGGTACCTTGACAATCAATCTATGCGCTCCTAAATTAGTTAGGCACAAAACAATTCATCTACCTAACTAAGGAAAGGAGCGAAGCTTAGATATGTGTGTTGAACCACTCGTCCTTCCGCATGAGCCCGGCGGTGACCCGTCGCAACCGGTAGACATACCCGAAGCGGTCAGCGCCGAAGACAAACTCGCCAAGCGCATCCTGAGCGGCCTGGGCTTTTGCGGCCATTACATGCATTTTCATGGCGGAGGCGTGTCCGGCAAGGCGCCCATCATCTGCCTGCTGGCCAAGCAGCCCGGCGGCGAGATGTCGCAGCAGGAACTCGGCATGCACTTTGACCTCAAGCCGGGGTCGCTTTCCGAGATCCTGTCCAAGCTCGAGGTCAACGGTCTCATCGAGCGCAGCCGTAACCCCAAGGATCGACGGCAACTCACCATTCGCCTGACCGAAACCGGCCGGGAAAACGCCCGCATCGACCAGGCGGCCCGCATCCGCTTTAGAAAACGGGCCTTTAGCGCGCTCACCCACGACGAGCGTGAGGACCTCGCCGAAATGCTCGATAAAATCCGCGTAACCTGGGAGGAACTGGATGATTAAAACCCTCATGGGCAGCATCCGCGACTATATGAAAGTCACCGTTGCCACGCCGTTGCTCGTGCTTGGCGAGGTGCTCTGCGAGATGCTGATTCCATTTATCACCGCCAACCTGATCGACGCCATCAAAGACGGCGCCACCGTAGCCGAGATGCTACCAACCGCGGGCTTTTTGGTGCTCATCGCGCTGACGTCGCTCGCTTTTGGTGCCGCTGCCGGCGTCACCTGCAGCCATGCGAGTTGCGGCTTCGCCAAGAACCTGCGTCACGACCTGTTCTACAAGATCCAGACGTTCAGCTTTGCCAACATCGATGAGTTCTCGAGCTCCTCGCTCGTCACGCGCCTGACCACCGACATCAACAACGTGCAGCAGGCCTTTATGATGATCATCCGTATCGCCGTGCGCGCGCCGCTGGTCTTGATCTTCGCCTTTACCATGGCGTTTATCATGGGCGGCAGCGTTGCCATGGTCTACCTGGTCATCATTCCGCTGCTGGGCTTTGGACTGTTCTTTATCATCTTTAAGGTGCGCCCCATCTTCTCGCGCGTGTTCCACAAGTACGACGCCCTTAACGAGTCCGTCGAGGAAAACGTCACCGGCATGCGCGTGGTCAAGAGCTACGTGCGCGAAGACTTTGAGAAGGAGAAGTTCGCGACCGCCGCACGCGACGTCCAGATGGACTTCACCCGCGCCGAGAAGCTGCTCGCCTTTAACAACCCCATGATGAACATCTGCGTCAACGGCGCGTTTGTCGTCATCATCTACCTGGGCTCCAAGCTCATCATCACGAGCCAGGGCACGCTGTTCGACGTGGGCCAGCTCTCCTCGATCTTTACCTATGGTTTCCAGATCCTTATGAGCCTGATGCAGCTGTCGATGATCTTTGTCATGGTGACCATGGCCGACGAATCGGCACACCGCATTACCGAGGTGCTGGTCGCCGAGCCCACGATCGCCGATCCCGCCGAGCCCGTGCTCGAGGTTGCCGACGGCTCCATCGACTTTGACCACGTGAGCTTTAAGTATTCCGCGCATGCGAAGCGCCAGGCGCTCGACGATATCGACCTGCACATTAAGAGCGGCGAGACCATCGGCATCATCGGCGGTACCGGCTCGGCCAAGTCCACGCTCGTAAACCTCATCGCCCGCCTGTACGACGCCACCGAGGGCACCGTGCGCGTGGGCGGCATGGACGTGCGCGACTACGACCTGGACGCACTGCGCCACCAGGTCGCCATGGTGCTGCAGAAAAACGTGCTGTTTAGCGGCACCATCGCCGAGAATCTGCGCTGGGGCGACCCGAACGCCACCGACGAGGAAGTCCGCGAGGCGGCACATCTGGCCTGCGCCGATGAGTTTGTCGACGGCTTCCCCAAGGGTTACGACACCTGGATCGAGCAGGGCGGCTCCAATGTCTCGGGCGGTCAGAAGCAGCGCCTGTGCATTGCGCGCGCTCTGCTGCGTCGCCCCAAGATCTTGATCCTGGACGACTCCACCAGCGCCGTCGACACCAAGACCGACGCCAAGATCCGCGCAGGGCTGGCAAGCTATCTGCCTAACACGACCAAGCTCATCATCGCCCAGCGCATCAGCTCCGTGCAGGACGCAGACCGCATCATCGTCATGGAGGGCGGCCGCATCGCTCAGATCGGCAACCATGACGAGCTGCTTAAGACAAGCGAGATCTACCGCGAGACCTTTACCTCGCAAAACAAGATGTCTGCCGAGGGCGAAGGGGCCAGCGAGGCCGACACCGAGGCATCCGTAACGCAAGCTCAGACCCAGGAAGGAGGCGAGGCACATGAGTAAGGCAACGACCGCCGAGCGCGCGCTCAACCGCAAGGGCGGCACCATGTCGCGCCTCATCAAGACGCTCTTTGGCTTCTACCCCGTGCTTTTGCCCCTCGTCGTCGGCGGCGTGGTGCTCTGCGCCATCATCAACTCCATCGGCGCGACCTTCCTTCAGAGCGCCCTGCAGATTATTAGCGAATCGTGGCAGTCGGGCGATTGGGAAGCCGCGCAGCCCAAGATCGCACAGCTCGTGACCACCCTCGCCTGCATCTACGGCGTCGGCATCCTGTCCTCGCTCTTCTGGAACCGCGCCATGGCCATCGTTACGCAGGGCTCGCTCGAGAAGCTGCGCGAGAAGATGTTTAACCGCATGCAGGACCTGCCGATCCGCTACTTCGACACGCACCAGCGCGGCGACATCATGAGCCACTACACCAACGACATCGACACGCTGCGCCAGATGATCAGCCAGTCGCTGCCCAACCTGCTCATGACGACCATCGTCATCGTCACGGTGTTCTTTATCATGCTGTACTACAGTGTGTGGATGTGCCTGGTCATTGTGGCCGGCGTCGTCTTTATGACCTTTATGACCAAGCTGCTCGGCTCCAACTCCGCGCGTTTCTTTATTGCACAGCAGACCGAGCTCGGCGTGGTCGAGGGCCATATCGAGGAAGTCATGAATGGCCAGAAGGTCGTCAAGGCATTCTGCCACGAGTCTGCCGCCGAGGCCGATTTTGACGAGCGCAACGAAAAGCTCTTCGAGGTCTCGCAGAAGGCCAACATGTACGCCAACATCCTCATGCCCATCCTTATGAATCTGGGCAACCTGCTCTACGTGCTAGTCGCACTGGCAGGCGGCATTTTCCTGGCGCTGGGCGTGCCCAACCTGAGCATCTCGGGCATGGCACTGTCCATCGCCGTCGTGGTGCCGTTCCTCAACATGACCAAGCAGTTCTGCGGACAGATCGGTCAGATCTCGCAGCAGATCAACGCCGTGGTCATGGGCCTCGCCGGCGCCGACCGCATCTTTGAGCTCATCGACGAGAAGCCCGAAACCGATGAAGGCTATGTGACGCTCGTCAACGCGCAGGTGAACCCCGATACCTGGCAGCTCGAGGAGGCCGACCACCACACCGGCATGTGGGCATGGAAACATCCGCACCGCGCAACCGGCGAGATCGAGTACGTACCGCTGCGCGGCGACCTGGTCATGGACAACGTCGACTTTGGCTACACGCCCGACCACGAGGTGCTGCACGGCGTGTCCGTGTTTGCCAAGCCGGGTCAGAAGGTCGCGTTTGTCGGCGCCACCGGTGCCGGTAAGACGACCATCACCAACCTCATCAACCGCTTCTATGACATCGCCGACGGCAAGATTCGCTACGACGGCATCAACGTCAACAAGATCCGCAAGGCCGATCTGCGCCGCTCGCTGGGCGTCGTGCTGCAGGACGTGAACCTGTTCACCGGCACCGTGATGGACAACATCCGCTACGGCAACCTAGACGCCACCGACGAGGAGTGCATCGCGGCGGCAAAGCTCGCCGGCGCAGACGACTTTATCACCCGCCTGCCCGACGGCTACGACACGATGCTCACCGGCAACGGCGCACAGCTGTCGCAGGGCCAGCGCCAGCTGATTTCGATTGCACGTGCTGCCGTCGCCGATCCACCGGCAATGATTCTGGACGAGGCCACGAGCTCCATCGACACCCGCACCGAGGCTATCGTGCAAGCGGGCATGGACAAGCTCATGGAAGGTCGCACGACGTTTGTCATCGCGCACCGCCTGTCCACCGTGCGCAACTCCGACGCGATCATCTGCCTGGACCACGGCCGCATCATCGAGCGCGGTAACCACGACGAGCTGATCGCCAAGCGCGGATACTACTACCAGCTCTACACCGGAGCGTTTGAGCTGGAGTAGATCTGGCAACCCGGAACTACGCCGCAACGCATAAGCCCCCGCAGTTCATATGAGCTGTGGGGGCTTTTTTCATGCCGGCCGGAAACCGTATCCCACTTTTCGGACCCAGAATGGGATGCCGTTTCCCGCTGGACCCCCTCCGGGAAACTGCATCCCATTTCAAGGGGGTAAACCGGGATGTAGTTTCCCCTAACGGCACCTTTGGGAAGCCGCATCCCACTCTAGACGCACAAAACGGGATGAGCTTTCCCATGGTGATCCAAGACCAGAAGCATGTCCGATAGCGCAGCCAGGCCAAGAACAACAAGGCAAGCGTCACGCCAATTTGAACGAGCGTCTACTGCAGTTTGAGGCTGTTGGCCCATATGGTAGAGTTAACCACCCATAAATTTCAGCACACTGCGTGCTACCTGCTCTTTTGTCATTTAGGGGAGTGAACTTGTGAATACTTCTGTCGCCAAGAAGGCCAGCCAGGCGGTGCGCCTGCTCATGATGGTGCTCACGACAGTTCTCATCTTCTTCTTCATCAATGTTATGCTGCTCGTCTCCGATATCCAGGGCACGGCGCGCGTGGTCAACTACGCCGGTCTGGTGCGCGGTACCACGCAGCGAATCGTTAAGCTCGAGGATGCGAGCCAGCCTCAAGATGACCTGCTCAAAGCCGTGGATTCATACATCAACGGTTTGCGTTACGGAAGTGACGACCTCAACCTCGTCCGTCTCGACGACGATGAGTATCAGGCAAAAATGACCGAGCTTGCAAATTATTTTGATGAGCTTTGCACCGAGATCATCCGCGTGCGCGAAGTTGGCTACGGGAACACCGACATCATCGCCATGAGCGAGGAGTTCTTTGGCATTTGCGACGATGCTACGCGACTCGCAGAGGACTACTCTCAGGAGAAGGCGTCGGCGCTCAACTATCTCGAGGGCTTGGTGATCATCGACATCGTGGGCTTGGTGGCGACCTTTGCGGTCGAGCTTGTTCGCGCGGTGCGAACCGCCGCGCTCAATCGCGAGCTGCAGAGCAAAGTCTATCTCGACGAAGCCACGGGACTGCCCAACAAGAACAAGTGCGAGGAGATCTTGGGGCAGGAGCAGCCTGTCTCCGCGGAGGCGCCCGTTGCGGTGTGCGTCTTCGACCTTAACAATCTGCATACGGTCAATAACAACTTCGGCCACGAGAAAGGCGACGAATACATCCGTTCTTTTGCCCAGCAGCTGGGGTGCGTGGCGTCCGAGACCTGCTTTGTGGGCCGCGACGGTGGCGATGAGTTTATCGCGGTGCTGCGGGATACCGATCGAGCTGCCGTGGAGTCCTGTCTCGCTCGGGTTCGTGCGAACGTGAACGAGTGTTCCGAGGCTCACCCCGACATGCCTATCAGCTATGCGGTGGGCTACGCGCTTTCCAACGATTTTGATGAACCTCCTACGATGCGCGAACTCTTTTCCCAGGCCGACAAAAACATGTACATCGACAAGAACCGCGTAAAGACAGCCGAGGCAGCCGGGTCGCAACGCGAGAACCGCTAAACCCGTAGCAAAAGGTAGCTAATTTGGGACGGGGCTCTTTTGGCTACTTGAGAAGCTGGGCCATGGCGTTGACGAATTTTTGGACTTGGAGGGTGGGCTCGAGCGGGTAGTGCAGAAAGACCGGCACCTCGCGTCCGCATAGGAACGGCACGCCCACAAAGGCAGGGTGCACCCCTGACCACGCTCCGCAGGTGAGTACCGCGTCACCCTTTTCCTCTGCCTCGTTAAAGAGCGCAAAGTCAAAGCTATCCACGTCGATCACGTCCACGCCGCCGTCGGCCAAAAGGTCGATGCGCAGGCTGTCCATGGCGTCGTTGCCGTGGCGCAGTACGCGTAGACGCATGCCCTCCAAGTCGGCAACCGAAATGCGATTCTTGCGCGCCAGCGGGCTCGTGCGCGGCAGGTCGATATAAAACGGCACGTTGACAATGCGGAGCTTTTGGCAGGCATCACCCCAGCGTGGGGTAGAAAAACTCGACTGCACCACATCGACCTCGCGGCCCAAGCTACGCATGACTGTCTCGCGCTCGTCGTAGAGGTCGCTTACCGGCACAATCTCAAATCGCAGCGACGGCTCCAGATCGTGGATGCCCGTCCACATCGACAGCGTTTGGCGCCCCGGACACATCATCGACACGCCCAGGCGCACGGCACCGCCGTCACCCGCCGCACGTCGAGCACGGCGCAGCGCGTCCTCGGACTGCCGCATGATCGAGCGCGCGTCGTCCACCAGCAGTGCGCCGGCCGGCGTCACCTTGACGCCCGAGTGCGAGCGTTCGAACAGCGTGATGCCGAACTCGGCCTCGAAGCCCGACACCTGCTTGACGAGCGCCGGGGTCGACACGCGCAATTTTGCCGCCGCACGCGAGAAGCTTCCCAGCTCCGCGGCGGCCGATATGGCCTCAAGTCGTCGATCGTACACGTCAATCTCCCGTTTTCGCGCCCGTGACCGCATGGTGCCACAGGGGGTTGTTTTCGCAGGTCACGAGCTCAATTGAGAATAAACTGCATCGCATAGTATAAACCTACGGTTAACGCTATTCTAACAAATATGCAATTCACCTGCGCAAATGCAAAGCATACGATAACCAGCGAAAACCACGTGGGTCGGTTAATGGGAGCGACCCACCGGGAGGCACAAGAAGGGAAGTTCCTATGAGCAATTGGCTTAAGCTCGAGGGCGATGTCTGCGCCGTGACTGGCGCGCTCGGCGGTATGGGCGCCGAGATCTGCCGCGAGTTCGCCCGCAATGGCGCCAACGTCGTCATGCTCGACCTGGACGAGGAGAAGGTCAAGGCCGCTGCCGCCGACCTAGCTGCCGAGTTTGGCATCCACGCCGAGGGTTTCAAGATGAACGCCACCGACGAGGCCGAGGTTCAGGCTGCTGTCGACGCCACCATCGCCAACTTCGGCCGCGTCGACGTCCTCGTCAACACCGCCGGTATCCTGCGCTTCGCCGCCATGGAGGACCTGCCGCTCTCCGACTGGAATGAGGTCATCAACGTCAATCTCACCGGCTACTTCATCACCTCGCAGCGCTTTGGTCGCGAGATGATCAAGGCCGGCCAGGGCCGCCTGGTGCACATCTCGACCGTCGCCAGCCACTCCCCCGAGACGTTCTCGGGCGTGTACAGCTCCACCAAGGCCGGCGTCAACATGATGTCCAAGATGCTCGCCGCCGAGTGGGGCCCCTACGGCGTCCGCTCCAACTGCGTCGAGCCTTGCTTCGTTAAGACCCCGATGTCAGCCAACTTCTACGCCGACCCCGAAGTCGAAAAGAGCCGCAGCCGCCTCATTGCCACGCGCCGCATCGGCGAGGTCAACGATATCGCCAACGCCGTCATGTTCCTGGCGTCCACGCGCTCGGACTTTACCACCGGCGACGCCATCAAGGTCGATGGCGGCTTCTCCAACATGATGGGCGACCTCACCGCCAAGCCCGGCGGCCGTCGCGCCTATGCCGACAACTACCTTAAGAACAAGGGTGTCGAGCTCTGGTCCGATGAGTCCGGCGTCGCCAAGCCGACTGACCAGTAAACCAACCTGACAGGGAGGTCCCGCGGACACGCCCGCTCCTCCCCCCGTATCGATTAGAAAGAGTCCAATGGCTTCCACCAACTCCAACAAGGGTCGCGCCGTCGTGCTTTCCGCCGCGTGCGTCACCATGTTCTTCATCAGCTCCATCGCGCTGTATTCAGTCGTGAGCAAGAACCTGCTCGCCGTCTACCCCGAGTGGTCGAGCGCTCTTACCTGGGCTTTCCCGGTCTTTCAGACCATCATGGCCGTGACGGGCATCTTCGCCGGCCGCATCTCCGACAAGATCGGCCCGCGCAACGTCGTGATCGCCGCCGCCGTGTGCTACGGCCTGGGCTGGTTCATGTCCGGCACCGTCACCGAGCCGTGGCAGTTCTACCTGTGGTTCTCGCTTGTCGCCGCCATCGGCAACGGCCTGGGCTACAACCCGGCGCTCACCACCGGCCAAAAGTGGTTCATCGACAAGAAGGGTCTCGCCTCCGGCATCACCCTGGCCGCTTCGACCGCCGGTCCCGCCGTGCTGTCCCCGGTGCTCGCCTCGCTGCTCATCCCGAGCCTGGGCATCTTTGGCGCCCTCAAGGCACTCGGCGTCATCTTCTTTGTGACGATCGCCGCCTCCGCCCTGTTCCTGAAGGCCCCCAAGGCCGGCTGGCTGCCCGAGGGCTTCGAGGCCCCCAAGGGTGGCGCACATGCCGGCACCTTCGGCGACCTCACCCCGGGCGAGATGGTCAAGACCCCGCGCTTCTGGGTCCTCATCGTCACCTTCGCCTTTGCCGCCACCGCGGGCACCCTGCTCGTGGGCAAGGTTGCCTCCATCGCCGCCGTTCAGCTCTTCGCCGACCCCACGAGCGCCGCGGCCGTCGCCCTCGGCGGTGTGGTGGTCTCCGTCAACACCTGCGCCAACCTGGTTGGCCGTCTGTCCTTTGGCCAGATCATCGACAAGCTCGGCGCCTATAAGTCGCTGCTCATCAGCCTTGTCGTCACCATCGTCGCACTCGTCATCATGTCGATGAGCTTTACGCAGGCCATGTTCTTTGTTGCGCTCGCCCTGCTCGGCTTTAGCTTTGGCGCCCTGCTCGTCATCTACCCGCCGCTCACCGGTGGCGCCTTTGGCACCAGCAACATCGGTGTCAACTACGGCATCATGTTTTTGGGCTATGCCGCTTCCACCTGGATCAGCCAGCCCATCACCGCCGTGCTGTATCACGCCGAGGCCGGCAGCGCCGCCTACCAGCAGTCCTTCTACGGCGCCATTGTGATCGCCGCCATCGCCGTCGTGCTCACCGTCTACATGATGGTCTCCGACAGCAAGAAGAAGTCTGCCTAGTTTTACCGATGCGACAAAGGGACGGCCCCTTTGTCGCATTCCACCGGTCACCAGTATTAAGGAGTCGAAATGTCTGAGCTCAACCCCGTCCGCATTGCCGTTATCGGCGCCGGCGCCATGGGCCGCAACCACATCCGCTTTGTCACCGAGGAGCCCGAGGCCGAGCTCGTCGCCATCGCCGACGCCTTTGAGGGCGCCCGCGCCACGGCCGAGGCCGCCGGCGTGCCGTTTTACACCGATCCCGCTCAGATGATGGACGAGGTCAAGCCCGAGGCCGTCATTATCGCCACCCCCAACGACCTGCACCTGGGCGTTGCCCGCGAGGCCGTGAAGCGCAACATCGTGCCGCTGGTCGAAAAGCCGATCTCCAACGATCTCGAGGATGCCCAGGCCTTCGCCGCCGAGGCCGAGACCGCCGGCGTGCCCGTGCTCGTAGGTCAGCACCGTCGCCACAACCCCTTCGTCAACAAGGCCAAGGAGATCATCGAGTCCGGCGAGCTGGGCAAGCTCACCGTGTCGAGCTTCCACTACATGATCTATAAGAATGACGAGTACTTCGACGTCGAGTGGCGCCGTAAGAAGGGTGCCGGCCCGATCCTGGTCAACCTGGTTCACGACGTCGACCTGCTCCGCTACCTGCTGGGCGAGCCCGTTGCCGTCCAGGGTATGCAGTCCAGCGACGCCCGCGGTTTTGAGACCGAGGACTCCGCCGTGGTCAACGTCCGTTTTGCCGATGGCGCGCTCGCAAGCATGACCATCTCCGACGCCACCGCTAGCCCCTGGAACTGGGAGGCAACCGCTCGCGAGGATCCGCAGTACCGCCCCTTCGACGCCGACGCCTACTTTATCGGCGGCACTAAGGGCGCCCTGTCGCTGCCCCGCCTGCACCAGTTCTCCTACGACGGCGCCTCTAACTGGCACAAGCCGCTGCAGATGGAGATCCCGGCCGTGGACCCGGCGCTGCCGCACAAGATGCAGCTCAAGCACTTTGTGAAGGTCGTCCGCCGCGAGGTCGAGCCCGTCGTGACCCCCGCCGATAACGTCAAGACGCTCACGCTGCTTAACGCTATCAAGGAGGCCGCCGAGACCGGCCAGCTCGTCGAGCTGTAATGCCTTAAGAGCGACCGCGGCAGAAACCCCCATGCCGAACCCTTCGGTCCGCCACCAACAAGCCCCTCTTCTTTGCCCCGCGAGCAGCCTCCTGCCCGCGGGGCTTTTTGGTACCTTGCCGGCGATTTTTCTGGGACGGGGCGGCAAAAGTGGCTAAAAGAGCCCCGTCCCAAAATGACTACTTGGGTGGAGTGGCGGGTGGTATCCTTGGTAGCCCTGTGCTGCAAACGCACCTTAAACGCAAGGAGTCCCATGGATCTTATCGCCCAGCTCGCCCACGAGCTCAACCTTAAGGCCGCCAACATCGAGGCAGCCGTCAAGCTCATCGACGAGGGCAACACCATCCCCTTTATCTCGCGCTACCGCAAGGAAGCAACGGGCGGCATGGACGACGTCGCCCTGCGCGCACTCGACGAGCGCCTGTCCTACCTGCGCAATCTTGAACAGCGCAAAGAGGACGTCATTCTGCTCATCGACGCCCAGGGCAAGCTCACGCCCGAGCTCGAGCAGCAGATTCGCGAGGCCACGCAGCTCCAGCGTGTCGAGGACCTCTACAAGCCCTACCGCAAAAAGCGCATGACCCGCGCGCAGAAGGCCCGCGAGGCAGGCCTGGAGCCGCTTGCCAACATGATCATCATGCAGGCCTCGGCCAAGGGCAGCGCACTCGACGCCGCCGCGGCCTACGTCAACGAGGAAGCCGGCTTCGACACGCCCGAGAAGGCGCTCGCCGGCGCGGCGGACATCGTGGCCGAGACGGTGGCCGAGGACCCCGAGAACGTCGCCGACCTGCGCGCTTTTACGCAAAACACCGCCGATATCGTCGTCGAGGCCACCGACCCCACCGAGAAGACCCCCTACGAGCCGTACTACAGCTATGATGAGCCGCTGCGCCGTATACCCAACCACCGCGTGCTGGCTATCGACCGCGGTGAGCGCGAGGGCAAGCTCCGCGTGCGCGTGAACGTCGACGGTGCTGCCGCCACGGCACGCCTCGGCAGCCGTTGGCCCCGCCGTCAGGGCGTCTTCGCGCCCATCTTCGATGCCGCCATCGCCGACGGTTACAAGCGCCTCATGGCCCCCTCGCTGGAGCGCGAAGCCCGCGCCAAACTCACCGTTCGCGCTCAGACCGAGGCCATCAATGTCTTTGCCAAGAATCTCGAGGGCCTGCTCTCGGCGCGCCCCGTGCGCGGCGCCCGCGTGCTCGCGCTCGATCCGGGCTACCGCACCGGCTGCAAGGTCGCCGTCATGGACGAGACCGGCAAGCTGCTCGACCACGGCGTGGTCTACCCCACCAAGCCGCGCCACGACGTCGCCGGCACCAAGCGCGAGCTCGCCCGCCTCGTCAAAAAGGACAGCGTCAACACCATCGTCATCGGCAACGGCACCGCCAGCCGCGAGACCGAGGAAGTCGTCTCGGAGTTCATCGCCGAGCAGGCGCCTGGGCTGCGATACACCATCGTCAACGAGGCCGGCGCGTCGGTGTACTCCGCCTCCGAGCTCGCCAGCCAGGAATATCCCGACCTGGACGTCACCGTGCGTGGCGCCATGAGCCTGGGCCGTCGCCTGCAGGACCCGTTGGCAGAGCTCGTCAAGATTCCGCCCCAGTCTATCGGCGTGGGCCAGTACCAGCACGACCTTGACCAGGCCGAGCTCTCGCGCACTCTGGGCCACGTGGTGGAGGACGTCGTCAACCGCGTAGGCGTCGACGTAAACACCGCGAGCGCAAGTCTGCTGGGATATGTATCGGGCATTACGCCGAGCGTGGCCAAAAACATCGTGACCTACCGCGAGGAAAACGGCGCCTTTACCGATCGCCGTCAGCTTAAGAAGGTCCCCAAGCTGGGACCCAAGGCATATCTGAACGCCGCGGGCTTTTTGCGCATCAGCGGCGGCAAGAACCCACTCGACGCAACGAGCGTCCACCCCGAGAGCTACGAGGTGGCCACGTCCGTCCTGGAGCGCGCAGGCGTTAAAGCCAGCGAGCTCAGCCGCGGCGGCGTGCCCGACATCGAGCGCCGTCTGGGCAGCATCTCGACGCTGGCTAGCGATCTGAACTGCGGCACCCTCACGCTCATCGACATCGTCAACGAGCTCAAGAAGCCCGGTCGCGACCCGCGAGACGACGCACCCGAGGTGGTCTTTAGCCGCTCAGCGCTTTCCATCGACGACCTAAAGCCCGGCATGGAACTCAAGGGCACGGTGCGCAACGTCGTCGACTTTGGCGCGTTCGTCGACGTGGGCGTGCACCAGGACGGCCTCGTGCATATCTCCAAGCTGGCCAACCGCTTTGTCAAGCACCCGAGCGACGTGGTGCGCGTCGGTGACACGGTCAAGGTGTGGGTAGAGAAGGTCGATCGCGACCGCAAGAAGATCTCGCTCACCATGGTGCAGGGGAAGTAAACCGCCAAAGCAAAGGTACCCCCTGTAGCGATGTGCAAAATCGCGAGTATTCTGCAAATTCCACCGTTCCGGATGCCCCTCAGAGACAATAACCTCAAAAAACAGCCCCCGTTTTAGCGACATTAGAGCCAGAACGGGGGCCGTTCCATGCTTCGGTTAACTGATAAAGACCTTTACCTTGCTGAATACTCGCGATTTTGCACGTCGCTACAGGGGGTACCCTTGCTTACGGCAGAATATGAAAGCCGAGCGAGGCGATATCCTTGGCAAAGCCGCGCACGGTGTCGAGCGAGACCTCGTACGGGTCGCGACCGATGTTCTTGCGCTTGGCCAGGATGCTGTTGGGCACCGTGATGATCTGGCAACCGCAGGCTTCTGCCTGGTAAATGTTAATGAGCTCGCGCGTGGACGCCCACAGGACCTCACAGTTGGGCTTGGCGGCGGCCTTCTTGACCGACTCCGTCATAAACGGAATGGGATCGACGCCGGTATCGGCAATACGGCCGGCAAAGAGCGAGATAATGGACGGCGTCTCGGTGTCAACGGCCTCGACCATCTCATCGACCTGCTTAGGCGTAAAGATGGTAGTGACGTTGACCTTGACGCCGTCAGCGGAAAGCTTGCGGACCAGCTCGGCGGTGGACTCGCCCTTGGTGGTCACGCACGGAATCTTGACGTAGACGTTCTCGGCCCAGGTAGCGATCTCGCGCGCCTCGACCTCCATGGTCTCGACGTCGTCGGCAAAGACCTCAAACGAGACGGACACATCGGTGATATGGGTCAGGACCTCCTTGGCAAACGCGCGGTAATCCGTCACGCCGCCCTTCTTCATAAGGGACGGGTTGGTCGTGAAACCCTGAACGTTGCCGTTCTCGTACATGTCGAGCATGCCCTCGAGGTTTGCACCGTCAGCGAACACCTTGATTGCCATCTGCCTGATTCCTTTCGTTAGCATACGGCCGATAAACTGATAAACACTTTACCTACGTTTATCAAGGCGTTAACTGCGGTTTTTTATCTTCTCGGCGAACGGTATAAACACCTCAGTGTTTGGATTGATAAATCGATTGAGCATGCAAAAGCAAAGAGTCGCAGTTTAAGCAAACGTCAGAACGCGGGATTCATTAGATGAGGCCGAAATGCTGCATCGCTGTGACGGTGCCGTCGTGTGCGACATCATCAGTCACGTAGTCGGCGAGCGCCTTGACCTCGGGCATGGCGTTGCCCATGGCGACAGCCGTCTCGACCGCAGCGAGCATGCCCAGGTCGTTACCCGAATCGCCAAAGCCAAAGGTGCGCGCATTTCCCTCACGGCCCAGATACGCCAGCGCTCGCGCCACGCCCACGCCCTTGTCGATGCCCTTGGGACTCAGCTCGCGATTCTGGCCACCGGTGTTGCACAGCTCAAACTCGCGATCGATAAAGCCATCATCGTTGGCTACGCGAGCCAGGTCGCTCGCGACGATGCCTACCTTGCCCACGCGCAGACGGCCGTCGACGCGCATTTCCTCGGTGCTGTGCACCACAGAAGTGCCGATCAGAGACGACTGCTCAACACCCGCGGGTTCCAGGGCAAAAGTAGCCACGTTGGTCTCGAAAAAGGCTTCAATCCCTGCCGCGGCCATACGGCGTGCAAGCTCCTCAACAATGTCTTCGTCAAAGCAGTCCTCATACACCACGCGGCCCTCGACCTCGAGCGTGGCGCCCGCCATGGCAACGACGCCCGCGGGGTCGAGCGCACGCAAGCTATCGGCGATGAGCCACAGGGGGCGACCCGTGCAGATAAACGCCTTGTGTCCCGCGTCGCGCAGACGATGAAACGCCTCGACGACCGCCTGCGAGGGGCGAACCGCCGAAAAGTCCTTGTCGGTCATGTTGTCGGGATCGAACGACGTCAGCGTGCCGTCCACGTCAAAAAAGAGCACAGCGGGTTCGGGACACGCATCAATCATATGGGTTCCTTTCGAGGATAAGGGCAAACGAAGCATCCATCATATAATGGAGCGACGCAACCAGAGAGGTCACCCATGGAATTTTACGCAAGCTGCCCCGAAGGCTTTGAGTCCGCACTCGCCGATGAGCTTAAACGCCTCGGGCTTTCGCATGTTCGCCGGCTGAAGGGCCGCGCTACATTTGAGGGCGAGCTTGAGCAGGGCTATCGAGCGTGCCTGTGGTCGCGCCTGGCGAGCCGTGTGTTCGTGGTACTCGGGCGCTTTGAGGCGCAGGATGCCGATGAACTGTACGACAGCGTTTACGACATCGCCTGGGAGACCGTCATCCGCCCCGGCGCCACCATCGCCATCACCGCCCGCGGCGTGACCGAGCAGCTGCGCAACACGCGCTTCTCGGCCCTGCGCGCCAAGGACGCGCTGTGCGACCGTCTGGCCGAGACCACGGGCCGTCGCGCCGATGTCGACGCTGCCGATCCCGACGTTCACCTGTTGCTTTCGCTGCGCCAGCGCCGCGCGAGCATCAGCCTGGACCTTTCGGGCGACCCACTGTTCAAGCGCCTGCCGCCCGCGGCGACCCGTGCCGGCGAGGGTGCGCACGTGTTGCGCCCCGACTACGCCGCCCTGGTGCTGGCGCAGGTCGGCTGGACCGCACTATGCGAGCGCGAGCTGACGGCCGACGATTACGAGAACGAAGCCCTCCCCACGCTGATCGATGCCTCGTGCGCCGGCGGCGGCCTGCTGCTGGAGGCCGCGAACATTCTGACCGACCGCGCCCCGGGCGCCGCACGCGAGCGCTGGGGCTTTGAGGGCTGGCAGCTGCACGACGCCGCTCTGTGGGAGCAGCTGCTTGCCGAGGCGCGCGAGCGCGAGCGAAAGGCGCGCGTTCGCGCCCAGCTTATGGAACAGGCCGCGAAGGAGAAGCAACGCGCTTCCGAAGTGAGAGAATATGAAGACGACACGCAGGCGCTCGCCGGCAGGCACGCATCGCGTCAGCGAGTTGTGCATGCGCG